>MELF01000045.1 GCA_001767525.1 Acidobacteria bacterium RIFCSPLOWO2_12_FULL_68_19 | reverse complement strand
CCCCGCAGACCCAGCGGAAAGCCGGCGCCGTCGAACCGTTCCTGCACCGCCACGGCAATCGCGTTGGCGGCGCCGACAAGCGGCACCCGCCGCGCGAGCAGGTGCACGTCGAGCCGGTCCACCTCACGCAGGAGCGCCGCGTGCTCGATGCACGTCACCTCCTGCTCGCCGAGTCCGAGCGAGGCCGCCAGTTGCCCGGCGCGCCCGGCCACGCGTTCGGCAAGGGCGAGCGCCCCGCCGCCCTGCGCCTGCAGCACCGCCAGCAGCGCCGAGGTCGCCCCGGCCGGGCAGCCGCGCGCCCCCTCGGCCGCGGCGGCCTGCCCCGCTTTCCGCGCCGCGTGCTCGGCGAGCGCGCGCCGCAGCGCGCCGACGAGCCGGTCGCGCGTATACGGCTTGAGCACGTAGTCCACCGCCCCCCGGTACAGGCCGGCGATGGCGGCGTCGGTTCGCTGCAGCCCGGTCGTCATCACCGCCGCCGTCGCCGGCGACAGCCGGTGCAGTTGCTCCACCAGCCAGAATCCGTCGCGGCCTCCCGGCAGGTTGATGTCGCACAGGGCGGCGGCCGGCGGCCGCTCGGCGGCGAGCACGAGCGCCTGCTCGGCGCTCTCGGCCGCGAGGACGCACTCGCCTTCATCCTCCACCCAGGTCTTCAATAGGCGCACGATCGGCGCCTGGTCCTCCACGATCAAGACGTCACTCACGGCTCCTCCACCACTCGCCCGCACTATTCATGAATCAGTCGTTCACGCTTCTCGGTGCTCGGTGCTCGGTTCGTGTTCACGTTCCCTTCGCAGTTCACTGGTCGGAGGTCTCTGGCTCGTCCTCGCCGGAACCCCTCGAACCGGCTCGACGGGGAACGACGAACGGCAGCACCGAACCGGAACACGAACGGAGAAGGGTGAAACCAGCAGTGTGAACGACGCGCGTTCGTGAATCTCCTAGGCCGCGGGCCACAGACCGGAGACCTCGGGGCGAAACTGCCGCCGCAGCGCGCCGAGCACCGCCGGATCGAACTCGCGTGCCCGGGCGCCGCACAGAACCGTGAGAGCCTCGGCGGGCGTGAGGCCGCCATTCGACACCAGCTCCTCGTACGCGCTCGCCACCGCCACGATGCGCGCGCCCGGTGGAATCCGTTCGCCCGCGAGCCCCAGCGGGAACCCGGTGCCGTCGATGCGTTCCTGCGATGCCACGGCAATCGCCGCCGCCCCGTGCAACTGCGGCACACGCCGCGCCAGCGCGTAGAGGTCGAGCCGGGCCACGGCCGAGAGCAGCGCGCCATGCTCAATCTGCACGACAGCCCCCTCGTCGATGTCGAGCGTCCGGGCCAGCCTGACCGCCAGGTGGGCCACGCGAAGCGCGTGCTCGGCCGCCGGCGTGCCCGGCGCCTGCAGGAGCGCCAACAGCGTCGCCGTCGTGCCGCCGGCGGGCAGAGGCGGAGTCGGAGTCGCGTCGTCGACGTGCAGCAGGTAGGTCACCGTGTGTTGCCTCCTTGCAACCACCCGAGACCGTGCAGAACACGCGCCAGAATGGGGCGTCACACTAACTCCTTGTGCTCCCCTCTGTTACACGAATCTCCCCTCCAGGACCGGCGGGCGCCTGTGCGCCGCACACGCCGGGCCCGCACACACACGCCCATCGGTTGCACGCACCGCCCGCCTCATCCCACCCGGGCCTGCCGCGCGGCCGGCTCCACGTGCGCACCGGCTGCCCTGGCCGCGAGCACCTCGCCGACCTTGGCCAGCAGCGCGTGCGGCGTGAACGGCTTGTGCAGGAACGGAGCGTCGGCGATATCGTCGAGCGCCTCGCGCCCCTGAAATCCCGACATGAAGAGCACCGCCAGCGCCGGACGATCGCCCCGGATCTGGCGCGCCAGCTCCGGGCCGCTCAGCCCCGGCATGACGACGTCGGTCAGCAGCAGCTCCACGGGACGACTCGCCGCCAGCGCGCCCGCCTGGCGCGGGTCGCCGGTATCGATGACGTCGTAGCCGCCGCGCTCCAGGACGCGGCGCGTCATCCGCCGGACGTCGTCGCGGTCCTCGACGAGCAGGATCGTGCCGGTGCCGGCGCCGGCCGCCTGGCCGCTCGCCGGCCTCTCGACCGCGCGCTTGGTGGAAACGGGAAAGAACATCGTGAACGTGGTGCCCTCGCCCGGCGCCGAGTCGCAGTCGATGGCGCCGCCGCTCTGCCGGACGATGCCGTACACCGTGGCGAGCCCAAGGCCGGTGCCGCGGCCGTCCCGCTTGGTGGTGAAGAACGGCTCGAAGATGCGCGCCCGGGTCGCCCCGTCCATGCCGACGCCGGTGTCGCGCACCGTCAGCGCCACGTAGGCGCCGGCGGGGAGCGCGGCCGCGGGGGCCGCGGGCGGCGCCGCGACGTGCGCCGTCCGGATCGTCAGGCGCCCGCCGCGCGGCATCGCATCGCGGGCGTTGGTCGCCAGGTTCATCATGATCTGCTGGATCTGCACCGGGTCGGCCTCGATCGCCGGCACGTCGGCGCCAGGCGCCATCTCCAGGACGATGTCCTCGCCGAGCAGCCGGACGAGCAGGCGCCGCATGCCGTCGAGGACGGCGTTGAGCGACAGCACGTCGGGGCGGACCAGCCGCTTGCGGCTGAACACGAGGAGCTGCTCGGTCAGCGCGGCCGCCGTCACGCCGGCCTTGCGGATCTCCTCCACGTCGGCGCAGATGTCGGGCGTGTCGCTGCAGCGCTCCTTGAGCAGCTCGGCGTAGCCGAGAATCGCCGTCAGCAGGTTGTTGAAGTCGTGCGCCACGCCGCCGGCGAGCTGGCCGACCGCCTCCATCTTCTGCGCCTGGCCGAGCTGCTCCTGCAGCCGCTTCTGCTCGGTGATGTCGCGGAAGTAGACGAGCATCTCGCACGGGATGTCGTCCTCGATGCGCACGAGCGAACAGTTCTGGTACATCCAGACGACGTCGCCGTTGCGCCGGAGGTACCGGCGCTCGAGCTCGATCGTGCGCACGCCCTCGTCCACCAGGCGCCGGCGCTCCTCGATGCACCCCTCGACGTCGTCGGGATGGATGAGGTCGGTGAGGCGCCGGCGGCGCAGCTCCTCCTCGGTGTAGCCGAGCAGCTCGCACAGCCGCGGCGACACCTTGATCCATCGTCCGTCGAGGGCGATGGTGGCGCGCATGACGAGGGCGAACGCCTCGGCGTCGGCCACGCGCAGCTCGCGCTCGCGGAGCGCGGCGTCGGCGCGGCGGCGCGCCACGGCGCGGCGCACGGCGTGCTCGAGCCGCGCCGGCGCCAGGTCCGCCTTGTTCAGATAGTCGGAGGCGCCCTCCTCGATCGCCGTGAACTCGAGCGACGAGTCGCTGTCGCCGGTCAGGAGGATGACGGGCGTGCGGATCTCCAGGGCGCGCGCCTTCCGCAGGAGGTCGAGTCCGTCCTCGGCGCCCAGGCGGTAGTCGAGCAGACACACGTGATGCCGCCCCGCGCGGAGCGCGCTGAGGCCTGCTTCGGCCGTGCCGGCCACGTCGACGGCGTACCGCGTCGCGGTCCGCGCCAGCAGCACGCGCAGGTAGTCGCCCAGGCGCGGGTCGTCATCGACGACGAGCAGTCGCGTCAGAGATTCGCCGGTCATCCTATCGCCTCCGTGATCGAGAGTGCGCCGGCGCCCATCCGCCGGAGCTCGTCCTGCAGCTGGTCGAGCTCCCGCTCGAGCCGGCCGTGAAGCTCCGCGGCCCGGGCGAGGTCGCCGTCGCGCGCCGCCGCCTCCAGCGCCCGGACGGTCTCGAGCGGCCCGCCGTCGCAGATCACGCCGACCGCGCCCTTCAGCGTGTGGGCTGCCCGCGCCAGCCCGGCGGCTTCACCGGCTTCGAGCGCGGTGGTCATCTCGCGGCGCCGCCCGGGGCAGTCCTCCAGGAACACCGCGGCGAGCTGCGCCTGCAGCGCCGGGTCGTCCCCGTAGCGCACGCTGATGCGAGCGGCCGGGCCGGGCCCGCCGAACACGACGCGGTCGATTTCGGGTATGAGCTCGGCCCGCCGAATCGGCTTCGCCACGTAGCCGTCCATCTCGGCCTCGAGGCAGCGCTCGCGGTCGCCGGCCATGGCGTGCGCGGTGAGCGCGACGATCGGCACCCGGCCGCCGCGCTCGGCGTCGAGCCGCCGGATGGCGGCGGCCGCCTCGAACCCGTCCATGTCGGGCATCTGCAGGTCCATGCAAACGAGGTCGAAGGCGCTTCCGCGGTACGCCTCCACCGCCTCGCGGCCGTTCGACGCCAGGCGCACGCGGTGCCCCGCGCCCTCGAGCAGGTGAATCGCGAGCTGCTGATTGACCGCGTTGTCCTCCGCCAGCAGCACGTGCAGCGCCCGCGGTGGCGCGGGGGCCTGAGCGACCGGGGGCGCCGGCACGGGCGGCGCCTCGACGCCGCGCCCCAGCGCGCCGACGAGCGCCGCCCGCAGCTCCCGCTGCGTCACCGGCTTGATGAGACACGCCGACACCCCCAGCGCGCGGCTGCGCGCCAGCGCGTCGGCGTGGTCCGCCGAGCTGAGCATGAGGATCGGCGCCAGCGTCAGCGACGGGAGCCCGCGCATCCTTTCGGCCAGCGTGAACCCGTCCATGCCGGGCATGTGCACGTCGAGAAGGGCAAGATGGAAGGGGGCACCCGCCGCCTGCGCCTCCTCGGCCCGGGCGAGCGCGTCGGCGCCGGTTGCCGCCAGCGTCGCCGCGACGTGCCACTGCCGCAGCACCTGCTCGAGAATCCGGCGGTTGGTGGCGTTGTCGTCCACGACGAGCACCCGGAGGCCCGCGAGCGCCTCGGCCGGCACCGGCGCCTCGACGACGGCGCGCCCTTCGCCGAGGCGCGCGGTGAAGTAGAACCGGCTGCCCCGGCCCGGCTCGCTCTCCACCCCGATGCGCCCGCCCATCATCCGCACGAGCTGCGACGCGATGGCGAGCCCCAGGCCGGTGCCGCCGTGCCGGCGCGTGATGGAGCTGTCGGCCTGGGCGAACGCCTCGAAGATCGCCGCCTGCTGCGCCGATGGAATGCCGATGCCCGTATCGCTGACCTCGAAGCGCAGCGCGCAGGGACCTGAGGCTCCCTCCTCCGGCGCGACGGTGAGGACGATCTCGCCCCGCTCGGTGAACTTGATGGCGTTGCCGACGAGATTGACGAGCACCTGCCGCAGCCGGAGCGGGTCGCCCCGCAGGTAGGGCGGCACCCCCGGCCGCACGTCCACCAGCAGCTCCAGGCCTTTCTGGTCGGCCCGGAGCGCCATCGGCTTCACCGCGTCCTCGACCAGGCGGCGCAGGTCGAAGTCGATCTGTTCGATTGTGAGCTTGCCCGCCTCGATCTTCGAGAAGTCGAGCACGTCGTTGATGACGCCGAGCAGCGACTCGGCGCTGCTCTGCACCGTCTCCAGGTACTCACGCTGATCGGGGCGCAGATCGGTCCCGAGCACCAGCTCCGTCATGCCGATGACGCCGTTCATCGGCGTGCGGATCTCGTGCGACATGTTGGCGAGGAACTCGCTCTTGGCGCGGCTGGCCGCCTCGGCCGCCTCCTTGGCGGCGACGAGCTCTCGGGTACGGTTCGCCACCTCGCGCTCGAGGCCATCCTGATGGGCGCGCAGTTGTCGATCCTGTTCCTGGATCTGCGCCAGCATCACGTTGAAGTCGTCGGCGAGCGCGCCGATTTCGTCGTCGGACAGCTTCTCGGCCCGCAGCGCGTAATCGCGACCCGTCGAGACGGCCCGGGCGGTCCCGGCGAGCCCGAGCACGGGGCGGGTGAAGACGCGCCGGATATGCACCGACAGCAGATACGCCAGGAGCGACGCCAGCAGCACCACCACGACGAAGGTCCAGCCGTGGTAGCGCCACCGCGCGCCGAGCGCGTCGAGGTTCGACTGCACGCAGAGCCGGCCGATCCGCTCGTCGTTCAGCAGAATCGGCTGCACCACGACGAGCCGGCTTCCAGTGAACGCCGCGGCAGGCTCCGCCGGACACGAGACCCCCGCCGAATCGATGTCGCCGAACAGGGCGAAGCGCTGCCCGACCCGGTCGAAGACCGCCGCCCCGACGACGCCGTGGTACGTCCTCAGCCGGCCCAGGATCTCGACGGCCGCCTCGGCGTCGCCGAAGGCGAGGGAGGCCGCGGAATTGCCGGCGGTGATCTCGGCCACGGTCGACAGTTCCGTGGCGAGCAGGCGCCGGAAGATCACGTAGTCGTGCCCGATCATCAGCGTCCGCGCCATCACCACCGTGGCGACCGCCGTCGCCACCATCACAGCGGTCAGCTTCTGCCGAATCGATGCGCGTCGCCAGATGGTCATCTGCTCCTCATCGCGCGGCGAGGCTGAGCAGTTGCGCGCTGATCTTCAGCCCGTCGCGCTGCGCTCCCACCGGGTCGATCTCGAACCGGATCCGGCGGTCGCGGACGTAGAACCGGACCAGGCCGCCCTCGGCCAGGAAATCCGGCTGCTCGCCCACCGTGAGCACGCCGGCGGCGTGCACGCGCCCGACGATCTCCCGGGCGCGCCGCGCCGCGGCCGTCCCGATGAAGACAATGTGATAGGCCCGCGGGTCGTCGTCGGCGCCCATGGCGCGCACGACGACCGCACGGCCGTTGATCTGTTGCCCCCGGGCGATGCCCTCGAGGACCGCCAGTACGCGCGAGGACCCGAGCACGCCGATGACGATGTCGCCCTGTCGATGGCTGGAGGGCGGCCACTGGACGAACTTGCCGAAGTTGTAGAGGAACGCCGCCTTGACCTCGTCCTCGTTGAGTGCGGCCTGCGCCTCCGCCCACCCCTGGCCGAAGGCGGGCCCGAGCAGGCACGCCGAGAGCGCCAGGCACACGGCCCACGGGCCACGGCGGTCGGCCGGGCGCATCGTGGACATGGCCTCGCTGGAACCGCCGGAGGACCGGGAAGTCAGAAGCGCCACGACACGTCCACGTACGGATTGACGCGCACCGGGCTCGGCAGCACTCGAGCGGTGCGGTCCGCGTACTCGACGGACTCGGCGTGCAGGAGGTTCTGCGCCCCGGCGCCGAGCACGACGCTGCCGCGGGTCCAGGTCAGGCGCAGATCGAGCCGATTGACGACGGGAATCTGCAGCTCTTCGATGGTCGACGCCCGGTAGAACAGCGCGCCCGCCCCGAACCCGCCGGTCAGATCGATCGACCCCCGCAGGTGCAGGAGGTGGCCCGGCACCGGACCGTTGATCGGCACCGACTCCGCCGCGCTGCCGGTGCGGGAGCCGAAGTCGACGTCGTAGGTCGAGTAGCTGCCTGCGACCTGCCACCAGGGCATCGGCTTCCACGCCCCAGCCACCTCCACTCCGCGGGAGGTGCCGAACGCCTCGTTGGCCGCGACGAGCGGGACGCGGAACGCACGGGCGCCGAACACCTCGCCAATCCCCGGCGCGGCCGGCGTGTGGCTCGCCAGATCGTCGTAGGCGCCGATGAACGCTGCGAGGTCGATCGACACGGTGCGCCACAGCACCCGGTAGCCGGCTTCGTACTCCGTGAGAATCTCCGGCTTGGTGTCGCGCGAGCCTTCCAGCGTCACGGCGAGCGGCAGCCCCGCAGGGCCGGCGCCGGCCGACAGCAGTATGAACATGCCCCGCTCGAACCGGTTCGGCACACGGACGGCGCGCGACACGGCGCCCCACACGGACTGCCGCGGCGAAACGGCCCAGAGTCCCCGAACCGTCGGCTGCACAGCGATTCCAGTCTCGCTGCTGCGTTCGACCCGGCCGCCGGCGCTGACGCGCAGCGCATCGGCAATCGCGACCTCGTCCTGGAGGAACGCCGTCATGAGGTGTTCGTGCACGCGCCCGGGCCGGATCACCAGGCTCGGCCCGGGCGAGACGGTGCCAAGGATGGAGCGGTAGCCGACGCCGGCGACGAGATCGTGGCGGGCGCCCAGGCGCCGGCGCTGCCGGACGTCCAGGTCGGCAGTGTGCGCCCGCTCGGCCAGCTCCGCCCGGGCAAGTCCGCTGTAGAAGAGTTGGACGCTGGACTCGGTCCGGCCTCGCGCCGAGCGCTTCCAGGCAAACAGAGCGTTGCCCGCCGTCGACTCGACGCCCGTCTCCTCGACCGTTCGATACGGCGGCGACAGGCGCGCCTCGGAGTGCACGCGGCTGCCGGTGCTGCGCAGCAGATCCGCCTGGAAGGAGAAGGTGTCGGCTTGCGCGCCCCAGTCGAGCCGCGTCCGGGCGTAGGCGGCGTCGAGGTCATCGCCGTTGGCGCGGCCCGAGGTGAGGCCGGACGACTGCCGCTGGAAGTACCGGCCCTGCGTCACGTGCGCGCCACTCGTGCCGAACCGGCCGCCGTAGCTGAAGTCGACGGTCCCCGGCTCGTAGCGGCTCGCATGCGTGGCGACGCGGGCGCCCGGACTCTGGTGGGCGGTCTTCGTGATGATGTTGATGACGCCGTTGATCGCGTTGGTGCCCCAGAGCGACCCGCCAGGCCCGCGGATGACCTCGACCTGCGCGACGGCGTCGAGCGGCAGCAGCTGCATCTCCCAGTTCACGCCGCCGTTGAGCGGCGCGTAGGTGCTGCGGCCGTCGATGAGCACCAGGAGCTTGTTGGCGTGGGTGCCGCCGAAGCCGCGCGCGGTGACCGACCAGGTGTTGGCGTTCAGTTGCGCGACCGAGAGGCCCGGGACCATGCGGAACAGATCGGGCAGCGTCGTCGCGCCGGATCGCCGGATGTCGTCCTCGGTGATGACGTACACGGCAGCCGCGGTCCGGAGGAGCGTCTCTTCCTTCCGCGACACCGACGTAATCTCGACGTTCAGCAGCTCTTCGAGCGACAGCGTCGTCAGGTCGGGCGTCTGCGCGACGACCCTCGAAACACTTGCAACGAGCACGCAGACGACAGTGAACGACGCCACGTTCGAACGCATGCCGCACCATCCAGCACGAGGCGCGCCAGAGGCGTGAGGCCGTCGAAGACGTGGTCGAAGTAGGGCGTGGAGAAGTACTTAGGCGCACCCGCGAGTCGGTCGTGCCGCGGCGGCGTGTGCGCTTTCGCACGCACGCACGCACAGCGTGCGCCGCCATAGCGCACAGCGATCGCCGGGTCCGCTGCTCCATCTATTCGCGGGCCCGGCCTACGAACAGAGGCGGGGCCGCGCATCGCAGAGCGCAGCGGCCCCGCCGGAGTTCCTTGGCACGCGCTGTGCTCCCCACCCGCCCCGTGAGCGCAGCACGCGTCGCACCAGCCTCCGTGCTCGAACGCGCGGCGTACGAGGCGTTGAGCGCAGCCACCGGAATTCCGCTGATCGATCTCGAGAGCACCGAGGTCAGCCCGCTGGCGCTGCGGCTCGTCCCCGAACCGCTCGCCCGGCGGCACCTCGTGTTGCCGATCGCCGAAGACAACCGATCGCTGACCTACGCCACCGCGCAGCCGTTCGCCGCCGAGGTCGACACCGACCTGAGCCTCACGTCCGGACGACAGGCGGACCCGCGGCTCGCCCGTCCCTCGCAGCTCACGCCGGCACTCGACCGCTGCTATCCGCGATCCTCCGGCGTCGAGCCGCGCCGGGCGCCCATCTGCGGCCGTGCCGCGTCCACCGCGCCAGGCGCCCGGCGCGTCCTCATCGTTGATGACGACCGGATGATCCGGATGCTCGTCGGGCTGCTGCTGCAGCGCGGCGGCTACCAGGTGCTCGAAGCCAGGAACGGACGCGAAGGGATCGACATGGCCGTCGCGCATCGCCCGGACCTGCTGATTACCGACCTGCTGATGCCGGAGGTGGACGGCTACGAGACGCTGTCGGCGCTACGCGCCGATGAGGCCTGCGCCCGCATGCCGGTCATCGTGCTGACGGCCGACAGCGGCCCCGAGGTCGAGCGCACGGTGCTCTCGCTCGGCGCCGACGACTATCTCATCAAGCCGTTCGACGCCGAGGTGCTCCTCAGGCGCGTCCGCAGCGTCTTCCTCCGCCGGCTCCCGCTGGCAAGCTGATCGCGAGACCGGTCGCCGGGGTGAAGCGGCTGGCACAGGTGCGACGGTGCGAGGTGCGAGGGTGCGAGGGTGCGTCCGACGGTGCGAGGGTGCGACGGTGCTTCGGAGGGGTTCGACCCGGGCCGCGCCATGAATCAGTCGTTCACGCTTCTTGGTTCTCGCTTCTCGGTTCGTGTTCAGGGTTCGTGTTCGGGGTTCGGTTCGCATCGACGGCACTCCCGACGGGGACCGACGAACGGCAGACCCGAACCGGAACACGAACGGAGAAGGGAGAACCCAGCAGTGTGAACGACGCGTTCGTGAATCATCCAGGAGAGAGACATCCTCTGTGTCTCTGTGCCTCTGTGGCCCGTAATCGCCGGCCTCCTTTCGTATCTCGGACAATATTCGACTATGCTCTAATAATGTCCCGGCTGATCGATCGCCGGCTGACGGGCGCCGTCGCCGCCGACCTGCCGCGAAAGATGGTCCTGCTCTCGGGGCCGCGGCAGACGGGCAAGACCACACTCGTCCGCCGCCTGGTCGAGGCGGGCGGCGGCCGCTATTACAGCTGGGACGCGCCGGCCGACCGGCTCGCCATTCAGAAGCGGCAGCTCGACAGCGACCGGCCGCTCTGGGCCTTCGACGAACTGCACAAGTTCCGGCGGTGGCGCGCCTTCCTCAAGGAACTGACCGACGCCGCCGGGCGGCGCCGGCAGCTGCTCGTCACCGGCAGCGCCCGCCTCGAGGCGTACGGCCACGGCGGCGACTCGCTTCAGGGGCGCTATCTCCCCCACCACCTCCATCCGATCACCTACAGCGAGCTGTGCGCCCTGCCGTTCGGCGAGATCGCCGACATCCCGGCGCTCGGCACGGCGCCGCCACCGCGCGGAATCGAGGATCTCCTGCGCCTGGGCGGCTTTCCCGAGCCGCTCCTCTCAGGCTCCGACCGAAGCGCGGCGCGCTGGCGGCTGGCCTATGGGGCCCGGCTGGTCGAGGAGGAAGTGGCGTCGCTCGAGCAGGTGCGGGAGCTCGAACGGCTCGAGCTGTTGTTCGATCGGCTTGGCGACGTGGCCGGTGGCATCCTGTCGATCAACAGCCTCCGTGAGGACCTCGAGGTGGCGTTCGAAACCGTTCGGAGCTGGATCGCGATTCTCGAGCGGCTCGACGCGGTCTTCCGGCTGCCGCCGTTCGGCGGGCCGCGCATCAAGGCGGTCAAGAAGGAGCAGAAGCTGTACTTCTGGGATTGGGCCCGGCCGGCGTCCGAGGGCGCGCGGTTCGAGAACATGCTCGCGCTCCACCTGCTGCGCGCGGTGCACTGGGCGGCTGACATCGAGGGCGAGAAGCTGCAGCTTCGCTACTTCCGCCATCGCGCGGGACTCGAGGTCGACTTCGTCGTGCTTCGAGGGCGCAGGCCATGGCTGGCCGTGGAGGCGACGCTCTCGGAGTCGGAGCTCGTGCCCGGGCTCCGCTATTTCGTGGAGCGGGCGCGCCCCGACGCGGCGTTCCAGGTGGTCCTCCGGGGCGCCCGGGAGCGGCGTCTGCCCGACATCGGGCCGACGCGCGTTGAAATCGTCTCAGCCAACCGCTTCCTCGCCAATCTACCGTAGGCACGACACACGGCGAGGGTGCGCGAACAGACGGCCGCACGTACGAGGGTGCGACGGTGCGTCCGACGGTGCGAGAGTGCGAGGGTGCCTTGACCCGCACTCTTCGTGAATCAGTCGTTCACGCTTCTTGGTTCTCGCTTCTCGGTTCGTGTTCAGGGTTCGTGTTCAGGGTTCGTGTTCGGGGTTCGGTTCGCATCGGCGGCACTCCCGACGGGGACCGACAAACGGCAGAACCGAACCGGAACACGAACGGAGAAGGGAGAACCCAGCAGTGTGAACGACGCGTTCGTGAATCATCCAGGTTAAAGAACTCCTCTGTGTCTCTGTGCCTCTGTGGCCCGTGATCGGAGACATGGCGCGCCGGCCCATCCACCGTTGTATCCTTGACGCCGATGCCCGACCGGCGCCCCAGGCTGCTCGTGGTCGACGACGAGCCGACGATGCGGAGCGTGGTGCAGCGGTTCGCCGAAGCGCGGGAGTTCGAGGTCATCACCCACGCGGGCGGCCGGGCGCTGCTCGCCGAACTGCGCACGCTCCGGCCCGACGCGGCGCTGCTCGACAAGAACATGCCCGAGGTGGGCGGCCTCGACATCCTGCGCACGATCCGCGAGGTCGATCCCGAGTGCCAGGTGATCCTCATGACCGGCGAGGCGACCATCGACACGGCCATCGAGGCGGTCAAGCTCGGCGCCCTCGACTACCTGAGCAAGCCGCTCGACTTCCCGCGGCTCGGCGAGCTGCTGACGACGGTCCGGCAGAACATCGACCGCCGGCAGCGGCTCCTGGCCGCCGACGGCGAGCTGGCCGGCCGCCTCGAGTTCCACGGCATGATCGGCCGCGGGCCGGCGATGCAGCAGTTGTTCGACCTGCTCCGCCGCATCGCCCCGCACGCCCGGGCCGCGCTCGTCACCGGCGAGACCGGCACCGGCAAGGAGCTCGTCGCCCGGGCGCTCCACAAGCTCGGGCCGCGCCGCGACAGGAAGTTCCTCGCCTTCAACTGCTCGGCCGTGGTCGAGACGCTCTTCGAGAGCGAGCTCTTCGGCCACACCCGCGGCGCGTTCACCGGCGCCGTCGAGGCCAAGGCGGGGCTCTTCGAGCTGGCCGACGGCGGCACGCTCTTCCTGGACGAAGTGGGCGAGCTGCCGCAGCCGGTGCAGGCCAAGCTGCTGCGCGTCATCGAGTACGGCGAGGTGCAGCGGGTCGGCGCCACCGAGGGGCGCAAGGTGGACGTCCGGGTCGTCGCCGCCACCAACCGCCGGCCGCTCGACGAGGTGGCGGCCGGACGGTTCCGGCGGGACCTCTACTACCGGCTGAACGTCGTCGAGATCGGCCTGCCGCCGCTGCGCGACCGGCGCGAGGACATTCCGTATCTGACGGCCGCCTTCATCAAGGAGTTCGCCAGACGGTTCGAGAAGCGGCTCGTCGGGCTGAGCCCGGGGGCGGAGCGGCTCCTCTTCGACGCGCCCTGGCCGGGCAACGTGCGCGAGCTGCGCAACGTGATCGAGCGCGCCTGCATGCTGAGCGAGGGACGCGTCCTCAGCGAACCGGAGGTGCTCACCGCGCTCGGCGGCCGGCCGCTCGAGCGCGGCGACGCTCCCTCCGCGCCCGGCGAGAACGACGAGGACGCCGGGCCGCCGCTCGACCGCGAGACGGTCGAGCGGGCGCTGCAGCAGGTTGGCGGCAACCGGGCCGCGGCAGCCCGGCAGCTCGGCATCAGCCGGCGCGCGCTCTACCGGCGGCTCGACGAGTTCGGCTTGCGTTAGCGCCTCGAAGGGGTCTGACCCCGGGCCGCGCGCCGTGGCGCCCCCATCACACGGGCAAGCCGAGCTCGCGGGCTGCCTGCTCCTGCGCCCCGTCCAGCGTGACGAATCTCGTGAGCGCCTCGCGGCCATGAAACCAGAGCGCGGTCCTTAGATGCGCCAGGTCGAGCGATCGCGGCGTGATGACGGCCGGCAGCAGGCCCGAGTGGCAGAGATCGAGGGTCAGGTCCCGCAGCACGAAGAGCTGCATGTCGTGCTCCAGGCGCTCGACGCACGCGGCGTACTGCTCCGAGGTCAGCAGGCCCTTCCGCGCGAGCCTGGTCAGATTCCGCCTCGCTTCCAGCACGAGGAGCACGCTCGACAGCAGTTCGGCGCCGTCGGTCTCGGCCGCCAGACGGTCCGCCCCGTCCTCGCCCAGCAGGACGCAGAGGTACGCCGACGTGTCGATGTACAGCCGCCGCCGCGGGCGCGGCGGCGCGCCGGGGCTCACCGGTTTCCGCGGTCCTCCAGCAGGACCGCCAGGGACCGCCCCCTCGGTCTCCTGGCGGACCGCGCCAGAGCGGGCCGCAGTCGGCCGCGGCCCACGTGCGCGCCGCGATGCACGTCGCCGCTTCGCGCCGGCTGCAGGTGGACGACCGGCCTGTTGTGCCGGGTCACGACCACGGGGGTGCCGGCTTCGACCTCCGCGATGACCCCGGAGAGGTTTGCCTTGAGGTCCTGAATAGAGACCTTTCTCATGGCCAGTACACTAGCAGATTCTGGCCTGAATGGCGCAGCCGCTCGCCGGCGGTTTCCGGGCGACCCTGTCCAGCCCGCATTATTCGTGAATCAGTCGTTCACGCTTCTCGGTTCTCGCTTCTCGGTTCGTGTTCAGGTTCGTGTTCGGGGTTCGTGTTCGGGGTTCGCGGTTCACTGGCCGGAGGTCTCGCCCACAGTATTCATGAACGAACCGGTCGAGGGGACACGCTCGCGGAGACACGCGTTCGGAGCAGGCCGTTCCGATCACGAAAAACGCCGCGCAGGCCAGCGACACGGCGTGGGGATGGGGGCCCCCACGCCATTGCGACCGACGATACGCCAGAGCGGCGTTTTTCCGGCCTGCGGAGCCGCGTTTCGGAGCGAACGTGTCTCCTCGACCCGGCTCGAAGATGAACGACGAACGGCAGCCCCGAACCGGAACACGAACGGAGAAGGGAGAACCCAGCAGTGTGAACGACGCGTCCGTGAATAATCCAGGCTAGATCTGTGAGCCCGAGGCGAGGCGCGCGAAGATCGGCCGCAGCCGCGCGGCGCTCGCGCCGAGCTCCTCGGGAAGCACGCGCATCTCGCCGACCACCGTCATGAAGTTGGTATCGCCGCTCCAGCGCGGCACCACGTGCACGTGCAGGTGATCGAGGATGCCCGCGCCCGCCGACGTACCGAGGTTGATCCCGACGTTCAGGCCGTGCGGCCGGTACGCCTCGGTGAGCGCCGCCTCGGCGCGCTGCGTCAGCCGCCCGATCTCGCCGAGCTCCGCCTCGGTCAGCTCGCCGAGCGTGGCGACGTGCCGGTAGGGCACCACCATCAGATGGCCGTTGTTATACGGGTAGAGATTGAGGATGACGTAGCAGGTGGTCCCCGCGCAGACGACCAGGTCGGCCTGCGTCGCGCAGAAGATGCAGGGGGAGCCGGAGCCGGCGGCGCCGCGCGTCACGTAGTCGAGACGCCAGGGCGACCAGAGGCGATCCACATTCCACGTTTCAACGTGCCGGCGGTCTTCAGACCGCCGCCGAGTCTGGAGCTGGAAGCGCAGGCGCCGGGCTCGGCGCCGGCGAGGGCTCGGCCGCCTGGCGGTTGATCAGGTCCTTCAGCTCCTTGCCCGGCTTGAAGTAGGGCACCTTCTTCGGCGGCACGTCCACCTTGTCGCCGGTCTTCGGATTGCGCCCCTTCCGGGGCTCGCGCTTCCGCAGCCGGAAGCTGCCGAACCCCCGCAGCTCGATCTTCTCGCCGCGGTGCAGCGCGTCGATGATGCTCTTGAACACCGTGTCGACGATGACTTCCGAGTGCTTCTTGGTCAGATCGGAGACCCGCGACACTTCCTCCACGAGCTCCGCCTTCGTCATGCTGCCGCCAGGAGTGCTCATCTCTGAGTCCTTGTCGGGCCCCAGGCCCCAGGCCTCGAGCCCCCGAAGACCTACCGGTTCTTGAAGTGGTCCCCGAGCGTCGCCGTTCCCGTCCCCTCGTTCTCGGAGGCGTAGGCCTCGAAGTCGGTGCGGTGGTCGTCCGACTTGAGGGCGCGAATGCTCAAGCCGATCTTCCGCTCCTGCGGGCTCAGCTTGATGATCTTCAGCTGGTAGGCGTGCCCCACCTGCAGGTCGATCGTCTCGCCGCCGTGGCTGTCGTCGAACTCGGAGACGTGGATGAGCCCCTCGATCCCTTCGTCCAGCTCGACGAAGGCGCCGAAGTTCGTCATCCGCGTCACCTTCCCTTCGACGACGCCGCCCACGTGGTGGCGCGAGAAGAAGTCGTCCCAGATGTCGGTGGCGAGCTGCTTCAGCCCGAGCGAGAGCCGCTGGTTGTCGGCGTCGATGCTCAGCACCATCGCCTCGACGAGGTCGCCTTTCTTGACGACCTCGGACGGGTGCTTGATCCGCTTGCTCCACGACATGTCGGAGATGTGGATCAGGCCGTCGATGTCCTCCTCGACCTCGACGAAGGCGCCGAACTCGGTGAGGTTGCGCACCTTCCCCTTGATGCGCGTGCCGACCGGGTACTTCTCGGCCAGCTCGTGCCACGGGTTGCTCTCCACCTGCTTGAGGCCGAGCGAGATGCGCCGGGCCGCCGGGTCGACGCCGAGGACCATCGCCTCCACCGTGTCGCCGACGTTGAGGATCTTCGACGGGTGCTTCACCCGCTTGCTCCACGACATCTCGGAGACGTGGATGAGCCCCTCGACGCCCGCCTCGAGCTCCACGAAGGCGCCGTAGTCGGTCAGGCTCACCACCTTGCCGCTCACGCGCACGCCCACGGGGTAGCGGTCCTGCACCGACGCCCACGGATCCTGGATGAGCTGCTTGTGCCCGAGCGACACGCGCTCGGTGGCCGGGTCGTACTTGAGCACGGTCACGTCGACCTCGTCGTTCACCTTGAAGAGCTCCGACGGATGGCCGACGCGCCCCCACGACATATCGGTGATGTGCAGCAGGCCGTCGATGCCGCCGAGGTCGATGAACGCGCCGTAGTCGGTGATGTTCTTCACCGTGCCGCGCAGCACCTTCCCCTCGGCCAGCGTCTCGAGCGTCGTCTTCTTCTTCTCGGCGTTCTCCTCCTCGAGGAGCGCCTTGCGCGAGAGCACGATGTTGCCGCGCTTCTTGTTGACCTTGATGACGCGCATCCGGAGCTCCTGCCCCTTGAGCGCGTCGAGGTTGCGGACCGGACGGATGTCGATCTGCGACCCCGGGAGGAAGGCGCGGACGCCGATATCGACCGCCAGCCCGCCCTTGATCCGCTCGATGACGCGGCCGATGACGACCTTCCGCTCGGTGTAGGCCTTCTCGACCTCGTCCCAGATCTTCATCTTCTCGGCCTTCTCGCGGGAGAGCACGATGTGGCCGTCCCGGTCCTCGGTGCGCTCGAGCAGCACGTCGACAAGGTCGCCGGGCTGCACGGTCACCTGCCCGGACTCGTCGAGGAACTCGCTGACGGCGATGAGGCCTTCCGACTTGTAGCCGACGTCGACGACAACGTCGGTCTCGGTGACCTGGAGGACGGTGCCCTTGACGACTTCCCCTTCCGCCATGTTGCGGAAGCTGTCGTCGTAGATGCCGAGCATGGCCGCGAACTCCCGCGGGTCCACGTCTTCGTGTGGCATCGGCGTGAACGCCGGGCCGGCGGGTCTGCCGGCCCGGGTGCGTGCCGGTGCGCCGGGCTGGTCGCCCGCTTTCTCGGGCGAGATCAACCCGCTGTCTGGGTGTGCCATTCGATGCGCGTCCTCCTCGATCGTCCCTGCCGCGCGCCCGGGGCACGGCGGTCAGGGCGTGCCCTTCGACCGGGCGCCTGGGGCGCCTCGCTTCGGGGCAGGCCGGTGTCGTGCTGTGGCCGCTCGACTCCGCTCGAGCCAACCTCGAGCGACGTCGACACGGTTGCGGGGACCGGCCCCCCGCAGATATAAGGGCGTTGGACGAGTCGCTGCCCTTCGACTGCCGTTCGGCTATGCTCGAGGTCGCGCTGAGCATCGCCACGGGCGACGAACGCGGCAGAGCGAACTGAACGGAGGGTCGAGAGTCGGGGCCTCACGTCCCCCACGGCGAGCAGTTCTCCGACGCCGATAAGATATAGAGGATAGGTCACTTATCGGTCACTGTCAAGGTAAGCTCCGGAACCCAGCCGGTCGCGGCCTGGGCGAACGAAAGGATGAGCCATGGCCAAACGCAAGGCGGCACGCGCCTCCAGGCGCACGACGAAGGCACAGCGCCCCGGCAGCAGCCGGTCTCGCACGCGCGCGGCGGTCCGGAAACGGGGCATCGCCGGAAAGACGGCTCGCCGGCGCACCGCTTCGGCGAAGCCGGCACGCCCGCGCACGGCCAAGGCCGCCCGCCCGAAGGCGTCGGCCCGTCTTCGTACGACTTCAGCGGGACAGGCTCGCCGGCGCACGGCTTCAGCGAAGCCGGCGCGGACGGGCGCTCGGAAGGTGCAGACCCGCCGGGCGCCGGCGCTCGACCGCGAGCGCCGCACCATCGGCGACGAAGGGCTCGTGCCGACGCCGCCCTCCTCGCTCGACCTCGACCGCACCGCCTCGGCCGTGCGCAGCGGCCGGCGCGAGCTCCACGAGAAGCTCAGCCAGCACACCGAGACGAGCCCGGCGCTGACCGGCGGCGATATCGACGCCGACTGGGAGTCGGCCTACTCGGTGGGCGACGAGGCGCCGGGCGGCGACAACCCGACGCCCGACCAGGACATCGTCGATGACATCGGCCGCGCGGTCGGCGTGGAGTACGAGGACAACGAGGAGCTGAAGGGCGACAAGAAGATCAGCGATCGCGACCGGAAGCGCTGGGAGCTGGACCCGGCGTCGGCGGAGGACTACGACGATCGCTGACAGGCGGAAGGCGAATGGCTGAAGGGTGAGCCCCGGACCTTCAGCCGTCCGCCTTCCGCAGTGCACGCCGGACGAGTGCGAGCACGGTCTCGACCACGTCCTCGATCGGCATGCCGGTGGTATCGATGCGCACCGCATCGGGCGCGAGCGTGAGCGGGGAGGCGGCGCGCATGGTGTCGGACCGGTCGCGCGCCTCGATCGCCTCCGCCACGGCCGCCTGACCCGCCGTGCCGCCGCTGTGCGCCGGGTCGGCCGCGCGCCGGCGCGCGCGCTCCTCGGCCGACGCATCCAAGTAGACCTTCACGTCGGCGTCGGGAAAGACGACCGTGCCGATGTCGCGTCCCTCCATGACCACGCCGCCCGCTTCCGCCTCGGCGCGCTGACGCCGCACCAGGACCTGCCGGACCCGCGGCAGCCGCGCCACGGCCGCCGCGGCGCGGTCGATCTCGGGCGTGCGGATGGCGCTCGTCACGTCGTGGCCGTCGATGGTGATGCGCCCGCCTTCGATGACCATGCGCGCCCGCCCGGCCAGCCCGGCCACGGCCGCCTCGTCGTCGAGGGTGAGGCGATCGAGGAGCGCCTTCCACGCCACCGCCCGGTACATCGCGCCCGTATCGAGATGCCGGTAGCCGAGCGCCTCCGACACGCGGCGGGCGACGGTCCCCTTCCCCGCGCCGGAGGGACCGTCGATGGCGACGATCGGCCCTTTCACCAAACGCCAATGCTAACATGCGACGGCGATGCGCCTGCGGCGTTCACTCGTCGTGCTGCTCGTTGCGGCGGCGCTCGCTGTCGCGGCGCGCCCCTACGTCGGTGCGGCGTCGCTCTTTGTCCGCGTCGCCAACACGGGCGGGACCGTCGAGCGATTCTTCGAGGCGCGCGCCCGCAGAGTCGACGTGCAGCCGCCGCACACGGTGCCGACGCGTGAGGGCGGCGTCACGGCGCAGTACTATCGTCCCGAGGGCGCCATCCGCCGATCGGTGCTCCTCGTGCCGGGCGTGCACTCGATGGGGATCGCCGAGCCGCGGCTCACCGCGCTCTCGCGCGATCTCGCCGGCAGCGGCATCGCCGTCATGGCGATGGCGCTCCCCGACCTCACCAACTACCGGATCACGGCGCGATCGGCCGACGCGATCGAAGACGCCGTCGCGTGGCTCTCGGCGCAGCCGGCGCTCGCGCCCGACGGCCGCGTCGGCCTCATCGGCATCAGCTTCGCCGGCGGCCTCGCCATCGTCGCCTCCGGCCGCCCCTCGGTCCGCGACAAGGTGGCCTACGTCGTTTCCTTCGGCGGACACGGCGATCTCGGGCGCGTGCTGCGTTACCTGGCGACCGGCGAGGCGGTGCAGGCGCCGGGCATCGACACCCACCCGCCGCATGATTACGGCGTCGCCGTGATCCTGCACGCCGCGGCCGACCGCGTCGTGCCGGCCGAGCAGGTGGCGCCGCTGCGCCAGGGGATCCGGACGTTCCTGCTGGCGTCGCAGCTCACGCTCGTCGACATGAAGGAGGCCAACGCCACCTTCGCGACCGCCCGCGAGATGGTGAAGGCGCTGCCCGAGCCGTCGGCGACGTACCTGACGTACGTGAACGAGCGGAACGTCAAGGCGCTCGGACAGGTCCTGGTGCCGCACCTCGGGCTCGAAGCGGACCCGGCCGCCTCCCCCGAGCGCACGGCGTCGGCGCCGGCCGCGCCGGTCTTCCTGCTGCACGGCGACGGCGACACGGTGATTCCGACCGCCGAGTCGGCGGTGCTCGCCGACTACCTGCGGGCAAAGGGCGTCGGCGTGCACCTGCTCATCAGCCGGATCATCACCCACGCCGAGCTCGATCGCTCGGCGGCGGCGGCCGAGATCTGGCGGCTCATCGCCTTCTGGGCGGAGGTCTTGCGGCGGTAGCGTCGACTAAAGAGATGCGGCTGAGGCTCCAGGAGATCGCTCGGCGGCGGCTGGCGTCCCACATGGCGAAGCCGCTCGCCACGCCGGAACACGTTCGGTCGGCCGTCTCCGGCCGCTCGACGCTCGGGTCGCGCCCTGAGGCGTTCGCCACGGCGAACGCCTCGTCGAGGAGGCGCGGCAACGAACCGCGATTCGCGGCGGCGCTCAACCTCGCTGGTCCCCAGAGCCGCCTCGCGTGTTCACGCCTGCCGGTCATCGGCGGTGGCTCGAGGCTTCGCCACGCGGGACCTCAACCGCCGCTGGTATGTCGGCGCCGGCCGGCCGTCGGAGCACGGCGAGCGCACGGCGAAGCCGGAAATTGGCCGGCGCGATTCATCGACGCGAGTTCGTCCCGCGCGATCCGTGACGTTCGAGGTAGCAACATCGGTGCATGCCGCGCCGGCGGGCGTCCGAGTTGGGCACTACTCGCGCCGGCTGCGGCAGGTATGAGCGCCGGTCAATTTCCCGCCGTGCGGAGCCGGCCGCCGGGTGCCGACATGCCAACGGCGGTCATCAGCTTGTCGCGATGCAGCTGAGGCTCCAGAAGATCCTCTCCCAGGCCGGCGTCGCCTCCCGCCGCGCGGCCGAGACGCTCATCGCCAGCGGGCGCGTCTCGGTGAGCGGCGTCACCGTGCGCGAGATGGGAACGAAGGCCGACCCGGCCCGCGACGACATCCGCGTCGACGGGCGGCGCGTCAGGGGGCCCGAGCGGCACCGCTACATCCTGCTCAACAAGCCCGCCGGCTACGTGACCACCCGGTCGGATCCGCAGCGCCGGCCCACGGTGATCGATCTGCTCCGGGGCGTGCGCGAGTACCTCTATCCGGTGGGCCGGCTCGACTACGACACCGAGGGGCTGCTGCTCGTCACCAACGACGGCGAGCTGGCCGCCCGGCTCACGCACCCGCGACACGGCGTCGAGCGCGCCTACGAGGCGCGTGTCGCCGGCGTGCCGGACGAGGACGACCTGCAGCGGCTGCGCCGCGGGATCCCGCTCGACGGCCGGCGAACGCTCCCGGCGGAGGTCGCGCTCGTCATCCCGCGGCGAGGCGCGGAGCGTGTCCTCCGGGTGACGATTCGCGAGGGGCGCACGCGCCAGGTGCGGCGGATGTGCGAGGCGGTGGGCCATCCGGTGCGCGCGCTGCGGCGCGTCCGGATCGGCCCGCTCGAGGATCGCGCGCTCGCGCCCGGAAAGTGGCGCGAGCTGACGCCGGCGGAGGTCCGCCGGCTGCGCACCGCGGCAACGCGCGTTACTCGCCCGGCGGCGGGGGCGGAGGCGGCGGGCTCACGTGGAACTCGACGATGATGTAGTCGTCGCCGACCTGATCGACCATGCCGACGGGGGTGGCGTGACCACTGGTCATCACCGAATTCA
Source organism: Acidobacteria bacterium RIFCSPLOWO2_12_FULL_68_19 (assembly GCA_001767525.1). GTDB lineage: Bacteria > Acidobacteriota > Vicinamibacteria > Vicinamibacterales > UBA2999 > MELF01. The sequence goes on along the minus strand of MELF01000045.1, from coordinate 187,405 downwards.
GATACAGCGTCACCGTGGCGCCCCCGCTCGCGGGGAACGCGCGGTGCGTGAACACCGTCTTCTCGTACGTCGTCGCGAAATCGATGTCGGCCACCCGGAAGTGCGAGCGTTCCGTGTCGTCGGCGCCGCACGTCGTCGGACTGTCCGACCAGACGAGATAGCCGCTGTCGGAGGCCGCGAACAGGTGCTTGATCTGGACGTGATGCTTGCCGGTCACCGTGAGCAGGCCCGCCGGCGCCCCGGCGGGTACGGTCACGGTCACCGATCCCTGATTCGTGCACGCTTCAGGCATCGTCGTCAGGCCCGGGCCGGTGAAGACCCACGCCTCGCTCCCCGGTCCCGGAGGCCCTGCTGGTCCGGCGAGATTCCACGAGACACTGAGCTCCGGCCGACGGCAGTCGCCCGGTCCTTCGACCAGACGGAGTTGCCCGTTGGGCCCGGCGCATGCGTAGATGACAGGCCCCGGCACTGAGGCCCGGCGCTGTGCAATCGCGAAGGTCGCCGCCAGACAAATCAACACGGTCAGTACCGCGACGATGGCACGAGAGGGTCGCATAGGCACTCCTTGACGGCCCAACTGTACAGCTACTCCTTATCGCCGCTCACACTTTCCTGAGAGGCGACATCACTTACAGTTTCGTTGCCGTCGTCGTCGCCGAGCGGCAGCATGTCGTCGCGCGGCGTGATCTCGGTGAGGCCGGCGGGCGGGTCGAACCCGAGCGCCTCGGCCATGTCCTCGACGCGGGGCAGATCGCTCAAGTCCTTCAGCCCGAAGCGGATCAGGAATTCCTTCGTGGTGGCGTAGAGGAACGGACGGCCGACGACGCTTCGGCGGCCGACGATCTTGACGAGGTGGCGCTCGAGCAGCGTCCCGAGCACGCCCGCCGTGTTGACGCCGCGAACCTCGGAGATCTCGACGGCGGTGATCGGCTGCTTGTACGCGATGACGGCGAGCGTTTCGAGCGCCTGCACCGTCAGCTTCAGCGTCGAGCGCTCGTGAAACAGGCGCCGCACCCACTCGTGGAGCTCCGGGCGGGTGACGATCTGGTACCCGCCCGCCACGTCGACGAACTGGAGCCCCGGGCGCTGGTTGTAGTCGGTCCGGAGCGCCTCGACGGCGGCGGCGACGTCCTCCTTCGGCTCGTCGGCGAGCAGCCGGTACAGCATGCGGGGTGTGATCGGCTCGGGCGAGGCGAAGATGAGCGCCTCGACGATCGCCGTCAGTTCCGCCGAGGCGACTCCAGGGTGACGATCGTCGTTCACGCTTCTCCCTTCTCTCTTCTGGGTTCGGGTTCGGTGCCGGGTTCGTCGTTCCGCGTGTCCCGTTGCCGGAACCCCGACCCGAGCCAGGACACGAACCGCCGACCGGGAACCGGAGCGTGCGACCGACAGTCTCTCATGCCTGCTGGGGATCCCCAATCGGATGCGGCGCATCGGCGGGGCGCGCCCGCTTGTAGACGCGAATCGGCCCGAAGCCGGCCGACTGGAAGACCCGGACGAGCTTCAGCCGGATCATCTCGAGCAGCGCCAGGAACGTGACGATCATGAACGGGCGCGATCCGTCGCCGTCGGTGAACAGCTCCTCGAAGCCGCACGCCTCGGTCTCGGAGAGCCGCGCCAGCAACTGGGCGATCCGGTCCTCGATCGACACCTGGTCCGGCGGCAGCACCATCGGCGGCCTGCGGCTGGCGCGCTCCAGCACGCCGCGGAACGCCGTGAGCAGGCTGAAGAGGTCGACGTCGAGCTCCGGCTCGAACGGATCGCCACTGGCGGCGGCCACGCTCGCCTCGCCGCGCGGAAACTGCGCGCCCCGCAGCGTCTCGCGGTCGTGCAGCAGCCCGGCGGCCGCCTTGAACTTCTGGTGCTCCAGCAGGCGCCGCACGAGCGCCTCCCGGGGATCCTCTTCGGGGCCGGCATCCTCCTGCGACGGATCCGGGCGCGGCAGCAGCATGCGCGACTTGATGTGAATCAGCGTCGCCGCCATCACCAGGAACTCCCCCGCCACGTCGAGGTTCAGCTCCTGCATCAGGCGGATGCACTCGAGGTACTGTTCGGTGACGAGCGCAATCGGAATGTCGTAGATGTTCACCTCGCTTGTGCGAACGAGGTGAATGAGCAGGTCGAGCGGCCCCTCGAACGCCTCGAGCCGCACGTGGTAGGCGTCGGGCGACGACTCGAAGTCGGGATGGTCGTTCATCTAGTACCGCAGCCTGACCGCGTCCCTGACGCGCGCCAGGGTATCCTCGGCGATCGTCCGGGCGCGGCGCGACCCCTCCAGGGCGATCTCCTTGATCCGCTCGGGCCGCGCGAGGATCTCCCGCCGCCGCTCCCGCATCGGGTCGAGCATCGCGTTGACGGCCCGGGCGAGCTTCGTCTTCACCTCGACGTCGCCCACCGCGCCGGCGCGGTACCGCGTCTTCAGATCCTCGACTTCCGCCGCGTCGGTGTTGAAGGCATCGTGGTACATGAAGACCGGGTTCCCTTCGACGGTGCCGGGGATGTCGGCCCGGATCCGCTTCGGGTCGGTGTACATCTGCCGCACCTTCTTCAGCACCGTGTCGGCGTCGTCGGTGAGGTCGATCGTGTTGCCGTAGCTCTTGCTCATCTTCCGGTTGTCGAGCCCGGGGAGCCGCGGCACCCTCGTCAGCAGCGGCTGCGCCTCGACGAGCACCGGTCCGTAGAACTGGTTGAACCGCCGCACCACTTCCCTGGAGAGCTCGAGGTGCGGCACCTGGTCCTCCCCCACGGGCACGAACCGGCCGTCGTAGATCGCCACGTCGGCCGTCTGCAGGAGCGGATAGCCGAGGAAGCCGAGCGTCGACAGGTCCCGGTCGGCGAGTTGCTCCTGCTGCTCCTTGTAGGTGGGCACGCGCTCGAGCCACGGAATCGGCACCACCATCGAGAGCAGCAGGTAGAGCTCGGCGTGCTCGGGGACGAGCGACTGGACGAAGATCGTGCTGCGCTCCGGGTCGACGCCCGCCGCGATCCAGTCGGCCACGTTGTCGAGGGCGTACCCGGTGATGGCGCCGGAGCTGGCGTACTCGCTCGTGAGCGCGTGCCAGTCGGCGACGAAATAGAAGCAGTCGAACCGGTCCTGGAGGCTCGTCCAGTTCCGCAACGCGCCGACCAGGTGCCCCAGGTGGAGCTTCCCGGTCGGCCGCATCCCGCTGACGACCCGGGGTCTGACCCGGGGTCTGACCCTGTCGTTCACACGCTCTACAGCAGCCACGAGAGGAGCAGTTCGGCCGGCGGCGACACCAGCGTCCAGAGCACGCCGGAGAGCAGCAGGCCGTAGAGAATGAGGAACCCGAACGGGCGGAGCCGATCGAAGGCGCCCGCCATCGATCCGGTGAGCAGACCCGACAACACGTTGCCGCCGTCGAGCGGCGGAACCGGCACCATGTTGAACACGGCCAGCAGCACGTTCACCACGACCATCGTCTGGAACAGATAGTCCAGCCGCGCGGTCACCGACACCGCAATCGCGTCGCCCGAGGCGGCGACCGGCGCGAGCGCCGCCAGCACGATCGCCGCGGCCACGGCCAGGACGAGGTTGCTCGCCGGACCGGCGGCGGCGACCATCATGAACTTCCGCCGCCAGTTGCCCCGGAGCCGCGCCGTGCTCACCGGCACGGGCTTCGCCCAGCCGATGAGCGGCAAGTTCGTCACCATCGCCAGCAGGGGAAAGACGATCGTGCCGATCGGATCGACGTGCACGACCGGATTGAGCGACAGCCGCCCGAGCCGCCGGGCGGTCTCGTCGCCGAGTCGATCCGCCGACCAGGCGTGCGCGGCCTCATGGACCGTCAGCGAGACGACGAGGACGATGAAGCCGGTGAGCAGCCTGGTGAAATCGATCGTGAACACGCGCGGGGACAGCGTACCACAGGCCCCAGGCCCCAGGACTCAGACCACCGACCGGTCCGAAGGATCGGGGCGCAGGCGGGAGGCCTAGAAGAAGCGCTGCGGGACGACGATGGTGTCGCCGGGCTCGACCATGTCGGTCAAGGCGACCCGCAACTCGTACCTCCTGCCGCCCACCATCCGCACCACCTGGATGCGCGAGGCCGACGCGCGGTCCGTCAGGCCGCCGGCCAGCGAGAGCGCCTGCAGCAGCATCGTCTCTTCCGGCAGCGGATAGGCGCCGGGGTTGCGGACCTGGCCGAACACGTAGACGTTCTCGGCGCGGAGGACGAAGAGGCTGTCGCCCGCGTCGAGCATCACTGGCAGCACAGACCCGCTCTGAATGTCGCGGATGTTCACCCGTGCCGCCTCTTCCCCGCCCGCGCGGGCGATCACGACCTCGCCGCTGGCGGTCGGCAGCGTCGAGCCGGCCAACGCCAGCGCCTCGACGAGCGGCATCTGGCTCGACAGCGCGTAGGCGCCCGGCTTCTGCACCTCGCCGAGGATGAAGATCCGCTGGCTCCGGTACGTCCCGACGGCGACGGTGATCTGCGGATTCCGGAAGAAGCCCATCTCGACGAGGCGCCGGCGCAGCTCCGCCTCGAGTTCGCGCAGCGTCAGCCCGCCGGCGCTCAGCCGGCCGACGAGCGGATAGGTGAAGGTGCCGTCGGTTTCCACCACGAACCGGCCCGACAGCTCCGGCTCGTCGTAGGAGGTGATGACCAGCACGTCTTGCGGGCCGACGGCGTAGTCGCCGGACGGCGACGCCTGCGTCGCGAGCACGGAACCGGTGCTCAGGGCGCAGGCGAGGGCCGCGGCAGCAGCCCGTCGGAACCGGGGCGATGGCGTCTTCATGCCTTCCAGTGTCGCCCCCCAGGCTGATAGTGTCAAAGACATCTTTTGGAGACTTGTGATAGGTTTGGACTATGGCGTCTCCGGCGCTGCCGGCCGTCTCCCTCCGGCAGCTCGAATATGTGGTCGCCGTCGCCGACCACGGCAGTTTCCGCCACGCCGCCGAGGCGTGCCACGTGGCGCAGCCGTCGCTCAGCGCGCAGGTCGCGCTCGTCGAGGAGGTGCTCGGCGTCCGCCTGTTCGAGCGCGATCGCCGCGGCGTCCGCCTGACGCCGGCCGGCGAGGCCGTAGTGGTGCAGGCGCGGCAGGTGCTCGTCGAGGTCGCCGACCTCCGGACCGTCGCCCAGCAGTTCAGCGATCCGTTCCGGGGCACGCTGCGCGTCGGCGTCATTCCGACGGTGGGCCCGTACCTCCTCCCCTTCCTCGTCCCGGCGCTCACCCGGGAGTATCCGAAGCTGACGTTCCTCTGGACCGAGGATCGCACCGCCGTGCTCGTGGGGCGGCTCACCGACGGCACGCTCGACGCCTCCGTCATGGCGCTCGAGGCCGACATCGGCAGCTGCGAATATGCGATCCTCGGGCGCGACCCGTTCGTGCTGGCGTCGGGGCCCGCCCATCCGTTGATGAAGAGCCGCAAGCCGGCCACACCCGCCGAACTGGACGAGGTGCCGCTCCTGCTGCTCAACGAGGGGCACTGTTTCCGCGATCAGGTGCTCGGGTTCTGCGCCGACGCGCACGCCAAGGCGCGCAGGACGAGCTTCGAGGCGACCTCGCTCTCCACGCTGGTCCAGATGGCGAGCGTCGGCACCGGCGCCACGCTCCTGCCCGCACTGGCGCTGCCGGTGGAGAACCGGCGCGGCCAGTTGCGGGTGCGCCGCTTCGCGCCGCCGGCCCCGAGGCGCACGCTCATCCTCGCCTGGCGGCGCCGCTCGCCCCTCAGGCCCGCGCTCAGCCGGATCGCCGAGACAATGCGCCAGACGTATCCGAAGAGAGGGGCGGAATAGCGCCCGCTCATCAGCGCGTCGCGGCGGGCAACTGGATCGACTCGAGGTAGGCGACCAGGCTCGCGATCCGCGCCCGGGCACGCGCGTCGGATTCGAAGGCGCGGAAGATCGGTCCCCACACCGGCATCGCGGAGCTGCCGTGCGCGGGGATCGCGCGTCCCGTTCCCGCGAGCAGCTCCCGGACGCGCTCGCGGGGGAAGGTCCCGCGTTCCTTCGCGGAGAGACGCGTGAGGTCGGCCGGGCGCTTCCGGAGCCCCGGCGCCACCGGGCCGTCGCCGGTCGCGGTGATCCCGTGGCACGGCGCGCAGTAGCGGTCGAAGGAATCCCGCCCGGCCAGCGAGTCAATGAGCGCCGGCGCCGGCTCGGTGCGGGTCTGTCCCGCCACCGGCGCGAGGGTGCACGCCCCGAGCGCGACAACGGCAAGCAGGCGGGTCGGCGGATGCATGGTCGTAGCCCGCGACGGTGCAATCCAGGTGCCTCGACCGGACGCGCCACAATCGGCGGACGGCCGGGCGAGGGGCGGCGCCGGGGCGCGCGGAATTCCGGCCGGGGGCGGAATATCTCGTGAACCGCGCGGCTGTGGTAGAAGAACTAAGGACGCGATGCTGCGCACCCGTCTCTCGTTCGCCGGCGCGGCGCTCGCCGCCACGAGCGGCGTGCTGTTTGTGGCGGTGTTCCTCGTCGACCTGTTCGGCTTCCACACCAATCCCTACATCGGCATTCTCTTCTTCCTGGTCTTTCCGGCCTTCTTCGCGCTCGGCCTGCTGCTCCTTCCCCTCAGCGCGTTCCTCGAGCGGCGCCGGCGCCGCGCCGGACGCCCGCCGTCCGAGCTGCACTGGCCGCGCGTCGATCTCAACGACCCGTCCCAGCGGCGCGCCGTCTTCGCCGTGGCGCTGCTCACGATGGTCAATCTCCTCGTGGTGTCGCTGGCGACGTACCGAGGCGTCGAGTTCATGGACTCGGTCACCTTCTGCGGCCAGGTGTGCCACCAGGTGATGCAGCCCGAATTCGCCGCGTACCAGGACAGCCCCCACTCGCGGGTCACCTGCGTCGAGTGCCACATCGGCCCTGGGGCGCCGTGGTTCGTCCGGGCGAAGCTGTCGGGCACGCGACAGGTGTTCTCGGTCCTCATGGCCAGCCACGAGCGGCCGATCCCGTCGCCGGTGGAGGACCTGCGCCCGGCGCGCGACACGTGCGAGCGCTGCCACTGGCCGGAGAAGTTCCACGGCGACAAGGTCAAGGTGATCCGCGAGTACGCCGAGGACGAGAGGAACACCGAGACGGTGAACACGCTGCGGATCCACATCGGCGGCGGCAGCGAGCGGCTCGGCATCGCCGCGGGCATCCACTGGCACATGAACGTGGCCAACGAGATCGAGTACGTCGCGCTCGACCAGGCGCGGCAGTCGATCGGGTACATCTGGCTGCGCGACCGGCAGGGGAACGTGCGCGAGTACTTCGCCGAGGGGGTGACCTCCGATGCGCTTCAGGGGCGCGAGCGGCGCCGGATGGACTGCATGGACTGCCACAACCGCCCGGCCCATCCGTTCGCGCTCTCGGCCGAGCGCGCGGTGGACGAGGCGATGGCGACCGGAGAGATCGCCGCGACGCTCCCCTACGCCAAGCGCGAGGCGGTGGCCGCGCTCGAGGCGGCGTACCCGGACCACGGCGCCGCCGCCACGGGCATCGCGGCCCGGCTACGCGACTTCTACCGCGCGCAGTACCCGACGGTCTACGCCTCGCGCCGGCAGGACGTGGAGCGCGCGATCCGGGCGGCCGACGGGCTCTACCGGCGCAACGTCTTTCCGGAGATGCGCGTCGGCTGGGGGACCTATCCGAACAACATCGGGCACATGGCGTTTCCGGGGTGCTTCCGCTGCCACGACGGCAGCCACGCCAGCCGCGACGGCACGCTCATCCGGCAGGAATGCGACCTCTGCCACGATTTCGAGTGAGCCGGAGATCGCGTCGTTCGCACTTCTCACTTCTGGGTTCTCGGTTCGTGTTCTGGGTTCGGTTCCAGGTTCCAGGTTCGAGGTTCGCAACGTGCGTCAAGACACGAACCGAGAACCCGAACGCCGAACCGAACGTGAACACGAACCGAGAAGGTAGAAGTGAGAACTGTGAACGTCTCTCCTCTCAGAAGCGATAGATCACCCTCACGAAGCCGCTGTGTCCTGTGTACGGCCGGTTGCCGTAGCCGGTGACGAGTCCGCCCAGCCAGTCGATGCGCGGATCGCCGGTCGCCGGTAGGAACCCCACCGGTCCGTTCGTGTCGATCGTGTCGAAGTCGACGATGTCGAGCTTCTCGAAGTAGTAGCCGAATCCGACGCCGGCGCGGGCGGTGAAGAAGTACTGCACGTCGGCCGTCGCCCGATGCCACGTGTTCTCCACGTCGGGCAGCGGGATGAACTGGTTCAGCCCGGCGAGCGCCGCCACGCGCGGCCCGCCGTGCACGAACGAGTTGTCCGAGTCGCTGTAGTCGTAGCTGAAGCGGATGTCGGTGTTCCGCACGGCCCGCAGCAGGTCGAGATACGCGGTCACCGTATCGACCTTGTCGTCGTTGTCGAGCGTCCAGTTCCGGTTGCGGTCGGTCCAGCTCGGGTCCGGCGGCGGACTGGCGTTGCGCGAGAGCTGGAGCGAGCTGTACCGGTCGCGGCCGTAGTTGGCGCCGAGCGAGACGACGTCGGTCGGCTGGACGTTGAACCCGGTGTTCCAGGTCACCACGTCCGACTCGTGCAGCCCGAACAGTTCGCCCGGCCGGCTCACCGGTGCGGAGGGGTCGACCCGGTAGCGGTCCCGGCCGCCGCCGAACTGGGCGTAGACGTCCACGTTGTCGCGGGGCATCACCGTGACGATCACCGCCCCGCGCGTGCGGTCGCGGTCGGCTTCGTCGTAGTAGCGCAGCGTCGGCTGCGTGCCGCCCGGGCCGGTGATGAGCGTCAGGTCCTCGGTCTCGGACAACCCGTGGACCTCGACCAGGCCCGAGCCGCGCCGGCGCGCCGCGTCGAAGGAGGCGCGCACGGTCACCCACGGGCTGGTATAGGTGTCGTAGGAGACGCGGACGATGTTCTCGCCGACGTCCGCGAAGCCGCGGCCGTGGCGCTCCACCGTCTCGTGCCCGTAGCCGAGGCGCACGGTGCCCCAGCCGCCCGGCGTGAACGCCGCGTTGGCGTCGAAGATGTGCCGCGAGATGTCGTACTGGTGCGACAGCCCTTCCTCGATCTCCTCCGGCACCGCGTCGAAGCGCACGTACTCCCGCGCGTCGAAGGCCGGCGTCCGCACGTCGCGATCGTTGAAGCGGTAGCGCACCGTGAAGTTCACCACGCGGGACGGCCGCGAGCTGAGGTTGATGAGCGTGTTCACTCCTCTGGCCTCGGCGTCCGCGGTTGTCCGCGGCAGCGCCGCCAGATGTGGGAACGCCGCAAAGACGACCGGCGAGTTGATCACCGGGTTCGTCGTCCAGGGGATGAGGTCCTCGTCCTGCGTCTGCTGCGTGAGCTGCGCCACGCCGTTGAGGGTGGTGCGGCCGCGCAGCTTGTAGAGGGCGGTGGCGCTCACCACGTTCTGCACGTTGCTCGGCGCCATCGCCTGCCGCCCCTGCGCCGGCCCGTTGCCGTTGCTGTAGCCGCTCGGGTCGTAGGGGCCGAGCGGCGGCGCCAGCCCGTTGCTGAAGTCGGTCAGCCGGACCGGGTTGTCCCAGGTCAGGCTGTGGATGTCGTTCATGAACCACGACCCGTCCCAGCCGAGCCGGAACATGCCGCGCGGGTTCGCCCAGCTCGCGCCCACCGACGCGTCGTTGGTCCGCTGGTCGAGCGGCTGCGGCAGCTCGACCGCGTTGTTGAACGCGAAGGAGGCGGCCCAGGGCTGCTGCCCTTCGCGCCTGGCCGAAGCGAACCGCGCGTCGATGTCGACCGCCCGCGTCGCGGCGTAGTTGACCGCGACCTCCGCCGTGTCGCGGCGGTGCCGGAGCTCGAACGGGTTCGCCAGGCTGTTGTAGATGGAGCGGTTCGCCTTCGCCTGCGCGGCCAGCGCGGGCGTGCTGCACGAGGCGGGCAGCGCCCCCGGCGCGCACGGCACGCCCACCGCCGTGCCGTCGTTTACGGCATTGGTCGGCCCCTGAACGGCCCGCTGTGCGGTGTCGTCCAACGTCAACGTGCCGCCGTTCGTCACGTACGGTGTCCGCGCGATGTAGCTGAAATTCAGCGGCACCGAGACCCAGTCGAAGTCGACCTTGATGCGCCGGCTCATGAAGGCGGCGCTGTACCGCTGGTCGCGATAGCCGACGTGAAACGCGTTCGCCTCGAAGGCGTAGCTCCCGGTTTGGCGCGTGAGGTCGAAGGTCGAATAAGCGCCGTCGCGGCTGTCGCGGTAGCGCTCGAAGCGCGCCTCGTCGCCGTCGGTAGTGGTGAAGAGCCCCCCGACGTCGATGGTGCCGGTGAGGAGCGGTGTCGGCACCGGCGCGGCGGCCGGCGCCGGCTGCGGCGCCTGCGCCCATCCTGGCACGGAGGCCAGAAGGAGCGCAGCGGTCAGGACTGTGAGTCTGTTGCGCATGACACTCTCCTCGCCTACCGCAGCAGCGCCTTGCCCGACGGCGCGTTCGACCCGTGGATCAGCTGATGGCAGTTCACGCACCCGCGCGCGTAGATCTTGTTCGCGTTCTGCGAGTTGTTCAGCAGGTAGCCGTCGTACACCGTCGGCGGATGCCTGGAGGTGACGTGACACCGCTGGCAGAGGAACGGCACCTTGCTGACGAGCATCCGCTGGTTGTTGGAGCCGTGCGGCTCGTGGCAGGTCACGCAGCTCTCGCTGACCGGCGCGTGCTCCCACAGGTACGGCCCGCGCTTGTCCGCATGGCAGCTCGTGCACAGCTCGTCGACCGTCGTGCCGGTCCGGAGCAGCCGGACGTTGGTGCTGCCGTGCGGGTTGTGGCACGCGGTGCACGTCATCGCCGCCTCGCGCACCGGCATGTGATTGAACCGGTGCTGCCGGTTGGTGACGTTGCGGTGACACTGGCTGCAGAGCGCGATCTGGGTGCGCGCCTTGATCTGCCCCTCGCCCTGCGGCGCGTGCACGCTGTGGCACGTCGTGCAGGTGAGGTTGCGTTGATCGTGCTGGCTGCCGTCCCAGAGCGCGTGCTCCGCGCGGTTGTGGCACGTCATGCAGCTCTCGCTCACCTCGGCCGGCGGCATCTGCGAGAAGGAGCGGATGAGCGCCGGATCGCCGTCCTTGGCGTGCGCCGCGCCTGGGCCGTGGCAGCTCTCGCATCCCTGATTGGCCGCCGGCGTGCGCGGGTTGAACGCGTGCCCGTGCGGCGTGTCGCGGTACGACCGGTCGTCGTGACACGACACGCAGGTGACCTCTCCCACGTAATCGCCGACGGCCTGGCCCGGCGGCCCCAGGGGCTGCGCCATGGATGCTCCTGCCGGCCCCTCCGCCCCGGCGGTGGCCATCGTCAACGCCAGGATGTAGCCGAGGGCGGCGGTGAGAAAGCAGAACGAGCGTCTCTTCATACGACCCTCACCGTGAAAGCACTGCAACCACGATCGACAGGAACAAGCCGAGACCCGCCGCAACCGCCAGAAGTCCCCCCAGCCGCGCGAGGCGGACCAACGCCGGGTCGGGCGGCGGTGCGAGCCGCGCCTCCAGCGTCGAGGCCGACTGCAGCCGGGCGTACTCGAGCGGCCGCTCGCGGGCGTATTCCCCTTCCGGCACGACACCGGTAAACATCACCATGTCCATGGGAAATTTGCGCGGCCGCATGTGGCTGTTGAAGAAGTGAATGGTGACGATGAACCCGACGGCGAGCAGCGCCTCTTCCCCGTGCACGAGGAGCGCCACGTTGAAAGTCCATCCCGGCAGGAACCGCGCGAAAAGTTCGGGGAACCACAGCATGAGTCCCGATCCGCCGATGATCACCATCCCCCAGAACACGGCCAGATAGTCGAACTTCTCCCAGTAGGTGTACCGATCGAATGCAGGTTTCGGGCCGCGCCAGAGGAACCATTGCACGTGCCGGCACAATTCCACGACGTCGCGCGGCTGCGGGACGAGCGAGGTCGGGCCCCACAGGATACCCCGCTCGCCACTGAGCAGCCTGGCGACGACCGATCCGACGTGCACGAGGAAGACCCCGATGAGCCCGACAGCGAACAGCCGGTGCAGAGTGCCGGTCACGCCGAAGCCTCCGACCAGCCGCGCCGTCGGCCGCGCCCAGGCCGCGTCGGAGAAGAGGAGGGGCAGGCCCGTGGCCGCCAGGCCGAGAAACGTCACAATCAGCACCAGGTGCTGCGCCCGCTCGGCGCGACCGAACCGCCGCACGTACCGCGCCTCAGGCACGGCGCTCCTCCTCGGCGGAGGAATCGTTGCGCTCGCGCACGAACCAGAGCAGCGTGTGCGCCCCGAAGAACAGGAAGACGCCGATGAGCAGCCCGTCCATGAAGAGCGCCGCGTAATAGAGCTCGGGCGAACGCTCGGGGTCCTCCTTGTTCGCGTGCGGCTGGAACTGCACGAAGTTGGCCGTCGCCGCCGGGTGGCACGCGCGGCAGGTCGTCAGCCGGTTCTGCGTCGACACGCTGGAGCGCGCGTCGGAGACCGGGTGCACCTGGTGCGACTCGTGACAGTCGGCGCACTTGGCCACGGGGGTGAACCCGAGCGCCGTCACCTGCCCGTGGACGCTGTCGCGGTAGGTGGCAAGCGCCTCGCGGTGGCACGTGCCGCACTGCTCGACCGCCGCGAGCTGCCACTCGTCGCTCGCTGTCGCCGCCATCCGGTGCGCCGTGTGGCACGAGGCGCACTGCGGCGCGCCGGCGTTGCCGGCGGCAAGCTGCGCGGCGTGCACGCTCGCGCCGAAGAGCCGCCGCTGCTCGCCGTGGCAGGCGCCGCAGGTGGCGGGGATATTCGGCGGATGCACGGGACTCTTCGCGTCCGTCCTGCGGAGGATGTCGTGGCTGCGGTGGCAGTCGGTGCAGGTGGGGGCGACGGTCGTGCGCTCCAGCGCCACGGCATGAATGCTGTCGGCGAACAGGCCGGCGACCGCCGGGCCGCGCCGCGCGCCAGGCCCGGCGAGTCCTCCGTGGCACTGCCCGCACGTGCCGGCAATCTGCAGCTTGTAGGTGGGCGACTCGAAGTCGCTCGACGGCCGGATCTGATGCGGAGCGCCGTGACACGACGTGCACTGCAGCGCGGCGGCGCCGCTCAGCATGCCATGCACGCTCCCGGCGAGCCCCGCCGCAGGCTCGTCGTGGCACGACCGGCAGCTCACCCGGGCCAGACGCTCGGGATGCGGAAACTCGGCTGCCGAGGCCAGGTCGGCATGGCAGTCAACGCAGCCCAGCACACCATGCACCGAGGCTGTGAACGCGTCGGCCCGGACGAGGGCGGGGCGGCCGTCGGCACGGACCATCGACGGGTCGGCGTGGCAGGTCTGACAGGTGTCGTTGTCAGGCGGGACCGACTGCGTCTGGGCGTACACGAACGGCCCCACGAGCACCCCGCTCACCAGGACCCCGAGCAATCCTGCACGACGTAGACGCACGATGGAAAGTGGACGCCGCTCGCGCTACTTCCTCTACTTCCTCTACTTCTTCCACTTCTTCCACTTCTCTACTTCTCTACTTCTTCTTCAGGCTTTGCATGTATGCGACGAGCGCGTCCAACTCCTCCTTCGGGATGTGTGCGTACGCCTTCATCGGCGGCTTCCGCACCGCCTTCGTCTTCGCCGTCATCGTCACCGGGTCGACCATCCAGAGCCGGATCTCCTCGGCCGACAGCCTCACCCCGACGTCGTCGAGCGGGCCCTTCTGATTGCCCTTGCCGGCGACGGAGTGGCACACGGAGCACTTCTGCGCCACGTAGACGTTCTCGCCCCGCGCCACGAGCGCCGCGTCCTGTGCGCCCGCAGCCGCAGGAACGGCCAGACCCGCCAAGACAAGCCAGATCGTCCGCATGATGTCAGTCACGGCTACAACAAGCGTGCCGCAAGGACGCCGGCGTCTCGCCTATTTCTTCAAGCTCTGGAGATAGGCGACCAGACCATCGAGCTCATCCTTGGATAGGGCGTACGCCTTCATGACCGGCTTGCGCTCCGACTTGGCCTTGGCGGCCATCGCCGGCGCTTCGGTAATCCACTGCCGGATCTGGTCCGCGGAGAGCTTCGCGCCGACGGCGTCGAGCGGCCCCTTCTTGTTTCCCTGGCCGGCCACCGAGTGGCAGACCGAGCATTTCTGGGCGGTGAAGACCTGCTGCCCGCGCTCGACCGCCGACTGCGCCGACGCGGAACCCGAGGTCGCCGCCAGCGCGGCGATGACCACGACAATCCCCAGCACGTGTTTCACAATCGCGTCCTCCTCTTGTTGGACCTGGGCAATTCCGGTGCCCGCCGTCGAACCGATCTGGATCTCTGGGTTGCAGCCGGTTCGTGCAATCGATGCCGGCAGCCCCGGCGGCGCCAGGCAATTTTACCCCGTCGGCGAAAAATCCCGGACGGTCGGCGCGAAAGAAATGCGCTACCCTCTCGGGTAGGATGATTCCTCCTGCGGAACCTGCCCGCCGGGGCATTCTGAACTGGCTGCTCGGGCTCTGGGGCGGCGGCGTCGTCGCGTCGGTCGTCTATCCGGTGACCCGGTACCTCGCGCCGCCGGAGGTGCCCGAAGCCCCGACGCTCTCGGTCGGCGCCGGCAGCGCGCAGACGCTCGCGCCGAACACGGGGCGCGTCGTGCCGTTCGGCGCGCGTCCCGCCATCGTGATCCGCACGCCCGCGGGCGAGCTGCGCGCCTTCGCGGCCACCTGCACGCACCTGGACTGCACGGTGCAGTATCGGCCCGATCTGCAGCGCATCTGGTGCGCCTGCCACAACGGCGAGTACGACCTGAACGGTCGAAACGTCGCCGGTCCGCCGCCGCGCCCGCTCGACTCGTACGACGTGAACGTGACCGGCGACGAGATCGTCATCACGCGGAGAGCGTGACGAACGTTGGGCGTTGGGGCTTGGGCGTTGGGCGTTGGGCGTTGGCCCCTGACGGCCTGAGATGAGACTGCGCGTCTGGATCGACGAACGGCTCCCGCTCGACGACGTGCTGGAAACACTCCGGCACAAGCGCGTGCCGCACCATCGCTATTCGGTCTGGTACTACTTCGGCGGGATGACGCTCTTCCTCTTCCTGATCCAGGTGGGAACCGGCGCGCTGCTCCTGCTCTACTACCGCCCGAGCGCGGCCGAGGCGTACGAGAGCGTGCAGTTCATCGTGTCGCGCGTGCCGTTCGGGTGGCTCGTGCGGTCGATTCATGCGTGGGCGGCGAATCTGATGGTCGCGAGCGCGTTCGCGCATCTCTTCAGCGTCCTCTTCCTGCACGCGTACCGCCGGCCGCGCGAGCTGACGTGGATCTCGGGACTCCTGCTCCTCCTGCTGACGCTCGCCTTCGGGTTCACCGGGTACTTGCTCCCCTGGAACACGGTGTCGTTCTTCGCCACCCGCGTCGGCACCGACATCGCCGCCAGCGTGCCGGTCGTCGGCGAGGGGCTGGTCCGGTTCCTGCGCGGCGGCGATGACGTCACGGGGGCGACGCTAACGCGGCTCTTCGGCTTCCACGTTGCCGTGCTCCCCGGGGTGGCGACCTCGCTCGTGGCGCTCCATCTCCTGCTCGTCCAGCGCCACGGCATGAGCATTCCGCCGTCGATCGAGCGGCGAGCCGCCGATGCCGGCGGCATCCAGTCGATTCCGTTCCTGCCGCATTTCCTGCTGCGCGACCTGTTCGCGTGGACGGCGGTGCTGGCCGTGCTGGCGTCGCTGGCGACCTTCGTCCCGTGGGAGCTCGGCGCGAAGGCCGACCCGTTCCAACCGGCCCCTGCCGGGATCCGGCCCGAGTGGTACTTCCTGTGGGCCTTCGAAACGCTCAAGCACGTTCCTCCGACGGTGGCGGGCGTCAACGGCGAGTTGGTGGCGGTGGCGCTGATGGGCGCCGTCGTGCTCGGCGCGATCCTGCTGCCGCTCCTCGTGGGAGCGTCGCCGCGGGCGCGCGCCGCGGTCGTGTGGGCCGGAGCGGGCTTCCTCCTCTTCATGAGCGTCATGACCGGCCTGGCGCTCCGGGCGGTGACGCCGTGACGACGACACACAGGCGCGAGGATGCGTCCGAGGGTGCGACGGTGCGAGGTGCGACGGGGCACCCAGACGGTGCGATGGTGCGACGGTGCGAGGGTGCCTCGAGCGGTGCGAGGATCGCACGGGGCGTGAGGATTCCGACGTCCCATCAGTACCGTCGCACGGTCCGAGGCACTCTCGCCCCGTCGCACCGTCGGACGCACCGAGGCACCCTCGCCCCGTCGCACCTTGCACCCTCCGGCGCACCCTCCGGCGCACCGTCGCACCTCACACCGTCGGACGCACCGTCGCACCTCGCACCGTCGGACGCACCGTCGCACCGTCGCACCCTCGCACCGTCGCACCTGTTCGCCGCGCTCCTCGCACCCTCCGGCGCACCGTCGCACCTCGCACCGTCGGACGCACCGTCGCACCGTCGCACCGTCGCACCGTCGCACCTGTTCGCCGTGCTCCTCTGCGCCGTCCTCCTCCTCCCGTCTGGCGCGGGCGCGCAGACGGCGGTCGACGCCGCCACCGCCGCGTTCAACGACGACGTGCACGCCGCCGCCGGGATCGCATGCAGCGCGTGCCATCGATCCGCGGCTGCGGGCATCTACGCCGCGCCGGCGCGCACGGCCATCGCGCCGCTCTGCGCCACCTGCCACGGCGACGCCGCCTTCATGCGACAGTTCGATCCGCAGGTGCGCGTCGATCAGTTCCTGCAGTACCAGACGAGCGGCCACGGCAAGCGGATGAGTGCTGGCGACGGGCGCGTCGCCACGTGCAGCGACTGCCACGGCAGCCATGGCGTCAAACGGGTGCGCGACGCCCGGTCGCCGGTCGCTCCGCTCAACGCCGCCGCCACGTGCGGGCGCTGCCACGGCGATGCAGCGCGGATGGCGCCGTTCCTCCGCCAGGCAACGGCGCCCGGCGAGTGGTCCGCCAGCGTGCACGCGGCGGCGCTCGTCAAGCGGGGCGACACGTCGGCGCCCACGTGCGTCTCCTGCCACGGCAGCCACGGCGCCGCCCCGCCGGGCGTCGCGTCGGTCGTCAACGTCTGCGCCCAGTGCCACCTGCGCGAGGCGGAGCTGTTCCGGGCGAGCCCCAAGCGCGACATCTTCGAAGCGATCGGCCAGGCCGAGTGCCTCGCCTGCCACGGCAATCACCGGATCGAGTCGCCGATGGACGCCTGGGTCGGCGTGCAGGAAGGCGCCGTGTGCACGCAGTGCCATGACGCCTCCGGCGACAGCGGCGCCGCGATTGCCGACATCAGGCAGCGGCTCGACGGGTTGCAGACGGCGCTCTCGGCCGCCGACCTCGTCCTCACGCGCGCCGAGCATGCGGGGATGCTCGTCGAGGACGGGCGGCTCGCGCTGCAGACGGCGCGGGAGCACCAGGTGCAGTCGCGGGCGCTCGTGCACGCGTTCGCCACCGCGCCCTTCGCGACGACCGCGGCCGAAGGGCTCACGGCGGCCCGCCGCGCCCACGAAGCGGGCGACGCGGCGATGCGCGAATTGCAGTTCCGCCGGCAAGGTCTCGGCATCGCCACGCTGCTCATCCTCGCCTTCCTGGTCACGCTCGGAGTGAAGATCCGGCGCCTGCCGCCCGGCTGAGTCGAAAGAGTCCTCAGCGGCGCGGAACTTTTGCGCATTCCACGCGATCCCACGCCGGACGCCCCCTGGACCGTAGCGCCTGGTACGGAGTCTGCTCACGGCAACGGCGTCATGTTCACGCGCATTCTCATTGCTACCGATTTCAGCCCGCTCTCGGACGCCGCCCTCGCGCACGCGCGAACGCTCGCCGGTACCTTCGGCGCCCAGTTGCACCTGCTGCACGTACTCCCGAACCTGTTTCTGCGCGCCGTCGTCAACGACCCGCACGGCGACAAGCCGGCCGCCGTCGATCAACTCCTGGCGCGGCTGACCGCCGAGGATCGCGCCCGCCTGCAGCCGGTGCCGGTCGTGGAGCGTTCCGACGAGCCGGCAGACGAGATCGTCAGCTATGCGCGTACGCGCGACATCGGCCTCATCGTGATGGGCACGCACGGACGGCATGGCATGGCGCACACCCTCGTGGGGAGCGTCGCCGAGAAGGTCGTCCGCGCCGCGCCCTGTCCGGTCTTGACGGTGCGCGCGGTGCCGCGCGGCGAGACGTTCACCCGCGTGCTGGTGCCGACCGACTTCAGCGGCCCGTCCGATGCGGCGCTCGACTGCGCCCGGACGATTGCCCGCCGATTGAACGGGACGTTCCATCTGATGCACGTACTGGAGGAGCTGGCCGAGGTGCCGCCGGCAACCGAGCTCGTCGAAGTCGGGTCGCGGGAGCGCCGGGCGGCGCACCTGCAGGAGGCGACCGAACGGCTGGCCAAACGCCTGACCAGCGACGACGTCGCCCTCCTGCACGCGACCGCCGGAGCGGTCCTGGGACACGCCGCCAGCGCCATCGTCGACTATGCCGCCGACAACGGGTTCGACCTCATTGTCATGGGGACACACGGCCGCACGGGCTTGTCACATCTGTTGATGGGAAGCGTCGCCGAGCGGGTCATCCGCGACGCGCCGTGCGCGGTGGTCACGATGCGGCACGCCCGAACAACCGCCAACATTCCGGCTCAGGGCGGCCAGGGGTGAATATTCCGCAGCGCACGGGGAAATATCCCGCAGCGGCCGACACGAGTAGGCGGCCAACGGTGTTTGCCGGGGATCTGCAGGGAAGAACCACGCCTTTCAGGAGGCGAATAGCTGGTACGGCGCCTGCTCATGGGTCCTGGGGCAGAGGGGGACCGAGATGTTCGCCCAGATACTCGTTCCGACCGATCTCGGCGTCCCGTCGGACGCGGCGCTCGAGTACGCCCGGATGTTCGCCCGAACCTGGGACGCGGCGCTGCACGTGCTGCACGTCACCGGCGAACGGGTGACTCCGCCGCGCGCCGGTGAGCCGGACGGCCGCCGGAATATCGAGCCGGCGGCGCTGCGGCGGATCCGGGAGCGGCTCACTGACGGGGACCAGCGCCACGACGTGACGATTCGTCTGGTCGAACGAGGCGCGGCAGCCGAGGTGATTCTCGACTACGCGAGGACGGCCGACATCGACCTCGTCGTCATGGGGACGCACGGCCGGCGGGGCGCCGCCCACTTCCTCTTGGGAAGCGTGGCCGAAGCGGTGGTGCGCGGGGCGCCGTGCCCGGTCCTGACCACACACGCCGCGACGAGGCCGCGCGAATCGTTCAGCCGGATCCTGGTACCCACCGACTTCAGCAGTCCGTCGGATGCGGCCTTCGAGTGCGCGCGGCTGCTCCAGCTTCGATTCGGCGCCTCGGTCCACCTGCTGCACGTCCTCGAGGACGCGCTGCTCGAGGGACCGTTCGGCGGCGAAGTGTTCGTGGCGGCGCCGGCCGAGAGGCGCGCGGCGCGGCTGCGGGACGCCCGGGCGCGGCTCTCCCACCGCGTCCCGACCGGCGGCCGGGAGAGCGCGCGCCTGACATCGGAGGTCGTGCTCGGGCCGGCGGCGGACACGATTGTGCACCACGCCGCCGACAACGGCTTCGACCTGATTGTGATGGGCACGCACGGGCGAACCGGCCTGGCGCACCTGCTGATGGGGAGCGTGGCGGAGCGGGTCGTTCGAGGCGCTTCCTGTCCCGTCGTCACGACGCGCGGCGAGCGGCCGTGTCTGGTCGCGCTGGGCGTGCGGGCCGAGGCGGCCGCCGCCTCGTAGGCCTACGCGCCGCGGGGCGACTGCAGACCGAACTTCTCGATGCGGTACCGCACTTGATCGCGATTGATGCCGAGCAAATGGGCGGCCTGCGTCTGATTGCCGCCGGCGCGGTCGAGCGCCTGCACGAGCAGCTGCCGCTCGAGCTCCTCGAGATTCACCCCTTCCGGCGGCAGCACGAACTGGGTGGGTGTCACCGTGCGGGTCAGCGTGGTGAAGTCGCTGGGCTCGAGCCACTCGCAGTCGTTGAGCAGCATCGCGCGCTCGATGGCGTTGCGCAGCTCCCGGACGTTGCCCGGCCACTGGTACTGCTCGAGCACCTTTGCCGCCTCCGGCGTCAGCCCGCGGACGCGCTTGCGGAACTCGCGGTTGAACCGGTCGATGTAGTACGCGGCCAGCAGCGGGATGTCCCCGCGGCGCTCGCGCAGCCCCGGCAGCACGACCGGCATGACCTGCAGGCGGTAGAAGAGATCCTCCCGGAACTTCCCCGCCTTGACCTCGTCCTCGAGATTGCGGTTGCTGGCGGCGATGACGCGGACATCGACGCGGATGTCGACGAGCCCGCCGACGCGCTTGAACGCCTTCTCCTCGAGGAAGCGCAGCAGCTTGGCCTGCAGCCCGGGCGTCATCTCGCCGATCTCGTCGAGGAACACGGTGCCGCCGTCGGCCGTCTCGAGCAGCCCGCGCTTCTGTTGCCGCGCGTCGGTGAAGGCGCCGCGCTCGTGGCCGAAGAGCTCGCTCTCGAGGAGCTGCTCCGGCAGCGCCGAGGCGGTGATGTTGACGAAGGGGCGCGCGGCGCGGTCGCTGTTGTAGTGGATGGCCTTGGCGGCCAGATCCTTGCCGGTGCCCGTCTCGCCCGTCAGGAGCACCGTCGACGCCGGGCTCGCGGCGATGCGCGCCAGGAGCGCCTTGACCTGCCGCATGACGGGCGAATTGCCGACGATGGCGTCGAAGCCGAACTCGCGCCGTTCGCTGCTGCGAAGCGTGCGGACCTCGCGCCGCAGCCGCGTCGTCTCGAGCGCGTTGTCGACGAGCAGCGCCACCTCGTCGAGGTTGAACGGCTTGTTGACGTAGTGAAAGGCCCCCAGCTTCATCGCCTCGACGGCGTTCTCGACCGTCGAGAACGCGGTCATCAGGATGACCTGGATCTCTGGCGACTGCGCCTTGATCCGGCGCAGCACGTCCAGGCCGTCGCCGTCGGGGAGCCGGTAGTCGAGCAGCGCGAGGTCGACCTCGCCGGGGATCTGCGCGATCGCCTCGGCGGCGGTGCTGGCCTCGAGGATGTCGTGGCCCTCCTTGGCGAGCCGCTCCCGGAGCGACCATCGCAGGAGCGCTTCGTCGTCGACGATGAGAATTGTGGCGGCAGACACGGGCAATAGGGCGGGTGCCGCGAATCGGACCCGCCGTCTAGTATACAGATGACGATCCCTCCACCGACCGGCGCCACCGAAAGGACCCGCCAGACATGGATCTACGCGGGCGCCGTGGCCGCCATCGCCGCGGTCTTCCTCATCGACCTGCAGCAGCCGCTCGGTTACGCGATCGGCATCCTGTACGTGCTGGTCATCCTGTTGGGGCTGTGGACGAACTGGCCCGGCTATCCGATTGTGGCCGCGTCGGTGGCCACCGTGCTCCTCATCGTCGACGCCATTGTGGGGTGGGGGCCGGACGCGCCGGCCTCGGTGTTCGTGAATCGCCCGCTGATGGCGCTCGTGTTCGTCGCCGCCGCCACCCTCGTCATGCACTTCAAGCGCCTCGAGCACCGGTGGTCCGCGGACTTGCAGCAACTGGCCGACATCAAGCGCGCCCTCGACCACGCCGCCATCGTCGCGACGACCGACGTCACCGGGCGAATCACGTACGCGAACGACAAGTTCTGCGAGATTTCGAAGTACGCCCGCCACGAGCTCCTCGGGCAGGACCACCGGATCATCAACTCCGGATATCACCCCAAGGCGTTCATGCGCGATCTCTGGCAGACGATCGCCCAGGGCCACGTCTGGCACGGCGAGATCCGCAACCGGGCGAAGGACGGCACGCTGTACTGGGTGGACACGACGATCGTGCCGTTCCTCGACGCCCGGGGAAAGCCGTATCAGTACATCGCGATCCGCGCCGACATCACCGCGCGCAAGGCCGCCGAGGAGCGACTGGCGCAGCAGGCGGCGCTCGCGCGCCTCGGCCAGATGGCGGCCGTGGTGGCGCATGAGGTGCGCAACCCGCTCGCCGGCATCAAGGGGGCGATTCAGGTGATGCTGTCGCGGCGTTCGGCGTCGGACGCCGAGGCGCCGGTGATGCGGGACGTCGTCACGCGCATCGACGCGCTGGGCGATCTCATCAACGACCTGATGGTGTTCGCGCGCCCGCGTGCGCCGCAGCCCACGGCGGTGCAGGTGCGCTCGCTCCTGATGGAGGCGGCGCTACAGCTCCGGCGGGATCCGGCCGGCGCCGCCCTCGAAGTCACCATCGAGGGACCGGACTGCACGCTCACGGCGGACGCCGAGCTGCTCAGGGCGGCCGTCCTCAACCTGTTCCTCAACGCGGCGCAGGCCAGTCAGGGCAAGGGGCGCATCGCGGTGAGGATCGCCCGGCGCGACGAGCAGTGCGTCCTCGACATCCGCGACGGCGGACCCGGCATTCCGCCGGAGCTGCGGGAGCGGGTGTTCGAGCCGTTCTTCACGACCAAGGCGCGCGGCGGAGGCCTGGGGTTGCCGATCGCCCGGCGAACCGCCGAGCTCCACGGCGGCACGCTCACCCTCGCGTGCCCGCCGGATGGCGGCTGCCTCTTCACGCTGGCGCTGCCGCTCCAGCCGGCGGCTGCGCCCGCCGAGCCGGCGGCGGGGTTGGAAGCCCGCGCCTAGGCGTGCAGGTGGGCCGGCGTCGCCTCGCCCTCGGACGCGCGCCCCGCGTGCGGCCGGGCAAGGCCGAACTTCTCGATCCGGTAGCGCACCTGATCGCGGTTGATCCCCAGCAGGTGCCCGGCGTGCGTCTGGTTGCCCCGGGCGCGCTCGAGCGCCTGTACGAGCAGCTGCCGCTCCACCTCTTCGAGCACCACCCCGTTGGGCGGCAGTTGGAACTGCAGCGGGCTCGCCGTCGTCCGGGTGAGTGTGGTGAAGTCGTGCGGCTCGAGCCACTCGCGGTCCATCAGCAGCATGGCGCGCTCGATCGCGTTGCGCAGCTCCCGGATGTTTCCCGGCCAGCCGTACCGCTCGAGCAGCGCCATCGACTCCGCGGTCGCGCCGCGCACCCGCTTCCGGAACTCGCGGTTGTAGCGGTCGATGTAGTAGTTGACCAGCAGCGGAATGTCGCCGGCCCGGTCGCGCAGCGGCGGCAGCGCGATCGGCATGACCTGCAGCCGGTAGAAGAGGTCTTCGCGGAACTTTCCGACTCGTACCTCCGACTCGAGGTTCCGGTTGGTCGCGGCAATCACCCGCACGTCGACGCGGATGTCGGCGAGGCCGCCGACGCGCTTGAAGGTCTTCTCCTCCAGGAAGCGCAGCAGCTTGGCCTGCAGCCCCGGCGTCATCTCGCCGATCTCGTCGAGAAACACCGTGCCGCCGTCGGCGATCTCGACCAGACCGCGCTTCTGCTGCCGCGCGTCGGTGAAGGCGCCGCGCTCGTGGCCGAACAGCTCGCTTTCGAGGAGCTGCTCCGGCAGCGCCGAGGCGGTGATGTTGACGAACGGACGGCTGGCGCGCTCGCTGTTGTAGTGGATGGCCTTGGCGGCCAGGTCCTTGCCCGTCCCGGTTTCCCCCGTCAGCAGCACCGTCGACGCCGGGCTCGACGCCACGCGCGCCATCAGCCGCTTCGCCTGCACCATCGCCGGCGAGGCGCCGATGATCGCGTCGAAGCTGTACTCGCGCCCCTGGCTCGACCGGAGCGACCGCACCTCCCGGCGCAGCCGGCTGGTCTCGAGCGCCTTTTCGACCATCACCGCCACTTCGTCGAGATTGAACGGCTTGTTCACGTAGTGGTACGCGCCGAGCCGCATCGCCTCCACCGCGTTCTGCACCGTCGAATACGCCGTCATCAGGATGACGAGGGTGTCGGGCGAGATCTCCTTCACCCGACGGAGCACCGACAGACCGTCGGCGTCCGGGAGCCGGAAATCGAGCAGCACGAGGTCGACCTCCTCGGCCATCTGCTCCAAGGCAGCCGCCGCGGTGGCCGCCTCCCGCACCGTGTACCCCTCACGCGCGAGCCGTTCGCGCAGCGACCAACGAACCAGATCCTCATCATCGACGATTAGCACGTTTGCAGTCATACAATGCGCCCCTGGGGAAAAGTTCCCAGCACGTGCGAAACATCCCCCGTATAAAGTGCCACCGGCGAGGCTTTGTGCGAGTTGAGCAACTTTCGGGCCGCTAGGGCAGCTGCACCCGTCGCCCCGGTGCGCCCGACGCTCGACGTGGTGACCGGAGACGGTTCCAGACCTCGGGACGCTGGTATCCCCCTTGCTCCACGGGGTCCGAGGTGCGTCGATGCGAAGCGCCAAGGCATTCACGAACCAAACGTTCACCAAGCGGGTCGATCACGACGGCGGCCGCCATCGACCGCCGCGGGCGCCCGCCGAGCCGGCGGTGTGCCCGGGCTGCGGGGCGGTGTACGTCAAGCGCCGCTGGAGCCGCTCCGCGGCGTCGCGGTTGCAGGCCGTCGGCCTGGCCGCGCCGTTCGCCGTCCGGGTCTGCGCCGCGTGCCGGCGGCGCCAGCACGGCGTCCCGCACGGATACCTCCATGTCGACGGGGACTTCTTCACGACCCACCGGAGCGACATCGAGCCGCTGCTCCGGAACGAGGTCGAGCGCGCCCGCGAGGACAACCCGCTGCATCAGATTCTCGCGTGGACCGATCTCGAGGGCGGCGGTCTGCTCATAGCGACCGCCACCGAGCACCTGGCCCAGCGTCTCGGGCACGCGCTGGAAAAGGCGTACGACGGCGACGTGCACTACGGCTTCTCGCACGAGAACAAGCTGGCGCGCGTCTGGTGGCACCGATGAGCGGCGTCACTCCGGAGAGCCGGTTCAGCAACCGGGCGATGGCGCTGCGGGAGGTCGAGATTCTCCGCGCGCTGCTCGACATCTTCGCCGAGCGCGGCTGCTTCGCCACGAACCTGGACGCCGTGGCGACCGCCGTCGGCATCGGCAAGGGGAGCATCTACCGCCACTTCGAGTCGCGAGACGCGCTCTTTCGGGCGGCGCTCGAATACGGCGCGGCCGGCCTGGTCGCGCGCTGCCGGCAGATCTGGGATGCCGATCCGGGGGC
Source organism: Acidobacteria bacterium RIFCSPLOWO2_12_FULL_68_19 (assembly GCA_001767525.1). GTDB lineage: Bacteria > Acidobacteriota > Vicinamibacteria > Vicinamibacterales > UBA2999 > MELF01. The sequence goes on along the minus strand of MELF01000045.1, from coordinate 162,591 downwards.
GCTCCCGGCGGCGCGCCTGCTCGCCGTCGTCACGGAACTGGTGGCGCTCAACGAGCGGTCGGATCCGCAGGCGCCGAACACGCTCCTCCGCCTGTCGTGTTCCAACCAATGGACGCCGAGCGGCGACGTACCGGGAACGCTCGCCGCCGCGTTCGTGCCGCTCGTGCAGGAGTGGCAGCGGGCCGAGCTCTGCGACCCCGCCGAGGATCCGCACTGGATTGGGGTCGTGTTGCTCGGGCTCGTCAGCGCGCTGCCGTTGACGCATAAGCCGGGCACCGAACGGCCGGAGCCGCTCGCCGCCCGGCTGGTCACGCTGCTTCGGCGCGCCTTCCTGCCACCGACCTCGGTCTGAGGCCGCCGCTCAGCAGATCTCGTCCAGGTCTCCCGAACGATCCGCCGGCTCCACGACGATCCGGTTGTCCACCCACCGGATTCCAGGCGCGTCCGCCGCCGCGCGCTCGGCCGCCTCGCGCTCGCACCACGAGCCGACGGTGCCGGTCAGCACCGCGACGTCGCCGCTGATGCCGACGGAAATGTGCCGGGCCTGCACGTCGGCCTGGCGGTGGAGCGCCTCGACGATGCGCTTGCGCACGTCGTGGTGGGTGCGATCGGGGGTCACCTCGATGTGATTGAAGATGCCCTTGACGCCGCGGACGTGCTGGATCGCCTTCTCGGCGTTCTTCTTCTGCGCGATCCAGCTGACCTTTCCGGTGAGCGTCACGTGCCCATGGTGGACGGTCAGCTGGACCGAGTCGGGCACACCGATGCGCAGTTCGAGCGCCCGCGCCGCATCCCGGGCGACGTCGGCGTCGGTTCGGTCGAGCTTCAGGCGCACCTCGATGTCGTTGGCGACCGCCCGCACGCCGCGCACGCGCTTGGCCGCGCGCTCGGCGGCCAGCTTGCCCGCGTAGCTGTCGATGAACCCGGTGAGCGTCACCACGCCGTTCCTGGCGACGACGCCGACGGCGCTGTTGTCGACATCCGGGTCCCAGTCGAGCTGCCGGCGCACTTGCTCACGGACGCGGACGTCGGCGTCGGTCAGACTCATCGTCGTCATGTCGCTACCCTCCTGGTTCACCGCCGCAGCGTCAACACCGGACAGGTCGCCTCGCGCACCACGTGCTGCGTCGTCGACCCGAAGAAGAGGACATCCGCGGCGCTGCGGCCGTGGATGCCGATCACGACGAGGTCGCTCTGCTGTTCGCGCGTCACGCGCAGGATCTCCCGGGACGGCTTCCCTTCCGCCAGCATCGTCTCCACGGTGCAGTACGCGCGCACGGCATCAGGGACGATGGTCTGCAGCCGCTCCCGCCGCGCCTCCCGCGCGCCCGCCGTGTAGTCGCGAAGCGCCTCGGAGTCGCCCGAGAGGAACTCCTCCGCCTCGAGCGGGACCTCCATGACATGCAGGACGGTGAGATGCGCGTCGGCTTCCTGCGCAATCGACATCGCGTAGGCGAGCGCGCTGACCGAGCAGTCGGAGAAGTCCACCGCGCAGAGGATGCGGGTGAAGAGCGGCGGCCGGTGCGCCACGCCGTGCACGCGCGGCGGCACCGACAGCACCGGGCACGACGACTTGCGCAGCACCTTCTCGGTCACCGATCCGAGCACGAGGCGCTCGAAACCGGACCGGCCGTGCGTCCCGAGGACGATGAGATCGGCCGGCAGCTCCTCGGCACGGGCGAGGATGACCGCCGCCGCCGTCCCCTCGATGATCTCGCACGTCATCGGCACACCGCCGTCGGACGCGCCCCGGGCGAAGCCCTGCATCGATTCGAGCAGCTGGTCGCGATCGCGGTCGGTCGCCACGAGCGGCGGGAAGGCGGGCGCACCGGGCGCCGAGGCGGCAATCGGCACGATCGGATGCACGTAGAGCACCGTGATCGTCGAGTCGTACCACCGGGCGAGCGTCGCCGCGTGATCGAGCGCGTGGCGCGAGTAGTCGGAGAAGTCGATCGGACAGAGAATCCGCTGGAACTCAATCATGGCGCCCGCCTTTCACGCCGCCCGCCCGGCGTAGTACGCGTCGCACTCCGCCTCGCGGCCGGCCACGATCCGCCGTCCGGCGAGCGATCCCCGGTCGGCGGTAATCACGGTATGCAGCCGCTCGCCGCTTCCGTCGTCTTCGTAGAGCACGACCCAGTCGGTCGTCCGGCCGGCCCGGTGCGCCCGCGCCGTGTTCGAGAAGAGCGCCGTGTACGCGCGGCGACCGCGCCGCGTGTGCAGCACCGGCAACCATGCCGCGCGCGAGGGATTGAAGCGACGGGGTGCGATGCGCGGCAGCGCGCCGGCGGCCGCCCGGTCCCGGTACTCCCGGTCCACGTCGAGCAGCTCGGCGACGGGCGGACGCGGACCGCCCGCCGGGGCCGTTCGCACGCGGCCGAGCCGATGGGCCAGCGAGTCGCGGATGCCGGCCAGCCGCTTCTCGCCGAAACCCGCGATCGTCTCGAGGCGGCCGTCGTGCGCCGCCGTCTCGAGGTCGGCCAGCGTCTCGAGCCCGAGCTCCTCGTGGAGGCGGTCGGCCAGGCGGAAGCCGATGCCCGGGACCGACGCCAGCAGCGCCACTGGGTCCGACGCGCCGCGCAGCCGCTCGAGCATCGGGAGACGGCCGTGCACGACGAGCTCCCGGATCGCCCGGGCGATGCTGCTGCCGACGCCGCGGAGCTCCTCGAGCCCGTCGAGTCCCTGCCGCCGGAAGATGTCATCGACCGGACGTGGACACCCGCGTACGGTCATCGCCGCCCGCCGGTACGCCCGCACGCGGTAGGGGTCCGCGTCCTGGTCGCGGAGCAACCGGGCCGCTTCTTCCAGCCGTCCTGCCACCTGAAGGTTGATCGTGTGGGCCACGGCCCACCCCCTTGCCCCCTTCCCTTGCCTATTTCCGCGACGGCGCCCGCGACGGCGCCTCGTGCGCCTCTTGACCGCGCGCACCGGCGCGCACGGTGAGCACGGGGCACGGCGCGTGGCGCAGCACGCGCTCGGCGACGCTGCCCATGAACAAATGCGCGACACCGGTGCGCCCGTGTGTTCCCATCACGATCAGATCGATGTCGAGCGCCCGTGCGTACTCGACGATCGTGTTTGAGGTCAGCCCCATCTGCGCCGTGGTCACGACCGGCACCCGTGCGCGCTCCGCCTCGCCCCGGTAGGCCAACAGCCGCCGCTCGGCGTCGGCGACGAGCTCACTCCGCAGCTCGGTCAGATCCGGGAGCACGCCCTCGGAGCCCCAGGCGCCGGTCGCCACCGGATCCTCGACGACGTGCAGCACGTGAAGCGACGCGGCGAGCCGACTCGCGAGCGCGATCGCGTACTGGAGCGCGACCTCCGAGTGTGCGCTGAAATCGACCGGGACAAGGATTCGCGAAATCGAGAGCTGCATGCGAACCTCGACAATTCACGGAGCATCCTTCGTACCAACGACCGCTGATTGAACGATGGGCCTGGGACTCGACCGGGGGATTTTTTCGTCCCAGGGTGCGCGAGAATCCGCCCGAGCACGGGGGTGCTCGACGACCGTCCACCGTAAGCCGTTGAAATCAGGGCGCCGAGACGGTGGCATCGCTGTTGCGCTCCAGAAGGATGCCATGAGCGTTCCCCAGCCTCAATCCACTCCGGCACTTCGGTGGGTGTTCCACCGGGACGAGGATGCGATCACCTGCGAAATCGACACCGCGGGCGAGCGGGCCTTCGACGTCTGCATCGTCCCGCACTGGGATGTCTCCGCCTCGTCGATCGAGCGGTTCGACACGGTGCATCGCGCCTTCGAGCGTCACGCGGAACTGGCCTGTCGGCTGCGCGAGGCGGGATGGCATCGAGGTATCCACTCATGACGCGACTGGTGACCTGGTTCGCCGCCGTCTCGCTGGCGCTCGCCGCCGGCGGGTGCGCGGCACGGCACGCCGGCTCGTACGTCGAACGCGGCATCGACTTCACGCAGTACCGCACCTACGATTGGGCGCCGCCCGACGCACTGCCGGCCGCCGATCCGCGGCTCGCCAAGAACCCGTACTTCCAGGACTACGTGCAGGGTGCGATCCAGCGCGGCCTGGCCGGCAAGGGCTTCGGTCTGGCGCCGGCGGCCTCGCCGGACCTGCTGATTCACTACCACGCCAGCGTCACGCAGCGCATCGCCGTCGATCCGTTCGACCGGGCGCTCGGCGCCTGCTACCACGAAACCTGCGGCGTGCGGGTGCGGGAATTCGAGGCCGGCATGCTGGTGTTCGACATCGTCGACGCGCGCACCGGCCGGCTGGTCTGGCGGGGATGGGCGCAGCACGGGGTTGCCGAGATCCTCGACAATCCCGATCGCATGGCGGCGCGCGTCAACGAGGCGGTCACCGGCATGCTCGAGACAATGCCCGGCGGCGCGCAACTGACGGTCGGGACGCCGCCGGCCGAGAGAGGAGGCGCGAAATGACCCGGCATCGACGGGCATGGCCGCTCGCCGTGGCGGCCGTCGCCGCGCTCGCCCTCGCGGGCTGCGCCGCGACGGTGCGATCGTATGTCGAGCGCGGCGCCGACTTCTCGCGGTACCGGACGTACGGCTGGGGTCCGGCCGACACGTTCGCGACCGGCGACCCGCGTCTCGACAGCAACACCTTCTTCCGCGATCGGCTCCAGGCCGCCGCCAACGCGCAGCTCGCCGCGCGCGGCTACGAGCAGAGCGCCCCCGACTCGGCCGCCCTCCTGCTGCACTATCACGTGAGCATCACGCAACGGCTCGACGTCAACGAAATCGATCGGAAGTACGGCTACTGCGACGACTGCCAGCCGAGCGCGTACGACGCCGGCACGCTGACGCTCGACCTCGTGGACGCCCGGACCGGGCGACTGGTCTGGCGGGGATGGGCCGAGCGCAGCATCGAACGGGTCCTCGAGAAGCAGGAGTGGATGGAGCAGGAGATCGACGAGGCCGTCGTGCGGATCCTCGCGCGGCTGCCGCGAAGGCTGTGACATCCGCGCCGCTCGCTCGCCGAGGTCCCGCGACGACCGAAACCTGACGAGCGCGGGAAAGTTCCGCTGCCGCTGAATATTCCACGGTGCGGACCGGGCCGTGGCGACCCACCCTCGGGGTTCCGCGTCGGCGCGCACGGCCTCAGCGCACCTCGCCGTCTGGCACCGCTCTTGCCCCCGGCGTACGTCACTCGACGGGAGGATGGCGGTGACAGTTACTGACCTCGATATTCCCCGCGGGAAGCTGGGTACGTCGGCGCAGCAGGCGATCGACCGGGCCATGGACATCGCACGGCGCTACGGGCACGCGGCGCTGACGAGCGAGCATCTGTTCCTGGCGGTCGCCCGGGTCGAATGGCGCCTGTTCTGCCACGTCGCCGAGGCGCTCGGCCTGAACCCGCAGGCGATCCTCGCCGACGTGGAGCGACACGCCGCGCTCACGCCCACCGGCGCCGGCGATCTGCGCGCCGACCCGACCGCCAGACTGGTCTGCCGCCTCGCGCTGCATCATGCGGGACGCGCCGGACGCGACACCGTCGCCTCGACCGACCTGCTCATCGCGCTGCTCATCGACACGCAGGGCGTCCCGTCGTCGATCTTTCGCCAGCACGGCGTCGAAGCCGACGTCGCGATCGCGCAACTGGAGGCCCGCCTCCACGAACTGGAGCTCCGGGACGAGCAGCTCAAGAAGCGCTTCGAGCTGCCGGCGGCGCTCAAGCAGTTGGCGACCAATCTCAACATGCTGGCGCGGCAGGACCGCCTCCCTCCGGTGTTCGGGCGCGACGGAGAAATCGAGCAGGTGATCGAGATCCTCTGCCACCGCGAGCGGTCCAACTCGGTGATGCTCGTCGGCGAGCCCGGCGTCGGCAAGACCGCCATCGTCGAAGGGCTCGCGCGCCGGCTCGAACTGCAGCCGGAGTCGGTGCCCGGTCGGCTCCGGGACGTGCAGATCGTCAACCTGCAGATGAGCGCGCTCGTGGCCGGCACGATGCTGCGCGGCATGTTCGAGGAGCGGCTGCAGAACGTGATCCGCGAGGTGAAGGAGCACCCGAATCTCGTCCTGTTCATCGACGAGGCGCACACGATGATCGGCGCCGGCTCGGCGCTCGGCGCGCCCGCCGACGCCGCCAACATCCTGAAATCGGTACTGGCGCGCGGCGAGGTGCGCGTCATCGCCGCGACGACGCTGGGCGAGTACAAGCAGTACATCCAGGAGGACGAAGCGCTGGCGCGCCGGTTCCGCGTGGTGAACGTGGTCGAGCCGTCGACGGACGAGGCGCGGGACATCCTGTACAACGTCCGGCCGCGCCTCGAACGGAACTACGCCGTCCAGATCCGGGACGACGCGATCGAGACCGCGCTGCAGATGTCGCGGCGGTACATGCGACACCTGCACCTGCCCGACAAGGCGATCGGCTGGCTCGATACGGCGGCGGTTCGCGCGGAGATGGCCCGCCGGACCGACGTAGGGCGTGAAGACGTCGTGGCGGTCGTGTCGAAGGCTGCGAGCATGCCCGAGGATCTGGTGGCGCGCGACATCACCAGCCGATTCGCCGATCTGGAAGCGCGGCTCCGGCAGCGCGTCGTCGGCCAGGAGGAGGCGATCACCGCCGTGGCCGAGCGGCTGGTGCTCAACAAGGGGCCGCTCAAGGACGGCTTCGACCGTCCCGACGGCGTGCTGCTCTTCCTCGGCCCGACCGGCGTCGGCAAGACGGAGCTCGCCAAGGCGCTCGCCTCCGTGCTGTTCGGCGACGACGGGCGGATGGTGCGGCTCGACATGTCGGAATACCAGGACGGCGCCGTCGCCGTCGACAAGCTGATCGGCATGCCCCGCGGGATCGTCGGGAGCCAGCGCGGCGGGGTGCTCACGAACCAGCTCGCCGACAACCCGTACACAGTGGTGCTGCTCGACGAAATCGAGAAAGCCAGCCCGAGCGTCCTGAACCTGTTCCTGCAGGCGTTCGACGAAGGCTGGCTGACCGACGGACGCGGAAAACGCGCGTACCTCAGCGATGCCATTGTCATCATGACGTCGAACGTCGGGTCGGAGTACTTCCGCCGGCTCACGAGCCCCCTCGGCTTCCTGTCCCGCAGCACCGCCGTCGAACAGGTGCAGGCCGACATACGGCGCGAAGCGGAACGGCGTTTCGCGCCCGAGTTCCTGAACCGCATAGACGAGGTCGTCCTCTTCAACCCGCTGACGAGCGAGAACGTGCGGCAGATCGCCGGGCAGTACCTCGAGCAGGTGCGCCGAACGCTCGCCGCCGCAGGCAAGACGCTCGAGATCGAGGACGCTGCGCTCGAGGCAGTCGCAGGTCGCGGGTACAGCGCCGCGTTCGGTGCGCGCTTCCTGAAACGGGTCGTGGATGATCTGGTCAAGCGGCCGATCACGCGGCGCTGGCATGAGGGGTCACGCTTTTCGCTCTGCCTGCGCAACAACGAGCCGATCGTCGATGTCGCTGCCGCCCCGCCGGCTGCCAAGGCGCCGCTCCTCACCAGCGTGGCGTAGAGTGTCGTAGAGCGGTTACAGGGCGTAAAGCGCGATAGACACGGACTTTTCCCCGACGCGGGTGATTTTCCGCGCAGACCGGGCTAGTTACCCACCTTGGGCAATATCCGGCACGGTTTCCCGGACGGCCGGCCGACCCCGTCAGGGTATGGACGTTGCAGTCCGGTGAGGTGCTCGATGAGTTCGCCCGTCGCCAGCTACCTCGAAACCAACTTCCCGTGCCGCGCTGCCTGTCCGGTGAACACCAACGCCGGCGGTTACGTGAGTCTCATCGCCCAGGGGCGCTACCGCGAGGCGTATCTGCTCGCCCGGGCGCCGAACCCGCTCGCCTCGGTGTGCGGGCGCGTCTGCGCGCACCCGTGCGAGGCGGCGTGCCGGCGCGGTCAGATAGACACACCCATCGCCATCCGTGCCATGAAGCGGGTGGTCACCGAGCGCTTCGGCGTGGAAAGCCGGGCCAGCTTCGATGAGATCGCCCGCGTGGTGGACCGGCCGCGCCCGCCGGCCGACCGCCCCGGGCGGGTCGCCGTTATTGGCGCCGGCCCGGCCGGGCTCGCCTGCGCCCACGACCTGGCCCTCATGGGGCACCGGGCCGTCGTCTTCGACGCGGCGCCGGTCGTCGGCGGCATGATGCGGCTCGGCATCCCGGCGTATCGCCTGCCGCGGGAACTCGTCGACCGGGAGGTCGAGTTCATTCGGCACCTGGGCGTCGAGTTCCGCCTGGGCGTGGAGATCGGCCGCGACATCCTGTTCCGCCAGCTCCGAGACGAGTTCGATGCGGTCTTTATCGCCGCCGGCTGCCGCAAGGGCAAGATGCTCAGGCTCCCGGGGGCGGATCTTCCGGGCGTACTCACGGCGGTCGATTTCCTCGCCAACGTGAATCTCGGCGTGCCGCTCGAGGTGGGTCGCCGGGTGGTCGTGGTCGGCGGCGGCAACGTCGCCTTCGACGTGGCGCGGTCGGCGCGCCGCTTCGGCGGCACCACGCAGCCCGGCGAGGAGCATCACCAGCTCGCCGTCGACGCGGCGATCGTCGCCGCGCGCCTGCTCCGCCGCGACGTGACGCTCGTCTCGCTCGAATCACGGGAGGAGATGCCCGCCGACCCGGAGGAAATCGAGGAGGGCTCGCACGAGGGGATCCGTCTCGTGCACCGCCGCGGGCCGAAGGCGATTGTCGGCAACGGCCGCGTTCGCGCGCTCCAGACGGTCGATGTCGCCCGTGTCTTCGATGCGAGCGGCCGGTTCGCGCCCGAGTTCGTCGCCGACTCGGAGCAGGAGATCCCCTGTGACACGGTGATTCTCGCGGTCGGCCAGATCGCGGATCTGGGCTTCCTCGGCGACACGTCCGGCCTGGCGGTGACGCCGCAGCAGACGATCGTCGTCGACGCCCATCTCGCGACGTCGCTCCCGGGCGTCTATGCCGGCGGCGACATCGCGTTCGGCCCGCGCATTCTCATCTCGGCCGTCGCCGACGGCCGGAAGGCGGCCAGATCGATCGACACGTGCCTCACCGGGCGCCTTGATTCACCGCCCTCGTATGCGGTGCGGGTCTTCCCTGCCTTCGGCTACGACCATCCGTTCGCGCGAGGCGACTACGAGCTGGTGCCGAGGCACCGCGTGGCGGTGCTGCCCATCGAGCGCCGGCAGGCGCGCGAAGAAGTGGAGCTGCCGCTCTCGGAGGCAGAGGCGCGCGAGGAGGGAAGCCGCTGCCTGCACTGCTGGGTGAACACCATCTTCGACTCCTCGGCCGTGCGCGGCAGCGAGTGCATCCAGTGCGGGGGCTGCGCCGACGTCTGTCCCGAGCAGTGCATCGAGCTGGGGTCGGTCGTGCGGATCGCCGAGGCGACGACCGAGGCGCTGGCGCTTTTGCCGAACGGCGCGCCGGCGGCGTTGGTCGAGGCGCCCAACGGCGCGCTGCTCCTCAAGGACGAAACCGCCTGCATCCGCTGCGGCCTGTGCGCGCGCCGCTGTCCGACCTCGTGCATCACGATGCAGGCGTTCTACCGTGCGGACGAAGCGGCCGTCATGCAGATGGCCGATGTGGTCATGTGAGCCTATGTACCTCGTAGACGACCTCCAACTCCCGATCGACGACCGCGAGCGCACGCGGCGCGAGTTCCTCGCCGCCCTGGGCGCCGCGGCGGTCGCCATGGCCGGCCTCGGCACCAGCGTCACCGCCGTACGCTTCATGTGGCCGGAGGTGCTCTTCGAGGCGCCAACGCGCTTCCGCGTGGGCCGTCCCGAGGACATCCCGGTCGGCACGCTCGTCGTGCTGCCGGAGCAGCGGGTCTACCTCATGCGCGCCGCCGCGGGCTTCTTCGCAATGACCGCGGTGTGCACGCACCTGGGGTGCCTGACGCGGTACGAAGCCGAGAACAACGTCGTCTTCTGTCCCTGCCACGGCAGCCGCTTCGCCCCCGACGGCGCGGTGGTCAACGGTCCGGCGCCGCGGCCGCTGCCGCGGCTGGCGCTCACGCTGGACAACGGGGTTCTCGTCGTTGACACGGCGGTCGTCGTGCCACGCGACGCGGTGCTGACGGTATGAGCCTGGCCCGGCACGAGACGCGGACGGCGAAGCTTCTGGCGCGCCTGGGCCGGAACCGCGTCTACCGCTCCATCGTCCGCCACGGTCCGCTCGACACGAACCGGAACCGCTCGCTGGCGGTCTTCGGCAACTTCTTCCTCCACATCCACCCCGTGAAGGTGCGACTGCGGGCGATCGCGTTCACCCGCACGCTCTACCTCGGCGGCCTGTCGGCGGCGAGCTACCTGATCCTCGTCGTGACCGGCGTGTTCCTGATGTTCTACTACCATCCGTCGGTGCCGCGGGCGTACGAGGACATGAAGGATCTGCAGTACGCCGTCTACATGGGACCCTTCCTGCGCAACCTGCACCGCTGGGCGGCGCACGCGATGGTCGCGCTCGTCTTCCTCCACATGATCCGCGTGTTCTTCGCCGGCGCGTACCGGCCGCCCCGGGAGTTCAACTGGGTGATTGGCGTCGTCCTGCTCGTCCTCACGGTGCTCCTCTCCTATACCGGGTACCTGCTGCCGTGGGATCAGCTCGCCTTCTGGGGCGTGACGGTGGGCACCAACATGGCCGACGCGATGCCGCTGCTCGGGCCGCCCACCAAGTTCGTGCTCCTCGGCGGCCGCGCGGTCAGCGAGAACGCCCTGCTCCGCTTCTACGTCCTGCACTGCGTGGTGCTGCCGCTCTTCCTGGTGCTCGGCGCGTGCGTGCACCTCTGGCGCATCCGCAAGGACGGCGGGATCTACCTCGGATCGCCGGGCGGACGCGGGTCAACGCCCAACGTCCAACTCCCAACCTCCACGGAGGCCGCGTCGTGAGCGCCGCGCCGCCGCGCTTCGTGCTCGAGACGGGCGAGGACGCCCGCCGCACGCCGGTCCGCCTGGTCGTCGTCCAGGACGAGCGGCGCCCCGCCGTGGACGAGACGGGGGAGCCGGTCGTGATGACGATGCCGCACCTGCTGGTGCGCGAGCTGATTGCGCTGCTCGTCTTCTCGCTCGCCCTCGTGCTGCTGGCGATCTTCGTCGACGCGCCGCTCGAGGAGATGGCCAACCCGCTCAAGACGCCGAACCCGGCCAAGGCGCCGTGGTACTTCCTCGGCCTGCAGGAGCTGCTCCACTACTACCCGCCGGTCGTCTCCGGCGTGTTGATGCCGGCGGCGGTCATCGTGGCGCTCGTCGTCATTCCTTACTTCAACGTGAACCTCGAGCGGCGGCCGCTGTCGGACGGGAGGCCGCGAGTGCTCGTCGGGCTCTGGGCCGGCGTGGGTCTGCTCTCGGCCCTGCTCCTTGCGACCGCCAGCCACCCGCTGTGGCCCGTGCTCGTGCCGCTGTGGCTGGTGGCCGTCCTGATGACGCTGCCGGAGATCTGGCGCCGGCCGAGCGGCATCGTCGGCTGGATCGGACGGCGCAGTCTGGCGTTCTGGATCTTCACCTGGTTCCTGCTCGCGACGACGGCGCTCACCGTGATTGGTGTGCTCTTCCGCGGTCCGGGCTGGGCGTTCACGCTGCCCTGGAGCGATGGCATCTACTGACGACCTTCGCGGCGCGTCGATGCGGCCGGGCGACGCCGGCCTGGGGTGGCTGGTTCGCGTCCTGGCGGCGGTGAGCGTCGTCTTCCTCGCCGCGCTCGCCGTGGCGCCGCTCGGCCCCTACTTCGCCGAGTGGCGGCGGGCGCAGCAGCGCTACAACGCGCTGGCCGGCGCCAACGGCGCGCGCCCGATTCCGGTCGCGCTCCAGCAGATCTGGAAGCCCGAGCTCGGCATCACCGATCGGTGCATCTCGTGCCATCTGGGCATGGGCGAGTCGGCGCCGGTCGCCGGCGACCCGCTGTTTCGGGCGCACCCGACGATCCCCCACGATGCGCTGGAGTTCGGCTGCACGTCGTGCCACGGCGGCCAGGGACGCGCCACGACCAGGGAGGCCGCCCACGGCTTCGTCTCGCACTGGGACCAGCAGATGCTGCCGCGCGAGCACGTCGAGGCCGGCTGCGGCACCTGCCACAACGACTCGCCCACGCCGCGACTCGCGGAAGCCGAGGCGCTCGCGCTGCGGAAGGGCTGCCTCGGCTGCCACAAGGTGGACGGCCGCGGCGGCGACGAGGCGCCCGTGCTCGACACGGCGGGCCTCAAGCCGATTGGCGACCTCAACTTCTCGGGCGTGCCGGGCGAACAGACGCTCGCCAACTACATGCGCCGGCACCTGCTCGACCCGGCCGGCGTCGTGGCCGGCAGCCTGATGGTGCCGCAGCCGGTGACCGCCGCCGAGGCGGATCTGCTGACCACGTGGGTCCTGTCGCTGCGCCGGCGGCCGCTCCCGGCCGAGTACCTCCCGCGCGACCGCGTGCGGCGGACGCTGCTGGCCGAGACGCGTCCGCTGCTGTCGGGCGAGGCGGCCTTCGGCGCCTACTGCAGCGGGTGTCACGGCCCGAAGGGACAGGGCGCCAACTACGGCGGGCAGCCGACGCGTTTTCCGGCGATCGCCTCGCCGGACTTCCTCGACGTCGCCTCCAATGCGTTTCTCGAAGGGACGATCACGAACGGGCGCCCGGGGCGCCGGATGCCGCCGCTGGCTGGGCCGAACGGCACGCTGCGCCCCGAGGAGCTCACCTCGATCGTCGGGTACCTGCGCAGCCTCGGTCCCTCCGTCCCCCCGCGGGCGGAGGTCGAGGCGGCCCGGCCCGATCCGGCGCTCGGCCCGGAACTCTACCGGCGCGACTGCGCCATCTGCCACGGACCTTCGGGCGAGGGCACGGCGCTCGGATCGCCGCTCGCCACCGCCGACGCGCCGGCGCGCTCGCGCGATCGCCTCTACGAGGCGCTGGCGCGCGGTGTCGCGGGCACGGCGATGCCGGCCTACCGCATCTACGACGCCGCGATGATGCGCGCGGTGACCGACGCCGTGATTGGCTTGTCCCGGATCGACGGCTCAGGCGCCGCCTGGCGCCAGGCGCCCGGCTCGCCCGAGCGCGGGGGCGGCCTCTACGGCCGGCACTGCGCCGGGTGCCACGGCGATCGCGGCCAGGGGAAGACCGGCACGTCGCTCGCCAACTCGGGCTTTCAGCAGGTGACGAGTCTCGGCTACGTCGCCGCGATGGTCGCGCGCGGGCGTGCCGACACGCCGATGCCCGCCTTCCGTCTCGACGGCGTGAACCACTCGGCGCTGACCGCCGACGAGATCCTCGACATCAGCGCGTTTGTCGCAGCCGGGCTGCCGGGCGCTCCGCCCGAGGCGAGATGAGCGGGAGACGAGAGATGGATCGACGCACGTTCCTCCAGCACGCCGCCGCGGCCGGGTTCGGCGGTCTCGTCGCCGCCGCCACGCGCTCCTGGTCGCTCGATCGCATCGACAACCCGCTCGCCCGGTATCCCGACCGCGGGTGGGAGCGCGTCTACAGGGATCTCTTCGCGGTAGACGACTCGTTCGTCTTCCTCTGCGCGCCGAACGACACGCACAACTGCCTGCTCCGCGCCTACGTCCGCAACGGCGTGGTCACCCGCATCGGCCCGACGATGGGGTACGGAGAGGCGACGGATCTGCTGGGGAACCGCACGTCGCACCGGTGGGATCCGCGGTGCTGCCAGAAGGGGCTCGCGCTCACGCGGCGCTTCTACGGCGATCGGCGCGTGCGCTATCCGATGGTGCGCAAAGGGTTCAAGGCCTGGGTCGACAACGGCTTTCCGCGCGGCGCCGACGGCCGTCCGCCCGCCGAGTACTTCCGGCGCGGCTGGGACGGCTGGGAGCGCGTCGGCTGGGACGCGGCCGCCGACATGACCGCCCGCACGCTCCAGAACATCGCCGCCACCTACGCCGGCCCCGAGGGGGCGCGCCGCCTGGCCGCGCAGGGGTACGACAAGGAATCGGTCGAGGCGATGGCTGGCGCCGGCACGCAGTGCCTCAAGTTCCGCGGCGGCATGCCGCTGCTCGGCGTCACCCGCGTCATGGCGATGTACCGGCTGGCCGGCTCGATGGCGCTCCTCGACGCGAAGATGCGCGGCGTCGGCCCCGACCAGGCGCTCGGCGGGCGCGGCTGGGACAACTACTCGTGGCACACGGACCTGCCGCCCGGGCACACGATGGTCACCGGCACGCAGACGGTGGAATTCGACCTGTTCTCGGTGGAGCGCGCCAGGATCGTGCTCGTCTGGGGCATGAACTGGATCACCACCAAGATGCCCGACTCGCACTGGCTGACCGAGGCGCGCCTCAAGGGCACCAAGGTCGTCGTCATCGCCTGCGAGTACAGCGCTACGGCGCACAAGGGCGACCAGGTGATCGTCGTGCGCCCGGGGACGACGCCGGCGCTGGCGCTCGGCCTCTGCCACGTCATCTTCCGCGACCGGTTGTACGACGACGCGTTCGTCAAGCGTTTCACCGACCTGCCGCTCCTCGTCCGGCTCGACACGCTCAAAAAGCTGCGCGCCTCTGATCTGCAGGGCGCGCCGCCGCTTCCGCCGCTCGGCAATTTCACGCGCGTGATGGCCAAGGGCGAGGTCCCGCCGCCGCCCGGCACCCACCGGGAGCAGCTCATTCCGGCGGCGCTCCGCGAGCAGTGGGGCGACGCGGTCGTCTGGGACCGCACGCGGCAGGCCGCCGTGCCCCTCTCGCGCGACGCCGTCGGCACGCATTTCGACCGCGCCGGCCTCGACCCGCAGCTCGAGGGCGAGGTGACCGTGCGGCTGAAGGACGGCCGGGACGTGCGCTGCCGGCCGACGTTCGACCTGGTGCGGCAGTACGTCATCGACAACTTCCCGCCGGAGGCCACCGAAGCGATGACGTGGGCGCCCCGGGCGGCCGTCGAGGGCCTGGCGCGGGAGGTGGCCGCCTCCCCCGCCGGCACGCTGATGGCGCTCGGCATGGGGCCGAACCAGTTCTTCAACAACGATCTGAAGGACCGCGCCGTGTTCCTGCTGGCGGCGCTGACCAACAACGTCGGCCACATCGGCGGCAACGTGGGCAGCTACGCCGGCAACTACCGCATCGCACTCTTCAACGGGCTGCCGCAGTACATGAACGAGAACCCGTTCGACATCGAGCTCGATCCCGCGAAGCCGGCGCGCGTGCGGCAGTACTGGCGCGCAGAATCCGCCCACTACTACAACCACGAGGACCACCCGCTCAAAGTCGGCAACCGGATGTTCACCGGCAAGGGCCACATCCCGACGCCGACCAAGTCGCTCTGGTTCGCCAACGCCAATTCCATCCTCGGCAACGTCAAGTGGCACTACAACGTCGTCAACAACCAGCTGCCGAAGATGGAGTTCATCGGCGTCAACGAGTGGTGGTGGTCCACCTCCTGCGAGTACGCGGACATCGTCTTTGCGATTGATTCGTGGGCGGAGCTGAAGCAGCCCGACATGACCGCGTCGGTGACCAATCCGTTCCTCCAGGTGTTTCCGCGGACGCCGCTGCCGCGCATCTTCGAGACCAGAGGCGACGCCGAGGCGGTGGCGCTCGTGGCGTCGAAGCTCGCCGCGCTCACCGGCGACCGGCGGTTCGAGGACTACTTCCGGTTCGTCCGCGAGGGGCGCACCGACGTCCACCTGCAGCGGATTCTCGACAACAGCAGCGCGACGAAGGGGTATCAGATCGCCGACCTCGAGGCGAAGGCGACGCGCGGCGTGCCGGCGCTGATGATGACGCGCACCAACCCGCGCGCCGGCGGCTGGGAGCAGACGCAGGAATCCAAGCCCTGGTGGACCAAGTCGGGCCGCCTCGAGTTCTACCGCGACGAGGACGAGTTCATCGCGTACTGCGAGAACCTCCCGGTCTACCGCGAGCCGATCGACTCCACCTTCTACGAACCGAACGTGATCGTCGGCGCCGAGCATCCGTGCTTCCGCCAGGAGGGACCGGAGGAGTACGGCCTCGAGGCGGACGACCTGTCGTGCGAGGCGCGCCAGGTGCGCAACGTGGTGAAGCCGTGGTCGGAGGTCGCCAGGACCGAGCATCCGCTCCGGCGCGACGGCTACCGCTTCATCTTCCACACCCCCAAGTACCGGCACGGCGCGCACACCACGCCGATCGACACCGACATGGTGGCGGTGCTCTTCGGCCCCTTCGGCGACGTCTACCGCCGCGACCCGCGCGCCCCGTTCGTCACCGAGGGGTACGTCGACATCAACCCGCTCGACGCCAGGGAGCTGGGCGTCGACGACGGCGACTACGTCTGGATCGACTCGGACCCGTCGGACCGCCCCTACCGCGGCTGGAAGCAGGGCGACCCGGCCTACGAGGTGGCGCGGCTCCTGTGCCGGGCGCGGTACTACCCGGGCACGCCCCCCGGCGTCACGCGCATGTGGTTCAACATGTACGGCGCCACGCCCGGCAGCCTCCGGGGCAGCCGCATGCGGGTCGACCGGCTCGCGAAGAATCCCGACACGAACTATCAGGCGATGTTCCGCTCGGGCAGCCACCAGAGCACCACGCGCGGGTGGCTGAAGCCGACGCTGATGACCGACTCGCTCCCGCGCAAGGAGCTGCTGGGCCAGGTGATGGGACAGGGGTTCCTCCCCGACTCGCACTGCCCCACCGGCGCGCCGCGCGAGTCGATCGTGAAGATCACCCGCGCCGAGCCGGGCGGCCTCGAGGGCAAGGGGCTGTGGCGCCCGGCCGCCCTCGGCCTCCGGCCCGGCTACGAGAGCGACGCGGTGAAGCGCTTCCTCGAGGGCGGCTTCATCAGGAAGAAGGAATAGCGCGATGGCACGGGTCAACAACTGGCAGATCGGGCGGGCCATGGACTACTGGTATTCCGACAACCGCCCGACGCGGCAGTTCGGCGCGGTGTTCGACATCAACAAGTGCATCGCCTGCCAGACCTGCACCCTCGCGTGCAAGACGACCTGGACGAGCGGCCGCGGCCAGGAGTTCATGTTCTGGAACAACGTCGAGACGAAGCCGTACGGCTACTACCCGCTCGCCTGGGACGTCGAGCTCCTCGACGCGCTCGGACCGCAGACCTGGGATGGAACCAAGTACACCGGGCGCACCGTCTTCGAGGCGGCGCCGCAGGGCGAGCGCGTGCTCGGCTGGACGCCCCAGGCGATCGACTATGCGTCGCCGAACATCGGCGAGGACGAGATCACCGGGAGCGTCGACCAGGGGCTGGCGCTCGGTCTGCCGCAGCAGATCTGGATGTTCTACCTCGCCCGGATCTGCAACCACTGCACCTATCCGGCCTGCCTCGCCTCGTGCCCGCGCTCCTCCATCTACAAGCGCCAGGAGGACGGGATCGTCGTCCTCGATCAGTCGCGCTGCCGCGGCTACCAGGAGTGCGTGCGCGCCTGCCCGTACAAGAAGGTCTACTTCAACCCCTCGACCGGCACGAGCGAGAAGTGCATCGCGTGCTTCCCGAAGATCGAGGAGGGGATCCAGCCGCAGTGCTTCGTCAACTGCATCGGCAAGATCCGGCTGCAGGGATGGGTGAACCCTCCCGAGCGGGCGCGCGAGGACAATCCGATCGACTACCTCGTCCACGTCCGGAAGCTGGCGCTGCCGCTCTACCCGCAGTTCGGCCTCGAGCCCAACGTCTACTACGTGCCGCCGGTGAACGTGCCAGACCCGTTCCTCGTCCAGACGTTCGGTCCCGGGGCGCCGGCCGCCGTGAAGACGTACCGCAACGCCCGGAACGACAAGACGCTGGCGGGGCTGTTCGCGCTCTTCGGGTCCACCGAGCGGACGATTCCCTTCTTCCGCATCTCCGGAGACGAGGCGATCGCCCTCGACGACGATCACCGGGAGATCATGCGGGTGCCGATCTACGAGCCGGTCTACATCCGTCCGGCCGAGGACCCGACGCGCCGGATCATCAGGATGAACACGACATGACGCGCGTCATGAGACCCTTCTTCACATGTGCGGAACACCGAGACACTGAGGCACCGAGGCCAATCTGGGAAGACATGCCTCTGTGTCTCGGCGTCTCGGTGGTACGTGGACGCGCAAGGCGCGCCACCCGTCGTCTCTGCATCGCATCGCTCGCTTTCGCCGTCGTCATCACCGGCGCATGCCGGCGTGGGCCGGCCATCGATACGATACAGATCGCCGCCGTCGCGGCGAGCGGCGCGCTGCCGACCGACGATCCGCTCTCGGCGCTCTGGGACCGCGCGCCGGAGCACCCGGCGGCGCTCCTCGTGCAGGACATCGTGGAGCCGAAGCTCCTCCAGCCGGGCGTCACGCGCGTCGACGTCCGGGCGCTGCACAACGGCGAGTGGATCGCCTTCCGGCTCGGGTGGGCGGACGCCACCAGGTCGATGCTGGCCCAGTCCGGCGTCACCTCCGACAGCGTGGCGATTCAGTTTCCGGTGCAGGCGGGCAGCCAGGTGCCGGACCCGGCCATGGGTGAAGTGGGCAAAGCGGTCCACCTCCTCTACTGGAAAGCGCTCTGGCAGGACGACGCCGAACGGGCCGTGAGGGGACAGGACCGCGTCTCCGCCCTCTATCCCAACGCGGCGATCGATCACTATCCGTTCCTCGCCAATCCGGCCGCGAAAGAGGAGATGGCGCGGCGCTACGCGCCCGCCGACGCGGCGGGCAACCCGATCACGCGACGCGCGAGCACGTCGCCCGTGCAGGAGCTCGTCGCGGAAGGCTACGGCACGACGACGGCCGCGGCGACGCAGAAGGCGCTCGGCCGGGGCGTCTGGCGCGACGGCCGGTGGCTCGTCGCGATCGCCCGTCCGCTGGAGGAAGGCGACGGGGTGGCCCGGTTGACGGTCGGACAGCGGACGTTCGTGGCGGTGGCGGTCTGGGACGGCGCGTTGCGGCAGGCGGGCGCGCGGAAGATGCGGTCGGTATGGATCCCGTTGGTCCTGCACGCGGCGCGATAACGGTGACCCCTTCGACGGGCCACAGAGGCACAGAGACACGGAGGCCAATACCTGTGAGCGCGCAACCGGACGCGGCGCCGTTCGGCCCGTGGCTCGAACGGGCGGTGTGCTGGCGGTTTGCCTCGACGCTCTTCCGCCCACCCACGGCGGACGGGCTGAGGGAACTGCGCGTGCTGCTGCCGATGCTCCCTGGGGAGGCGCGCGACGGCGCCGTGCCGCTGCTCGACGTGCATCTCGACACGTGGGAGCGCGAGTTCCACCGCGTGCTCGGTCCGGCCGGGCTCCCCTCCTGCGAGTCGTCTTTCGACCGGGCGACGCTCGCCGGCCGCGGGCCGCTGCTCGCCGCCATCGGCGGCTTCTACCAGGCGTTCGCCTACGACCCCGAGGCGCAGCCGCGCGAGGTCCCCGACAACATCGCCGTCGAGCTCGACTTCCTCGCCTATCTCGCCTTCAAGGGGGCGTTCGCGGCCGACGCGCAGCTCGCCGAGGAGCTGGAGGTCACCACCCAGGCGTACGACGCGTTCCTGCGCGACCACCTCGGCTTCTGGATCGCGCCGTTCCTCGAGTCGCTTGCCGCCACCGACTCGGCGCCGTACGGAGCGGCGGCCGCGTGGCTTGGCGCGACGGTCGACCGGCTGCGTGGCGAGACTCCGTTGTCCTGAGCCCGTGCGTGGCGCTCGCCCCGCAGAATCCGGGACGCGCGACGCGATTCCATGACCGTGTTGGTCACCCTCAATGACTCACGATGCTCCCGTTGTCGATCCGCGCGGTCGCCACCGCATGGGCATTCGCCGCCGCGCGCGACGCTTCAATGAGGCCGCGGCTCATTCGCCGCGGAATCCTCGACTCAGACGCCGACTGGCAGACGGTGGGGGCGCTTCAATGAGGCCGCGGCTCATTCGCCGCGGAATCGTCACATCCCCTTCTGGTCCGAGTGGGGGTAAACCGCTTCAATGAGGCCGCGGCTCATTCGCCGCGGAATCTGACACGCGTCATTACCCTTGACAAAACAGGAGCTGCTTCAATGAGGCCGCGGCTCATTCGCCGCGGAATCCACAACCCTGCCTGGCGAGACGTGGGCGGAACTGCGGCTTCAATGAGGCCGCGGCTCATTCGCCGCGGAATCAACATCAGTGAGGTAGAAGACGTACTCGCATGACGAGCTTCAATGAGGCCGCGGCTCATTCGCCGCGGAATCGGCGGCATCTTCCGCGACCAACATCGGGGTCTGCACGCTTCAATGAGGCCGCGGCTCATTCGCCGCGGAATCGCCACACGCCCGGTGAACTCCTCAACCGGCCGGGTGCTTCAATGAGGCCGCGGCTCATTCGCCGCGGAATCCGTAAACGTATACCCGTATCGTGAGGATCGACATGGCTTCAATGAGGCCGCGGCTCATTCGCCGCGGAATCGCCAAGGTCGGGCAGGCGCTGGCCTGGATCGGGATGCTTCAATGAGGCCGCGGCTCATTCGCCGCGGAATCGTCGGCGTGGATTCACTGACCCAATGAATCGTGACCGGGCTTCAATGAGGCCGCGGCTCATTCGCCGCGGAATCGGCGGCAGCTCGCCGGCGTGGAACGCGGGATCCGCGCTTCAATGAGGCCGCGGCTCATTCGCCGCGGAATCGGCACCTGGGGGAAGGAGTCCTACCAGTGGCCCGAGCTTCAATGAGGCCGCGGCTCATTCGCCGCGGAATCGATCCGAGGCGGGCGGACGCGGCATGGCGCCTACAGCGCTTCAATGAGGCCGCGGCTCATTCGCCGCGGAATCGCTGCAGGACGTGCTGACGATTCACGGGGCGCAATTGCTTCAATGAGGCCGCGGCTCATTCGCCGCGGAATCGCTGACGGGAGCCGATGACCAGACGACCATCACGGTGCTTCAATGAGGCCGCGGCTCATTCGCCGCGGAATCGAAAACGCACTTGCTCTGCGAACCCGCCGAGGACTCGCTTCAATGAGGCCGCGGCTCATTCGCCGCGGAATCCCGACCGCTCGCAAAACCCTCGCCCGCCAATAGCTTGCTGCGCCCTCCGCGAGCGGTGCGCCCACGACCGTCGCACCACCCGGCGCGTCCGCCCTCGGACCAAGCTGAGGTCATGCAATTCTCTCAGAGTTTCCTCCTTTCGAGCGGCGTCCGTGGTTAGCCGACCACCCCGCCGCTCGCGACGGTCACCGCGTCTCGAACCCAGGATACTCGGGCAGCTCCCCCGTCACCACGCGGGCCAACAGCCGCGCCTGGATCTCCAGCACCCGCCGGTAGCTCACACGATAGCCGAAGAGCGGGTGCGTCGCCTGAGCGTCCATCCGCTGCTCGTAGGCCTGCAGGAACCGCTTCCGCCCCCGCGGCGTGAGCATCACCGATTCACCGACCTGCCGGAAGTCGTCCGGCGCCACCATGCGCGTGTTGACCGCCGACAGCACCGCCGAGTCGACGACGAGCGGCCGGAATCCTTCCATCAGATCGAGCGGCAGCGCCGGCCGCCCGAACCGCGGCTGGTGAAAGAACCCGATGAACGGATCGAATCCGATCGTATGACAGACGAACGTCAGGTCGCGCACCAGCAGACTGTAGCCGAGCGACAGCAGCGCGTTCACCGGGTCGCGCGGCGGACGCCGGTTGCGCCGCGTGAAGTCGAACGCCGGGCGCTCCTGCTCGTCGTCCACCTTCAACATCCCGCGGAAGTGGCCGAAATAGTAGTGCGCGGCGGTCCCCTCGATGCCGAGCAGCGAGTCGAGCGCGCCGGCCTCCGCCGCCTGGCGCGCCAGCCGCCGCAACGCGTCGAGCGCCCGCGCCGGCGGCTCCAGGTGATTGCGCTGCAGCATCGTGCGCTGGTTCCGGATCTTCGTTGCCACGATCCGGCGGGCGATCCGCAGGCAGAACGCTTCGTCATCGGCGCGGCGAAACTGCTCGCGTCGCAGGAAGACGTTCTTCAGCCCGAGTGCCGTCGTCATCCCGTAGAACCAGCCGCCCGTGGTGAAGTACGCGATCGGGCGCTCGAGCTCAGCCAGCGCCTGCACGGCGCCGGTCGTCACCGACGCGCTCCCGAAGACGTTCACCTGCGACACGTCGTTGAGCCGTGCCTCCTGCACGAGGCTCCCCTTTTCCTTGATCTGCAGGACGCCACCCGACCGGCCGATGCTGAACCCGTACCCGGTGACGTAGAGCGGACGCAGGTCGTCACCCGCCGGAATCAGGCGACGGACGTCGACCGACCGCGACCCGGCGGGCGGACCAACCGGCGCCTCCTCGAACAGCGACAACTGTTCGGCGTCGACTGCCTCCTCCGGTCGCAGGCCGCCGTGGAGCAGCGCCCGTGTCTCGTCGGGAAGGCAGATGCCGACGAGCGAGCAACGCGGGCACTTCGGGCTGTCAACCAGCGGCTCCGGGATCCGGCCGGACCCGGCGATGCGACGAGCCGCTTCGACGCCGGCGAGGGTGGATGCGACGAGCTCGTCGTCAATCGGCACGCGCACGCGCTGCTTCGTCTGGTTGTAGTAGACGACCGCCTCGTCGCACGTGTAGCCGTGCTCACGCAGGATGAGCGCCTGCACGCACACCTGCACGCGATCGGTCGGCCACGCCTCGAGCGCGCCATCCTGCTCGCGCGGCGCGCCGTGCTTGTAGTCCACCGGCGAGACGCGGCCGCCCTCGCCTTCCACCAGGTCGATCACGGCCGTCAGACCGTAGCGGTCGCTCGACAGCGAGACCGATCGGGAGTGGATTCGCTGGTCTGCCGCGTCGGCCGCGGGCGGCAGCGCGCCGGCCTTCTCGCCGAGCGTGTCGTGCCGCAGCGCGCCTTCCACCGTGTCGGCGCTGTGCGCGAAGACGCCCTCCACCCACTCGTAGAAGAACAGCCGCGGGCAGTAGACGAGCTCGTTGAGCATGCGAGCGGGGAGGTACGGCGGCAGCTCCACCGGCCGCCGCAAGCCCGCCTTCACGGGGATTGGCCGCGACGGGAACGCCAGCGGAGACGGCAGCGGGTCGGTGCTCATTCCTCCTCCTCGGCGCGCTCGGCACGTTCCATCCTGGCGCGCTGGATCGCGTCAACCCTCCTCTTCGTGCCGGCCACCTCGCCGCGATCGTCCTCGCCGTCGACGATGATGCAGGGGGCGTCGAGTGTGGAGTAGGCGCGGCCGATGGCCGTGATGACGCGCTCGCCGCGACCCTCGACGGGGCCGAGGTCGACGAAGAGAACCTGGTCCTCGCGGTGGTGGATCAGCTTCTCGAGGGCGTGCCTGCAGCGGGCCAGGTCGGCCTGGGCGAACTTGCACTCGAAGACCGAGTACTGCAGCCGGTCGCCGAAGCCGGTCATCGTCTTGTGAACGCGGCGCAGGCGGGTGTCGTCCGAGATGTCGTAGCAGACGAGGTAGGTGTTGCGCACGGCTTCTGCGGAGACTATCGGACGCAGGTGTGTCCGGGCACATGGGCGGGCCGCAGCCCTGCCGAAACGTGCGCACGGCCCGCCGGGAACCGGCGGCCGTGCGCAGCCAGAGAGACCGGGCCGGATTCTTCAGTTGTCAAAGAGCGTGCTACACCGTCACGCTGGCCGCGCCTCACTCGGGAGGAGTTCGAGCACGGCGTCGTAGACCTCGCGAGCCAGCGCGAGCGCTGACTCCGCTTCCTCGCGGGAGGGCTCACCAGGCTCTCCCGGATAGCGGTACTTCCAGGCGTAGTCGGTCAGGCGTGCGGCGCGCCGCCCCATCGACTCGAAGCTTTGCTCGATGGGCGTACACAACCGGCACAGGGCAGCCAGATCGTGAGTCTTGCCGAAGGGCTCGTCGTGCCACGCGAGGAATCCTTTGAGCGCCTTCTCGGCCGCTTGTTGCGCGTGAAAGACGGCGTCGGTCGTAATCGGTGGGACCGCGGTCAATCCGTGCGCCCCGGCGTGAAGATCGGTTCTGGCCTTCGTCATCCAGACCCGCGTGTCTTCCACGCGCGCCGGGTCATGCGGCATGGAGCAACCTGCCTTCCCGCAGAACGGTTCCAGGCAACGACGCCTTCAGATGCGTGCGGGCGTGAAACCAGCTGCTGCGACACACGACGGCATCGACCGAGGCTTCGACACCCCACAGCACCTCGTAGGCGAGCTTGCTGTCGCGCCGTTCCGGCGGCGCATCGTCGGGCGCGACGACGAGGAGGTCGTAGTCGCTGTCGGGGCCGGCGTCGCCGCGGGCCTTCGAGCCGAAGAGGTAGATGCGCTCCGGCTGGTAGGCGGCCGCGAGGCGGCGGACGATCTCCGCGAGGACGGGATCCAGATCGAGCAGTGATTCGGTCGCAACGGGCTGACTTGTCACACTTCACCTTTCCCAGATCGCAAAGAGGCCGAGACCAATATGACGCCCGGCGCCGATGGCGAGCGGTCCAGTCACCGGCTCGCGGAACGTCAGACACGCATGCCAGGCGGAAAACCGGCGGTTCTTCGGCGAGTCGAGATAGTCCGGACGCCGGTACGAGGCAGGATGCTGTGACCCTGGCCAGAAGGGAGCCCTGCGCAGTGTGACATCCCTGACCGCCTCGAGCGGCACGCCCGACTGTTCGACCGCCTTGAGAAACAGCCGCTCAGCTTTCGTCGGCTGTTCTCGCTTGTTGGTGCGAACACCCCTGAAATCATCGAACCCGGGCAGGATCACGGGCGTGACAGTCGCCCAGCTCGTGCTTTGGGCTACGTATCGATCGAGCATTCCTGACGAACTCCGTCTCCAGGCGTCGAGCAGCACGCCCCGCTCATGGCCGTCCTTGTCGCGCAGGGACTGGCCGCGGAGGCGCTGGTCTGCCCAGCGCGCGTACGCTCCGTGGCCGCCAGACGGCTCGGCGATCAGTACGCGGCGGATCATCCCATCAGCGTGCTGATGGCCGATCGTCGGGAGCGGCAGGTACGAGAACCGCTGCGGCTGGTTCTTCCGACGGTCGGGAGTGTTGGCGATGTGTCCGGCGAGATATACGTCAAGCTCTACGCCTGGGAACTGCTCGCTGAAGTCCTGTCGGTTGCGGTATCTCACGTCGTCGCAGACGAGCGAGCGCAGCATCGCCGCTACCTCGATCGTGGACTCCTGTCGAAATGCAACGCCGTCGGGCAGGTCGAAGGCAGCGTAGTGCCGCGGCGGCATTTGACCAACGGGCAAGTAGACAACCGTGTCGAAACAGCGCAGCTTCTCCGCAGGCGCGTATTCGAGTACGGCGGCCCTCCCACGCCGTGCAATGCGAACACGGTTGACGAACGAGGTGTGTACCAACTCACAGTCGCTCAGCGACCCCGCCTGGGGAATCCGCAGGCACTGCCGGCCCGGAGAGGCGCCGCGCCAGGCACGCCAGCGAATCCCTCGAAGTGCTGCGGCTTCGGCGGTGGTCAGAATTTGTCCGTCACCCGCAGCCTGGTCGATGCCCCAGCCAAGCGCCATCAGATGACGGGCTTCCCGGCAGAGCACTTCCGCATGCGGCCTCGAAGATGACCACTCCAAGTCGCCGATAGACCACACGTAGTGAATGATGTGGGGCCGATCGGCGTCGTTCACGCTGGTCGCAAGTCGGTGCGGTCGAACGATCTTTTCAGTCAGGCGATCCTGCCGTTCGAACTTCTGGTCGCTGTCGTTGTTCGGCACGAAGAATTTGTAGGCTGCGCCTTTGTGCGCCTCTGGCGCTACGATCTCTGGCGCCTCTCGGCGCTCCAGCCATTCGAATGCCGTTCGCAACTCATTGCCGTCTTTGCCGGTCCACCGACCATTGCGCCACCCGGCGCGAGACCCAGCGACGAGCGCCTGAAAGAGTCGCATTGGCGACGGTGGCCACTCCGGCTCGTCCTCTCCCTGACCGTGAAAAAGCCGATCGAGAAGCGTCACGGAGATGCAGAGGTGGGCGCTCATCAACGCGTGTCCGGCTCCGCCACCGCACCTTGCCCTTCGGCGCGGGCCGCGTTCCTGCCCGTCGTCCCTCGCCCACGCGTACTCTGCTGCGAGGACACTTGCTCGAGCCTCGCACGGGTCACTGGCCCTCCTCTGAGCAACTCCTTTCGCTGTTGCTCATTTAGGCCCAAGACGGTCCGCGCTAGTTCTCCGTCCCATTCCGCGGACTGCGATGGCTGCTGAACGTGAAACGCTTTCGCGGCTTCATCGGCGAAGGCTAGAGCGTCCCGATCAGTGAGCACCCACTCGTCGCGACCGCCGTCATGATTGACCAGACTCAACTCGGCTGGGCGCGACTTGTCGGGAACGACTTGGCAGCCTTCGCGAAGACACGTCTCAGGCGGTGCCGAGAATGCAACGAGCGCCACACCCAGGATGTAACGTCTGAGCACCAGGGTGTCCTCACCTTGCCCGGATTCCGCGCACAGTGCACGCAACGGGACCAGGCTTAAGACAGCGTCGCGCCGAATCTCACTGCCATTCTTGATCCAGACGCCGCCGTGAGTCATGACCGCAGGCACGTGTGCCAGACCGAGTTCTGCCTTCGGTCCTTTCACGGTCACCTCGGCATCAGAACCCTCAAGGATCTCACCAGCAATGGTGCTGTACTGTGCTGAGCGATGCATCGCTTGCACGTTGAAAGCACGGATCACCGACCGCACGATCCGCGGCAACTTGGCTTGAGTCGCTCTGGAATCCCACGATCCGAAGACGAGCGAGGTTGGCGCGATGCGCGCAAGCCTTTCTGCATTCCCTGTCCGCTGGAATGCCAGGAATGCCTCGAATAGCTGCGGCCCAATCGTCGAAAACCGCACGATCGCATCTGCCGCACGGTGGCCAGCGTCCAGAAGATGGACTTCCCGTGTTTGCCCGTTTTCGCGAGCCACGATGACGATCTGCGGTACAAGGTGCCTGTACTTCTTGCGCTTGAAGATCGGCTCCATTCGGTTGGCCTGGGACCCAACGCTGTCGATCTGGCAGACGTTTGTGCCGTCTTCGAAACGATCGATGTTGTACCCGGTCCAGTCCTCGTCTCGCATTCGCTCGGGCTTGGCGTATGTCGGTGGAAAGATAACGCCTTCCTTGCCCTCGATCGGCAGGAGCCACTGACGCATCACCAGAGCGGCGATATCACTGCCGTCTTCCAGCCAACTGTCGAATTTCGTTGCAATCTCACTCATCGAACTCCCCCTGGAACGTCGAGGCAGCATCAAGGCCCTTGAACGAGCCTCGCGAAACGAATCTCGTCCGCAACGTTCGACTGCCGTTGGTTTGAACCAATCCTATCGACGCGACGCGGGCTACGGGTGCCGACAGCGGATGACCCCATGGGCTGTAGCGCACTTCATACTGCTTTCTGTCGAGCCTGGGGAGGAATCGCTGCAATCCAATCGCCCCGACAAGTTCAATCACTGGCCGCGTTGGGAGATCCTTGAGTCCGACATGCTCGTTCAAAGAGAAACCAACGCGCAATGCATCCCAACCGAGGTGACTATCGAAGCCGTAGGAGCCCTGAAGGCGCGTGCCCAGTTGAAGCAGCGCCAAGAAGTCACCCGCCACCGCACGTAAACTCTCCTTCAATGGGTCGCGCCACTTGCAGAACATCTGCCTCGACGTCGCATTTGCCGCCCAGGTCTTGAAGGGAGTTGGCTTCCCGTTACCGTCAAGCCACCAGTCGAGGTGCAGGAGAATCGGTGAACCAAGTTCCAAGGGTGCCGTCTTCTCGTCCTGTGTCCCCTTTGCGACTTCGACGCTGCAATCGAGCAAGGGGCTCAGCAGATCGAGAGGCGAGGCATCCCGGCGGAATGGCGCAGCGACGAAGAAGCGACCATTACCGAACCAGCCTTGGGCACCGGGCCACAGCCTGTGTGCCAGTTCCAGTAAGCCGCAGCACGCGAAGAATTGCCCAGGATTTGTGACGTCAACTTCGATGCCGAAACTCGGTTCCTCCACGCCGCCCGCACAAATCACAGGTCGTGCGTCGGGGGGGGAGGAGGTGTCTGTCGACAGGACTGTGGCGCCATATGCTTGGTCGCGAGCGGGTTCAGGGTTCCCGAGACCGGACGTCTCGGTTGTTTCCCTTCCCTCCGTAGACTCTGCTACCCGTCTCGAGGCCGCGATATCTGCGCACCGCAACAACGACTCCAACGATGCCAGGCCCCAGCGCCCAAAGCGCTGCTGGAGGCGGCCGAAACGTTGAAGCATCTCGACGGCCACTCGTTGGCTCTCGGCCGTCGTCGGCGGCTGTCGCTGGCTCGTGTGGCTGTCAAGCGGCCCTTCGCGGTCGTACGCGCGCGGTTCGAAGTGCGGCCGCGCCCAGCCGTGGTGCGCGGCGATGAGGTGCAGGATGAGGTCGCGTTCCGGGTGATCGACGAAGTCACTGGCCGCCATCGCCTCCACCAGCGAGCCGAACTCGTGGCGATAGCCGCTGAGCGCGCGGCGTGGGTCACGATAGCGTGTCGACTTCGCGACTGGTTCGCTTCCGTCTTCGTTCCATGCGTAGTACTGCCAACACGGTCGGTCCTTGCCTCGATCGTGGCGTTGAGCCGCATGTACAAGGGCTCCGTGCAAGTCGGGGTCGAGGTTCAGCGCCCTTGCGATGCGGTCGATCTCTTGGAGAATCTCTTGGGTGTGGCTCGATAGTGTTTGTCGGAACCTTGCTGTTTCCGGGTTCTCGATTGCAGCTTCCGCGGGCGTCGTCAGAAGCATCAATTCGAGTACGTCGGCGTCGTCTTCCTCGCTCTCCGACGGCTCAGTCAACGTGATGCGTTCTTTTTCACGGAACCCTGAGGGAAGCTTCTCAGCCGTTTCGCCTGTCGCGAGCCGCGTGTAGCGTTCTGCCGCGCTCGAAGAGTGCAGCCAACGCTCCCGGAGTCCAGTATCGGCGACGTCGATCTCGTCCGCGGGATTGACGAACTGCGCGTCGAGCGCCCCGTCCAGGTTCAGTCCGCCGATCTCAACTGGAAGGACCACCGTGCGATACCACAGCACATCCGTCTGGTTGTTCTCCGGCTTCTTGACGATCGCCGAGAGCGTTGACCATGATGCTCGGCCGCGTTCGTCCAGCAGAACGACCGGGAAATCGAACGTGGGCGTGGCGCGCTTGCGATGCGCCTCTAGAAGCGCACCGAGCTTCTTTCGCACGCGACCCGTGGTGTCGCGCAGTCGCTCTCGGGCCTCGATGCGGCAGGCAGCGAACCAATCACGCAACGTCCCCTCGAAGTCCGCCCTGGCTTTCCGGTACGCGCCCTCTGACAATCCCTCAGAGGATGGCTCCAGACGCTCGAGCAAGCGCAGTTCTCTTCGCCAAGCGACATATGTCTCCGGAGGATCAGTGGTCAGCCCGTGGAGGTACGCGGCTACCTCGGGACGACCGGGCATCTCGTCGAAGCTCGTCAGGGACCAGTTGTCGAGCAGGATGTCGGTGAGCGGCGCGATCGTTCCTTTGGGAGCGAATGCGGCCTCGCGCTCTTCGGCAGGCACGTAATCGAGCAGTTCCCGCAAACGGCGCGGACCAACGAGCACACCGTCCGCCGAGTCGCCGACCCACCGTTTCAGAATCCGGAGGGTCGCCGCTCTCGCCTCGTTCGTTGGGGAAACCTTCTCCTTCGCCTCTGAGTTCTCGTTCTCCCACACAACATCCACGCGTGCTTCCCGGCTTGGACCACTGCTCCGGTTGACGCGACCCAGGCGCTGGATAAGCGAGTCAAGCGTTGTGAGGTCGCAGACCATGTGGTCCGCATCGAGATCGATCCCGACCTCACCGGCTGAGGTGCTGACTAGATAGAGGGTTCGCTCCAGAGGGGCTTCGCGATGCAGGAGCGCGCGAAAGACGTCTTGTTTAACCAAGCGATCCCGCTCGTGACCGCGGATGGTGCCGGTCAACAGAGCGACGCGTTCGCCACCGGGATCGGCCAGCTTCTTCCGCAACGCGGCGGTCACGCCCTGGGCATGCTCCGGTGAGCCGACATACACCAGCACGCGCGCCATGGCGCCGCCGTGGCGCAACGCCACACTGGCCAGCGTCTCTTCCAACGTTGGCGCCTTGGTCTTGCCCTCGGGCGGTCGCGTGGCCTCCCGGAGCTGCTCGCCCGACAACGGCTGCAGATGCAGCCGCTTTACGGCGTCGAGCCGTTCGCGGACAAACTTGTCCTGCTCATCGTCCGGCAGTAGTAGAAACGGACGGCCCTCTTCGGCTTCCTGAGAGTAGCGAGGCCGCAGGCGTACCGTGCGGACCCGATCGTCATCGTCCGCCGCCCGCCTCGTGGCCGACAGCTCCAGGACGTACACGGCACGACTCTCGCCAGATTCCCGCTGGTGTCGCTCCACCCTCCAAAGAAGCCTCGAGAAGGCCGGAGTAAGGTGCGCTTCATCATGAACGATCAGCACGTCTTGACCGATCAACCCCGCGTGGTGAGCACGCGAGTAGCGCCTATCCCCGTAGCCGCTGAACAGCAGCTTGCTCCCGACCATATCGATCGTGCCAATGATGATCGCCGGACGGGCCGGATCAGTCTTCCACTCCTCGTTGTCCGCACGCTCGCCGCGGAGCGTGCTGACTCCGAGCGGTTCGTTCTCGCTGCTCAGCGAAAACGCCCGCAAGCGATTGACGATGTCTTTCAGGTCCTCCGCCGATTTGCGCCAACGATCGTCACTTGGCGTATTGAGCCGTTCGCGCATCTGCTCGACAACGTCTGTAGCCTGGTCGACGACGGTTCGGCGGTTCACGACGTAGACGAGGCGCCTCGGCACCCGTGCACGGGCGCCGTCTACTCGCGAAGAGTGCGCCAAAGCGATCAGCCAGATTGGGATGACGGAGGTCTTGCCGAGGCCGGTAGGTAAGTCAGCAACGGGCGGGATTCTTCCCTCTACGATTTCGCCGTAGAGACGAATCTGCCAGCAAAGCGCCCGGTGGCCGGTCAGAGCCTCGAACTCGGGCTCGAACTCAGTCGGAGCATTCATCTACGAGCTCGATCTTGGTGGAACCGCACAAACACTGGGTCACCGGCGACAACGAAACGCAGCCGCCGATCCTTTGACCGCTTCGTGAAGAACGTCAAGTGTCAGAGCGTCCATCGCTCCTCCTCGGTCAAGACCCGATTGGATTCTCTCCTCGCTCCGCCGAAGCCGTTCTATTCGCCTATTCGCCCGCACGACCGGCCGAATATCCGTGCACCCGTCCTCCGATAGCCGATGCCGCTACCCGAGGATTATCCGAGCGCACCGTGACAGCCCAGGTCACATCCCCAACGCACCCTGGCAGGCCGACCCCAATGTCACGACGATGTGGGTTTGAGATCGTCAGAGCCACCGATCCGCGCGTCGTGAGCTCGTGCCTGCCACCAGAAAGGGCTGATCATCTCGGCGTCATTCTAACGTGGGGAATCGGCACATGGCGTCCTTCGAGTGCAACTGGGACGGCGCCGCTCCTTCGACCTCGGTCGCCGGCCGCCGCTGATGGAATACACGTCACGATTGGACCGGAATCCTCGTCCGACGTTGCAGGCTTGTCAAGCGCAGTACTTCGCCCTCTTCAATCTGCGCCTCGGAACCTTGAAACTATCGGTCTCTTCCGATAGGGTAGAGCCCGCGCGTCGAATGCATCCTCGCTCCCGCATCCACCACCACCGTGAAAGGTCCGTCGCATGGCCAGCGCCCTGTTCTCCCCCATCACCCTTCGCGGCCTGACGCTGCCGAACCGCATCGTCGTCTCGCCGATGTGCCAGTACAGTTCGGACAACGGCACCGCCACCGACTGGCACCTGATGCATCTGGGTTCGATGTCGCTCGGCGCGGCCGCCCTCGTCATGACCGAGATGACCAACGTCACCCCCGCCGGGCGCATCACCCCGAAGTGCGCCGGCCTGTGGTCGGACGAGAACGAAGCGGGCCTGAAGCGCGTCATCGACTTCTGCAAGACGTACGGCGTCGCCCGACAGGGCATCCAGCTCGCGCATGCCGGCCGCAAGGGGTCGACCGAGCCGCCGCTGCTGGGCGGCAGGCCGCTCGCACCCGGCATTGACGGCGGCTGGCAGACCGAAGCGCCCTCGGCGCTCCCGTACGGGCCCGACTGGCCGGTGCCGGCCGAGATGAGCAGGGCGCGCCTCCAGACGCTCATCGGCGAGTTCGTGTCGGCGGTCGAGCGCGCCGAGCGCATCGGCTACGATCTCGTGGAGCTGCACGGCGGCCACGGCTACCTGGTGCACCAGTTCCTCTCGCCGCTCAGCAATCAGCGCCGGGACGACTACGGCGGCAGCCTCGCAAGTCGCATGCGCTTCCCGCTCGAGCTCTTCGCGGCGATGCGTGCGGCTTGGCCCGCCGACAAGCCCATGGGGATACGCGTCTCGGCCACCGACTGGGTCGACGGCGGCTGGACGCCCGACGAGACGGTCGCATTCGCCCGCGAACTCGAGCAGCGTGGCTGCGACTACATGGATGTGTCCTCGGGCGGCCTCGACCTGCGCCAGAAGCTTCCGCTGGCGCCGGCCTACCAGACGCCGTTCGCCCGAAAGGTACGGACCGAAGCCGGCATTCCGACGATGACGGTGGGGCTCATCACCGATCCGGCGCTGGCCGAGGACATTGTCGCCGGAGGTCGCGCCGACATGGTCGCGCTCGGGCGCGGCGTCATGTGGGACCCGCGCTGGGCGTGGCATGCCGCCGAGGCGCTGGGCGTGGAAACCGAGTACGCGCCGAAGATGAAGAGCTGCCATCCGGCACTGCGGCCGCAGGTCTTCCCCCGCCGCCAGACGCCGGCGTGACGCTCGTGCGGCGCCCGCACGCCCTACGGTTGAGGGCGGCTCGGCGCGCCGGGGCCGACATCCGGACGGGTATCGGCGACGAAGCCGTCACGGTTCGGCATCTTCACCTTCGGCAGGCTGCTGGCATCCATCACGGCGCCGTCCCCGATGATGCCGTTCAGGTTCAGGATGAACGCCACCGCCGCGTAGACCTCGGGCGGTTTCAGCAGGCCGGGCTTGTCGAAGGGCATCGCCCGGTTGATGTAGTCCCAGAGCGTCGTCGCATAGGGCCAGAAGCTTCCCACGGTCTTGAACGGCTTCGCCGTCGCGAGCGTGCCCTGCCCGCCCAGGAGCGCCGGCCCCACCTCGCCTTCGCCCTTCGGCCCGTGACACCGGGAACAGTGCGTCGCGAACAGCTCCCGTCCGGCCGCCACGGTGCCCGAGCCTTCGGGCAGGCCGCTGCCGTCGGGGCCGATGGCAAGTCCCAAGCCGCGGATCTCCTCCGGCGTCGCCGTCCGTCCCACGCCGGACAGGGGTGACTGCGCGGCCAGCGGGACCGCCCCCCAGAGGGCCACCACGACGAGGCTACACCTCCACATTGGACACGGCCCCGTCGGCTCGCACGCGCCAGAACTTCATCCCGTTGAAGTGATAGACGGAATTGGTGCCCCGCACCGCGACGAGCGCCTCCCGCGACGGCTGGAGGTAGCCGGTCTCGTCGGTCGCGCGCGAGGCGATGACGGCCTCCCGGCCGTCGAAGCGCCACGGCAGCCGGAAGCGCGTGAACGCGATCGGCAGCCGCGGCTCCTGCAGCTTTGCGTTCGTCCACGTCTTCCCGCCGTCGGTCGTGATCTCGACGCGCTCGATGCGCCCGAGCCCGGACCACGCCAGGCCGGTCAACTCGTACACCCCCGGCCCAGGCACGGTCTGCCCGCCCGAGGGGAACGTGATGACGGACTTCGCTTCCATTCGGTACGAGAAGATCCGGGCCTTGCCGTCCGGCATCAGGTCCGAGTACTTGGAGGTTTCGTCCCTCGCCATGTAGGGCTGGTCGGTCAGCTTCAGGCTGTGGAGCCACTTGACGTTCGCGTTGCCCTCCCACCCCGGAAGGCGCAGCCGCAGCGGATAGCCCTGGGCAGGGCGAAGGGCTTCGCCGTTCTGTCCGTACGCCAGGAACGCATCATCGAGCGCCTTCGCCAGAGGGATGCTGCGCTCCATGCGGCACGCGTCCGCTCCTTCCGCGATCACCCAACTCGCCCCTGGCCGGACACGAGCTTCGGCGAGCAGCAGCGGCAGCGAGACCCCCGTCCACTCGCTGCAACTGGCCAGGCCAAAGCTGCGCTGGACGTCCGGCGCGGTGGTGGCGGCCCATTCCGACGCGCTGTTCCCGCCGCACTCGAGGACCATGGTTCGCGTCACCGAGGGGAGGCGCCTGATGTCGGCCATCGACAGCGAGAGCGGTCGATCCACCATGCCGTGAATCACCAGCCGATGCCGGGCCGGATCGATCGTGGGGATGCCGGAGTGGTGGCGCTCGTAGTGAAGTGAGGACGGCGTCAGCGTGCCCACCGAGTCCTGCAACGGCGTGAAGCTGGAACCTGTTTCCGGTGTCTTCGACTCCCGCCGCCAGCGGACCGCCTTCTCGAAGGGTGACCGGTCCCCATACGGACCGAGCGGAGCGCCGAGCGTGCCTGGGGTGTCGAGCGCCAGGGCCTCCTGCTCGGACAGCAGCGTTCCGCCCATGGCCGCCGCGCCCATCCGCAGGATGTCCCGTCGACTCGTCGGGAAGGAAGGTTTCATCGATCCACCTCGGCGCGATTATAGAGCAACCGATGACCATCGTTTTGGTAATGTGGTGGGTGAATTTTCCATGTCGAACTGATGGTCCACGAATCACGGGTCCCTGACGCGGAGCCGGCCTGGCGCACGCCGCGTAACACGGTCACGCTGCCGGAAGTGCATGCCACGATTCCGATCCCGACCACGGGGTCCTGGCGCAAGTTCGTCGCCTTTGCCGGCCCGGGCTACCTCGTGGCGGTCGGCTACATGGACCCGGGCAACTGGGCCACCGACCTGGCCGGCGGCGCCCGGTACGGTTACGCGCTGCTGAGCGTGATCCTGCTGTCGAACCTGATGGCGATTCTGCTGCAGGCGCTCGCGGCGCGCCTCGGCATCGCGACCGGGCGCGACCTCGCGCAGGCGTGCCGCGACGCCTACTCGCCCTCCGCCACGATCGTGTTATGGGTGCTCTGCGAGATCGCGATTGCGGCGTGCGACCTCGCCGAGGTCATCGGCGCCGCCGTGGCGCTCAACCTGCTGTTCGGATTGCCGCTCGTCTGGGGCGTCTGCCTCACGGCCCTCGACGTGCTGCTCGTCCTGTATCTGCAGCACCGCGGCTTCCGGTACGTCGAGGCGCTCGTCCTCGGCCTGATTCTCGCCATCGGCGCCTCGTTCGCGGTCGAGCTGTACCTGGCACGACCGGACGGCGCCGACCTCGCGCGCGGCTTCCTGCCGACGCCGGCGGTCCTCGCGGACGCCGACATGCTGTACATCGCGATCGGCATCCTCGGGGCGACCGTCATGCCCCACAACCTCTACCTGCACTCCTCCATCGTCCAGACGCGGAAGTACGGCGACGCGCTCGGCAGCCGGCGCGAGGCGATCCGCTTCGCCACGCTCGACTCGACGATCGCGCTGATGTCCGCGCTCTTCATCAACGCGGCGATCCTCGTCGTGGCGGCGGCAGTCTTTCACGGGACGAGCCACGAGAACGTGGCCGACATCAGCGACGCCTACCACCTGCTGTCGCCGCTGCTCGGCACGGGGGCGGCGAGCACCCTGTTCGCCGTGGCGCTGCTGCTGTCGGGTCAGAACGCGACGTTGACCGGGACCCTCGCCGGCCAGATCGTCATGGAAGGCTTCCTCGACCTGCGTCTGCGGCCCTGGCTGCGCCGGCTGATCACGCGGCTGCTCGCCATCATCCCGGCGATCGTGGTCACGGTCCTGTACGGGGAACGCGGCGTCGGCTCCCTGTTGATCCTGAGTCAGGTCGTCTTGAGCCTTCAACTGCCGTTCGCCGTCTTCCCCCTGGTGATGTTCACGACGGATCGGCGCAAGATGGGCACGCTGGTGGCGCCCACCTGGGTCCGCATGCTCGCGTGGCCGACGGCGGTGGTGATCGCCGCGCTGAACCTGTGGCTGCTCGTTCAGACATTCGGAGGGTGAGCCCATGTACCGGAACATCCTCGTCGCGATCGAACACTCGGACGCCGATGACACGATCCTGCGGCACGTGGAGCAGCTCGCCAGACAGGCCGGCGCGTCGCTCCTGCTCGTGCACGTCGCCGACGGCTTTGCGGCACGCCACTTCGAGGACCTGGACCTTCGTGAGTCCGAGGAAATGCGGGAGGACCGCGTCTACCTGGAAGGCCTCGTGGCCAGGCTGAACGGCGCGGGTCTCACGGCGAGAGGCAAGCTCGCGCTCGGCGACCCGGCGACCGAACTCATCAACACGGCGCGGAGCGAAGCGGTGGATCTGGTCGCCATGGCCACACACGGCCATCGCTTCCTCAACGATCTGATTCGCGGCACGACGGTCGATCGGGTGAGACACGAACTGCGGATACCGGTTCTGCTCCTCCGGGCCGAACCGAAGAAGTGACACCGGGCGCGCGAAATACCACGCGCACGAACTCGCCACCGCCGCCGTCGATTTCGAGCGCCCGCTCGGGTTCCCTCTCCCGCCGATCCACGGCGAGCGCCCGCGGGGCGCCGACCGACACGGGGGGCGCGTTCCAGAAGCAGACCCGGATCTGGGCGACCGGCGCGCCGGCCGGCGCGAGGGCGATCGAGTCGAGTGGCTGCCAGTCCGTGCTGGACAGCAGTTCGGGGCCGCGGCCGACGCGCGTCACTCGCGTCAGCCACCCGTGATGGGCCCGGCTGAACTGCGCGAGCACCTCGGCCCACCGGCCGCGCGGCACGTCATGCACGCTCATCTCCATTCCCTCCTCACATCGCCGACCCGCGCCGGCCCGCCTTCTCGTCCTCGAGCAGCCGCTCCAGCGCCTCGCCCCGGATCCGGGCGGCGCACGGCTCGCAGATCCGATCCTGGGACGGCAGGGCGCAGACCAGACAATGGCTCTCGGCGACCGCGGGCGCCTCGACCGGATGGGGCGCCGGCTCCTCCTTCGGCGCCTGCAGGCGAATGGTGAGGACCTGGCAGGGCGCGGTCCGGACCACCGTCTCGGCGACGCTGCCCATGACGACGTGGGCCAGGCCGGTGCGGCCGTGCGTGCCCATCACGACGAGATCCATCTGTTCGCGGGCGGCGTACCGGACGATCTCCTGCTCCGGCCGCCCTACCGCGATCGACGCCGTGAACGGCACGCCGTCGCCCTGCGCTTCGGCGTAATCACCGAGCCGATCGAGGGCGGCCTCGCGCTCCGCCGGGCGGTGCACCACGTGGAGCAGGTGGAGCGTGGCGCCGAAGCGCCGCGCGAGGGCGAGCGCCGCGTGAACCGCCCGCTCCGAGCAGGGAGAGAAGTCGGTGGCCACGAGAATGTTTCGAATGGCGAACGCGTCCGGCGCGATCATGACGAGCCTCCTTCCCGCCTGGCCTTGAAGCGCTTGAGCCGGCCGATCCCTTCCCGCTCCCGCTCCTCGAGGGCCACCTCGACGCGCGTGATCTCCTGTTCGAGCTCGGGAATCAGGACCTGTTCGAGCGCGTTGATCTTGCGCGACGCCTTGCGGATCTCCTCGCCGAGCCGCTTCAGCCGCAGCTCCTCGGCGCTGATGGCGATGAGCGTCTCGGCCGCTTCCTCGTGGCGTCGCGCCGCCTCGGCCGCCGCCAGCCCCCAGCCGACCGGCGACGTGCCGCGCGCGTCGATGGCGCGCACGAGCTGCGGACCCTTGACCTCCGGGCTCGGGACCCCCCACACGGTCCGCGGCTCGATGGCGAGCGGAATCCGCCGGACCGCGGCGAGCGCGAGCGAGGCGAGCGTCTCCTCCCCTTGCAGCGCGCGCGCCAGCGTGAGGGCGCGCGTCGCCTCCCGCAGGCGCGCGGCGAGCTGCGCCCGCCCGGCGATGACGCCGCGCGTCAGCCGGACGAACTCGCTCGCCAGCGCCTCACGCTTGCTCCGGAGCAGCTCGGCCCCCTGCAGCGCCACCTGCCGGCGCCCCCGGGTGACGAGCAGCCCCATCCGCGTCGACGGCACCCGCTCCATCGGTCTCTCCCTGCGGCCGGTAGCGCTCGATGAGCGCGCGCCCGATCCGCGTCAGCGCCTCGGGTGGAAACGCGCCGAGCAGCCGCCAGCCGACCTCGAGGGTCTCCTCGATCGACCGGCGCGCATCTCCCTGGCCCACGAATTCGGCTTCGAAGCGATCGGCGAAGGCGAGGAGCGCGCGCTCGTCGTCACCGAGCCCCGCCTCGCCCACAATCGCCGCCATCCGCCGCACGTCGCGGCCGCGCGCGTAGAAGGCGTAGAGCTGGTCGGCGACGGCCCGGTGGTCCTCGCGCGTGCGTTCCCCGCCGATGCCAAGGTTCATCAGGCGCGAGAGCGACGGCAGCACGTCGATCGGCGGGAAGAGCCGCTTCTGCTCGAGCGCCCGGGACAGCACGATCTGCCCCTCGGTGATGTAGCCCGTCAGATCCGGAATGGGATGCGTGATGTCGTCGTCGGGCATCGACAGGATGGGGAGCTGCGTCACCGAGCCGGCGCGCCCGCGGATCTTCCCCGCCCGCTCGTACAGACTGGCGAGGTCGGTGTACATGTAGCCCGGGTACCCGCGGCGGCCGGGGATCTCCTCGCGCGCCAGCGCCACTTCCCGGAGCGCCTCGCAGTAGTTGGTCATGTCGGTCAGCACGACCAGCACGTGCATCCCGTGCGTGAAGGCGAGGAACTCGGCGGTCGTCAGGGCGCAGCGCGGCGTCATGAGCCGCTCGATCGTCGGATCGTCGGCGAGGTTCAGGAAGACGACCGTCCGTTCCTGCGCGCCCGAGCCCTCGAAGGCGTGCAGGTAGTAGTCGGCCTCGCGGAACGGAATGCCGATGGCGGCGAAGACCACGGCGAACGGCTCCCCGGTCCGGACGCGCGCCTCCCGGACGATCTGCGCCGCCAGCGCGTGGGCCGGCAGTCCCGCGCCCGAGAAGATCGGCAGCTTCTGGCCGCGGACGAGCGTGTTCAACCCGTCGATGGCCGACACGCCGGTCTCGATGAACTCCGAGGGACGCTCCCGGCGGACGATGTTGATGGCCGACCCGGCGATCGGGAGCACCGCTTCGGGAACGACCGGCGGCAGCCCGTCCAGCGGCTCGCCGGTCCCGTTGAAGGTCCGGCCGAGCATCTGCCGCGCGACCGGCAGCGTCGCCATGCGGCCGGTGAAGGCGACCTCGGCGCGAGCCGGTCGGATCCCCCGGGTCTCCTCGAGCACCTGGATGACCGCGTGCGTCTCCGACAGCTCGATGACCTGACCCCGGCGGCTCTCTCCGGCGTCGAGACGGATCCACACCATCTCGCCGAGTCTGGCGGACCTGACACCCTCGACGAAGAGGAGCGGCCCGGCAATCGCCGTGGCCGAGCGCGCCAGACGGGTCACCAGGTCCATGGTCAGCGCCCTCCCACCCGCGCCAGCGTGTCGTCGATCTCCGCCACGAGCGCCGCGCCGGCCGCCTCCATGCGCTCCCCCGGCACCTCCCCGAGGCGCAGCAGCGGCTCGTCGAGCCCGGCCGCGAGAATCGCACGCAGCGGCGCGCCCCTCTCGATGCTGGCCGCGGCGCGACGGGCGAAGTGGAGAATCGTGCGCAGCATGGCGAGAGACTTGGCCGGCAGACACGCCGCATCGACGTCGTGGAAGGCGTTCTGCCGCAGGAACCCTTCCCGCAGCAGCCGTGCCGCCTCGAGCACGATGCGCTCCTGGTCCTGCATCGCTTCCAGACCCACGAGCTGGACGATCTCCTGCAGCTCGCGCTCGCGCTCGAGCAGCCGCATCGCCTCCTGCCGGAGGGAGGCCCATTCCTCCCCGACCTCGTGCTCGAACCAGGCCGCCAGCCGGTCGGCGTACAGCGTGAAGCTCTGGGTCCAGTCGATGGCGGGAAAGTGGCGGCGATGCGCGAGGTCGGTGGTCAGCGCCCAGAGCGCGCCCGCCACCCGGAGCGACGCCTGGGTTACCGGCTCGGAGAAGTCGCCGCCCGGAGGCGACACGGCGCCGGTGACCGTCACCGCGCCCTCTCCATCGCCGCTGAGCGGCACCACGCGCCCCGCGCGCTCGTAGAACTGCCCGAGGCGTGTGGCGAGGTAGGTCGGATAGCCCTCCTCCCCGGGCATCTCCGACAGGCGCGCGGAGATCTCGCGCAGCGCCTCGGCCCACCGGGAGGTGCTATCGACCATGAGCGCCACCTGATAGCTCATGTCGCGGAAGTACTCCGCGAGCGTGATGCCCGTGTAGATCGACGCCTCCCGCGCCGCCACCGGCATGTTGGAGGTGTTCACCACCAGCACCGTCCGCTCCATGAGCGGCGAGCCCGTGCGGGGATCCTTGAGCCTCGGAAACTCGGCGAGCACGTCGGTCATCTCGTTTCCGCGCTCGCCGCACCCGACGTACACGATGACGTCGGCCGCCGCGAACTTCGCCAGCGTCTGCTCGAGCACCGTCTTGCCGGTGCCGAACCCGCCCGGGACGATCGCCGTGCCTCCGGCGGCGATCGGAAAGAAGACGTCCAGCACGCGCTGCCCCGTCAGGAAGGGACGCTCCGGGGTGAGCCGGCGCAGGAACGGCCGCCGCTGCCGGACGGGCCATCGCTGCAGCATCGACAGCGTCCGGCCGTCCTCGAGGACCAGGATCGGGTCGGTGACGGTCGCATCCCCCGGCGTGACGGCCCGCACGCGCCCCGACAGGCCCGGCGGTACGAGGATCCGGTGCACGAGGCTCGCCGTTTCCTGCACCACCCCGGCGACCGCGCCCCCCTGGAGCTGGTCGCCCGGATCGACCCGCGGCACGAAGTGCCAGCGGCGCTGCCGGTCGAGCGCGGGATGCATCACGCCCCGCACGATGAAGTCGCCGGTCCGCGCCGCGAGCGCGTCGAGGGGCCGCTCGATCCCGTCGACGACCTGGCCGAGGAGTCCGGGGCCGAGCTCCACGGCCAGCGGCTCCCCG
Organism: Acidobacteria bacterium RIFCSPLOWO2_12_FULL_68_19; assembly: GCA_001767525.1. Lineage (GTDB taxonomy): Bacteria > Acidobacteriota > Vicinamibacteria > Vicinamibacterales > UBA2999 > MELF01. The sequence continues at coordinate 121,986 of MELF01000045.1, read as the reverse complement.
GTGGCGTCGACCGGCTCGCCGAGCACGAGGCCGGCGGTCTCCTCGTACACCTGCAGCGTCGCCTGCCCGCCGCGGATACGGATGACCTCTCCGAGCAGGCCGTCGCGCCCCACGCGCACCACCTCGTTGAGCGCCACGCCCTCGAGGCCCTCGGCGACGACCGTCGGGCCGGAGACCCGCACGATGGAACCGGCGCTGGAGCCAGGCACGCTCTCCCCCTCCTCAGGGCTGGATCTTGATGTGGTACCCAATCGCGCGGCGGATGAGCGCCGCGACGTATTCCTCTCCGCCGGCGCGCTCCTCCCACCTGGCCGGCAGCGTGAACGGCAGCACGATCGGCACGCCGCCGCGTCCCGGCCGCTCGAACACCTCCCGCGGCACGCCGCGCAGGAGATCCTCGTCGATCGCCAGGATGCCGAGTCCAGGCTCGTCGACGAGCGCGGCAATCCGCTCGGGGCCGGCGGCGACGCTCACCTCTTCCACCGCGACCCCGGCGAGGCGGAACCCGAGGCCCGCGCCGGGCCTCGTCACGACCTTCAGCCGGTATTCGGTCATCGCGCCTCCTCAGGCCTCGACCAGCTCGAGCAGCTCGGGCGCCGGCAACCCGAACTCCGTGCCGCGCAGCACGAGGCGGATTCGCTGGATCTCGGCGCGCCGGGCGAGCACGAACGACAGCGGAACGGCGAGCGAGACCGGGTTCCGCAGCGCCTCACGTCGCAGCGCCTCGCCGAGGGCTCGATGGAGCAGTTCGTCCGTCGCCACCGGGTCGTCGAGCGCCACGAGCGTCCTGAGCCCGGGCACCGACAGGAGCACGCGCTCACCGACGAGCATCTGCTTGAGCGACGCCGCATCGAGTCGAGCGTACCGGCGATAGCGATGGAGGCCGATGGCACGCCCCCCGGCGATGAAGAACTCGCCGGCATCGCCGTGGCCGACGAGCTTGAGCAGAGTGGCGGCATTCACGAGGTCGATCTCGGTCTCGAGGAACGCCAGCAGCGCCCGGCCGTCCTCGCCGCCACGGCGGGCCGCCGCCAGCGCCCGGCTGAAGAGATCGCCATCGAGCGCCACCTCGAGATACAGGAGATCGGGGCGATGCGCATAGGCGGCGAGCCCGCCGGCGAGCGCGCCGGCGTACGGGCTGCGCCACGTCGCCAGCAGATCCACCACCGCCTTGACCTCGCGCTGGCGCACCAGCTGCTCCAGCGCCGGGCGATCGAGTTCCGGCGTCGGCAGGAGCAGGAGGAACATCCGCTCGGGCGCCTCCCCGGCCGCCACGCCGCGCAGGATGGTCTTGATGGTCCACCCGTCCTCGAAGGCCAGCACCGATCGAAAGAGCGCGCGCACCCGCTCTCCCGCGAGGAAGCGGTCGATGCGCGCCAGGTCGTCCATCAGGCGGGCGCGCAGTCCGCGTTCGACGCCGGCGAGCGGGTCTGGCTCGCCTCCCAGATGCGCCGCGATGGCCTCGCCGTAGTCGGTTCGCTTCAGGAATTCGAGGCGGGCGGCGAGCCCCGGCTCCGCCAGGAGCGCGGCAATGCCGGCGCGTCCGAGCAACCGGCCGCGCATGGCGCGGACGCGCGCGACGGCGTAGTCACAGCCGGCTGCCATCGGTCAGATCTCCGAAGAGCTCGGCGGCCAGCTCGCCTTCCATCTGCTGCCACGCCCTCTCCAATCGCGACCGGAACGAGTTGTCCAGGAGCTGCCGTCCTCGGTCGAACGCGGCGACGATACCTCCGCCCCCGCCGTCCAGGCTCGAGACGGTGGAGCGGCGCGCCAGCCCCGGATGACGCCGCGCGAGCGCCTCCATGAACGCCGCTTCCCGTCCGGGGCTGACGCGAAACTCCACGGGGCCCTCCCCGAGCTCGGGCACGACCTCGTCCACGAGCCGGACGGCGGGCGCCGCCTCGTCGAGCGCCGGCAGGCGCCGTTCGGCCTCCTGCCGAACCTCCGCCAGCAGGCGCCGCTGCTCGACGAGCAGCGTGCGCGCCTGTTGGAAGCGGGCGCGGCTGAGGGCGCGCTGCGCCTCCGCGTCGAGACGGCGCTGCTCGGCGGCCACCGCGCCGTCGCGCCGCGCCACCAGCTCACGACGAACCTTCGCGTCGAGCCGCTGGCAGTGCTCCTCCGTGTCCGCCTCGATCTGACGGATCTGGCGCTCGACCTCGTCCTCGAGCGCCTCGAGCAGCTCGTGGTAGCCCACGGGCCTACCATCCCCCGAAGAGCAGGAGCATGGCCACCACGAAGCCGAGGATCACGATCGTTTCCGGAATCGCGAGCATCAGGATGACGATGCCGCGCAGCTCCGGCTTCTCGGCGATGGCGCCGGTGCCGGCCGATCCGATCCGGGACTGCACCCAGGCGGTTGCCAGGGCGGAGAGCCCGATGGCCAGCGCCGCAGCGATCGCGGTCAGCGCTCGTTCCATAGCGTCTTCCTCCTCACGTCGTCAGGGCGAACGGCTCGTACGGCCTGCCGCCGCCCTCGAAGAACTTGTCGAAGAACTCCACGTAGTGGAGCCGCAGCGCCTGAATCGTGGGACTGAACAGTCCCATGGCAAAGTTCACCGCGTGGAGCGTCACCGCCGCCGCGAGCCCCACCGCCGGGGAGCTGAAGATCTCCACCATCCGATTGGCGACCTCCGCCAGCATCACCGACGCGGTCCCGAGCGCCATCAGCCGCGCGTACGACAGGATGTTGCCGAGCGTGCTCACCAGCTCGATCGCGGCGAGCGCGCCGCCGAGCAAGACGGTGGCGACCGCGAGCACCGCCAGGACCATCAGCGCCGGGCGCTCGACCGCCGAAGCGACGTACCCGGTATGCGCCAGTCCCGCGGCAAGAGCGGCCGCAAGGAGGCCGAGCGTGACGGCCCGGGCCAGCGCCTCCCTTCCGCGGCCATGGCGCAGCGCGTTGCCGAGCGCCAGACCGATACCGATGACGATGTGGCACACGCCGAGGACGAGGGTCATGCCGAGGAACGACAGCGCCGCCGTCCGCCGGTCGAAGAGCACCGGGTGAAGGCCGAGCGGCTCGCCGAGCGCGCCGAACAGCTCGCCGAAGAGAACCCCGAACCCGATGGCGCTCATCGAACTGGCCAGGGCGACGGTCGTGAGCCGCCGCCCCATCTCGCCGCCCCAGCCTTCGACGCGCGCCAGCAACGCGAGCGCCAGCGCGAGCCCGCCGAAACCGATGTCGCCGAGCATGACGCCGAAGAAGAGCGGGAAGAAGCCGGCCAGCAACGGCGTCGGATCGACCGACCCGTAGCGCGGCCACGCGAAGAACCCGACGAGCGGCTCGAACGCGCGCACGTAGGGGAGGTTCCGCAGCACGACCGGCACCTCGTCGTACTCGGCGGCGCTCACCGCATGGTCGACGACCATCACGCGTCCCTCGAAGACGGCGTCGAGCGTCCCTGCCAGCCGCGGACACTGCTCCGCCGGCGCCCACCCGCGGATGACAAAGGCGTGATCGGTCTCGCCGCACGAGGCCATGACGGCCAGCCGCGTGCGTCGGCGGCAGGCCGCCTGCCGCGCGGCCGCGAGCCTCCGGTGCCACCGGCGGGAGATCGCCATGAGGCCGTCCTCGACCTCGCGGATCTCCCCGGGCAGCTCCTGGATGCGCCGCGTCAGGAGCAGCATGGCGTCGAGCAGCGACTGACCGGCGTAGCGCTCGGGAAGGTGGATCTCGGCGATACCGCGCTCGAACAGGAACCGCGACACCGCCGGCGCGGCATCGCGCGGAACCGCGAGGAGGACTCCGATCTGCTCCCGATCGACCTCGCCCGAGAGCAGCACGCAGGCGCCGCCGGTCATTCGGCGCACCTCCTGCTCGAGGATCTGCGGGATCTCCGCGCGATCGCGCCGGAGGAGCATTCCGAGCGTCGTCACCTGCTCGCCGGCGGGCAGCGCGCGCCGGAGCGGCGCCAGCGCGGTCAGCAGGCGCGCGTACCGCGCCGAGAGATCCCGCTCGGTCTGGAGCGTATCGCGCCGGGCGCTGAGGGCCCTGACCTCCGCCTCGATGGGCTCCAGGCGGGAGGCGAACTCGGGCGCCGCCACATCGCCTGGAAGCTCCTCGTCAGTTCCACCGGTGATCCGGTCGGGAGCAGGCAGAAGCACCAGGAGCTCCTGCAGCCGCCCGGCGATCTCAGCCAGGGCGCGTTCGGTCGCCCGCTCCGCCTCCACGAGCGGCACCACGCGAAGCGCCCGCCGGAGGTCGCCGTCGAGCGCGGCGCGCGGCCCTTCGGGCAACGAGCGGATCTGGAGCACCCCTGCAGCATGGAGCACCTGAAGCGTCCGCGGCAGGAGCCGCCGCGGCCCGAGCACCTGTACCTTGCTCATCGGGACAATCATGGCGTCCCGCTTCCTGTGACGGCGGCGAGCAGACGCGCCAGCACGCGGTCGCGGTTGGCCGCGGCGCGCCGCGCCAGCCCACCGAGCCGCTCGGTCGTCTCCTCGCTCACGCCGTCGAGCGCGGCGCCGAGCCGTTGGGCCTGCTCATTGCGCAGGCGGGCCAGTTCCTGGCGGCAGTCCGCTTCGGCCAGCGCCTCGACGCGCGAGGCTGCCTCACGAGCCTCGAACAGGCGCGTCTCGGCGGCCCGGCGCGCCTCCTCCAGCCGGCGACTCAACTCCTGCTCGTGCGCCCTGAGCCTGGCCAGGGTATCCATCTCGTCGTCGGCCGTGCGTACCCCGGACCACGCGCGAGTCGAAGCCACACTTTGGGATCACCAAGGTTCGTGCCTTTATGCACAAGCGAGGGCGGCGCGAATCCGGCGTGTTTTCGCGCGCGCCAGGCGGCGGCACCGGGATGCGCCGCGGCTGTTGGGAGAATTCCTTCCCGGGTCGGGTGAAATCCCGCAATCTCGCCCGGCTCCGAAACTACCGGGGATCGCGCGGCGCCAGCGCCGGTCCGCTAGAGCCGGAGACTACCAGCAGTTCGAGACAGCCTGGCGGGGCCGAACCGTTCGAGACGCTCCAGCCACGCGAGCCACCGCTCGACACCTTCCCCGGTGACGACCGAGAGCGGAATGAATTCCGGTTCCGGCATCACCCGGGCCAGCGCGTCGACGATCGCCTCGAGACGCACGCCGGCGAGGTGCGGAAGCAGGTCGATCTTCGTGATGAGCACGAGGTCGGCCTTGCGGAACATCACGGGGTACTTGAGCGGCTTGTCCTCTCCCTCGGTCACCGACAGCACGACCACGTTGGCCTCCTGTCCGAGGTCGTAGATCGCCGGACAGACGAGGTTGCCGACGTTCTCGATGAAGAGGTAGTCGAGATCGCGCCACGGGAGCTCGTGCAGGCCGCAGTGCACCATGTCGGCGTCGAGGTGGCACGCCGAGCCGGTGGTGATGGAGGCCGCCGTGATGCCGGCGGCGCGCAGGCGCTCGGCGTCGCGGTCGGTGGCGAGGTCGCCGGCGAGCGCGCCGAGCCGCTCGCGGCCGGCCAGCCGCCGCGCGGTCGTCTCGAGCACCGCCGTCTTCCCGGCGCCGGGCGACCCCATCAGGTTGACGGCCACGACGCCGTGCTCGCGAAAGTGCACGCGATTGTGCGCGGCCGCGCGATCGTTGCCGGCGAGAATCCTTTCGTGCACATCCACCGGCACGACCTTCGGATCGCCGCACCCACACGTGTCGCACATCACGGCACCTCCATTTCGATCCGGTCGAGCATGATTTCGTCCCCCCCGGCCAGGCGCGCGGGCACCCCGCAGGCCGCGCACCTCAGCACGTCACCCCGGTCGAACCCGCGCCCGCAGCCGGGACATGTCCAGCGTGCCGGGACGACCCGCAGGTCGAGCGCCGCGCCGGCGCAGATCGTCTCTGTCCGGAAGGTCTCGTAGGCGGTCGTCAGCAGATCCGGCTCGACCCCGGACAGCTCGCCGATGCGGATCGACAGCCGGTGCACGGCGGTCGCCCGCCGGGTGCGCGCTTCCGCCGCCACCCGCTCGAAGAGCGCCTGGACGATCGAGTACTCGTGCATCGCTACCGCTCCCCGAAGCGCGGCGGACGCTTCGCAAGGAAGCTGTCGATCCCCTCGCGAAACTCCGCTCCATCCGCGCTCCGTGCGAGGGTCTCCAGCTCCTGGTCGAGGTGCGTGTCGAGCCGGTCCATCCCGGCGGCCTGATTGAGGAGGCGCTTGGCGACGGCGAAGGCCGCCGTCGGCCCCCGGACGATCGCGTCGGTCAAACGCCGAAGGTCGCCCTCGAACGACGCCGCCGGGTACACGGCGTTGATCAGCCCGAGATCGAGCGCCCGGGCGGCATCGAGCCGCGGATTGAGCAGCACCAGCTCCATCGCCCGGTGGAACCCGACGAGCCGCGGCAGCATGAACGTGGAGCTCTCGGCGCCGGTGAGGCCGGTCTTCGAGTAGGCCCACTCGAAGACGGCGCGATCGGAAGCGACCACGAGGTCGCAGCACATGGCGAGTCCGAAGCCGCCGGCCGCCGCGATGCCGTCGACCGCCGCGATGAACGGTTTCGGCGCCCGGCGGATCTCCGCGATCGCGCTGTGGAGGTACTCCAGGATCTGCTTGAAGCGCTCCCCGAAGCCGTCCGGCGTCGCCCGGGCGCCGGGGCTCAGATAGCTCAGGTCGCCGGCGTCTCCTCCGGCGCGGATGTACTTCAGGTCGGCGCCGGAGCAGAACACGCCGTGGGCGCCGGTGAGCACGACCGCCCGCACGCGCTCGTCCCGGGCCATGGCAAGGCCGGCCTGCCGCAGGTCCTGCGCCGTCCGTACGTCCAGCGAGTTGAAGCGGGCGGGACGATCGATCGTGATGGTCCCCACCGCGTCCTCGACGCGAGTGCGGATGTGTTCGGTCGCCACTTGTGCCATATCGGTTCCCGGCGGGTCCAAAGGACCCGCCCTACGCAATCTCACGATGCAATCTCACGACCTAATCTCACGACGCAATCTCACGCAATCCGAACATCGACGTCCATCTCGGGCAGCGGACCCGATCCGTGCAGGCGTCCGGCCTCGTCGAGGTCCCACGGCGGCTGGAGGTCCTCGTCTCCCGTCCGCGCCAGCGCCGGCAGGGCGACGCGCCCGTCGGCAACGAGTTCGATGGCTCGCGCGAGGAGCGGCCCCCAGGTCGCGCGAATCATCCATTCCTGGTGCGCCCAGGCGTACGCCTTGAACACATCGGCTGCGCGGTCCCTGACGGCGTCGGCGACGAGCGGCGAGACCGGAAACGGCCACGAGCGGAGAAACGGTGGTCCCTGATCGAGCTTCTCCGTAACCAGATGCACGGTGGCGCGGGTCTCGTCCGCCCCCGCGGCGAGCGCGTCGCCCACGGCGCGCAGTCCGGGCAGCCGGGGCGTGCCGTCCCGGTGGCGCAGCGTCAGGTCGCCGTGGTGCACGTTGATGATGCGGTCGCGGAAGGCGGCCAGCATCGGCGCCGACAGGACGTAGAGATAGCTCGCGAGCACGACGAGATCGACCCGGTACGGCGTGAGCCGCGCCACGGTCTCACGGTCGTAGGCGGCGCGAGCGTCCGGGTCGGCGAGCCGCACGCCCCGGGCGCGGCAGAAGGCGCGGATCGGGTGCACCAGCATCGGGACGCCGCGGTCGGCGGCTGCCGGCGCCTCGGCGCACGAGTCTTCGCTCGTGAGGCAGCAGACCACCTCGTACAGCCGGCCGCGATGGGGATCGCCGTCGAGCAGATGCGTCAACCCCGGGGCGCGACGGGAGCAGAGCACGCCGACTCGGAGCGGGCGCATCAGCAGATCCTCGGCAGAGGCTCGCCCTCCGGCTCGGTCACGAGACGACGCCCGAAGCCGGTGTCGAGCACGATGGAACCGGGCCGCTCCGCGACGCAGCGGCCGATGAGGGCGGCGTGGCGGCCGAGCGGATGCGCGCGCAGGCGGTCGAGCACCGTCCCGACCGCCTCGGGCCGCACACCGATGACCGCCTTCCCTTCGTTTGCCACGTGCAGCGGGTCGATGCCGAGCAGCTCGCTCGCCGCGCGCACCGCCGGCGCGATCGGCAGCGCCAGCTCGTCGAGGAGCACGCCCACTCCGCTCTTCTCGGCCATTTCGTGGAGCGCCGACGCCAGCCCGCCGCGCGTCGGGTCCTTCATCGCGACGATCGCGGCCGGCGCCGCGTCGAGCGCCGCGCGTACGAGGCCGTTCAACGGCGCGACGTCGGACCGCAGATCGGCATCGAGCGCCAGCCCGTGGCGCCGCGCCATCACCGCCATCCCGTGGTCGCCGAGCGTGCCGGTGACGACCAGGCAATCGCCGGGACGAAGCCCGGAATCGGGCACGACGCGGTCGCTCATGGCGATGCCGGTCGTATTGAGGACGACGCCGTCGAGCTCTCCCCGGCCCATTACCTTGGTGTCGCCGGCGACCACCATCGCGCCCGCTTCCTCACACGCGGCCCGGATCGACTGCTGGATCCGGACCAGATCCGCCCGGGAAAATCCCTCTTCGATGATGACCGCGCAGGTGAGTCCCAGCACGTCGGTGGCGCCCATCATCGCCAGATCGTTCACCGTGCCAGACACCGCCAGGCGGCCGATGTCGCCCCCCGGAAAGAAGATCGGATGGATGACGTGCGAGTCGGTCGTTACGACGAGCCAGCGATCGCCGACCCGCAGCGCCGCCCCGTCGTCCATGGCGGCGAGCCCGATATCGCCGTTGGGGTGCGCCGGGATCATGCCGTCGAGGAAGACCTCGCGGATGAGCGCGCGCATCGCCTGTCCGCCGGCGCCGTACTTCAGGGTGATCCGATCATCGAGCGCAGACCGCACCGTAGCCTCCTAACTCGGGATGACCGCCGTACTGGTACCAGATCCGGCAGGTGCCCTCGCTGCTCACCATGCAGGCGCCCACCGGCGCGCCGGGCACGCACTGGCGTCCGAACAGGCCGCAGTCGGTCGGCGCCTTGATGCCCGCCATGATGTCGCCGCAGAGGCACGCCTCGACGAGCGCCGGCGGCGCGTGGTCGCACAACCGGTGCAGGTCGATGTCGAACTGCCGCCGCGCGTCCAGGTGCGCCCACTCGTCGCGCAGCCGCAGGTTGCCGTTCGGCACGTGGGCGATGCCGCGCCACCGGCCGCCGATCGGCCGGAACACCCGCCAGAGCCGCTCCTGCGCCCGCAGGTTCCCCTCCTTGGTCACGCAGCGCGGGAACATGTTCTCGACCGAGGGGCGCCCGTCGCGTATCAGCTCGGCGAGCTTCACCAGCCCGGCGAGAATGTCGAGCGGCTCGAACCCGGCCACCACGACCGGCAGGCGATGGCGCGCGACCAGCGGCTCGAACACGCCCCAGCCGGTGATCGTGGCCGCATGTCCCGCCGCCAGGAACCCCTCGACGCGGGTCTCGGGCATCTCGGCGACGATCTCCATGACCGGCGGGATGTACTTGTGCGCCGACAGCACGAAGAAGTTCGGCGGCGGGTCCTGCAGCACGGCGGCGGCGGTCGCCACCGCCGTCGTCTCGAACCCTGTCGCAAAGAACACGAGCGGCTCGTCGCTCCGCCGGGCTGCGTCGACCGCCTGGGCGACGCTGTAGACGACCTCGACCCGGGCCCCTTCGGCCTGCGCATCGGCGAGCGACATCGACGTGCCCGGCACCTTCAGCATGTCGCCGTAGGTCGCCACGCGCACGCCCTGCCGCGCCAGCGCCACCCCTTCATCGACCTCCGGCACGTCGGTGATGCAGACCGGGCAGCCCGGGCCCATGATCACGTCGAGCGTTCGCGGCAGCGCGGCGCGAAGACCGAACCGGGCAATCGCCTGCTCGTGGCTCCCGCAGACGTGCATCACCGACACCCGGTCGCGGCCGATGTCGCCCACGACCCTGGCCAGCGTCCCGGCGAGCGCCCGGGCACGCCCGGGGTCGCGGAATTTGAGCTCGGTGAGCCCTGGATCACGCACGGTCATCGCCAACTCCCTGGATCTCGCCGCGGATGTCGGCCGCCATGAGATCGGCGTCGGCCCGGGCGAGCAGCTCCTCGTAGAGCGCCAGCGTCGCCTCGATCTCCCCCGTCGGGATCCGGCGGATCGCGTAGCCGACGTGGTTGAGGATGTAGTCGCCCGGCTCGACGGGCTCGTCGACGACATCGAGGCGGACCTGCCGGCGCACGCCCCAGAAATCGACCGTCGCGACCGACCCCTGCACGTCAATCACCTTGCCGGGAACACCCAGACACATCGTGTCGCTCCACGGCGGGCCCGCGTCGCGGAACCCGCCCTACGTGCTTCCTCTCGCGATGGCCGCAGCCACCACCGCCTGACCCAGCGCGAGCCCGCCGTCGCCGGGCGGCACGTGGCGATGCAGGTGCACGCTGAACTCCGATACCAATGCGCCCGCGAGCCGCTCTGCGAGCAGCGCGTTCTGAAAGCACCCGCCCGTGAGGACGACCGGCATCGATCCGTGCAGGCGCGCCGCCGCCCACACCACCGTGGCCGTCGCCGCCACGAGCGTCTGGTGAAACCGCGCGGAGATCGCCTTTGCGCACACCCCGGCCCGCAGGTCGCGCACGACCTCGCGGGTCATCTGGCGCAAATCGATCTCCCACGGCGAGGACGTCCAGTCGACGGCGTAGCCGTAGCGGCTCCGGCCGGTTGGATCCGCCGCCCCGTTCCACTCGAGGGCGACCTGTCCCTCGTAGCGCGAGTCGGGGCGGGAGAGCACGAGCGACCCGATCCCGTCGAAGTAGCGCCCGGCGCCGTGCGCCAGGGGCGAGCAGAACCGCGTCGCCAGCATCTGGCGGACGACCGCGACCTCCTCCGGCGGCACCTCTGAGAACAGGCGCAGCCCGTCGAGCGGCGGCCGGAGGTCGAAGGCGTCCTCGAGCAGCGCCAGCGCAAGGCGCCACGGATGCCGAATGGCCGCGTCGCCGCCGGCGAGCGGGAGGGGGCGCAGCGTCGCCACGCGCTCGAAGCGGTCGTGGCGCGCGACGAGCACTTCCCCGCCCCATGCCGTTTTGTCGGTGCCGTAGCCGGTGCCGTCGTAGGCGACGCCAATCACGGGACCCGGCAGCCCGTGCTCGGCCATGGCGCTGACCACGTGGGCGTGGTGGTGCTGGACGCCGACCTTCACCTGCTCCGGTCGCGCCAGGGCGTAGCGGCTCGACAGGTAGTCGGGGTGCAGGTCGTAGGCGATCACGGCCGGCGCCACCCGAAGGAACTTCTCCATCCGCGCGATCGACTCCTCGAACGACCGGTACGTCTCGAGGTTCTCCAGGTCGCCAACGTGCGGACCGAGCCAGGCCGCGTCGCCCTCGCCGATGCAGACCGTGTTCTTCAGCAGGCCGCCGCACGCCAGCACCGGCGCTTCGAACCGGGGCTTCACCGCGACGGGCCGCGGGACGTAGCCCCGCGCCCGGCGCAGCACGACGGGCCGCCCGGCAATGACGCGCGCCACCGAATCGTCTGCGCGCGCGTCAATCTCACGGTCGTGCAGCAGGAAGAGATCCGCCATGCCGCCGAGACGCTCGAGCGCTTCGTCGTTGCGGTACGCGAGCGGCTCCTCCGAGAGATTGCCCGAGGTCATCACGAGCGGCCGGCCAGTCTCGGCGAGCAGCAGGTGATGCAGCGGCGTGTACGGCAGCATCACGCCGACGAGCGGACTCCGCGGCGCCACCTCCTCCGCCAGTCCGCTCTCCCTCCGTCGCATCGCCAGCACGATCGGCCGCTCTACCGACGTCAACAGACGCCACTCCTCGGGGCCAATCGTCGCCAACGCGGCCGCCTCGGCGAGGCCGGCGACCATGACGGCAAACGGCTTTTCGTCGCGCCGCTTGCGCAGGCGCAGACGGCCCACCGCCTCGGGCGACGTGGCATCGCAGGCGAGGTGAAACCCGCCGAGGCCCTTCACGGCGACAATCCGTCCGGCCGCGAGCGCCCCCGCCACGTGTGCGATCGGATCGTCGCAGGCGACCTGGTCGCCCCGGGGCGTCAGCACGGCGAGCCGCGGACCGCAGGCCGGACATGCGTTCGGCTGCGCATGGAACCGCCGGTCGGAAGGGTCCTCGTATTCGCGCTGGCACGCCGGACACATCCGGAACGCGGCCATCGTCGTGGCGGCCCGGTCGTACGGCACCTCACGGGCGATCGTGAAGCGCGGCCCGCAGTTGGTGCAGTTGGTGAAGGGATAGCGATACCGGCGGTTCGCCGGGTCGAAGACCTCCGCCACGCATTCCGAACAGGTGGCGAGATCGGGCGGGATGGACACGCGGGGCTCCGGGCCGAACGCGCTCGAGACGATCGAGAAGCCGACGGCGGCCTCGACCGGGATCGCCCACGACCGGATGCCGCTCACCGCGGCGGCCGGCGGCGCCGAGTCCTCGAGGCGGCGCATGAAGAGATCGACCGCCTCCTCGGGGCCGAACGCCTCGATCGTGACGCCCGTCGTGTCGTTCCGCACACGGCCGGCGACCTGTTCTTCGGTGGCCAGCCGATAGACCCACGGCCGAAACCCGACACCTTGAACGATGCCGCGGATCTCGATGTGGCGGCCCACCGTTGTCACGGCTGCCCCCTCGCGAGGCGCGCCACGTCCACATGGGGCCCGACCGCCGGCTCTGTTCCGGCGGTCTTCGGCCTGAACACGACACCGAGCGCCCGCGCCTCGCCGGCGATCCGCTCGACCAGTTCCGGGAGCGACGCGCGCACCGCCGGTGACAGGCCGACGGCCAGATCCATCGATGCCGGGACGAGGCCGACGAGCACCAGCCGCCGCGGATAGCGGCCGAGCCACCGCGCCCCGTCGAGCAGATCGGCGACGCCGACCTGGTGCGGCGAGAGGCGCCCGGCGACCGCCGGCGGCACCGCGTCGCCATCCAGGCGCACGAAGGTGCCCGGCGCGAGGTCGGCGCGGACCGCGTCGACCAGGATGACGGCGTCGGCCCCCTCGAGACACGGGAGCAGCGACAGCCCGAGCGTGCCGCCATCGAGCACCCGCGCCTCCGGCGGCACGTCGTAGCGGTCGAGGAGGAGCGACACTGCCGCCGCTCCGACGCCGTCGTCCTCGAGCAGGACGTTGCCGAGCCCCAGGACGAGGAGCGGCGTCCGCTCCTCACTCATCGACCTGTCCCTTCCGATCGATGAAGCGGTATCCCGAGTACTGCAGATCCTCGGGCGGCACGAACTTGTAGCCCGAGAAGATCGATTCGATCGTGCCGTTGGCTTCGATCGTCGACATCAGCACGCTGCTGTAGACGTGGTGCACGGCGAAGCCGACGAGCAGCCACAGAAGGGCGTGGTGGATCCAGCGGGCGATCTGCAGACCGCCGAAGAGCGGGGCCCACGAGGCGAACCACCGCAGCGGCGACTCGACCTCCGCGCTGGCGCCGCGCAGCACGAGACCGGTGGCGATCGCCACGAAGTACAGCCCGAACACCAGGACGTAGGTGGCGCCGGCGACCGGGTTGTGGCCGACGAAGCCCGGCGGCTTCCGCAGGGCGAACAGGTAGAACTTGATCGTCGGCCAGCACCCGCGCAGCCGCGAGCGGTGGACCGGAATGAACTTGTCCCAGTGCGCGTACTTGTTGCCGGTGAACATCCAGATGATCCGGACGAAGACGGCTCCCAGGAACACCCAGGCCGCCCACATGTGGATCACCTTGGTCCATCCCATCACGAAGTGCCGCCCGGCCGGACCGGAGACGGTGACGAACGGATACCCGATGTAGAAGCCGGTCACCGACAGCACCGCGATCGACAGCACGATCAGCCAGTGCGTGACGCGCACCGGCACCTCCCAGACATAGACGCGCACGAGGGCGCTCATCGGACCCTCACGTGCGCCACCTCGCGGCGCCGCCCGTCGACGACGTGCACGCCGCACGCCATGCACGGGTCGAAGGAATGAACGGTGCGCAGGATCTCGACCGGCCGTCCGAGATCGGCGACCGGCGTGCCGATGAGCGCCTCCTCGTACGGCCCCCGCTGCCCTTTGGCGTCGCGCGGACCCGCGTTCCACGTGCTCGGCACCACGCACTGGTAGTTGTCGATGGCGCCGTTGCGGATCGACACCCAGTGCCCGAGCGCGCCGCGCGGCGCCTCGTGGAATCCGGCTCCCATCGCCTCGGCCGGCCATGAGGCGGGATCCCATTTCGAGTTGTCGTGAATCCGGAGATCGCCCGCCGCCATGTTGGCGGCGAGTCCGTCGACCCAGTCCGCCATCTTCTCGGCGAGGACCTGCGTCTCGATGCCGCGCGCCGCCACCCGGCCGAGCGTCGAGAAGAGCGCCTCTGGGCCGACGCCGAGCCGCGTGAGCACGGCGCCCACCAGCGCCTTGACGCGCGCATGTCCCGACGCATAGGCGACGAGCATGCGCGCGAGCGGCCCGACTTCCATCGGCAGGCCGTCGTAGCGCGGCGACTTCAGCCACGAGTACTTCTTGTCGGTGTCGGAATCGAGGCCGAGCAGATCGTAGGGCGGCGTCGGCCCGGTGTAGGCCGGCGACGTCTCACCCTGATACGGGTGCAGCGCCGCGCCGTCGCCCTGCTGGTACTGGTACCAGGAGTGCGCGACGTACTCGGTCACCTTCGCCGGGTCGAACGGCTCGACCGCCGCCAGGTCGCGCCCGCGGATGACGCCGCGCGGCAGGAACAGCGCGGGGGCTGCCGAGTCGTCGTTGGGGTACTCCCCGTAGGCCAGGTAATTGCCCACGCCGCGGCCGTGCCCGGCCCAGTCCTTGTAGAACGACGCCACCGCGACGAGATCGGGGATGTAGACGCGCGTCACGAAGTCGCGCGCCTTCGCGACGAGCCGCTGCAGCTCGGCGATCGTCCCGGCGTTGAGCGCGGCCTGGCTGTCGGGATCGACCGGGGTCGCCATGCCGCCCACGAGGAAGCTCTGCAGGTGCGGGTTCTTGCCGCCCAGCACGGCGTGCATCTTGATGACTTCCCGCTGCCAGTCGAGCGCCTCCAGATAATGCGCCACCGCCATCAGGTTCGCCTCGGGCGGCAGGCGGTAGGCGGGATGCCCCCAGTAGGCGTTGGCGAACGGCCCGAGCTGCCCGCGATCGACGAACCCCTTGACGCGGTCGCGGATCCCGGCGAAGTACGTCGGGCTCGAGAGCGGCCAGTCGGAGATCGACTGGGCGAGCGACGAGGTCTTCGCCGGGTCGGCCGCGAGCGCCGACACGATGTCGACCCAGTCGAGGGCGTGCAGGTGGTAGAAGTGGATCACGTGGTCCTGCACCGCCTGCGCCCCGATGATCAGGTTCCGCAGCAGCCGCGCGTTCGGCGGCGGCGCGGCGCCAATCGCGTTCTCCACCGCCCGGATCGACGCAACGGCGTGCACCGTGGTGCAGACACCGCAGATCCGCTGCGTGAACGCCCAGGCGTCGCGCGGGTCGCGCCCCTTCAGAATCAGCTCGATGCCGCGGAACATCGTCGACGAGGACCAGGCGTCGCGCACCACGCCAGCGTCGACTTCGGCCTCGATCCGGAGGTGGCCTTCGATGCGCGTCACGGGATCGACAACCACTCGAGCCATCACGCATCTCCCTTCGCCGGCCCGTTCGGCACGACCGGCTCGGCCTTGTCGGCGGCGCGCTTCATGATCTGAATCACGCCGTGGCCGGCGAAGGCGGCGCCGACGCCCAGCACCGCCAGACCGCCGATGGTGTCGATGTTGGATCCCGCCCCGAACCCCGGGACGCCCATCAGGTGCTGGTAGAAGGGCGTCATGCGATCCCAGAAATCGGGCTCGGCGCAGCCGATGCACGGATGCCCGCAGCCGATCGGCCAGTTTGTACCGCCGTTCCAGCGCACGTTCGGGCAGTTCTGGAACGTGACCGGCCCCTTGCACCCCATCTTGTAGAGGCAGTAGCCGGCCCGATGGCCCGCATCGCCCCACGCTTCGACGTACTGGCCCGCGTCGTAGTGGGCGCGGCGCTCGCAGTTGTCGTGAATCGACTTGCCGTAGGCGAACAGCGGCCGCCGGTAGTGATCGAGCGGAGGCCACCGCTTGAACGTCAGGTAGTGGACGATGAGCGCCGTGAGGTTCTCGACGTTGGCCGGACAGGCCGACAGGTTGATGAGATTGCCGACGCCCGGCACCGCGTCGGCCACGCCGAGCGCACCGGTCGGATTAGGCGCGGCCGCGGGCAGCCCGCCGAAGGTCGCGCAGGTGCCAAGGGCGATGGTCGCCGCGGCGTTGCCGCAGACCTTGCGGGCGATGTCAATCGCCGACTCGCCGCCGATCGTGCAGTACGCGCCGTTCGCGCCGGTCGGGATCGAGCCCTCGACGACAGCGATGTAACCGCCGGGACGCTCGGCGACGGTCCGGTCGCGGTTCGCCCGCGACTGCTCGCCCGCCGCCGCCATGACGGTCTCGTGGTAGTCGAGCGATAGCACGTCGAGAACGACCTCGGCGGCCGTCGGGCGACTGGCGCGCAGGAACGATTCGGTGTTCCCGGCGCAATCCTGGAACTCGAGCCAGATCAGAATCGGCTTCTCGGCCCGTCCGACGGCGCGGGCAATCTGAGCCGCGGCCGCGGAGGGAAGGGCCAGGGCGGCGGCCATCGTGGTGCAGAACCCCATGAACTCGCGGCGAGAGATGCCGCGGCGCTCGAACTCGGAAGTGAGCCACCTGCGGGGTGCCCTCATGGATCACCTTCGCCTTCTGCGGCAGCCAGTCCGCTGGTCCCGCCGCCGATTTCGCAGGGTCTCGCGCGCGAATTTTCACGCCACGTTCGGCGAAGATTTCCCGTCGCCCGTGAGGCCGATCGCGCAGATCTGGCCTCTCGCGCGTTCGACTACTCCTGGACGAGCAAACGGCATTCCGAGATCCCCGGATCGCGCATTGCACCAGTGACGGGAGGGCGGTGAGCGATGGCGGCTCCCCACGTCACCCAGCACGACGTGATCGCGTTCCTGACCACGCCGGCCGCGTACGGTTCCGACTGCGGCCGTGTCGATCGCGTCGAGACCCATATCAGCGTCGTCTTCCTCGCGGGCGCTCGCGCGTTGAAGCTGAAACGAGACGTGCACTTTCCGTACGTGGACTACTCGACGCTGGAGGCGCGGAAGGAGTGCTGCGACAAGGAGGTCCGGCTCAACCGCCGCACGGCGCCGGACATCTACGTTGGCGTCACGCCGGTCACGCGGTCGGACACCGGCGTACTGGCCATCGGCGGCACTGGCACGCCGATCGAATGGCTGGTCGAGATGCGCCGATTCGACCAGGACCGGCTCCTCGACGCCGTCGCACGTCGCGGTGAGATCACCGTCGACGCCGCAGCCGGGATTGGTGCGGCCGCCGCGGCGCTCCACGCCGCCGCAGCGCCGAGGCCCGACCACGGCGGGGCGGCCGGGATGCACTGGGTCGTCGAAGGCAACGACGCAGAACTCTCCGCCGCGGGCCCTCTGGTCGCGCAGCCGGCCCGGGCGCGTCTCCACGAGGCTTCGCAGCAGGCGCTGACGCGGTGCGCCCATCTGCTCGACGCGCGCCGGGAGACCGGCTGGGTTCGCGAGTGCCACGGCGACCTGCACCTCGGCAACGCCTTCCTCGCGAGCGGCCGGCCGGTGCTCTTCGACTGCATCGAGTTCAACGACGAGCTGTCGTGCGTCGACGTGCTCTACGACCTCGCGTTCCTGGTCATGGATCTGCTGCACCGCCGTCTGCCCGCGCACGCCAACGCGGCGCTCAACGCCTGGCTCGACCGGCTGCCGCAGTACGAGGCGCTGCCGCTCCTCCCGCTGTTCCTCTCGTGCCGGGCAGCCATCCGGGCCAAGGTGTCGCTTGCCGCCGCGGCGGCGGTCGAGACGCCCGCACGGGTCGCGCCGCTGCAGCACGAGGCGACCGCGTACATGGATCGCGCGCTCGCGCTGATCGCGCCGGGCACGGGCGCGATCGTCGCCATTGGAGGTCTCTCCGGGTCCGGGAAGTCGACGCTCGCCCGCCGCCTGGCGCCGGAGATCGGGCTGGCGCCGGGCGCCGTCGTCCTGCGAAGCGACCTGGTCCGAAAACGCCGCTACGGCGTCGAGCCGAGCGAACGCCTCCCGGACACCGCGTACCGCGCTCCCGTGAGCGCCGCCGTCTACGAGGAGCTCGTCCACTCGGCCCGCGAGGTCGCCCGCGCCGGGTACGTCGCCATCGTCGATGCGGTCTTCCCCACTGAGACACAGCGCAGGTCGATCCGCCGGGCGGCTGCCGACGAGGGCGTCCCCTTCGTCGGTCTCTGGCTCGAGGCGCCGCTTGGCGTCATGGAAGCGCGCCTGGCGGCGCGGCGTGGTGACGCCTCCGATGCGACCGCAGCGGTACTTCACCAGCAACACGCGCGCGCGACGCCGCCGCTCGACTGGGAGCGGATCGACGCGTCGGACAGCGTCGATCGGGTCGGACGCGCCGCGCTCGTTCGAACGGTCGAACGGATGGAGACCATCGGGAAGGGAGCAGCGTCATGACCACGCCAGTACGCACTACGTTCCGCAACATGCGGCCCAACGCGCGGCTGGAGGCGCTCATTCAGGCCCGCGTCGCCCGGCTGGAGACGTTCTATCCCGGCATCGTCGGCTGTCGCGTCCTCGTCGACGTCCCGCATCGCCATCGGGGGCACGGGCGGCACGTGGGCGTCCGGATCGAGCTGTCGCTCCCGGGTGAGGACGTCATCGTCGGACACGAGCCGACCACGCACGGCGTCCTGGAGGACGTCCAGGAGGAGACCCACCACAAAGACGATGAGCTCGAGGCGGTGCACAAGTACGCCGAGGTCGCCATTCGCGAGGCCTTCGACGCGGCGCGGCGCAGGCTGCAGGACTTCGCGCGGCGGCAGCGGGGCGCCGTCAAGGCCCACCAGGCGCCCAACCGTGGGAGCATGTGAGGCGGACGTTCACGTGCTTCGCGTCTCGATCAACCGGACCAGGTACGAGCTGCCCGAGGGAGGTTCGGTCCTCGACGCACTGCGCGCGGCGGGCGTGCGCCTGCCGGCCTTGTGCCACGACGACCGCCTGACCCCGTCCGGGGCGTGCCGGCTCTGCCTGGTGCACGTCGCCGGGTCGGCACGGCCGCTGACGGCCTGCACGACGCCCCTGCTGGACGGCATGGAGATCGACACCGACGCACCGGATCTTCGCGACGCTCGACGCGCCCATCTGGAAATGCTGGTCCGCCGCTATCCCTCCGACGCGATCCGCCGCTTTCCGGACAAGCCGTTCCATCATGCCGTGCGCGAAGCCGGACTTGCCGGCTGCGCAGCGGATCGTCGTTCGCCGTTCGACATGGAGGACGGGGCGCATCCGTACATCCGCGTCGACATGACGCGCTGCATCGACTGCTACCGCTGCGTCCGCATCTGCGAGGAGCTGCAGGGCCAGTTCGTGTGGCACGTGCGCCGGCGCGGGCTGGGGACCGAGATTCGCCCCGACGGCCCGACGCTCGGCGAGAGCTCGTGCGTCGGCTGCGGCGCGTGCGTGGACAGCTGTCCGACCGGTGCGCTCGAGGATCGAGCCGCCTCCGCATTCCGGGTGCCGGCGCAGTGGACGCGGACGGTCTGTCCGTACTGCGGCGTCGGATGCGAGTTGAACGTCGGCACCCGCGACGGGCGCATCGTCTCGGTGGGACCGGTGCTCGACGCGCCGGTGAGCAAGGGGCATCTCTGCGTCAAGGGGCGGTACGGATTCGGGTTCGTCTCGGCGGCCGACCGGGTCACCCATCCGATGATTCGCGACAGCGACGCCTGGCGGCGCGTCTCGTGGAACGAGGCGCGGACGCTGGTCGCCGGACGCCTGCGCCGCCTGATCGAACAGCACGGCCCCGACAGTATCGGCATCCTCGGCTCGGCGCGCGCGACCAACGAAGAGAACTACCTGGCGCAGAAGTTCGCCCGGACGGTCATCGGCACCAACAACGTGGACTGCTGCGCACGCGTGTGCCACGCGCCGAGCGCGGCCGCGCTGAAGCGCGCCTTCGGCGCCGGTCTGGCCACCAGCTCCTTCGACGACATCGAGATCGCCCGGGCCATCCTCGTCTGCGGCGCCAATCCCACGGAGAACCATCCGATCGTCGGCGCCCGCATCAAGCAGGCCGCCCGGCGCGGGGCCCGCCTCATCGTCATTGACCCGCGCCGCATCGAGCTGGCCCACCATGCGGACTGCCATCTCGCCCTTCGGCCCGGGACCAACGTCGCGCTCCTCAACGCGATGGCGCACACGATCGTCGAGGAAGGGCTCATCGACCGCGCCTTCCTCGACGAGCGCGTCTCGAACATCGACGCGTTCGCGCGGTTCATTCACCGCTGGACTCCGGAACGGGCCGCCGGCGTGTGCGGGGTCGAGGCCGAGGCGATCCGCCGGGCGGCGAGGCTCTACGCAGAGGCGTCGCCGGCCCTCAGCGTCCATGGTCTCGGACTGACCGAGCACGTCCAGGGCACCGACGGCGTGACGGCGCTCATCAATCTGGCGCTGCTGACCGGCAACGTCGCCACACCGGGCGCGGGCATCAACCCGCTGCGCGGCCAGAACAACGTCCAGGGCGCGGCGCACATGGGGTGCGATCCGGCGGTGCTGAGCGGATCCACGCCGCTCGAGCAGGGGCGGGCGATCGCCGAGCGCGTATGGGGCGTTCCGGTGCCCGCCGGGCATGGACTCAACCTGTTCCAGATGATGGAGGCCGCCATCGAGCGCCGCCTGAAGGCGCTGTGGGTGATCGGGTACGACGTGCTCCTGACCAACCCCAACATGGCCGAGACGGCGCGGGCCCTGCGGTCCCTCGATCTGGTCATTGTCCAGGACCTGTTCCTCACTGAAACGGCGCGTGCGGTCGGCTCGGTGTTCCTCCCCGCCTGCTCGTCATTCGAGAAGGACGGCACGTTCATGAACGCCGAGCGCCGGGTCCAGCGCGTTCGGGCGGCGCTGCGGCCCGTCGGCGCCTCCAAGCCCGACTGGCAGATCCTCTGCGAAGTCGCCCGGACCATGGGCGCTCACGGGTTCGATTTCGACGGCGCGGAAGCCATATGGAACGAGGTCAGAGCGCTCTGCGACGGCGCTCGGGGGATGAGCTACGCGCGGCTCGCCGACGGTGGGCTGCAGTGGCCCTGCCCCACGGAACACCATGCCGGCACAAAGCTGCTCCACCGCGACGCCTTTGCCGTCGGCACGCGCGCGCGCCTGCAGACAGTCGACTACCGCGAGACGCCAGAGCAGGTCACGCGCGACTTTCCGTTCCTGCTGACGACGGGGCGCTCGCTCTACCAGTTCAACGCGGGTACGATGACCAGCCGCACGAGGAACGCCGAGCTTCGTCCGACCGACCTCGTCGACATGTCGCCCGACGATGCCGGCCGGCTCGCCGTCCGGGATGGCGATCTCGTGCGCCTGACCAGTCGGTACGGCTCGGCCGTCCTGCCCGCGCGTCTCGACGTCGCCATGCAGCCAGGTCAGCTCTTCGCCACGTTTCACCGTCCCGACGTCGCCCTCAACGCGGTGACCGGACCCCACCGCGACGCCACGACCGACACGCCCGAGTTCAAGGTCACCGCGGTCGGCCTCGAGCGCCTGCCGGTGTGACGGAGGACCGCCTTCCTCATGCCCCCCTTCGCGCGCTATGCCGCGGTCTTCTCGACCTTCGCGGGCCTGGCCGCCTCCTGTATTTCGACCTTCCGCACCTTCGCTTCCGGCCGGGCCGGCAGCGGCACGCTCACCTCGAGCACGCCGTCGGTGAAGGTTGCCTTGACGTCCTCCGTCTTGACGCCCTCGGGCAGCGGCACAGCGCGATAGAAGCTCCCGTACTCCCGCTCGCATCGGTAGAACTGCTCGCCCTTCTCCTCGGCCTCGCGCTTCCGCTCGCCCGAGATGGCGAGCTGGCCGTCGGTCACTTCGACTTTCACGTCCTCCTTCTTCATGCCGGGCAGATCGATCTTCGCGAAGAGCCTGTTGTCCTTCTCGAAGACGTCGGTCTCCGGAAACCACGCCTCCTCCGCGGTCCGGAGCCTTTCGAACCACGGCCAACGGAACGACGGCCAGCCGAAGTCGTCGAACATCCGGTCGAGTTCCGACCGCATCTCCCGCATCGCACCAAACGGATCACGGATGAAGCGGCTCGGAACCAGCTCCCGCTCCTTCCTGGGTGCCATGGCACGCCTCCTTGTGACGGGGAGCGCAAGCTCGGGTCCGACTCACACTCCCTCGGCAACAGGATCAGCAACAGCCGTTCCTCTGGCGACCGGTGCACAGTCAAGGCGTGGGGTCATGGCCGACCGCCGCCGTGCGGAATAGTCGACGACGCCACCTGAATCTTCCCCGGGCGGCACGGGTGATCTTCGCGGCGGCACCGGTCGCCGGCGCGTGTACCGCGGTAGTAGAACTGCATGGAGGTTCCGAGGCTCGCCGTCGGCCCGATCGTCCTGTCGGTCATCGCACTGCTGGCGGCTCCTGTGCCCGCGCACGCCGCCGACGCGGACGACCGCCCGGGCACTCGAGTCGAGTACCGCGTCGAGCGGCGTATCGACGATGCGGGCGATCTCGCCCGATTCACCGCCCCGCAGCGAGCCATTCTCGAGAAGCTCAATCGGGCGGATGTGGCGCACCTGCCCCGACAGGAGTTCATGGTCGTTCCCTTGGTGTGGCACGGCGACGACCTGCCGTACAGCCCCTTCCCGCTCACCTATGCGGCAGCAGCGCACCTTCCCAAACTGCTCGTCGTCGATCAGCCGGCGCAGGCGTTTGCGGCGTATGAAGGGGGACGCCTCGTCCGGTGGGGACCGGTCAGCACGGGGCGTTCGGGGTTCGCGACGCCGAGCGGATGGTTCAACCTGAACTGGCGCTCCCGCGGCCGGCACAGCACGGTGAACCCCGAGTGGTACATGGAGTGGTACTTCAATTTCGAGAATGCGCGCGGCCTGGCGCTGCACGCCAACGCGCTGCCCGGCCATCCGTCCTCGCACGCGTGCATCCGCCTGCTCGCGCGCGACGCCATCTGGGTCCACCAATGGGGCGACGGGTGGGAGACCGACCGGAGGGGCGACATCGGCGCCCGCGGCACGCCGCTCCTCGTCGCGGGTCAGTACGAATTCGACGCGCCGCCGCCGTGGCGCTCGCTGGAGCGCCTGGCGCACGGGATCGATCTGCCGCCCGCGTCTCTCATGATTGCGTCCAGCTCACGGCCGCCCGCGTCAAGGCGCGGCCCGTAGGAAGCCCGAGCTTCTCCTTGATGCGGGCCTGATGGGTCTCGATGGTCTTGGCCGAGACGCGCAACTGCCGGGCGATCTCACGCGCACCCAGCCCGCGTCCGATGAGGGCGAACACTTCGCGTTCGCGGTCCGTCAGACGCTCCAGGGGAGCGGCTTCCTCCCGCGCCGCGCCTCGAGCCGTCAGGCGGGCCACGATGCGCTCCGACATCCGGGGACTGACGTAGGTCTTGCCACTGGCCACGCATCGGATGGCCGCGATCAGGTTCTGCATGGCGGCCTCTTTCATGATGTAGCCGCGGGCGCCTGCCGCGAGCGCGCGTTCGGCGTGGAGCGTTTCGTCGTGCATGGAGAGGACGAGCACGCGCACCTCGGGGAACGAGGCGTCCAGTTTCTTGACCAGGTCGAGACCGGACTCCAGGCCGAGCGACAGATCCACGATGGCCAGGTCGGGGCGATCGGCGCGAATCCGCGCCAGCGCCTCCGCCGGCGTGTCGCTCTCACCGCAGACGACCATGTCGGGCTCGTGGTTGATGAGTTCGGTCAGCCCGTTTCGAACGATCGGATGATCGTCGACTATCACGATCCTCAACGATCCCCCGCGAGCGGACCTCGTCGTCTTGTCCGTGGAGTCGCGCGCCGCCATGCGAATCACATCACTCTACAACGGCCGGCCGGGGCGCATCTGCGGGTTCAGGGCGGGGGGCGCCGTGGCGGCGACCTCCGATCCGCGCCAAGGCACCCAGCACCTGACGAACGTCCCGCCGCCTTCTCTCGGCTCGATGGTGCATTCACCGCCCAACAGGCGCGCTCTCTCGCGCATTCCCTCCAGCCCGGTGCCGGGATGTCCCGCCGGAATCTCCCCGAGGCCGCACCCGTCATCGCTCACTGTGACTTCGAGCACCTGGGCTGCCCGCGCAAGGCTCACGGTGATCTGCTTGGGCGTGCCGTGCCGCACGGCGTTGTTGACCGCTTCCTGAGCGATGCGAAACACATGGAGCCCGGTGACGGGATCCGGAACGTCGACCGGTGGATCGCACTCGAACCGGCAGCGGATCCCCAGTCTCGTGTCGCAGTCCATCGCGAGGTCGGCCAGCGCGACCCGCAGCCCTTCCGGCGTCGCCTCGAGCGGCACCCAGCCCCGAAGCGTCGCCCGCAGGCGCTCGTGCGCCGTCGCAACGGCCGACACGATCTCCTCCCCCTTGACCGCCAGGGGTGATCCGGCCTCTTTCAGCTTGGTGCTCAGGAGCTGCATCAGCAGCCCGACGCCCGTCAGGTGCCCGCCCACGTCATCGTGGATCTCCCGGGCCATGTGGCGGCGCTCCTGCAACTGAATCTCCGCCAGGCGCCGTTCGAGCTTGCGACGGTCCGTGAGATCGTGCAGGACGCCGGTAAAACGGCGATGGCCGACGATCTCGCCACACGCGATCCTCACCGGGAACGTGGTGCCGTCCTTGCGCAGGCCGACCACTTCGCGGCCGCCGCCGATGACGCGCTTCTCACGCGTCTTCAGATACCGTGCGATATACCCGTCGTGCTCGTCGCGATACGGCGGGGGCATCAGGAGGCGGACGTTCCGACCGACGACCTCGCCCGCGGTGTAGCCGAACATCCGCTCGGCGGCCGCGTTGAACGTCTCGATCGTGCCGTGCTCGTCGATCGTGATGATCCCGTCCGGGGCGGTATCGACGATCGATCGCAGATAGTCTTCGCTGCTGCGCAGTGTCCGCTCGGCCTGATCGTGCTCGGTCAGATCGATCAGCACCCAGAGGTCGCAGCTCTCGTTCAGCCGACGGATCGTGAGCCGGACATGGCGCGTTGGTCCGTCCTTGCATGCGATCGCCAGCGAGACGGGCGGCCCCGTACCATCGTGTGAGCCGCTGTCGTAGCACGGACGGAGTGCGGACGCCTCGGCGCCATGCAGCGCCGCACACCAGGCCGCCACCGTGGCAAGCTCGCTCCGCCGATAACCGGTCATCGCCTCGGCGGCCCGGTTCATCCTGAGCCGGCCGCTCACGACGAGAACCGCGGCGACCGGCAGCGACTCGAGCGCCTGTCGATACAGCTCACCGACCGGTGCGGCCGCGAGGCGGCCCTTGGCCGTGCCGAGGCGGCGCCGGCGCGACTCGGCAGCCCGAGCTGCCGCAAGGGCCTGTGTCTTCGATCGCCGTGCCCTTGCCGAGGCCTTGGCCATGACTGCCGCTGATCATACCAACCGGTTTCGCACGCAACACCCCCGAATCCAACGCGCGTCGCGACGTGGGTCACGCGCCTCACGCCCGTGTCGGGGAATTCCCGACAGCCTCGAGACGGGATCGCCCGATTGTCTGGGGTGAAGGGCTTGCGACAGGATGCATCATGCGCCGGGGCCGCGCGATGAGCGAGAGCCGCCGTGCGCCGAAGAAGAGGCCCTCATGTTGCCATCCGAAACGGCCATTACCGAATGGCTTCATCTGATACGGGCCGAGTACCTCGAGATGCCCGGCCTGCACCTGACGAAGCCTCAGATGAAACGACTCTGGGGACTCGACCCGGTCGCCTGTGACGCGCTGATCGAAGCACTCGTCGACGTGAAGTTTCTCAGACAGACGCGTCAAGGGGCGTACGTGCGCGCCGACGTGGGCCGACCCGTCGTGGACTCGAGCGTCGGGATGTGATGGACTGGCCCTCCACAGCCGCCAGCGCCGACGCCGTCATCATTCGCGAGAAGACCGCGGAGGGGCTGCAGTTCGTCGTCTACGGCAAGCACGGCCCGCAGTTCATGTGCGGCACCTATGTCGCCGCGGAGGCGCGGGCGCTCTCCTATGCCGAGCAGGCGTCCGCCTGCGTGTGGTACGCCGACGCACGCGGGCTGCAGCTCGTGGGGAGCTTCATGCGGCCGCCGAGCGGGTCAGCGCCGCCACGACCATCTCGTCGGTCACCTCTGAGAAGTTCCTGAAGAACTCGCCCACGGCGAAGAAGGCGTCGGAAGCCTCGAGGCATACGACCTCCTCGGCTTCGGCTCCGACGGCCTCGAGCGCATCTCGCGGCGCGGCGCCAATCGCAACGACGATCCGCTGTGGCGTCCGCGCCCGCCCGGTCAGCCCGGCGTGAAGTCACTCGGCCCCGGTGTCAGTTCCACCGCGACGGGCACGCGGGTGTACATCGCCCGCAGCGCCTCGACGATCTCGTCGGCGCCGATCCCGTCGCCAGCGAGGCCACGAACGACCATGTCCTCGACCGACAGCATCCCCTTGAGGTTCCCCGACGTGTCGCGCACGGGCAGGCGCCGGACCCGGTGCTGCTTCATCACCGCCAACGCGCTGCGGACGTCGTCGTCGACCAGGGCGGAGAAGACGTTCGCCGTCATCGCCTCGCGCACGGCGATGTTGCCGGCGTTCCGCCTGGTGCCGGCCAGCGCCAGGCACACGTCGCGGTCCGTGAGAATGCCGACGAGCCGTCCCGCCGCGTCAACGACCGGCAGCGTCCCATAGTCCGCTTCCCGCATAAGACGGGCAGCTACGGCCAGCGACGTCTGCGGGGTGCAGGTCAGAACCGGCTCGGTCATGAGTTCCCGAACATTCATAACAACCCCCTGTCGAGGCGGGTGCAAAGCCGTCACCAGCCGGGCGGCCACATCCGCCACGGGGAGTCGAGGCCGCCCCCGCGACGCGCCACCCCGGTGAGGGGAAGTTCCCCCGAGCGCGCGTAATCGTTCCCAGCGGAGCCATATCGTTCGTCGGACCGATCTGCGACGGCGCCATGGCGCTGCCGGACGCTTTCGAATCGCCGGACCCTCGCACCCTCGCACGATCGCACGATCGCACCCTCGCACGATCGCACGATCGCACCCTCGCACCCTCGCACCGTCGGACGCACCCTCGCACCCTCGCACCGTCGCACCCTCGCACTTCTGCTTACAGCCGTCCCGATCGCAGGATGCCCACCGCCAGCCCGATCCCCAGTACGGCAGCCGTGACGAACCCTGCGAGCCCGAGCAGTGAATAGCCGAAGGGGCGCGGACCGGCCGCAGCGTGCACCATGATCGACGACGCCACTACGATGGCGGCGATGACGATGGCGAAGCTGAGGCGGTTGCTCGACCGGTCCATCTCGCGGATGAAGTAGTCGAGATTACGGTGCACGAACTGGATCTGCAGGCCGTCGGCGCGCGCCTTCCTGGCGATCTCCGCCAGGTTGCCCGGCAGGCTTCGAAAGGCGCCCAGCATCTCGCGGCCCGCGTCGGCCGTGCGCAGCGCCAGGGCGCTCGGCCTGTACTTCTGTTCGAGGAGCGCCTCGACGAACGGGGCCGCGTGCGCGACGGTCTTGAACGACGGATCGAGCTGGCGCCCCACGCTCTCGATCGTGGTGACCGACTTGATGAGCAGCAGCAGATCGGCCGGAAGCTTCAGGCGGTGTCGCGACATCGCGCTGGTCACCGACGCGAACAACTGGCCGAGCGAGAGATCGCCGACCGACAGATCGGCGAATACGTCCAGCATCTCCTCGATGTCGCCCGAGAGCTCCGCCGTATCGACCGGCCGCAGCGGCGTGGCCACGCCGACGACGATCTCGGCGAGGCGATCGGCGTCGTGCTGTCGAACGGCCAGAATCGTTTCTCCGAGCTGCTCGCGCATGTCGCGGCTGACGCGTCCCACGATCCCGAAATCGACGAGCGCGATGACGTTGCCCGGCAGGACCAGGATGTTGCCCGGGTGCGGGTCGGCGTGGAACAGGCCATGAACGAGGATCTGCTTGAGCACCACGTCGGCGCCGCGACGCGCCACGAGCCGCGGGTCGAGATCCGGAGCCGCGTCCGTGCCGAGGTCGGCGACCTTCGCGCCTTTCAGGAACTCCATCGTCAGCACGGCCGGCGTGGTGAGCGGCCAGCAGATCGCAGGAAAGCGGACCGTGGGGTCGCCGGCAAACTGCGAGGCCACGCGCTCGATGATGCGCCCTTCCCGCGCGAGGTCCTGCTCGCGGCGAATCGTGCGGGCGAACTCGTCGACCAGGCCGCTGAGACTGTAGAGGCTCGCATCCGGGATGTGGCGTTCCGCCACCGCGGCCAGATCGGCCAGAATCGCGAGATCCGCCTCGATGATCGACTCGATGCCGGGGCGCCGGACCTTGACGGCGACGACCTCGCCCGAATTGAGCGTCGCCCGGTGCACCTGCGCGATCGAGGCCGCCGCGAGCGGTTCCGGGTCGAACTCGGCAAACAAGTCGCCGATAGGCCGATCGAGGGCGCGTTCGATCGTGCGCTCCGCGACGCCGCGCTCGAGCGCCGGCGCCGCGTCCTGCAGGCGCGAGAACTCGGCCACGACGTCGGCCGGCAGGAGGTCGGCCCGCAGGCTCAGCGCCTGTCCGAACTTCATGAAGGTCGGCCCGAGCGCCTCGAGCGCAAGCCTGATCCGCTCGGCGCGACTCGGCTCCGGCGCGGTCTCGCGACCGAATACGGCCCGGAGCCGGCGACCGGCGGCGAGCGACGGGGCCAGACGCAGCGCGTGCACGACGTCGACGAACCCGTACTTCACGAGGACGGCGGCGATATCGCGGTAGCGCCGCATGTGGGCCATGCGGAGAAGGCCGTGGGGAGCCGCTTGTGTCATGCGCCCGCCTTGAAGGAAGGCAACGGCAGTGCCAGACCGTAGCGGCCCACCGACGACGCGCATCGAGGACGGCCGATCACGGCCGCGCAAATTTCGCGCCGAGCGCGGTATTTTCCCTGCCGTCCCGTCGCACGAGAGCCTTGCGCACTTCCTCGAGTCCCAGCATGGCAACCGCGAACGGCACGACGAAGGCCCAGACGCCGATTGGAATCGGCGCGGTGCCACACAGGGCGTTGCCCCCCGGGGTGTAGTCGATGGCCAGAATCAACAACATCTCGACGACGATCCCCGCGGTGATCAGTCGATTCGCAAACGGAGGCTCGGAGAGAATCGACCGGCGGCGCGTCCGGCACAACTGCACGTTGACAACCTGCATGATCACGATCGCGGTCAGGCAGGCCGTCGTTCCAGCCCGGTACACGGGGTCGCCCGGCGAGCGCGAGCTGCAACTGTGTGTCCGACATGCGGCGCAGCTCGTCGCCCGCCAGCACGCGCTCCCCCTCGTCGGTCACGAGGCCGATTTCACCGGCAATGGCCGATGCGGGATCGACGAGGCGTCCCGGCACGTAGATCGACCGCACCTCCATCCGGTTCTCCGTGAGCGTGCCGGTCTTGTCGGTGCAGATCACGGTGGCCGATCCGAGCGTCTCGACGCTGGGAAGATGGCGCACGAGCGTCCGCCGCCGCGCCATGCGACGAGCGCCCATCGCCATCGCGAGCGTGACGGTCGGCAACAGCCCCTCCGGCATGTTGGCCACGATGACGCCGATGGCAAAGATGAAGGTGCTAGGAGCCCGGATCATTCATGAACGCGTGGTGGCAAAGAGGCACATTCGCTCCGAAAAGCGGCTCCGCAGGCCGGAAAACCGCTGCTTCGGCCTACCGTCCCTGCCGTGGCGTGGGGACCCCCAGCCCCACGCCCTGTCGCGGGCCTGCGCAGCGGTTTTCGGGCGATCAGAACGGCCTGCTCCGAACGCTTTTCTCCGCGAACGCGCCTCTTCGCTTTGGAGATTCAGGAATAGTCCGGGCTAGGCAGGGAGGCCGACGAGCCGTCCGCTCACGAAGACCGTCGCGCCAATCCCGACCGCCAGCAGCGCAATCACCCGGCTGAGCGCCGCGATCTCGGTCTGTAGCGGAGACGGCGCCTCGACGGTGCGCTGCGTCAGGCGCGCGATCCGACCGAACGCCGAGTGCATGCCCGTCGCACACACCAGCGCCGTGGCCTCTCCGGCCGTGAGCGGAGGCTCGCGAAGGCGGCCTCGAGCGGAAGCTGATGGATCAACACGTCGATACGCAGAGAAGCAGCCGGCGTGCCTGGTTGTCCGGCCGTTTTTCCGCAGCCGCCGCTAAAACGTTCCCACCGGGCCGCACGACTGGCTGCTGGTCGGTGCCGACCCGTGCGTGCTGCGTCAGGCAAAGGACTTGCGTGCGGAACTTGAAACATGTCGCCGTCCACATGTCACGACCCGCGCGAGGAGTGCCACTGGAGCCTGGAACTGGTGTGGGACGAGGACTTGAACGCCACGGCGGTGACCGAACGGGGCGAGCCGCTTCGCATCGGCCCGGCAGTGAGTCGTTCGCCACAGCACCTGCTGGCACTCGCCGCGTCGAGCTGCCTGATGACCACGCTGTTGACGCTGGCTGCCGAAGCCGGTATCCCCGTGCAGGGATACGTGTCGTCCGCCCGACTGCGCGAGACGGCCGGCGCGCCGCCGGAGATCGCGCTGGCGCCCTGCGTGGTGGTGGAGTCCGACGTGGACCGCCGGCGGATCGAGCGGCTCTGGCCGCAGGCGATCGAGCGGTCACCGACCCTCCGCCTGCTCGGCGGACATCTGCACGTCGAACCGGCCGTACGGGTCGTCTCGGTTGCCTGAGGAGCGATGCCTGCGACGCAGGTTCTCAGCCGTCCAGCGCTGGCGGCCTACTACGAGCGGCCGGCCGTGCGCGCGCGGATTCGCGAGTATTGCGGGCTCGGGAGCGGGCTCTCCGGGACGAGCGTGTTCCTGAGCGCAGCGCTTCCCGACACGCCGATCCCGAGCGGGTGGACGTTACAGCCCCCGCTTCCGACGAGCGTCTTGGACGAGCTGCTGAACCGCAGCGCGGACATCTTCCGCTCGGTATGGGATCGCGACAGCCTGCTCGTCTGTTTCGACGTGGACTACCTCAATGCCGACCGCCTCGGACACGCCTTCGCGCGGCCCGTGGAGGTCTTTCGCATGCTGGAGCCGACGTATCAGGCCGTGTGCGGGTTGCTGGCCCACCACGGTCTGAGCCTGCTGCCGGTGATGACCGGACGCGGGTACCAGTTCATCGGCCGGATGCCGCTCGAGTCAGCGGTCGTGTGCCGCGTGGCGGCGCTGGCGCCCGGTGTGCCCGACTGGTACGCGACCCAGGACCGACGGCTGCCACGCTGGATCGACGATCGTATGAGTGCGGTTCAGACGCGCGCCTATGTCGGCAGCGGACTGTTGCTCGAGCACCTGGCCCATCAGGTCGTTCGACGCGCCACCCCGACAAGCCGCATTCCCCTGGTACTCAACGGGACGAACGTTGGCTCCGGACCGGGAGGACGGGAGGCCGTCTCGCTCGATCTGTCGTTTGCGGGCGATCCGCTCGATGTGCGGCACGTACGCGTCGCGTTCGGCGGCTATCAACTGCACCGTCTCCGCCCGGATTTGTACGGCGCGGAGGTGGGGGCGCTCGACCCGCTCATCGCCGTTCCGCGCGGCACCCTGCCCCTCGACGAGCTGTTGCGCTGGCACCGGTCTCCGGCCGGCGCCGCGGCGCTCGCCGAGTCGGGCCGCGTGCCGATTCCAATCGTGACGGAGGGACTGGCGGCACTGGTCGACGACTACGGCCGTTCGTCGCTGGCCCGCTTCCATCGCGACTTCCACGCAGTCGAGCCGCACGCTCCGGCCGCGTGGGCGTCCACCTACGATCGGCTCGATCTGGCCGCCCTTCCGCCGTGCGTCGCCGCGCCGCTGGCGGCGCCTCACGACCTGCTGCTGAGGCCCGAGCACCTGCAGCACGTCACCCGCTATCTGATGAGCGACGGGTGGGCGCCGCGCCACATCGCGGGTCTCGTGTGGTCGCGCTACGGGAAGGACTTCGGGTGGGATGATCGGTGGAAGCGCCTCTCGCCCCGGGCCAGGGCGGAATTCGACGTTCGCGTGTTCGCGGGCATGGTCGCAACGGGTCTCGATCGCGGCGTCGATTTCAACTGCCGGTCCTCGCAGGAAAAGCAACTCTGTCCGCTGACCGCGTGTCAGCGCGATCTCCGCGTGAACCGGGACCGGCTGCTGGTGCGCTGGACGTGATATGAGCTGGCGGATTGGGGCGTCGACCGGCTGCTGCGCGGATCGACCGGTGCTCGAGGTGCTCGATGCCATTCATGGCGCCGGCATCGATGCGGTCGAGGTCGGCACGCCGCCGCGGCATTTCGACCCCTGGCGTGAGGACGAAGTGCGGGCGCTGCGCGACCGCCTCGAGCGTCACGCCATCCGTCCGATTTCGATTCACGCGCCCTTTGGCGGACTGCTCGATCTCTCCGATCCCAACCCGCACCACCGGCACGCGGCGATCGGCGCCATCCTCACGGCGGCCGCGGCGATCAAGGACGTCGGCGGGCGCAACGTCGTGGTGCACACGAGCGATGTGACCCGCGACGGCCAGGACGTGTCGCTCCGCCTGCGGTTGATTCAGGAATCGCTGCAGGTGCTCGCGCGCATCTGCGATCACATGGGGCTCGTCCTGACCGTCGAGAGCCCCCTCCCGCACCTCATCGGCGGCCGGGCCGAGGAGTTCGCGTGGATCCTCGAGCGACTGCCCCCGGAGGTCGCCGTCTGCCTCGACACGGGCCACACGACGCTTGGACAGCAGTGGCGCCGATTCCTCGACATCTCGAAGAACCGGCTGAGGCACATCCACGCCAACGACAATCACGGCCGTTTCGACGACCATCTGCCACCCGGCGAAGGCGTCGTCGACTGGCACGCCATCGGACGCGATCTGCTGGACGCGCAGTTCGACGGCTGGATCATGCTGGAGCTGCAGTGCCCCACGGCCTCGATCGCCGGGCAGTTCACGCGCGCGGTGGCACACCTGCGAACGCGGCTGCCGTGACGGCCTGTCACCGGCTCGCCGGGAATTCTTCGCGGGCGCCCCTTCAGGGAAAGATCCCCCGCTCCAGGTACGCCCGCGCCACCTTCTGGATGGCGAGGTAGAACGCCGCCGTGCGCAGGTCGTTGAGCGCCGGCCGCGCCCGGAGAGTATCCCGCACCTCGTGGTAGGCGGCGGCCATCGTCTCTTCCAACCCCGAGTTGACGATGCGGCGCTCGTCGGGCCCGTCGGCCAGCACCGCCCGCTCCGCCTCGCTGAAGGCATGGCCGGTCGCCCGTTCCACGGCGTGCAGCAGCTTCAGATCCGAGGCGGCGCGGTGGCGCCGTTCCAGGCGCCCGAAGCGCACGTGCGAGAGGTTCTTCAGCCACTCGAAGTACGAGACGACCACGCCGCCGGCATTGGCGTAGATGTCGGGAATCACGAGCGTGCCCTTCGCGCGGAGGATCTCGTCGGCTTCCGGGGTCGTGGGCCCATTGGCGCCCTCCAGCACGATCCTGGCCCGGACGGCCGGCGCGTTCTCGGCCGTGAGCTGATTCTCGAGCGCCGCGGGAACGAGCACGTCGCAGTCCAGCTCGAGCCCGTCGCGGCTGCGCGGCATGGAGGTCGCCCCGGGAAACCCGAGGATCGAGCCGGTGCGCGTCCGATGCTCCACGACCGCGTCTTCGTCGAGCCCGCGTGGATCGGCAATCGCGCCTTCGGGCACGGCGAACGCGATGACGCGCGCGCCGCGCTCGCGGCAGAACCTCGCGGCGTGGTAGCCGACGTTGCCGATCCCCTGCACGACCACGCGCTTGCCGTCGAGCCCCACACCCAGGCCGAGCGCCTTCATGTCGTCCGCCTGGGCGCATACCTCGGCGAGCGCGTACACGAGGCCCTGCCCCGTCGCCTCCTTGCGGCCGCGAACGCCGCCCAGCGTGACCGGCTTGCCCGTGACGCACGCCAGGGCGTCGAGCTGCTCCGGGTGCAGCGCCGTGTAGGTGTCGGCCACCCATGCCATCTCACGCTCGCCCGTGCCGGCATCGGGCGCCGGGACGTCGATCCCGGGCCCGATGAGATTGCGCTGCGAGAGCTCGTAGACGTAGCGCCGCGTAATTCGCTCCAGCTCCTCCACGCTGCGCCGGTGCGGATCCACCTGCACGGCCCCCTTCGCGCCTCCAAACGGCACGTCGACGACCGCGCATTTGTACGTCATGAGGGCGGCGAGCGCTCGCACTTCCGACTCATCGACCGCGGCGCTGTAGCGGATGCCCCCCTTGGTCGGCAGCTTGTGGTGGCTGTGCTCGGCCCGCCAGGCGCGCACCACCTCGATGCGGCCATCGGCGTGGCGCACGGGAAACTGGAACGCGTGCACGCCGTTGCAGGCGCGGATCTGCTCGAGCAGGCCGCGCGGGCAGTCGCACAGCGCCGCGGCGCGGTCGAAGTAGCCGTTGACGCTCTCTTCCAGACTGCGCGACATCACGACCTCCTTCACGCGCGGCTCGCATCGGCCGCGCCCATCCGGAAGGACCGCGCCTGCCGGGCGAGCGCCTCGAGGCGCTGCTCGACGCGGCAGTTGACGGTGCCGCTCGGGAAACGGCCCGTCACGTCGCGCTCGCCCGCAGCGACGCCGGTGAGGACCTCCATCGCCTGGTCGACCGCGTCGATGGCGTAGACGTGGAACCGGCCGGCGCGCACGGCGGCGATCACCTCGGCACGCAGCATGAGGTGGCGCTTGTTGGCGGCGGGAATCAGCACGCCTTCGGTCCCGGTCAGCCCCCTCGCCGCGCACACGTCGAAGAACCTCTCGATCTTCTCGTTGATGGCGCCGACCGCCTCCGAATCCTTGCGGTCGACATCGTCCGCCGCACGGCATAGCCCGCACTATTCAGGAATCAGTCGTTCACGCTTCTCGGTGCGTGGTGCTCGGTTCGTGTTCACGTTCCCTTCGCGGGTTCGCGGTTCAAGGTTCGGAGGTCTCTGGCTCGTCCTCGCCGGAACACCTCGACCCGGCTCGACGGGGAACGACGAACGGCAGCACCGAGCCGGAACACGAACAGAGAAGGGCGAACCCAGCAGTGTGAACGACGCGTTCGTGAATAATAATCCAGGACAGGCGCCGGCGACCCTGGAACGCCGCTCGCCTCGACTACGACACCACTGTCGGTCAGGCAAGGCGGGCGCCCGATCTCCCAGCCAGAGGAAGGTCTGGGTTTGAGAACGCGCAGGCTGTTACACAGCAGAGGCGCGCCCGGCGCGCGCGACGGCGTCGAGCCGCTGGAGGAACGGCGTCAGCACGTCGCCAAGGTTGGGCCGGCCGATCTCCTGCAGCTCGTAGCGCGCGCGGACGATCGGCTGGCGGATCGTGAGCAGCCGGCTCAGGTCGATCGGCGTGCCGACGATCACCGCGTCGCACGGCACCTTCGCGATCGTCGCTTCGAGCTCGCGCACCTGCGCCGGGTCGTAGCCCATGGCGGGCAGCACGGCGCCGATGGCGGGATAGGCCGCATACGTCGCTGCGATGCTCCCCACGGCGAACGGCCGCGGGTCGACGACCTCCGCCGCGCCGAGCTTCCGCGCCGCCACCATTCCGGCGCCGAACCGCATCTCGCCGTGCGTCAGCGTCGGCCCGTCTTCCACGACGAGCACCGTCCGCCCGGTGACGAGCTCCGGGCGGTCGGCCGTCACCGGCGACGCGGCATCGACGACGAGCGCCCGGGGATTGGCGGCGCGCACATGGTCGCGCAGCTCCTCGGTGGCCGCCAGGTCCGCGGTGTCCACCTTGTTGATGACGACGACATCCGCCATCCGGAGGTTCGCCTCGCCGGGATGGTAGGCCAGTTCGTTGCCGAGCCGCAGCGGATCGGCGACCACGACGTGCAGCGCCGGCCGGTAGAAGGGCAGATCGTTGTTCCCGCCGTCCCACAGGATGACGTCCGCCTCGCCGGACGCGGCCACGAGGATGTCCGCGTAGTCGACGCCGGCATAGACGAGGGACCCGCTCACCAGGTGCGGCTCGTATTCCTCCATCTCCTCGATGGTGCAGCGGTGGCGCTCGAGGTCGGCCAGTTCGGCGAAGCGCTGCACGCGCTGCGCGGCGAGGTCGCCGTACGGCATCGGATGGCGCACCACGGCGACGCGCAGGCCGTGCTCCCGCAGCAGCCGCACGATCACCCGGCTCGTCTGGCTCTTTCCCGCGCCGGTGCGGACCGCGCACACCGCCACCACCGGCACCGGGCTCTCGAGCATGGTGGCGCGCGGCCCGAGCAGCACGAAATCGGCGCCGGCGGCGTTGGCGATCGCCGCGCGGTGCATCACGTACGGATACGAGACGTCGCTGTACGAGAAGACGACCTGCCGTGCCTCGAGCCGATCGATGAGGGCCGGCAACTCCTCCTCCGGACAGATCGGGATGCCGTTCGGATAGAGCGGTCCCGCCAGCGCCGCCGGGTAGCGCCGGCCGGCGATGTTCGGGATCTGCGCCGCCGTGAACCCGACGACGTCGTAGCGCGTGTCGTCTCGATAGACGACGTTGAAGTTGTGGAAGTCGCGCCCGGCGGCGCCGAGGATCAATGTACGGATGCGGTCCATAGCACCTCGTCGAGCCGCTCCACCGCCCAGTCGATCTGCTCGCTCGTGATGACCAGCGGCGGCGACAGCCGGATCACGCGCTCGTGCGTCTCCTTGCACAGCAGCCCGCGCTCCTTCAGCGCCTCCGAGAGCGGGCGGGCCGGCCGTTCCAGCTCGATGCCGATCCAGAGACCGCGGCCCCGCAACTCGCGCACGATCGGCGCGCGGATCGACTCGAGATGGGCCAGGAAGTACGCACCGAGCTGCTCGGCCCGCCGCGGCAGCTTCTCGTCGATGATGACGTCGAGCGCGGCGCGCGCGATGGCGCACGCCAGGGGGTTGCCGCCGAACGTGCTGCCGTGATCGCCGGGGCCGAAGACGCCCAGCACCTCCCGGGACGCGAGCACGGCCGACACGGGATAGAACCCGCCCGAGAGCGCCTTGCCGACAATCAGCACGTCCGGGCGCGCGTCCTCGTCGTGCATGTACGCGAAGAGCTTTCCGGTGCGGCCCAGACCCGACTGGATCTCGTCGGCCATCAACAACACGTCGTGCTGCCGGCAGATCCGCGCCGCCTCGGTGAGATAGCCCGCCGGCGGAATGACGACGCCCGCCTCGCCCTGGATCGGCTCGACCAGGAAGGCGCAGGTGTTCGGCCCGATCGCCTCCTCGAGCGCGTCGGCGTCGCCGAACGGCACGATGCGGAAGCCCGGGGTGAACGGCGCGAAGCCGTCGCGATACTGCGGCACGGTCGAGAAGCTGACGATCGTGAGCGTCCGGCCGTGGAAGTTGTTCGCGCACGCGACGACCTCCGCCTGACCGGCCGGGATCCCCTTCACGGTGTATCCCCACTTGCGCGCCGCCTTGATGGCGGTCTCCACCGCCTCGGCCCCGGAGTTCATCAGGAGCGCCATCTCCATGCCGGTCAACTCGTGGAGCCGCTCGTAGAGCAGCGGCAACTGGTCGTTCCTGAAGGCGCGCGAGGTCATGGTGAGACGCTGAGCCTGGTCGATCGCCGCGGCGAGAATATGGGGGTGACAGTGTCCCTGACTGACCGCCGAGTAGCCCGCCAGGCAGTCCAGGTACCGGCGTCCGTAGATGTCCCAGACCCACGCCCCGTCGCCGCGCTCGAGCACCACGTCGAGCGGCTCGTAGTTGCGCGCCCCGTACTGCTGTTCGAGATCGACCAATTCGCGGACGGCCATGATGACCCTCACACACTCGGCGCGAGGCTCGCGGCCCCGGGCCGGCACGAACAATCGGAGTACGTTTCGTGGAACACGCGGGTGCCGGCCTCTCCTTCGAGCGCCGCGAGGAGCCGGTCGGGCGAGGTCACAATCGCCTCGCCCGCCCCGGCCGTCACGAACCGCCGCGCCGCCTCGACCTTCGGCCCCATGGTGCCGGGCGGGAACTGCCCCTCCGCCGCGTGGCGGCGCAGCTCGGCCGCGGTGACGTCTCGGAGCCGCCGCGCCATCGGCGTCGCGAAGTCGAGATAGATGCCGTCCACGCCGGTCAGCATCACGAACAGATCGACGCCGAGCCGGGCAGCGAGCAGCGCCGAGGCGAGGTCCTTGTCGACGACCGCCTCGACCCCTTCATAGCGCGCGCCGCAGCGGACAACCGGCACCCCGCCGCCGCCAAGCGCAATCACCACGACGCCCGCGTCGACGAGCGCCCGGATGACCGGTTCCTCCACGATGTCGAGCGGCTCCGGCGACGGCACGACGCGCTGGAAGCCGGGCAACCCAATCGGCTTGGTCGGATACCTGAACGCCCGATCGTGGCGCGCCACGACGACCTGCGACACCACGGTCACCACCGGCCTATCGACGCCGCGGGCCGCGAGCGCCGCCGCGAGCTCCTGCTGCAGCAGCAACCCGATCTCCCCCTGCGTGGCGGCGACGCAGAGGTCGAGCGGCAGCGGATACACCTCGGACCGCGCGAGCTCCACTCGGCGGAGCGCCGCCCCGACCTGCGGGCCGTTCCCGTGCGTCACGAGCAGGCGCCAGCCGGCCGCGGCGACGTCGGCGAGCGCACGGCACGTCTGGGCGACGCGCAGCCGCTCGAACTCCGAACTCGCCTCCTCGTCTCCGCGCACGAGCGCGTTGCCGCCGACGGCCACGAGCACGGTCCGCACGGTCACCCCATCAACGCCACGAGCAGCGCCTTCTCGCCGTGCAGGCGGTCGTCCGCCTGCTGGAACACCACTGCACCAGGTCCGGGCCGATCGGCATGGGCGCCATCAGATGGCAACGCCGGGCGGAAGCAGACTCGAACCGCATCCGCATCGTCGACCTCCCGTTCGCCGGCCTCCACCATCCGCAGACCCTCTCTCACTTTGGCGGCAGGACGAGCACCGGACAGGTCGCGGCGCGCATCACCCGCGCCGTGTTCGACCCGAACACCATCAGGTCCACCGCGCCGCGTCCCTGCACGCCCATCACGATGAGGTCGCCGCCGCGCTCGGCGGCGATCGCCAGGATCTCGCGGTACACCGGTCCTTCCCGGACTATCGCCTTCATCGTGCAGTGCGGTCGCGGCGGATCGGGCACGAGCGCCTCGAGCTGCTTCTGCGAGTCGGCGACCGCGGCGGCGCGGATGCGGTCGACGTCGACGCCCGCCGAGATCGGCTGCGCGAGGATCTCCGGCGGCACATCGAGCACGTGCAGCAGGATGATCTGCGCCCGCGCCTCCTCGGCCAGGCTCGTGGCGTACTCCACGGCGCGGACCGAAGCGTCGGAAAAATCCACCGGGCACACGATGCGGCGGAAACGCACCGGTTCATCCGGCGGGGTGTCGTGCGCCTGCCGCGGCACGACCATCGTGGGACACGGCGCCTTCCGGACCACGCGCTCGGCGACCGACCCGAGCACGAGGCGCTCGAACCCAGACCGGCCGTGCGTGCCGAGCACGAGCAGGTCGGCCGACACCATCTCGGCCTGGATGAGGATCTCGCGGTGGATGTCGCTCGCCTCGGTGACGCGCAGGTCGAGCGGCACGTCGAATGGAACGTGCGCCGCCAGGCGACGCAGGTCGGCGGTGAGCCGCTGGCGCTCGACCTCGGTCATCGGCGCGGGTGGGAGATCAGCCGCCGGGCGATTGATGAAGACGTGCAGCAGCGTGAGGCGCGCTCCATACCACCGGGCGAGAGCCGCCGCGTGGTCGAGCGCCCGTCGAGAAAAGTCGGAAAAATCAACCGGACAGAGCACGTGGGAGATCTGCAGCATCGCCTCATGGAGACGCACGTGCCATGCCAGCGAGAGTCGCGCCAGGAGCGGCGCGGAATCCCCGCGTCGACGCGAAATTCTTCCCGACGCCCGCCGTATTCTTCCCGGACCTGCGCCGTCGCCAGCGTTGGCGCGAAGTTGGCTTACGTCATTTGCGGGCGAGCCATGGGCCTGCCAGCCAGGGGGGCGCGATGTCGCGGCCGTTCGGCCTGGCCGCAGCGGGGCTTGCGCGTGGCCGCGGTTGCCCGCCGGCCGCCGAGGCGCGGTGCGCCGGGCGCGATCGCCTCGTGCACCGCGGCTTCCCGGCCGAAATTCCCCGGACCGAGCCCGTTCGACTCCTGCCGGTGTCCGGGTGTCACGCTCAACGACCTCTCTCAGTAGGGGAATGACAATGCCTGCGAAACATCTGCTGTTCCGCTCCGAGGCACGGGAGAAGGTGCTGCGTGGCGCGACGGCCATTGCCGACGCGCTGCGTCCGACGCTCGGGCCACGGTCGCGTTCGGTGCTGATCGAGAAGAAATGGGGAAAGCCGATCGTCTGCAACGACGGCGTCACCATCGCGAAGGAATTCGCCCTGAAGGATCCCGAAGAGGACCTCGGCGCCCAGATGCTGCGGGGCGCCGCCGAACGCACGGGCGACGCGGTGGGCGACGGCACCACCACGTCCACACTGCTGGCGCACGCGATGGTCGCCGAGGGGATGCGCAACATCGCGGCGGGCGCGAGCGCGATCGACCTGAAGCGCGGGCTCGACCGCGCGGGCCGTGCCGCCATCGAGGCCCTGCGCGCCCAGTCGCGCCCGGTGGAGAGCGCGCGCGAAAAGGAGCAGGTCGCCACCGTGTCGGCGCACAACGACCCGGCGATCGGCGAGCTCGTCGCGCGGGCGATCGAAAAGGTGGGCGCCGAGGGCGCGGTCACCGTCGAGGAGGCCAAGGGCACCGAGACCGCGCTGGAGGTCGTCGAAGGGCTCCAGTTCGACCATGGCTACCTCTCGGCCTACTTCGTCACCGACCCCGAGAAGCTGGAGGCGATTCTCGACGACCCGCTGATCCTCCTCTACGAGGGGAAGATCAGCGCCGTCAAGGATCTCCTGCCGCTGCTCGAGCAGATCGCCAAGCGCGGCTCGCCGCTGCTCGTGATTGCCGAGGAGGTCGACGGCGAAGCGCTCGCCACCCTCGTCGTCAACCGGCTCCGCGGCGCGCTCGCCACCGTGGCGGTCAAGGCGCCCGGGTTCGGCGATCGCCGCAAGGCGATGCTCGAGGACATTGCGATCGTGACGGGCGGACAGCTCGTCGCCCCGGAGCTCGGCATCCGGCTCGAGAACGTGGCGCTCGACCAGCTCGGGCGCGCCGCACGCGTGGTGGTTGGCCGGGAACACACGACCATCGTCGGCGGCAAGGGCGACCCACTCCGAATCGAGGCGCGCTGCCAGGAGCTGCGGAAGCAGATTGCCGACACCACGTCCGACTACGACCGCGAGAAGCTCGAGGAGCGCCTGGCCAAGCTGACCGGTGGCGTGGCGGTGATCCGCGTCGGCGCCCCCTCGGAAGCCGAGATGAAGAGCCGGCGCGAGGCGTTCGACGATGCGATCTCCGCGACGCGGGCGGCGATTGCCGAGGGGATCGTGCCCGGTGCCGGGCTCGCCCTGCTGCGCGCGATTCCGGCCGTCGAAGCCGAGGCCGCGCGCACCGGCGGCGACGAACGTGCGGGCGTGCTGATCCTGCGGCGAGCGCTCGAAGCGCCCACCCGCCAGATCGCCGAGAACTCCGGCGCCGACGGCGGGGTCGTCATCGAGAAGATGCGCGCCGGCGCCGGCAACTTCGGCTTCGACGCGGCCGCCGGCACCTACGTCGACCTGGTCGAGGCCGGCATCGTCGATCCGACGAAGGTCGTGCGGCTGGCGCTCGAGAACGCCGTTTCCGTCGCGGGCGTCCTGCTGCTCACCGAGGCCACCATGACCGAGGTGCGCGAGGTGAAACCGGAGCCGGCGACCTCCGCGCAGGACGCGTACTGAGGGAGAATACGGAGGACTAGCGAGGTGTGACGACAGATGGCGAAGATGCTCTTCATCCTCAACGACCCGCCCTACGGCAGCGAGCGTAGCTTCAACGCCCTGCGGCTCGCGGGGTCGCTCGTCAGGCGCGACGGCCAGGACGTTCGGGTGTTCCTCATGGGCGACGCCGCCGCGTGTGCCAAGCGGAACCAGAAGGTTCCGCAGGGCTTCTACAACATCGAGGTGATGCTCCACGCGGTGGCGCGCCGTGGAGGAGAGGTCGGGGTGTGCGGGACGTGCATGGACGCCCGCGGCATCGACGCCGGGGAACTGGCCGACGGCGCCCATCGCAGCTCGCTCGACGAGCTGACGGCCTGGACCGAATGGGCCGACCGCACCCTCGTCTTCTGACGCCTCGCGAGGACACCATGGACACCAAGACGATTCTGATTCTCGGCGGGGGCATCGGCGGCCTCGCCACCGCGCGCGCCCTCGTTCGCCGGCTGCCGCGGGGGCACCGGATCGTGCTCGTGGAGCGCGAGCGGGACCACGTTTTTGCGCCGTCGCTGCTGTGGCTCATGGTCGGGGCGCGCACGCCCGCCGCGATCACGCGACCGCTCGACCGCCTCGTGCCGAAGGGCGTCGAGGTCCGGTACGGCGAGATCGATCGCATCGATCCCGGGCGGCGCACGGTGTCGATCGGCGGCGAGTCGGCGGCGGCCGACTTCATCGTGGTTGCCCTCGGCGCCGCCCTCGACCCTTCCGCCGTGCCGGGACTCGCCGACGCCGGCCACAACATCTACACGCTGCCCGGCGCGCAAAGCCTGTGCGGCGCGTTGAAGGAGCTCCGCGCCGGACGACTCGTCGTGCTGACGGCCACGCCGGCCTACAAGTGCCCCGCCGCCCCGTACGAAGCCGCGATGCTCGCCGACGCGTTCTATCGCCGGCGCCGCACCCGCGGCGCGGTCGAGATCGAGGTCTACGCGGCGGAACCGGCGCCGATGGGCACGGCGGGCCCGCAGGTATCCGACGGTGTGCGCCAACTGCTCGCGGAGCGAGCCATCGGATACCATCCGGGACGCCAGGTCACGCGCGTCGATCCGCACGCGAAGCGGCTGACGTTCGCCGACGGGA
Source organism: Acidobacteria bacterium RIFCSPLOWO2_12_FULL_68_19 (assembly GCA_001767525.1). Classification (GTDB taxonomy): domain Bacteria; phylum Acidobacteriota; class Vicinamibacteria; order Vicinamibacterales; family UBA2999; genus MELF01. The sequence continues at coordinate 79,304 of MELF01000045.1, read as the reverse complement.
CAGAGGCGGCGTTCGATCTCCTGGCATACGTGCCGCCCCACGTGCCCCCGCCGCCCATCCGCGACAGCGGGCTGGCCGGCGAGAGCGGGTGGGCGGCGGTCGACCGCCACACGCTCGAGACCCGTTTCCCCGGCGTCTATGCGATCGGGGACGTGGTGGCCATTCCGCTCGCCATCGGCAAGCCGCTGCCGAAGGCGGGGGTGTTCGCGCACGAGGAAGGCGAGGTCGTCGCACGGAGGATCGCGCACGCCGTCACGGGCACCGACGCGGCGGCACGCTTCGACGGCCACGGGGAGTGCTTCATCGAGGTCGGCGACGGCAAGGCCGGGTTCGGCGCCGGCGACTTCTATGCGGAGCCGTCGCCGGAGGTGACGATGCACGGGCCGAGCCGACACTGGCATCTGGCCAAGGTGCTGCTCGAGAAATCGTGGCTGAACCTGGGCCTGACCCCGTCGCGGGCGGGGGCATGGATGACGCACCGGCGGTCATCGCCATGAGAGCCGCGCGTCCGTGCGCGGAACTCGGCTCCTCACGCCGGCAATCCGGCTCAGCTCAGCGTGTGCCGCGCTCGTATCCGTCTTCGCCCTCGACGGCGCCGAGCGTCGCCGCCAGCCCGGCGGCCAGGCGTTCGCGCTCATCCGGCGTCAGGCGTGCCTCCGGGTGCATCAGGGCGTAGATCGGCAGCGGCATCTCGCTCTCGCGCACGTGCTCGGCCGCCTCGTCCGCGTCCTTCTGCGGGCGCTGCCATTCGGAGAAGTTCAGGTGCTCCCGGCCCTCGACGACGTCACGGTAGATCAGCCACGAGGCGGGCGCGACCCGCGAGTACGCGGGCCACGTCGTTTCGTTGCTGTGACAGTCGAAGCAGGCGCGTGCGGCCGTCGCGCGCGTCTCGGCGGAGTCCCAGGCGGGCTCGACGACCACTGGTGGGTTGACGTGGCGCGGCCGTACGGCACCAGTTGCATCGCGGCGAGCAGCCCCAGGAAGGCCATCGCCACCGCCGTCCACCAGCGCCTGCGTGTGTGTGCCATATGCTCCCCCCAAAGAGGTGAGAGCAAGCGCGATGCCTTCATCCGGGTCCGCAGACGCAGCGAACGCTCTCGACCCGCACAGCCGCGGCGCCGTGGCCCGCGGAAGAATTCCCGCCGCACGTCGGGTCCTTCACGCGAATCTGTGCGGACTCTCGCGCCGGGCGGGCCCGCGTCAGGGGCATCATCACCGCGAGCCTCTCGCGGCCTGAGGCCGTCTTGTCCTGGATGCGCGTCAGCGGATGCCGACGGGCGCGACGGTCACCGGTGCCTCCCGGATCTCCGCGTACCCGGAAGGGCCCCCGGTCAACCGCGCGGCGTAGCGATGGGGCAGCTCTTTCACGGTCTTCCCATCATCATGCCGCGCGAGCCGGCCATCCCGCGCCCCATCATCTGCGCGTGCATCTGGTCCATGTGCTGATGCATCGCCTTCTGCTGGCGCACGAGCTCGGTCACCACCGCGGCGACGGCGTCGACCTTCGCGGCGCCGCCTGCGCCGTTCATGTGCGCGACCAGCGCGTCGAGCTTTTCGCCGCCCGCCTTCATCTCCGCCATCATCTGCTGGTGCATCTTCATCATGTCGGGCATCGCCGGCTGAGACTGCTGCGCGAAAGCCCACATCGTCGGCACGCCGATGACGAGCGCCACCACCACCATGATCCGCATACGCATACGGTTCCTTCCTGCCCCGGGATGACCGGGAGCGTCACTGCAGCTTGAACGAGACGACCACCGTCAGAATGAACTTCTCCGGCCGCCCGTTCAGGACGACCGGCGAGTAGCGCCACTGCCGCACGGCCTTGAGCGCCGGGTCGTCGAAGATTCCAGCGGACCGCAGTACCTTGACGCTCTCCACGTTTCCTTCCTCGTCCACGATCGCCTCGAGGATGACCACTCCCTCGATCTGGGACGAGAGCCCGAGCAGCGGGTACTCCGGGGCGACGCGAAGGACGAGCTTCGGCTCCCGGATCTGCCCTCCAATGCGCACTGGACCGCGCGGAGGAGGAGGCGGCGGAGGTGGCGGAGGCGGTGGCGGTGGCGGTAGCGCCTCAGGCAGCAGCCCTCCGACCACGCCGCCCGGAACGCCTCCTTCGACGCCGGCCAAGACCTCGCGTTCGATCGGCGGCGGCTCGGGCGCAATCTCCATCGGCGCCGTGACCGGCGCCACGTTTCCCGCGGTGGGGACCGGGGTCTCCACGCGCCGCGCCTCTGGCGGCGGCGGTGCGGGGGGAGGCGGAGGCGGCGGAGGTGGCGGTGCCGCTACGAACGCCATCATCATCTGCATCTGCGGAGTCGGCGCCGCGACGAACAGCACGGTGCTGATGAACACAACCGCCACGAGCGCCGTGTGCGCCGCGATCGAGACGAGCAGCGGCGCTGTCCGAGGCTGCGGGGCGTGCTTCACTTCTCCGGTAATCAGATCGAACATGACGGCCTCCGCACCGGCCGCCGGATCGCCGTGCTACGCGCGCCCTTCGCGCGGCTGACCGGCTGATAGATTCCCTGCCCGGCGGCTACGGCGTACTTCGTCGAGCAGACAGATCCCCGCGATACCGGTGACAGTCGGCACCATCCCCGCCATCATGAGGACCAGACCCGTCAGCGACGGGTGCCTGCTGCCCCAGACGACAAGCGACAGACCGACGAGAACCAGCACGATCCGCCCCGGCATCGACCGCAGGAACTGTGCGCACCACATTCCGGACACTCCGATGAGGTCAATGTGCAAGGGTGCGGCCATTGGTCCCGACCGGCCAAATGCTCGATTGCAAGACGCTCGCGAGACGGCCGCAAATGCGGGCTCCGAGGGGGGCGTGGGGAATTTCCAGCGGTCAATGGGGACGTGCGACTGGGGGCGGGCCGTACGCGTTGTGCGCTTCGACCACGAGGTGTTCGAGGGCGTGCAGGTCGAACGGTTTGTCGAGGACGCGGTACGCGCCAAGCTCCAGCGCGTGGCGGGCGACTTCCGGCGTGCCGCAGGCGGTCATCATCAGGACAGCGCTCTCCGGCGTGAGGCGCCGGATGTCGGCCAGCAGATCGAGCGTGCTGGAATCCGGCAACCGCAGGTCGAGCAGCACGACGTCGATGGGCCTGGACGCCTCGTTGACGGCCTGAACGGCCGACGCGGCGCTGCTGGCCTCGACGACCGAATGGCCGTGCTCGGCGAGCGTCTCGGCAATCGACCAGCGAATGAGCGACTCGTCCTCGACAACGAGGACGCGGAGATGAGAAGGCTGGGTCGTGACCACGTCGGACACCGCCGCAGGGTGTCTTTCAAGAAGCGGTCCAACCCATCACACCGCGGTACCCGCGCCAGCCAGTGGGAGGTGCACAGTGATCGCGGTGCCGCCGCCAGGCGGAACGTCGATACGGATGAATCCCCGATGCGCTTCGATGAGCCGCCTGGCCGTCGCCAGACCGAGTCCGGTTCCCCGCGCCTTCGTGGTGAAGAACGGCGCGAACACCTTGTCGCGGATCTCCGCGGGAATGCCCGGCCCGCTGTCGAGGAACCTCACCTCGCAGCCGGCGCCGGTCGTTCCTGCGACGATCCGAATGCGGCCGCGCCCGTGCATCGCCTCAGCGCTGTTGATGAGCAGGTTCTGGAAGACGATCTTCAACAGCTCCGGATCGGCCAGCACCGGCGGCGACGTGCCCTCGAGTTCGATGTCCACGCCGGCGACCGTCGGATCGTCGCGCAGCAGATCGATCGTCGTCGCCACCACCGAGAGCACCTCGACGAGCGCCGGCCTCGGCTGGGGCGGGCGGGCAAACAGCAGCAGGTCACGAATCAGCGCGTTCAGCGCGTCGATCCGTGCGACGATCTCGTCGGTGACCGACGCCTCTCGGCTGCCGGAGGCGAGCCGAGAACCGATCACCTGCACGGCGCCGCGGATGCCGGCCAGCGGGTTCTTGATCTCGTGCGCTATGACGGCGGCCATTTCGCCGAGCCGCACGAGCGCCGCCTGCTCGCGCAACTGCTCTTCCATCCGCACGCGCGCGCTCAGGTCGTGAACGATGCCGGTGAACTTGCGCTCTCCGTCGACGGTCATCTCGCCAACCGCCAGGTGCACCGGGAAGGTTGTCCCGTCACGGCGAAGGGCGTGCACTTCTCGCCCGACGCCGATGATCCTGGCCTCGCCGGTCTCCAGGTAGCGGCCAATATAGCCGTCGTGCTCGTCCCGGTAGGGCGAGGGCATGAGCATGGACACGTTGCGCCCGATGACCTCGGATTCCCGATAGCCGAAGAGACGCTCGGCCGCCGGGTTGAACGCCTCGAGTCGGCCATTCGCGTCGATGACGATGATGCCGTCGACGGCTGAGTCGAAGATCGCCCCGAGCACCTGGGCGGCGCGGTGGTCGGAATTGGAAGCCCTCAAGGTGAGGACCTTAGCTTACCGCGGAATATTTCCCAGCGAAAGCCTGGCAGGCCTTGCCTAGGGCGGATCGCCATGCTCGAGGCGGCTCCGAAGCGCGTTGAGCACGGCAGGAGCTTCGTCGCGGATGCGTCCTTCGACGATGCGACGCACCAATCCCGCAAAGAAGCCTTGCAGCACGTCGACGTGCGACCGATGCAGGTAGACGAGATACCGGGCCTCTCCCGACCCGGCGATTGCCGTCATCGACACCGCGCTCGTCTTGTAGTGGGAGGCGAAGACCTGCTTGGACACGACCAGCGCCTGGACCGAGGTCGAGTCGTCGCCGCCGACGAGCGTCACGTGCGTGACCGTGACGACCGGTTTGCCGCCGCCGAGCGTTTCCCTGGACCAGTACAGGAACGACTCGAGGACGTCCGGGTGTTCGGCGCGGGGGTAGGCCTGGAGGTATTCCGCGAAGCCCGGGCGCCGCAGGTCGAGCCGAGCGACGAGCGAGGCGAATTCAACGTCGGCGGCAACGGGGACGCGGTGATCGTTGTACGGCGGCAGTCCGAGATCCCCGTCGCTCAGGTAGGTCTCGGCGCGCGCGAGCACGATGCGGCGAAACTCCTGCTGCGCTTCCCTCTTCCAGTCGGCCCGCCCGGTCATGCGCTGCTGCAGGCGGTCGATCTCGCCGGCGCTCAGCTTGACGCCGCAGTCCCCCGGCCGGCAGCGCCGCAGATCGTTCAGGTCCTCCTCGTCGAGCGCCAGCGCGGAGAGGTCTTCGATGCGCGGCGGACTCGAGAACCGCGTGACGATCGGGACGTACCGGCTCTGCAGCAGCGGCGCAATCCGGCTCGTCCACGCGAGCAGCCGCTCGGGCGGCGCGTCGGTGCGCACCGCCGCCACGACCGCGAGTTCGCGGTCGCGGCCGGGGAGCACCCGAATCACGGTCCTGCCGGCGTCGAGCCTGTCGCGGTCGACGCCGCTCAACTCGACGTCCCGCGGGAGAAAGGCGAACGGGTCCGGCGCCGAGGTCGCCGCCCCGGTACCGGTGAGACTCCACGCGAGCGCCGCTCCGGCCGCCGCGAGCCTCACGAGTGGAGTCCGCATGCCCTGCCCACGTCAAGAGTCTAGCGCGTGGAAGGGAGCAGGAGACGAAAACGACGGCTGAACGGGACGAACTTTTCAGCGCTCCCGTGAAAAATGCACCCGCGCGCACTGGCGCCGCGCTCGCCGCGAGACGATCCCACCGGCGCGTCACCCGGGGACGGCTGCTGGCACGCATGATGCCCTGCGCATCCGTGGAAAGGCACGGCATGAGAGACGCGCTGTCGCCGCTCATCGCGCAATTGCCGTCGATCGGCTCGGCGCTGGCAGTGCTCGGCGTGGCCGCACTGCTCGGCGCTGCACTCGGCCTCGTTCGTCCCGTCCGGCGCGAGATCGTGCCCCGGTCCGCGCACGTCGTACAGGCGCAGATCCTGCTCGCCATCGTCGGCGCCATCATCATCGTCGTCGTCGCCGACAGCCTCGCGCGGGCGTTCGCCATCGTGGGCGCGGCGGGGCTCGTGCGCTACCGGGCGCGCGTCGAGGACGTGAAGGATGCCGGCGTAATGCTCATCGCACTTGCCCTCGGCCTCACGGCCGGCGCCGGCATGTTCCTGTTCGCGTTCGTCGCGTGCGGCTTCGTGATCGCGGTGCTCTGGCTGCTCGAGTCGTTCGAGCCCCCGGCGCGCTCGCGCTTCAACCTCAAGATCTCCACCAAGCACGCCGGGCATCTGCGCGCCGACATCGAGCACGCACTCGCGCAAAAGGGCGTGACCTACGAGCTCCGCCGGTCGTCCGCGACGGAGCTCGTCTACGAGGTGACCGTGCCGTTCCGCCAGAAGATCCGCGGCCTGACGAGGCTGATCCGCCGCCTCGACGGTCAGGACGGAACGGAGGTCGAGTGGGAGATCAAGAAGTACGAAACGCTGCGTTCCTAGTCATCCGTCGAGGAACCGGCCGGCGAGGCTCAACTCGCGGAGCATCGCGCTCTTCTTGTGCTGATGCGCCTGCATGCGCGTCAGGATGTCGTTGAGCGCGCGTACGGCGTCGACGACATACGGGCCCTTGTTCAGCATCACGCACTCGGCGCGCTCGGACATGGCCGCATCGGTGATCTCGGCGCGCGACGGGATGCCGTCCTTGGCGAGGGTTTCCAGCACCTGCGTCGCCCAGATGACCGGTGTGTGCGACGCCTCGGCCATCCAGAGGATTTCCTCCTGGACCTCGGCAAGCCGCTCGTAGCCGCACTCGACGGCCAGATCGCCGCGCGCAATCATCACTCCTGACGAAGGGCTTCGCATCGCCGCCAGCAGCAGCCCCGGCAGACGCTCGAACGCCCGGCGCGTTTCGATCTTGAGGACGACGCCCAGGTGTTCCCCGCCCACGGCCGCGAGGTACGACTGCAGCTCCTCGACGTCGGACTCGGTGCGCACGAAGGAATAGCCGACCAGGTCGATGCGGCCGTCGATGAACGCCAGGTCTTCCCGGTCCTTCTGCGTCAGCGCCGGCAGCCGGAGCGTGCTCTCGGGCAGGTTCACGCCCTTGTCGGCGCCGAGCTTCGCCCCGCCCGGCTTCGTGCGCGTGATCGCCACCTCGATGCGGCTCGGATCGACCGCGCGAATCACGCCGCCGATGCGCCCGTCGTCGAACCAGATCGGCTCGCCCGCCCGGACGTCGTCGAAGATCTCCGGCAGGGTGAGGCCGATGGCGGCCGGCTCGATGAGCTCGCCATGCCTGTTCCGGATGGCGGGTGTGCCCGGCGCGGGCCCGCGCGTGAGGAAGAGCGCGTCTCCCGCCACCACACGAATGCTCTGCGGGACCGGCGGGAGCGCCCCGACCTCCGCCGTCCCACGCCCGCGACGACGGGTCAGGTGCAGACGGGTACCGGGAACGATGTACGCGGTTTGCTGCGACTCGGCCCACACGCCGCCGGGACCTCGGTCGACCACGGTGATCTCCCGCATCGAATCGCGCGCGTCGAACAGCTTGACCGTGTCTCCAATCTCCAGCGCGGCCAGCCACTCGCCGGCCACAGGGAGCACGGCGGCTGCCGGCTCCGGCGACGGCTGCGGCTGGTCCTCCGGGGTGAGCCATACGCGTGCGGGCTCGAGCACACGGCCGTACCCGTCGCGCCCGGGCCGCCACCGGACGACGGGTGACGCAGGCTGAATCGCGCCGGTACGCAGCTTCGGGCCGGCGACGTCCATCAGCACTCGGCACGCCCGGCCGGTCGCCGCACGCGCGTGGTCGAGGTGGCGCAGCATCCGATCCCACGCGACCGCATCGTCGTGCGCGGCGTTGATGCGCATGCAGTCCATCCCCGACACGAGCAGCTCGCGCACGAGGTCGCCGCTGTCGGCGGCCTCGCTCGGCATGGTCACCATGATGCGGACGTCGCGTCTCTCCGGCGGCGGCCCCAGCAGCACCCGCGTGTGCGCGTCGAGCAGCTCGCGTCCGGCGGCGAAACCGGCCGTAGCCCGATCCGGCGCCCACACGTTGGGACCCTCCCCACCGAGGTACCGCACGAGGGTAAGCACGGCCGAGACGCTGGCCAGCGCGTGCGATTCGGCCCGCCCGAGCGACGAGAGGCCGCGCGAGGCGAGCCGCTCCTGGAGGCCGCGCAGATCGCGCCGCCGCATCGCCAGGTAGTGCAGCAGGTTGCGGGCGCTCGGGAGGCGTTCCTCGGGGAGGCCGCCCCACCGGCCGCCGAGATGACGCTCGGCCGCCAGCATCTCGAACTGAATCGTACCCAGCTCCCGCCCGAGATCGGCAAGCGTCGGGTCGAACCCGACAAGGAGGGCTGGTGAGTCGGTCCGCACGGCGATGTTCCGCTGCGGCTCCGTGTTGCAAGGCGCTGGCCGCGTCCCGCTTCTTGCAGTTCATGTGGACGTGCGACGAGACAGCCGATGACCGACCGCCCCGCACCGGGTCCGCGGACTGCCGCGGCGTGCCGGCGTGCGCCAGAAATTTCGTGCGGCTTGCGAAAGATTCACCGCGGGCGACTGCTTGGCGCGATCATCGCGCTGGCGCCCGTGACGGCGGCGGCCCAGGTCGAAGTCGAGGCGGGCCAGGTGCGGGCCGAGATCCACGTCATCGCGTCGCTTGACTGGCGCGACGTCCAGGGACATCCCGAATCGTCTCGCGTCGACCTCCGGCGTGCGCGCATCGGCATCACGGGCGCGCTGTTCGCCCGCGTCGAGTACGAGGTGGAGCACGATTTCCGCGAGGCCGATCGGCCCTGGCGGGACGCCTTCGTGAACGCGCCGTTCGGGCGCGCGATCGAGGCTCGCGTGGGACGGTTCAAGATCCCGTTCAGCCTCGATCAACTGACACCCGCCGCCGAGCTCGACTTCGTCGCGCGCTCGCTCGGGGCCCAGTATCTCGCGCCGGGGCGCGATATCGGCGCCATGGCGCACGGACGGCTGTTCGCGCGTCGCGTGCGGTTCCAGACCGGCGTCTTCCGCGCCGGCGGCGACAACGTCCGCCCGGCCGAGCGGCGCGACCCGCGGCACGGCGCCGTGGTCGCAGGCCGTCTCCTCTACCGGCCCTGGAGCGAGCGCGTCGAGGCGGGACCGCTGCGCGCTCTCGCCATCGGCGCCGCCCTCACCGCAGGAGGCGTGCCGGAGGGCTACTACAGCGTGCGCGGCCATACCGCGGCGGACGCGCCGCTCTTCCCCGAAGTCGCCGTCCAGGGGCTGCGGCGCCGCTACGGCGCCGAGATCGACTGGCGCGCGGGACCGCTGGCGCTCGGCGGCGAGATCATGCGCGTCGTCGACGAGCGCCGCGGACAGAGCACCGACGACGAGCGCCTTCCGGACATCGTGGCGCGCGGCTGGTACGTCCGTGGAACGTGGCTCGCGACCGGTGAGAGGAAGACCGACCGCGTTCGCCCGGCGCGGTCCGTGCTGCGAGGAGGCATCGGCGCCATCGAGCTGGCGGCGCGGCTCGAGGATCTCGCGCTGTCGAGCCGCGGTGCCGGCGGCGTACCGACGCGCAGCGCGCGAGGCGACACACTCGTCGCCGTCGGCGACCGCGCCGCGACGCTCGGCGTGAACTGGTATCTGAGTCGTTTCCTGAAGGTGCAGGCGCACACCACCCGCGACTGGCGGCGCGAGGACGGCGCCGCCGTCGATGCGCGGCGCGCCTGGAACCAGAGGCTGCGAGTGCAGTTCGCCCTGTGACCGCCCTCGTCGCCGTCCTCGTCGCGGCTGCGCTGGCGGCGCCGGTCGAGGCGCTCACGGCGGACGACCTGTTCGATGACCGCGAGCTCCACGACATCTGGATTCACATGAACGCCCGCGACTGGGCGCAGCTCCGCGCCACGTACATGGAGAACACGTTCTATCCCTGCGACGTCGAATGGCGCGGGCTCAAGGTGCGAAACGCCGGCTGCCGGTCGCGTGGCACCGGCACGCGCAACGGCGTCAAGCCGGGGCTCCGTCTCGACTTCAACCACTATGTCGCGGCGCAGGAGCTGCTCGGCCTCGAGGGGGCCGTCCTCGACAATCTCTGGCAGGACGGGTCGATGCTGAAGGAACGGCTGGCGATGCGGCTGTTCGATCACCTCGAAGTGCCGGCCCCGCGCACGACGTACGTGAGGCTGTACATCGGCAGCGACCGCACCTACATCGGCCTCTACGCGCTGGTCGAGGAGATCGACGAGACGTTCGCCCGTCGGCAGTTCGGACGTGGCGACGGGTACCTGTACGAATACCGGTGGAAGGACGAATACCGGTTCGAGGATCTCGGACCGGAGCTGGAGCCGTACGCGTACCGGTTCGAGCCGCGCACCCGGGTGCGCGAATCGATGTTCTCGCTGTATGCGCCGATTCGGGACCTGGTGCAGGCGATCAACGAGGCGGACGAGGGCGAACTCGAGGCCGCCCTGGCGCCCCACCTCGACCTGCGCATGCTGGTAACGCAGCTGGCCGTCGAGAACTACTTGGCCGACTGGGACGGGCTGCTCGGCTACGCGGGACTCAGCAACTTCTACCTCCACCGATCCGCCGACGGCGGTCCCTTCCACGTGCTGCCGTGGGACAAGGACACGACGTTTGCGTGGCTCCACATGCCGCCCTGGCACAACGTCGAGGACAACGTGCTCGGCCGCAAGCTGTGGAACGACCGCCGGCTTCGCGCCGACTACCTGGCGGCGCTGCTCGAGGCAGCCTCCGCTGCCGCCGATCTCGAAGGCGAGGCGCTCCGCGCCGTCCAGCAGATCCACGACGCCGCGGTCGAGGATCCCCTGAAGCCGTACTCGAACGAGCAGTTCGAAGAGGCGGTGGCCGACGTCGTGGAGTTCGCCAGGCATCGTGCCGCGATCGTGCGGAGGTTCGTGCGGGAGATCGGATCAGTGGCAGACGCCGGCCCCCGCGTCCAACGGCCCGGAGACCGAGACGAACTCCCATTCGTAGCCGTCGCCGAGGGTGAGCCGCAGGACGCCGAACACGGCGCGGCGAACCTCGCTGTTCGGCCGCGCACTCCCGAACTGGTACAGCACGGCGCCTCCGGTGCCGACGATGAACTGCCGCAGTCCGCGCGCTGGGTCCGCGCCGCCGTCGGGATCCTGGGGCGCAAACCGTTCGTACATATGATCGTGCCCTGACAACACCACGTCAGCGCCCCCCTCGTAGAGGATGCGCCAGACCTCCCGCATCTGCGCCGATCCGCCGCTCGGACCAGATGAGAAGAGCGTGTGATGCCAGTACGCGATCGTGCAGCGCGCCTGGCTGCGGGCGAGGTCGCCGCGGAGCCACGCCGCCTGCGCCGAGCCGCTGCCCGCCTCGATGTTGCTGTTGAGCGCCACGGCGTGCCAGCTGCCGATCTCGAAGCTGTAGTACCCCAGGCCCGGCGGCCCGGCGTTCGTACCGAAATATTCGAAGTATGGCTGCGCGCCCGGCGACTCGTACTCGTGGTTGCCCGGCACGGGGCGCGTCCGGCTTCGGTGTCGCCCCCATGTCGGCCCGTAGCAGTCGCGGAACTCCTCGCGCGTGCCGTGAAAGTACGCATTGTCGCCGAGCGTGAACACCGTGCCGCCGATGCCGTCCAGCAGCCGCGCGGTGGCTTCCGAGTTCAGGTCGCACATGGCGATGTCGCCGGCGCCGACGAACGTCTGCAAGCCTGCCGGCAGCACCGGCGTCGGGATCGTCGGTGGAATTGGCGGCAGCACCTCGTCGGGACCGCTCGGTGCCGTGGGACCGCCGCCACACTGCACGCAGATGAGGCAGACGACGATCCCTGCGATCCGTGCCACGGTCAAAACCTGAGAACGGCGGCCAATTGGAGACGCCGCCGCGGAAACGCGGATTGCGGTCTGGCGAAGAACGGCGAAAGGAGTTGCCCGACGTACTGGTCGTAGTTGGTGGCGTTGAAGACGTTGAACGCCTCGAGCCGGCTCTCCAGACCGGCGCGGCCGAAGGCGAGCCGTTTGGACACTGCCACGTCGAGGCTGCGGTAAGGCGACGTACGCGCGGAGTTGCGTCCGCCAGGGCGCGCATCCCGCTGGGACGTGCCGTTCCGGTCGTCGCCCCACGTGACGGTGTACGGCCGGCCGCTGCGAAACACGCCAATCGTCGACAGCGCCCACCCGTCCCACAGCGCGCGAGGGTGCCGCGGCAGCGCCCATGTGGCGCCGCCCGTCAGGTTGTGGCGGACGTCGGCTGCGGCCGGACCCCGGTCCGAGGCGAGATCGCGGCTGTCCTCTGGCAACTGGTAGTTGGCCATGTCGTCGGCGCGCGAGAACGTATACGACGCCACCGTCTGCCACGCACCGGCCGAGCGCTCAGCCTTCACCTGAAGCCCGTCGTACCAGCTCCGCCCGCGGTTGCCGAGCGTGACCATGTTCCGGAACCCGCCCGGTTCTGGCGCGAGCGGGCGCGTTGCGTCCGCTGCGGCGAGGGTTCGCTGCGCCGGCTTCAGGTTCGAGGCGGGCGCGTTGGCGTCAACCAGGCTCATCAGATCGCGCCCCAGAAGACGCACGTAATCGACGGCCAGCACCACATCGGTCACCCGCTGCTGCAGCCCGATCATCGTCTGAATCGAGTACGGATTCCGGAACGCCGGATCGACCCGGTGCACGTCGCGCGGTGGCAGCAGCACGTCCGGCCGCAGTTCGGACAGGACAGCGGGAAACGCCGGCATCAGCGCCGACTCCGGCGCCAGCGTGACGGTGACAGCGCCTGCAGTGCCTTCGAGCTCGACGCGCGTAATCGGATACAGGAGGTGCTGCTGCGAATACACACCCGCGCCTCCGCGGACGACGGTCCGACCCTCGCCGGTCACGTCCCACACGACTCCCAGCCGCGGCTGCAGGTTGTTCGTGTCCACCCGCGGCGCATAGCCGGCGACGTCGGCCACCCGCTCGACGTCGTACCGCGCGCCGGCGTGCAGGGTGAGCCGCGGGCGAATGCTCCACTCGTCCTGCGCGAACACGAAGGCGGAGACGCTTCGTGGATCGCTGGTCGTCGCGCGCCCGGCGCCGCCGAGCGCCTGAACGAAGAGAAACGGCTCGGGCCAGAGATCGGGGGGTCCGGCGAAGTAATACGCGCCATGTCCGTAGCCGAGCGAGCGCGCGTGCGCCCGCACGTACCGCGCCCCACCCCCCGCCTTCAGCCCATGCGAACCGGCGTGGCGTGACACGAGGTCGGACGCTTCCCACGCGGCCTCCGGGCTGACCCCGAGGCCGACCGGCCCGAGCGTCCCTCCCTCGATGGCATAGCCGGCGCGCGACACGAACACGGACGGCGACAGATCCTTCCGCACGTCGACGTACCTGGACGCCTGAAGGCGAAGCTCGTTCAGCGTTCCGCCCGAGGTCGCGAGCACATCGGTGGCGAGCAGCGTGTGCACGTCCGTCGTATAGCGCGTGCCGCTCCCCGGCAGCACGAGCCCGCCAGGTTCGCGACTCCAATCGAAGAGCTGTCCGCTGTAGCGCGCGGTCATCACACGGCGAGCGCCGCGCTGATGGTCGATTCGGGCGAACAGCAGGTGCTCGTCGCGGTCGTCCGGCACGAGAGCCCCTGGGGCGGCCGGCGAGATGACGACGTTGTGGCCGCGCGAGCGCCGCCCTTCGTAGCTCACCCACACGTGCGCCCGGTCCCTGATGACCGGCCCCCCGAGCGACACTCCATACTGCTGCGCACCGGACGGCGGCTTGCGCGGCGCGAAGACCGGCCGCGCCGCCAGCGCGTCGTCGTGAACGAACAGCAGCGCTCCGCCGCGCCACTCGTTGGTCCCGGCCCTGGTGACCAGGCTGGTGACCGAAGCGAGCGCGTCGCCGTACTCCGCGGAGAAGACGTTGGTGAGGACCTGAATCCTGTCGATCGACTCCAGCGCGTAGCCCGACGAGAACGCCCGGGGCGCCCCGCGCCACTTCGAGAAGTGGCTGGCACCGTCGACCAGTACGTTGTGGGTCCAGTAGATCTGTCCTTGCGGGCTCGGAAAGTCGGAGTGGCCGGTGAAGCCGGCGGCGAGCGACGTCAGCGGCAGGAAGTCGCGCCCGAACAGCGGCAAGCCGTGCACGAGCGTGTCACTCACCTCCTGCCGCGCCCCTGGCTCCGGACGCTCGATCGGGGCGCTGACGACCACGGTCGTCCCGGCCGAAACCGTGAGCACGAACTCGACCGTCACCCTCGTCCCGGCGTCCACCGCCACCGCGTGGTGTACGGCCGGTGCGAAGCCGGTTGCCTCGGCTCGCACGTCGTACGCCCCGGCGTCGGGCAACCCGACGATCAGGAACCGACCGTCAGATCCGGTGACGACGACTCGCTCGACGCCGGTATCGACGTTGCGCGCCGACACCCGCACGTCGGCCAGGGGCGCGCCGAGCGGGTCGCGGACGCTTCCCGAGAGGTCGCCTGTGATGCGCTGCGCCGATGCCGACGCGGCGGCGGCGACAATCGCCAGAGCCAGGAGGCCGATGCGCGCGCCGCCGGCCGTCCGCACGCGAATCATCCGTGCATCATCGTCTCGCCGAAGTGGGCGCGCCGGTGCTCGATCTCCGCCTTCGCTCGGTCGACCACGCGCCCCAGGAACTGACGGCTCGCCTTCGAGGCGCCCCGCCACTGCTCCTCGGTGCGCCACGCGAGCCGGCGGCGCAGTTCCGCCCCGGACGAGGGCGCCGTCAGCAGGCCGCAGGCCCAGCCGCCCGCACCCGCTGCCAGCGTGCCACCCACCAGCGCCAGCACGAACGTCGTTCGTGACATGACATCCTCCTTCCCGTCGAACACCTTCATCGCGTGACAAACGCATCCGGCAGCGCATCGACGACGATCTCGGCGTGCTCGTCCCAGAGCACGAGCGCGCCGCAGGCGATTCGATAGGCAAGAGCCGGCGGGAGCGGCGGGAGCCGTTCGAGCAGTCTTCGCGGAACGGCCTGGAACGCCCACTCGGGCACCGGTTCGTTGACAAGCAGATCGACCGCCGACTCGCCGCCGTCGACGAGCCCTTCGATATCGATCTCGTAGATCGCCGTGGTGATCGTGTCCCGGAAGAGCCCGTCGACCGGCGGCCCGAAGACGTCGCCCGCCTTCGCCTGGACACGCGCCGTGCGGATGGCAGAGGCCAGATACCGCCGCGTGAGCAGCAGCGACCAGGGGTCACGGCGCAGGTCGAACGGCGGCAGCGGCTCTTCCAGCCGCGCTCGAAGCCGCACGTACCGCTCGACGCGGTCCGCGAAGAGCCGCGCCGCGACCTCCCGGTCATCCGTGGATGACAACGCCGCTGCACCCGACCACGCGCCGAGGATCGCGGTCCACCCAAGCAACCCGATACCGACGGCTTGGCTGACCCGCATGGCCTGATCGCTCCCGACGCGTGCCTGCAGCGGCGTCTGCCGACAGCGTGAGCATCAACCGTACCGAACCGGCCACCGCACGATGCCCGTGCGAATCGACGGTGGTCGTGCCCCGGAGCACGTGGGCGCGGACAATTTCTGGCTAGGCGCGGACTACTCCGCGCCAGCACGGGCCAAGGCCCTCCATCCCCAGGGATGCGCGCTGGGACGTTGGCGCGCAACCTGCACAGTCGGGCGCCCATGCCACACCACACAACTTTCCTGGCGCTGGTCGCGGCGGGGGCCCTCCTGTCGCCGGCCGCCGCGCCGGCTGGGCAGGGTCGGGCCACGCCGGCGACGGTCAAGGACGTGATGACCAGCATGACGATCCCCGCCTCGGACAGGGTATTCGAGGCCGCGTCCGAGCCGCCCAAGACCGACGACACGTGGGCCGTCCTGAGGAAGGCGGTCGAGACACTGGCCGCTTCGGGCCGGCTGCTGACCCGCGCGGAACTCGCCCGGGACAAGACGACGTGGATGGAGATGGCGCGTGCGCTGGTGACCGAAGCGGACAAGGCACTGAAGGTCGTCCAGGCGAAGAACGGCGACGCCCTCGCGCAAGCCGGCGACGACCTCTACATGACGTGCGAGAACTGCCACGCGCGCTATCTGGAGTCGACCGCTCCAGCCGATCCTCCCCGCTGACGACCGAGCGGCGCGAACTATTTCCCGGCCGCGCGAGGTAACGCTGAGGGGTGGTCGGCCCTTGCCGGCGCACCCGCAGGAACGGTTGGCCTGCAACCTGCAAGGTGCTCTTGTCGGCCCGGCAACCGAGTGGCCGCGGCTGCACCCGCTGGAGGACGCGATGGCCGAACAAACCGAACGAGACGTGCTCCACCACCTGATCGATCTGTGCCGGGATGGAGAGCGCGGATTCCGCGCGGCGGCGGATCACGTGAGCGACCCGGCGCTGAAGTCACTCTTCACCGAGCTGGCGACGCAGCGGAAACGGTTCGCCGACCAACTCCTGCCGCACCTCCAGCGGCTGGGCGGGACGCCGGACGCGGAGGGCACGAGCGCGGGCGCACTCCACCGCAAGTGGATGGTGCTCAAGGGGCTGGTTCCGGGCCGCCACGACCACCACATCGTGGCCGAAGCCGAGCGCGGCGAGGAGGCCGCCCTCGACGCGTACGGGGACGCGCTCAACGGCATGCTGCCGCCTACCGTGACGGAGACGGTCGAGTCGCAGCGCGACGCGATTGTCGAGGCCCACGAGCGCATCCGCACGATCGACATGGGCTATTCGATCGCCGACTGAAGGAGCTGACGTCGGTGCGGACCGACACGTCGTATCTGGGATTCCGTCTTCCGCATCCGTTCATCGCCGGGGCATCGCCGTTCGGGCAGCACCTCGACACCGTGCGCCGCCTCGAGGACGCGGGATGCGCGGCCGTCGTGCTCCATTCATTGTTCGAAGAACAGATTACGGCGGCGCGACAGGGGCGCGTCCGGCACATGGGCGAGGCGGACGTCGCCTTCGCTCCGTCGCTGGCGGCCTTTCCCTCGGCCGAGGAGTACGCGCTCGGGCCCGATGCCTATGCCGAGCACGTCCGCCGCGTGAAGCAGGCCGTCGCGATGCCGGTGATCGGCTCGTTGAACGGCACGTCGCCGGAATCGTGGTTGAAGTTCGCGCGCGTGATCGAGCAGGCTGGCGCCGACGCGATCGAGCTGAACCTGTACGAGGTCGTGGCGGACCTTCACACGCCAGGCGCGGTCGTGGAGGACGCGTTCGCCGGCATCGTTCGGGAGGTGAAACAGATCCTCCGCATTCCGGTCTCGGTGAAGGTGCTCCCCTACTTCACCGCGTTCGGACACATGGCTCGGCAATTCGACGAAGCTGGCGCCGACGGGCTCGTGCTCTTCAATCGCTTCTATCAAACCGACATCGATCTCACGACGATGAAGGTCTGCGTGCACGTCGAGCTCTCATCGGCAAGCGAGCTGCTGCTCCGGTTGCACTGGCTGGCCATCCTGTACGGCCGCGTCCGGCCGTCGCTGGCGGTGAGCGGCGGCATCGACCAGCCGGAAGACGCCGTCAAGGCGATCCTCTCGGGTGCCGACGTCGTGCAGATGGTGTCGGCGCTGCTCCGGTACGGATCGAAACACATCGACGTCATGCGGCAGGGCCTCGTCGAGTGGATGGAGCGGCACGAGATCGTGAGCCTCGACCAGATGCGCGGCGACGCGAGCCTGCGGCGCGTGGCCGATCCCGCCGCGTTGGAGCGTGCGGGTTATATCCGGACGCTCCAGAGCTGGGGCGCGCAGCAGTTCGGCCATGGCCTCGACGGACGCGGGACCCCCACCGCCGGAAACAACCGCTGACGACGGCCCGATCCACGATCTCCTGAGGGACATCGCCGCCGGCATGCCCCGGGCCGTTGAAACGTGGTGGTGCCCGGGCGAGCGGACCGGTTACGGATTCGTGTATCCCTCGAAGCGGGTCTGCCCGCGTGCGATCGGCGGGCCCGTCCGTCTGTCGACACGTCCGTAGTCTCCGTGACAATCTTCGTCGCCCGCCATGCGGCGTGCGCGTTGCGCCACCGGTATGACCGTCGTCATAGGAGGTCGCGCGCGCGTTGCGTCAACGTAGGGCTCATGGAGGGCGAGATGCGGAGAGCGCCGCACGGCGCGTGGGGGATCGTGGCGCTCCTGTGCCTCGCCGTTCACACCCTGGCGGCGGAGCCGACGTCGATCGACACCAATGCGACCGGCACGCCGCCGGCGCCGGCGACGAGGGCGCTGGCAACGACACGCGTGCGGAGCCTCGAGCCGGACGTCGTCGAGCTCGTCGACAACGGACAGCGGAAGTCGCCGACGCTCAAACGCCTCATTCAGGCCATCGACCAGTCCGACCTGCTCGTCTACGTCCACCGGTTCATGAGGCTGTCCGTCTCCGGGGGTGGACTGGAAGTGATGGGGGCGGCCAACGGTCAGCGGGTCGTGTTCGTTCTCATCAATCCCGGCTTGTCACCCGCGCACGCGACGGCGATGATCGCCCACGAACTGCAGCACGCGATGGAAATCGCGACCGCACCCGACGTGGTCGACCGCACCTCGCTCGCCCGGCACTACGCGCGCATTGGCGAGCGGAGCGGCTTTGGACGTGTGCAGTCGTATGACACGGCCGCGGCACGCGCCGTCGAGGACGTGGTCCTCGGCGAATTGCTCGGGAAGCAAGAGGGCGACCCCCGAGACAACACCAACGTCGGTTCGTGACGGCGCCAGATCGAGCGCCGGCGTTCAGCCTGTCCGGATCCGCCCGCGACCGAAGCAGACACGCGCCGGTGTCTGTTCGTCCCAGCCGACATTGCCGTGCGGGACGCTCCACCGCTCGATCGGCTTCGAGTCGAACACCGGCCTGCCGAGCGCAGGCGTCGAGAGGCAGTCGCCTGGATTATTCAGGAACGCGTCGTTCACGCTTCTGTGTTCCCACTTCTCGGTTCGTGTTCAGGTTCGGTTCTGCCGTTCCTCGGTCCCCTTCGCGCCGGGTCGAGGGGTTCCGGCGAGGACGAGCCAGATCAGATTCCGGTCCCATTCGACGAAGACGTTCTCCGCCGTGCCGCGGAGCCAGCTCCCGCAATCCTCGATCTCGCCGGTCCGGGGCGGGACGAACCAGGCCACTTCCCGCACCCGGGCCGGATCGGAGAGGTCGAAGATGCGGAGGCCGGTTGCGCAGCCGGGTGTTGTACGCGACGCAGCCCTGGATTCCGGCCGCGCCCGTTTCGATGAGCACCGGGCAACGGGCGGCCCGGATCCGGTCCGGCTGGCGCGAGCCAAAAAAACGACGGCCGGCGGAGGCCCTCGAACCCCCACCGGCCGTTCCCAGCCGACGCTGCCTCGTCAGAACGTCAGCCGGAAACCGAGCTGTAGTGTGCGCGGCGCATACGCAAGATTCGAATTCTGCGCCGGCTGAAGGAACGCGCTGCTGCTCTCGTCGAGCGTGTACGAACCGTAGTTGGCGCGATCGAACAGGTTGAACATCTCGAGGATGCCGTCCGCCGACACCCGTCCGAAGAGACGGACCCGCTGCTGCAGCCGGAGGTCGACGCGGTGGATCTCGTCGCCGACGAAGCTGTTGCGCGGGATGATGCTGCCGTTCGCCCTGTACCGGTAGACCGCCCATTCGCCGATGTCGCGGCCGATGTCACCGGCTTCGATCTGATTGCGCTCGCCGGAGCCGAAGAAGTAGACGCCGCTCACCTGGAAGCCGTATCCCGCCTGCCAGATGCCGTTGACCACGACGCGGTGCCGCTGATCGGTTTCCGCCAGCGTGTACTCGTCGCCGAGGTCCGCCGGCACGTCGAAGCCGACCATCTGCCGACCGCTCAGTGGACGGGGCACGGCATTCCGCAGTCCGCTGACCGTGTAGGTCGCCGACGCCTGCCAGTTATGGCTGAACCGCTTCGTGAATGCCGACTGCACGCCATGATAGTTCGACCACCCCATGTACGGCGTCACCGAGATGATGCCGAGGAGCGGATACGGCCGCGTCGCCCGGTTCGAGTAGGGCAGCGGCGCACCCGTGCGCGGGTCGAAGGAGACGTTGACGTTCTCCTGGATCACCTTCTCGTCGCGGCTGCCGTTGAAGACGTAGTCGACTTCAACCGACATGTCGGCGGCGAGCTGACGCTGGAACCCGATGGAGGTCTGCCAGCTGTTCTGCACGTTGTCGTACCCCGGCGGCGGCGCCAGTTCCTGCAGGCCGCGGGTCAGACAGCCGGGCCGGTTGTTCACGTCGCAGAAGTTGGCGAACGCCTGAGTCGACGTCGGCTTCGGACCGTTGAACGGATTGCTCGGGAAGTTCGCGCGCCCGTCGTTGTTGACCTCGACCGACGCGATCGATTCGTTCCCGTACGTCCACATCTGCAGGTTCGTCAGCACGTCGCCGAAGTATCGCCCCGCGCCGCCCCGGATGACGGTCCGATCGTTCACCTGCCATGCGAAGCCGACGCGCGGCTGGACGTTGTCGGTGTCCTGAGGACGGTCCGGATCGAGAATGGGCGGCACGTTGGCGTCGTTGGCCCAGGCGTTCCAGGTCAGGTCGTAGCGAACGCCCAGGTTCAACGTCACGTTGTTCGCAATCCGCCAGTCGTCCTGCACCCACGCCGCCGTGCGGGGCACGTCGAACGGCGTGCGGAACGTATCCGAGATTCCCAGCGTGAACCGGCGCGTGTAGGGCGCCAGCGCGTTGAGGTTCCACGTATCCGCGTTCCACGGGTCTGGGAAGATGGCCTGCATCACGTCGGCAGGAATGCGGCTGAGGCGCGCGTCGATGAGCCCCATGCAGTTGCGGCAGTTGCGGGTCAGCTCGTGCATGTACAGGTGCTCCGCGCCTGCCTTGAGGTCGTGGCGGCCGCGGGCGTCGTAGCTCAGCGTGAAGTCATCGCGAACCGAGTACATGTTCTGATCGCGGATACGCGGCGCGTTCTGGTTGCCTCCAATCGTGAGCCCCACCATCTGGACGCGCGGATGCCCGCCGGTGACGCCGATGTCACGGGCCCAGTGGTTCGACCAGTTGGTCAGGTTGCCCTGGAGAATGTTCCACTCCGCAAAGCCGCCCTTCACTTCGTTGACCGCCCGGTTGCTCAGCACGTGCGTGTACTGGCCCAGGTACTCGCGGTTCTCGCGATCCTGGCTGCCGGTGCTCGCCGGGTGCTGCGTGGCGCTGCCGACGCCGAACGGATCGTCGTCTTGAGCGCCGCTCACCTTGCCCATAATCCGCACGGCGGACGAGAGCTGGTAGTCCACGCGCCCGCCGACAATGTGCTTGGCCTGCTTGCCGTCGAGCGTCACGTTGAAGGCCGGGTACGGCGTGTTCCAGATGCTCGTCTTCGGCGTGCGGTCGTACTCGTAGTTGCCGAAGAAGTGAACCCGGTCGCGGACGATCGGACCGCCCACCGCCATGCTGACCTGCTGGTTCGAAAACGGAATCACCCGGTTGAGCACGTGGTCGTCGGCGTTCCAATCCGAATCGCGAAAGTAGGCGCTGAAGAGCCCCGTCAGAGCGTTCGTCCCCGACTTGCTGACCGCATTCACGAGCACCCCGGAGGAGCGCCCCTGCGAGGCGTCGAAGCGGTTGGAGACGAACTGGAACTCCGCGATGGAGTCCCGGCTGTAGAGCGGCTGCCCGCCGATGCCCATCGACTGGGTGACCTGCTGGCCGTCGACGTTTATCTGGTACTCGCGGACGTCGGCGCGATCCTGCACCGGCGTGCCGCCCATGGTCGTCGTCCGGTTGCCCGGCGCGAGCAGCGCCAGCGACGTCCAGTCACGTCCCTGCACCGGCAGCTCCTGCATCTGGCGCGGGTCGATGTTGCCGCCGACGACGGACGTGCTCACGTCGAGGAGCGGCTCCTCGGCCGTCACCGTTACCGTCTCCTGCAGCGTCGACAGCGCCATCTGCAGGTTGATCGTGACAGTCTGGCCGACCAGGAGCTGCACGTTCGCACGCGTGGCGGTCGCAAAGCCCTGCAACTCTGCGGTGATTCGATAGCCGCCTACGCGCGCGGGAATCCGATAGATGCCGCGCTCATCGGTGACCGCCTCGAAGCGATTGCCCGTTGCTTCGTGCACGGCGAGCACGGTGACGCCGGGCAGCACGCTGCCGGTCGCATCCGTAATAGTGCCCGTTAGAACCGCTTCCTGGGCCTCAGCGAGTCCAGGCAGCAGCAGAATGAAACCGAGCAGAACCCACCGTCCGACCCCTCGTGTCACTCGTCTCCCCACAGGTCCCTCCCAACGATTCACGAATAATTCACGTTTATGAATTCACGGCCGACCGAAGAAGGCCTCACCGGGAGAATTGCGCGGCCGGGACACAAACCACTCCCGTGCGCCGCAGCCAAGCACACGACGGGCCAACCCCGGCGGCGCCGTGGGATGCTGAGAATCCCGCGAAGATCCCGGGACGAACTGGCGAGAATCCGCCATTTGGGCTCTGGAGACGCGTGGTAATTCTTCACAGCACTTGGGGATTTCTCCGCGGCCCGACTGGAGCGCGAAATGTCACGACGAGGCTCGCCGCGGCCGATCGCGGCTTGTTCGCAGGGGCTGGGGCCCGGTAGAATCCGACGGAGCACCGCCTCGGCGCAGGACCGAAGCCCCGGCATCCTGTTTGCTCAAGGCGACATCTGAGGTGACCTCCATGAACACGAAGCGGTTTCTTGTAGCAATGGGTGTTGTCGGTCTGTTCCTGATCGCGAAGCCGGCGATCGCCCACCACTCCTTTGCGGCGGAGTTCGATGCCAACAAGCCGGTATCCCTGACCGGCACGATCAAGAGCATGGACTGGGTCAACCCCCATTCATGGCTCTTCATCGACGTCAAACAGCCGGACGGCAGGGTCGTGACGTGGAGTCTCGAATTCGGAGCCTCCAACGCCTTGCTGCGACGCGGCTGGCGGAAGACGGACCTGCCCGTCGGCGTGCAGGTAACGATCACGGGGTTCCAAGCCAAGGACGGGTCGCCGAAGGCGAACGCCCGCGACGTGACCTTGGGCGACGGGAGAAAGCTGTTCGCAGGCACGGCCGGCCAGGCTCCCGGGGAGGGCGGGGAGCGCGGTTTCTAGCACGAACGATTTCGGGAGAACAGAATGGGCTTTCTTGAATCGCTCCAGAACAGCGGTTTTGCGACCTGGGTCCGTGAGTCGCCATCGCTGCTCGCGTATCAGCTCTACATCACCCTTCACACCATTGGCCTCGGGATGATTGTTGGCGTCAGTGTGGGGGTCTGTCTGCGAGTTCTCGGCGTCGCCAGCGCCTTGCCGCTGGCGCCGATGGAGAAGTACCTCCGGTTCATGTGGCTCGGCTTCTGGATCAGCCTCTTCTCGGGTCTGGTGCTGTTCATCCTCGAACCGGGTAAGTTTCTGACCATTCCGGTCTTCTACATCAAGCTCGCGAGCATCGTCGTCGCCCTCGTCATGATGTCGAAGCTCTCGGGTGTGATCTTCCGCGGTCGCACGGCGGCGGGAGCCGGTGACGCGCCGGCGGGAGCCAAAGGACTGGCAGTCGCGGTGATTCTGTCCTGGTTCGTGGGCATCCTCGCAGGGCGCGTTACGGCGTACAGCCCGCTCATCCAGATAGAGACCACTTTTGCCGTCCTGATCCTGGCCGTCGTGCTCACGATCGGGAGAGCTATCTTCATCCGGGGCGGGTCGGGCGAACGGGCAGGAGCCCCTGCCCGCCGTTCGCACGCGTGACGAAAGGACTGTGACGCCATGGAAGCCGTACTTCGATATATCCTCGACTGGCCGTCATTGAACAGCTTTCTGAACCAGAACCCGTGGGGATGGCCGCTGTTGGAGGTTACGCATTTCGTCGGTCTGGCCCTGCTCTTCGGCGTCGTAGGCATGTTCGATCTGCGCGTCCTGGGGGTTGCCAAGTCTCTTCCCCTCGAGCCGTTCCGTCGGCTCCTTCCCTGGGGGGTATTCGGGTTCCTGCTCGCCTTCTGCAGCGGTCTCGGATTTACGCTGGGCCTCGGGGCGAATCTGTTCGGGGTCAACGCGTACGATGTCATCGTGACGAACCTGTACCTGCAGTTGAAGCTGGTGGCGATGGCACTGGCCGGACTCAACGCGCTCCTCTTCTATGTGACCGGCGTGGGTCGCCAGGTCGACGCAGTGGGAGCCGGTGAAGAGGCGCCGGGCGGCGCCAAGGCGATGGCAGTCGCATCGATCACCCTGTGGACCGGCGTGCTGTATTTCGGCCGGCTCGTTCCCTGGGGTCTGTGAGGTTCTCAGCCTGTGTCGGGGCAGCGGTTGCCGTCGCCGTGCTGGCGGCGCCGCTGACCTCGGCGCAGGAGGGTTGTCCGGCCGACCCGGCTCGGTTTCATCCCTGTGCACTGGCGCGGGCGGCGGTCTTCGAACCGCCCCGGACCTCGGACGGCCGAACCGATCTGAGCGGGTTCTGGCGCGGACCAGGCGCCGCCACCGAGAGCATCGAGGCCCATCCCAAGACGGAGGACGACAATGGGGGGCCGAGTCTCGTCATCGACCCGCCGGACGGTAGAATTCCCTATCAGCCCTGGGCGGCCGCCCAGCGCGACGAGAACAAGGCACGGTACGTCGATCCAAACGTGCCGTGCTTCCCATCCGGCGTCCCGCGGTCGCTCTACACTCCCACCACGATCCAGATTCTCCAGGCGCCGCGGTACGTCATCGTGCTCTTCGAACGGGCACACACGTACTGGATCATTCCGACTGACGCGGGTCCGCACGTCGGCCAAGAGGTTGGACTGTGGCAGGGAGATTTCCGCGGACGCTGGGAGGGGCGCACCTTGGTCGCCGACGTCACCAGTCTCAACGGGCGACCGTGGTTCGACCAGGCTGGGAACTTCTACTCGGAACGGGCCCACATCGTCATGCGGTTCACGCCGATCGATCCCGACACGATCCACGTCGCCGCCACGATCGAGGATCCAGCCGTCTATACGCGTCCGTGGACGATGGCGTTCCCCCTCAGACGCAACAAGGAACGCAACCTCGAACTGTTCGAAGAAGCGTGCCACGAAGGCGAGCGCAACACGGAGCCTCTCTTCGGCCTCGGTTACCGGATCTATCCCGGCGTGTCCGGGCTGCGCTGACCTGCCGCACACATCGGGTCGCCGCACGTCCGCGCCCGCCGACCCGCGGCCCGACGTGACACCTCACGACTTCGCAAAGTAGTCGATCGCCGCGGCAGCGGCTTTCGGTCCGATCACTGCGCCCAGTTCCTCGCGGGTGGCGCGGCGAACACCGGCCAGGCTCCCGAACGCGGTGAGGAGCGCCCGCCGCCGCCGCGGGCCGATGCCGGGGACGGTGTCGAGCTCCGAGCGGAGGTCGCGCATCGAGCGCGCCTTGCGGTGGAAAGCGACGGCGAACCGGTGCGCCTCGTCCCTGATGCGCTCGAGGAGCAGCAGCGCCGGGTCGTGCTCGGCGAGCGCGATCGGCTCGGACCGGTCGCGGGTGAAGAGCAGTTCCTCCCGCTTGGCGATCCCGACCGCCACCAGGTTGCCCAGACCGATCGACTCGAGTGCGTCATAGGCGGCAGTCACCTGCCCTTTGCCACCGTCGATGACGATCAGAGCCGGAAACGGCCCGCCCTCCTCCATCACCTTGCGGTAGCGCCGCTGAACGACCTCCCGCATCGCGGCGAAATCGTCCGGCAGGGCTCTGAGCGTTGGGCCGTGAGCCTTGGGCTCCTGGCCTTGGGCTCTGGTGGCCTGACGCCCGAGGCCCGAAGCCCGAAGCCCTTTGATGCGGAACTTGCGGTACTCCGACTTCTTCATGCGGCCGTCGTCGCAGACGACCATCGACGCCACGGTCTCGCTCCCCTGGATCGTCGAGATGTCGAAGCACTCGATGCGCCGCGGCATCGCCGGCAGCCCGAGAGTCGATCGCAGCGTTTCGAGCGCCTCGAAGTGCGCCGCGGTGGCCTCGTTGAACCGCGTGCGGTACGAGAGCTCCGCGTTGCGCGTCGCCAGCTCGACGAGCGCCCGCTTGTCGCCACGGAGCGGCACAGTGACCCGCACGCGCCGGCCCGCGCGATTCGACAGCCACGCCCCGAGCGCCTCGGCGTCCTCAATCTCGAACGGGAGATGGATGTCCGCCGGCGGTACGCGGTCCCCGTAGAACTCCTGCAGCGCCGCTTGCAGCACCTCGGCCTCGCGCCGGACGAGCCCCGGCTCCACCCCCAGCTCGACGCGCTCGATGACGCGCCCCCCCCGCACGGCGAAGAGCTGAATGGCGCCGCCGCTCGGGCCGATCTTGAGGCCGAAGACGTCACGATCGCCAAGCTCCGGCGTCGCCACTTTCTGCTCCCGATCGCGCAGCGTCTGCACCGTGCGCAGCGCGTCGCGCAGCTGCGCCGCCTCCTCGTAGCGCTCGGCGTCGGCGGCCTGTTGCATGCGCGCCTGCAGCGTGTCGGCAAGCTCGCCGGTGCGCCCCGCGAGGAGCAGCTTCGCATTCTCGACCGCGGCCGCGTAACGCTCGTGGCTGCAGATCTCGGCGACGCACGGGGCGATGCAGCGCTTGATGTCGTGCTCGAGGCAGGGCCGCCCACGCCGCCCCGTAATCACCTCGCTGCACGACCGGATCCCGAACAGCCGGTGCGCCAGCGCCATCGTCTTTCGCGCGAGCTTCGCGGGAAGGAACGGGCCGGCGTAGAAATCATCCCCCTTCTCCACCCGGCGCGCCACCAGGATGCGCGGACACGCCTCGCTCGTCGTGAGCTGCAGGTAGGGGTAGTTCTTGTCGTCGCGAAGCAGGATGTTGTACTTGGGCCGGCGCTGCTTGATCAGATTGTTCTCGAGCGCCAGCGCTTCCATCACCGAGTCGGTGACGATCACCTCGAGCGAGGCGATCTCGTCGAGCAGCGCGTCGTGGCGCGGACTGAGGCCCGCCGCGCCCGTGTAGCTACGCACGCGATCCCTCAGCGCCCGCGCCTTTCCGACGTAGATCGTCTCGCCGGCGGCGTTGCCCCAGAGGTAGACGCCCGGCTGCTCCGGCAGCCGCGCAATCTGCTCCTTGAGGTCGTGGATCGGCATGGGCTACTCTATTCGACGCGGATCACGGCGACGAACACCTCTCATTATTACAACCGATGACATTCACCGGCCTGGTGGGAACCGTCTGCATGTTCCCGCTGCGCGCCATCATCGCAGGCAGCGTCGCCCTCGGCATCCACCCCAACGCGCTGACGCTCATCGGCGTGCTCGTGAACGTGGCGGCCGCCTGGGCTCTCGGCGTCGATCGGTTCCTCCTGGCCGGCGTCATGATGATCGTCGCCAACATCTTCGACTTCATCGACGGCAAGGTCGCGCACCTGACGAACACGGTGTCGCGGTTCGGCGCCTTCTGGGACTCGACCCTCGACCGGTTCTCGGACCTCGCCCTGTTCATCGGCGTGATCTACCTCTACGCCGACCTCCGGCGCACCGACTACGTGATGGTGGCGGCGCTCACGATGCTCTTCTCGATCATGACGAGCTACACCCGGGCGCGCGCCGAGTCGCTCATCGACAAGTGCAAGGTGGGCTTCATGGAGCGGCCGGAGCGCATCGTGCTCTTCATGATCGGCGCCTTCACCGACCGCATGGCCGGGGTCCTGTGGGTCATCCTGCTCCTGTCGGTCGTGACGGTGATCAACCGGATCCACTACACCCATCTGGTGCTCAGCGGCCGGCCGATGCCGGCCGGCACGACCGCTGCCGGCCGGGCATTCTGGCGGGCCTTCTTCTGGCGGGACGAGCGGACGACGATCCCCTACGACGCGTGGGTGATCGCGATCCTGGCGTTCGTCTGGCTGACGCCCCCCGACTGGCTCGGCGACCCGACCGCCGCGGGCCTGGGGCTCTGGGCATTGCTGCAGTGAGGCGAGTCGAATCCGCACGCAGGGCGGGTGCCGCCGAACGGGGCGACCGAGCGCGAGGCGCACCCGCCGAATCGAGCGGACGTTATCGCGTCGGCGGCGGGGGCGCGCTCTTCAACAGGAACTGCTCCGGATCCAGATTCCCCTCGTAGCACGCGCCTTCCCACATCTCCTCGTTCGGCCGCCGCCGCTGGACCAGGCGCATCGTCCAGGGCCGCGTGAAGACGGTGGGGTCGGTGATAGTCGCGTCGTACGTGAAGGTGTTGGCGTCGGTCCAGGTGAGGCGCTCCACGATCGTCGCGTTGTCGCTGTAGAAGTCGCCGATGTAGGTGAGGCGCTGTCCTTTCACGCTGCGCGTGTCGATGACGAGCGTGTTCCCCTCCCAGCGGCCGCGGCCGTCGCCCATGTACAGCTTCACGTCCGCCGCGACGTGCGGGCGGGTGTCGAGCGGAATGACCCGGTACGCCTGGTAGGTGTCCCACAGGAAGACGATCAGCCCGCGCGACTGAACAATCCTGAGCGACGGCATGATCGTGAACAGCCGCGGCACGCCGGACACGAGGCACCGGTGCTGGGGATCGATGTGCTCGGGCCGCATGGGATAGGCATAGTAGTGGTTCTGCTCCTTCTGGAGCGCGGCGGCCCAGGGCTGGTACGGCACCTTGCCGTCGGGCGGATCGACGATCCGGCTCGGCAGCGGCTTGATGGTCGGGTCGAAGTCCGCCGCCTGCGGAACCGGATTGGTGAGCGACAGCGATCCGGCGTTGACCGGCCCCCAGACCCCCTGCACGTTCGGTTGTCCGTCCGGCAGCCGTTCGAGCGGCTTGGGCGCGGCTTGCTGCCCAGCCAGGGGCGCCGCCGCCCACAGAAGCAGACTCCCCACGGCCCCGATCAGCAGTCGCGTACTCATTGCGGACTCCTCATTTGGGGATACGGATAGTACTTCTCGTAGTCGAACGCATAGCATTCATAGTCGTAGAGCTGCGCGTTCCGCTCCTTGCGGCGGTAGAGGACCACGCTCATGTCCCAGGGACGCGCGAACACCTTCGGGTCTTCGACACGCACGTCGTACTGGATGTGATCCGGCCCGAGCATCGTGTAGCGCTCGACCAGGTGCATCGCCTCGCTGTGGAAGTTGCCCGCGGCGTCGAACCACGTCTGGTCGTTGAAGTGCACGACGTCGACCACGAGCGTGTCTCCTTCCCAGCGGGCGCGTGAATCGCCCATCCACCAGTCGATCGGACCCGGCGGGTGCGCCCCGGTCAGGAAGACGAACCGCACGGCGTGCACGAACTCGAACAGCATCACGATCTCGTTCGGCGTCTGCACGATCTGGAGCGGGAACGGCATGTACATCAACCGCGGAATGCCAGGGAGGTAGCACTTGGCCACCGGGTCGAGCGCCGCCCGCTGCGCGAAGTTCTGCCGCTTCCGCTCGAGCGCCGAGGGCTGGTAGGGGATCTCGTTGCCGACGACGATGCCCGGGCCGCCCGGTACGCCCTTCTGCGCCGCGTGGTCCTGGATGTCCCACGACGCCGTGGTGAGCGCCTGCCAGACGCCGGACAGATCCGGCTTACCGTCGGAGGTGCGCGGGATTGCCGGAGGGGAGCCTTGCGCCGCGAGGAGGCGCGGGGCCGAGGGGTACAGGAAGACGAACAGAGTGACCGGTATGAGAAACGCCGCCAGCTTCATGCGCATGGCGCATAGGGTATCACCCCGCGGCAGCTTTCTTGACGGCCTGCGCTTTGGGGGGTCCCACCTTCCTTCGTGCGGCCGCCAGACCGGCTTTCGCCGGCTTCTTCTTCTCTTTGCTCACCTCGTCGCGGCTGCGGCGACGCGCCTCCATACCTCGTTGATTCTTTGGAACGTACGCACTACGCGTCGGCCCGGCGCCCTCGAGACCGACGACTACACCGCGTCGCGGTCGTCGCGGACGCCGAGGCCGAGCCCCGAGCCGCCGATGCGAATCTCCTGCGCCGCGATCCTGTCGCGCAGCAGCCGCCGTGCCTCTCCGTACAGATGGCCCGGCACCTCCAGCCGCCGGGCGATGCTCTTGAAATGGGAGATGAGGACGAGCGTGATCGCGTCGTCCTCGCGCCACGAAACAGCCGAGATCTGCCCCCACCGCATGAAGCCGGTGTCGGACCAGACGCCGTCGCGGTAGAAGCCGCGGGCGATCCGGCTGCTCAGCGGGACCGCGTAGCCGAAGTAGAGGAACATCATGATCTCGCCGAACAGCTCCTGCGGCGCGCGCCCGAGGGCGAAGATCTTGACCACGACGAGCAATCCGAGGACGGCGCCGAGGGCGAGCGCGAAGCCGTAGTGCCGCGGCTTGGGTCCCTGCCAGATGAGGAGCGCCGACGCCTTGCGCGCGCGGAAGCGGACGAGGTCGGCGGTCACCTTCACGTTCGCCGCGAGGAACCCGACGCCGAACAGAAAGAGGACTTGCGGCAGCAGGACATCGGGCGCCACAGGATCAGGGTAGCAGGATTGGCGGGGTCCGCCGAGCACGCACTCGCAGGCGAGGCGGACCCGCCGGAGCGACAGGACGCGAAGCCGATCGCCGATCAGCGCTCGGCTGTTCGGGCGGGCGCCGGGGCGCCCGCCAGCCGCGGGTCGAAGCAGCGGCGGCAGCGTGCCTCGTAGGTGCCTTGCGTGCCGAGCAGCACCCGGTCCTCGCTGGCGACGAGCCGCTGCGTGTGATTGGCGGGATTGCCGCACACCATGCAGATGGCGAGCGTCTTGGTGATGTACTCGGCAATCGCCAGCAGCTGGGGCATCGGCTCGAACGGCTTGCCGAGGTAGTCCTGGTCGAGCCCGGCGACGATGACGCGCTTGCCCTGGTCGGCCAGCGTGTTGCAGACCATCGGCAGCTCGGCGTCGAAGAACTGCCCTTCGTCGATGCCGACCACCTCGGTGTCGGCCTCCACCTGCTCGAGCAGCCCCCGGGCGCTCATCACCGCGCGCGAGGGGATCCGCATCTCGCTGTGCGACACGATGTGGTCGGCGGCATAGCGGGTGTCGAGCGCCGGCTTGAAGATCTGCACCTTCTGTCGAGCGATCTGCGCGCGGCGCAGCCGGCGGATGAGCTCCTCGCTCTTGCCGCTGAACATGCTGCCGACGATGACCTCGATCCAGCCTTGGTTGACGGGATATCTGACGACGTCCATCGGTCGTGAACCCCCACCAGCCAACGCCCAACTTCCAAGTCCTGCGTCCGTTGGGAACTGGACATCGGAAGTCGGGAGTCTACCGCGTCATGCTCTCGACAGGTATTCGCCGGTTTCCGTGTTGACGCGGATCATGTCGCCGGGGTTGACAAACGGCGGCACCTGCACGACGAGCCCGGTCTCGAGCGTCGCCGGCTTCACCTGGGCACTGGCGGTCGCTCCCTTGATGCCGGGCACCGTGTCGAGCACCTTCAGGTCGACCGTCTGCGGCAGCTCGATGCCGACCGGCTCGGTCCCGTAGAACTCCACCTGAATGGTCATCTCCGGCTTGAGGAAGTTCACCGAGTCGCCGAGCGCCTCAATCGAGATGTGCACCTGCTCGTAGGTGCTGGTGTCCATGAAATAGCGATCGTCGCCGTCCTTGTAGAGGTACTGCATCTCCCGTTCGTCGAGCGTCGCCCGCTCGACCGAATCCTCGGACCGCAGCTTCTGGTCCGACAGCGTCGCGTTGCGGATGTTCCGCAGCTTGACGCGGACGAAGCCGCGGAGGTTGCCGGGAGTCACGTGCTGGAGGTCGATGACGCGGAACAGATCTTGCCCCATCTTGACCAGCATACCCTTCTTGAGCCGTGTCGCCTGTATGGAAGCCATCGTTGTCGGTCGATCCCACCGATGCTAGCACATCGCGAACGCCCAACTCCCAAGCTCCAACGCCCAAGACCTAACGCCCAAGACCCAACGCCCGAAGCTTGGGAGTTGGGAGTTGGGAGTTACAATCGAACCGTGGCGTTTGCCCGCTGGGATCCGATCCGCGATCTGCTGGCCATTCAGCAGCGGCTCGACCCGTTCGCGCCGGGCCCGGCCGGCTGGGCGCCGGCCGTCGATCTGCAGGAGACCGCCGAGCAGTACGTGCTGACGGCGGAAGTCCCCGGGCTGCGGCGCGACGACATCGACATCCACCTGCACGAGGGGCGCCTGACGGTCTCGGGCGTCCGCCGGGACCACGGCGTGCCGTGCGAGCGGTACCACCGGGTGGAGCGCGGGCACGGCCACTTCAGCCGCTCGTTCCAGCTGCCCGTCCCCGTCGATGCCGACCGCGTCGCCGCCGACCTGCGCGATGGCATCCTGACGGTCACCTGTCCGAAGACCCGCGACGCGTCGGTGCGCCGCATCGACGTGATGTAGCCGCCCGTGCGTCCGCGACGGCTGATCCTGGCGCTGCTGCTGCTCGCCTGCGGGTTCGCCGCCGGCCTGATGATCACCGGCCGGTTGCGGCAGGCCTCCACTGCCGATGCGCAGGAGCGGCGAGCCCCTGTCGTGGCCGCCCCGGCGCCGGCGGCCCCCGGCGCGGCCGTCACGCTTCCGGACTTCTCCCGCGTCGCCGAGCAGACGGTGCCGGCCGTCGTGAACATCTCGTCGCTCCAGGTGGTGCGCCGCCCGAACTCGCCGTTCGCCAACGACCCGTTCTTCCAGTTTTTCTTCGGCGATCCGGACGACATCTTCGGCCCGCGGCGCGGCGTCGAGCGGAGCCTCGGCTCCGGCGTGATCGTCGGCGCCGACGGGCTCGTGCTGACCAACAACCACGTCGTAGCCGGCGAGTCGGGCCGCATCTCTCTGCGGCAACTGCCAGCCGTCTCGGTCGCGCTGGCCGACAAACGCGAGGTCCAGGCGGAGATCGTCGGCGTCGATCCGGCGACGGATCTGGCGCTCCTGCGGATCCCGGTCGGGAACCTGCCGACGATTCCGTGGGGCGACTCGAGCCGGCTGAAAGTCGCCGAGTGGGTGCTGGCGATCGGCAACCCGTTCCAGCTCAACCAGACGGTGACGCTCGGCATCATCTCGGCGCTCGGCCGGACCAACGTCGGGATCTCGACCTACGAAGACTTCATCCAGACCGACGCGGCAATCAATCCGGGGAACTCCGGCGGCGCGCTGGTGAACGCGCGCGGCGAGCTGGTCGGGATCAATACGGCGATCTTCAGCCAGAGCGGCGGGTACCAGGGCATCGGATTCGCCGTGCCGAGCAACCTCGCGCGGCGCGTCGTGGCCGATCTCACCCAGTACGGCGAGGTGCGCCGAGGGACGATCGGCTACGTGGAGATTGCGCCGCTCTCGACGCTGATGGCTGAGCAGCTCGGCGTCGCCGACGCACGGGGCGTGCTCGTCCAGGCGATGCGCCGCGACGCGGCGGCCTACGCCGCGGGGCTGCGGCCGGGCGACGTGATCGTCGCCTTCAACGGCACCGCCATCACCGACGGCGGCCAGCTCTCACGCCTGATTCAGGACGCGCGCATCGGCAGCACGGCGGCACTGAGCGTGATTCGCGACGGCCGCCGGGTCGAGTTGCAGATCCCGATCCGCAGCAGCGCGTCGTAGCACACACGGGGCAACCCTACGCGCATGCCGACCAACTGGCCTGAACTGACGCTGGCGGTCGCGCTGGTGCTCGCCGGGGCGTACCTCGCCGCCGATCTGGCGGCCCGCGTCGTTCAGTCGACGCTCGGCGCGGTGATCGCAGACCCGGCCGCCGAGCGGGCGTTCGTCGATCGCCCGCGCCGCATCATCCGCGTGACGATCTTCCTGGTGGCCGCCGCCGCGCTGATCTTCCCGGCCATGCGCCTCGCCGGCTTCCAGACGGGCCTCGGCGCCAACCCCCAGGCCGTCGGGCGGTGGCTGCTCGAGGTCGGCCTCCGGATCGTCGTCATCGCGATTGCCGCCTATCTGATCGTTCGCATCGCGTCGGCGGCGGCGCGGCGGCTCGAGCGGGAGATGAGCCATGGTACCGGCCTCGACGTCATCGAGCGGACCAAGCGCGCGCAGACGCTCGGCCGCCTGCTGCAGAAGACGCTCTCCATCGTCGTCGCCGGCATGGCGGGACTGATGATCCTCCGCGAGCTCGACATCGACATCACGCCGGTGCTCACCGGCGCCGGCATCGCGGGGCTCGCGGTCGGCTTCGGCGCGCAGACGCTGGTGCGCGACGTGGTCTCCGGCTTCTTTCTCATTCTCGAGGACCAGGTCCGCGTCGGCGACGTCGCCGTCGTCAACGGGCAGGGCGGGCTGGTGGAACAAGTGAACCTGCGGACCATCGTGCTCCGGGACGAGGCGGGCACGGTACACATCTTTCCGAACGGCGAGGTGAAGACGCTCGCCAACATGTCGAAGGACTTCTCGTACTACGTGCTGACGGTCGGGCTCGGCTATGACGAGGACGTCGACCGGGCGATCGACGCGATGCGCGAGGCGGCCGCGACGCTCCTGGAGGACCCGGCGTTCACGCCGCACATCCTGGAGCCGCTGGAGGTCTACGGGATCGACGCGTTCGAGCCTGGACAGCTCGTCGTCAAGGGGCGCATCAAGACCGTCCCGATGAAGCAGTGGATAGTGGGACGCGAGCTGCGAAGACGGATTGCCCGGCTCTTCGCCGAGCGCGGCATCGAACTGGCCAAGCCGTTCATGACGATGCACATGGAGCGCGAGTAGCTACCGGCTACCGGCTACCACCTACCGGCCACCACCTACCGGCTACCGGCTACCACCTGGAGTTACACCCCATGGTCGTAGCCGCGTTCGGGCAGGGCGTGCGCGACCTTCGACGGCGTGTCGAAGGGATCGACGTGTCCGGCGCCGCCGGGCTGTGCGGTCCGGACGCCGCTGACGACGGCGATGACGTCGTTGTCGGTGAGGATCTTGCGATCGTCGGCAATCGCCATCAGCGCGCGGTAGACCTCGACGAGCTCCGCGCCTTCGACCTCGAGCCCCAGGTCCTTGCAGCGCTTCTGCACGGCGTGGCGTCCCGAGTGCTTGCCGAGCACGAGCGGATTCCACGGCGCGCCGACGTCCTCGGCCCGCATGATCTCGTAGGTGCGGCGGTCCTTCAGGATGCCGTCCTGATGGATGCCCGCCTCGTGGGCGAACGCGTTGCGCCCGACGATCGCCTTGTTGACCTGCACCGGCTGGCCGCTCAGGCGCGTCAGCAGCTCGCTCGACGGGTAGATCTCCTTGTGCGCGACGCCGACTTCGTACGGGAACCGATCGCGCCGCACGTAGAACGCCATCACGATCTCTTCGAGCGCCGCGTTCCCCGCCCGCTCGCCGATGCCGTTCACCGTGCACTCCACCTGGCGCGCGCCCCCCTGCACGGCGGCGATCGAGTTGGCGACGGCCAGACCCAGATCGTCGTGGCAGTGCGCGCTGAAGATCGCCCGGTCGGCGTTCGGCACGCGCTGGCGGATCGCCGTGAAGAACTCGCGCGTCTCGTCGGTCGTGGCGATCCCGACCGTGTCGGGCAGGTTGACCGTCGTCGCGCCGGCCTCGATCACCGCCTCGACGACGCGGCACAGGAAATCCAGATCGCTCCGCGTGGCGTCCTCCGCCGAGAACTGCACGTCGTCGGTCTGCTGGCGCGCGAAGCGCACGGAGTCGACGGCCGCCTCGAGACACTGCTCGCGGCTGATGCGGAGCTTCGCCTGGAGGTGCAAATCCGAGGTGGCAATGAAAGTGTGAATCCGGCCGCGCGCGGCCGGCTCGAGCGACCAGGCGGCCTTCTCGAGGTCGGCGCGGTGGCAGCGCGCCAGCGCGGCGATTACGGGCCGCCGAATCTCCTGGGAGATGCGCCGGACCGCCTCCGCGTCGGACGGCGAGGCAATCGGGAACCCCGCCTCGATGATGTCGACGCCGAGCCGGTCGAGCTGACGGGCGAGCTGCAGCTTCTCGGTCACTCGGAGCGAGAACCCCGGCGCCTGCTCGCCGTCGCGCAGCGTCGTATCGAAGACGTGAACCCGTTGATCGCTCATCGGTTACCTCGCAGCGGCTCGTCCCGACCGTCCTGCCAGTACACGCGACCCGCCATGATAAAGTCAAACTGATAATTATTCTGTTTGGATTACCAGCGCTTATGAGCCCGCCATGGAGTTGAACGAGCTTCGTGTCTTCCTGAAGGTGGCCGTGGAGCGGAGCTTCTCTCGCGCCGCCATGAAGCTGCACCGGACGCAGCCGGCGGTGAGCCAGGCGGTGCGGCGGCTCGAAGACAGCGTCGGCGAGCGGCTCTTCGACCGGACGACCAAGGACGCCACGCTCACCGAAGCGGGACGACTCCTGCGCGACTACGCGGAGCGGCTGCTGCGCCTCTCGGAGGAGGCGGAGACGGCGGTCAAGGAGCTGCGCGACCTGCGGCGCGGCCGCGTCCTGGTCGGCGCCAACGAGGCGTCGGTGCACGTCGTACTTCCGCTGATCCAGCGCTTTCGCCACGGGCATCCGTTCGTGCACGTTGACGTGCGTCGCATCCCGTCGCGCCAGATCGGCGCCGAGGTGGTGCAGGGAAGCCTCGATTTCGGCGTGCTGACATTTCCGCCGGCGGAGCACCGGCTCGGTTCCGTCGTCCTCGGCCACGATGAGATGGTCATGCTCGTGCATCCGTCTCACCCGCTGGCGGGCGCGAAGGAAGTGACGCTCGCCGAATGCGGACGCCAGACGGTCATCGCGCACAACGATCCGTCGCACGTCCGCGACCGCGTGCTGCAACTGTTCGAGCACCACCACATCCCGGCCAACATCCTCATCTCCCTGCCGAGCCTCGAAGGGATCAAGCGGGCGGTGGCGATGCAGCTGGGGGTCGCGCTGCTGCCGCGGCGCTGCGCCGAATCGGAGATCGCCCGCGGCGAGCTCGTCGCGCTGGCGATGCCCGACATCCGGCTGCGGCGGCAGGTGCGGCTCGTCTACCGGAAAGGGGGCGAACGCTCGCACGCGGCGGCGGCCTTCCTCGCGGTGGTCGAGAATCGTTCGGCCCGTTCGGCTCGTGCGGAGCGTTCGGATCGTTCGGATCGTTCGGGTCTGTAGGGGGAGTCACGTCCGGGCGGCGCCGCGTGGCTTCCACGGGAGTGGTAGAGTACACACATGGATCGCCGGCACACCTCGGACGAGATCGTGTTCGAGCCGGATCCGGTCATCGAGGCCTACAAGCAGGACGTCGACCGCACACTGCTTCGCGAAAACCTGAAACTCACGCCCGAGCAACGCCTCGAGAAGTTCGTGGCCTTCATGGCATTCCTCGACGGCGTGCGCGGCGCCGCGCGGCGCCGGTGACCGACTACCTTCGCCTGCTGCGAACGCTCGTCGAGAGCGGCACCGAGTTCGTGCTCGTCGGCGGGATCGCCGAGCTGGAGGCGCTGCTCGAGGAACGACAGCGCCGCTGAACGACCCGACCCATCTATCGCACCCGAAAACCCGTCCACTGCTGCCGGCATTCCAGGGGAAGCGCCCTCACCCGCAGATCGACTTCACCGCGCACCTCGCCGTCCGCATCCGCGAGCAGCTGCTCGATGTCCCACAAGTCCTGCGGGCCGCCGGCGTACAGCTTGAGCAGGATCAGGTCGCTGGTCGTGACGACCGGCACCTCGGCGCCGAGGACGCGCGCCGCCACGGCGCGGGCGAGCGCGTCGCGCTGCCAGTCGTGCCGGCCCACGACGATGTCCACGTCGCGGTCCCGGGCGTGCTGCAGCCGCACCACCCCGCGCAGCGGGTCGTCGTGGCCGCCCGGGCGGACCTCGACGGCCGCCCCCTCCGCGGAGAGCGGCTCCCAGAAGGCGGCCTCGAGCACCCGCGGGCTGGTCGTGAGCAGGTCGATGTCGAAGGTCGACCGCGCGATGCCGTGCACCGCGAGGGCGCCGGCGCCGATGAGGGCGCAGGGAATATGCTCGCGCTGGAGCAGGTCGAGCGTGGAGCTGAACAGCGTCACGGGCGCGTCGGATCCGCGGACGCGCTCGGGCGGCGGCTCGCGGCCCGGCGGCGCACGATGTCGAGGCGCGCCGCCCGCAGCGTGATGCCCCTGGCCTCGGCGTACGCCCGCAGGTCCTCGTCGCCCAGTCTGAAGGCCTGCACGACGCGCTCCGCCGGACTCTCGGCGCCGGCAACCGCGCGCGTGGCCGCGCGCAGCGCATCGGCGGTTGACTTCATGCCGACAGTATAGCCAGAGGCGTCAGAAGCCGGCGACGTAGGGCAGGCGCGACGCCACCAGGCCCACTTCGTCGTAGCGCGCGAGCAGCATGCCCGTCGTGTCCCACGTGCCGCCGACGAGCGCGTCGCGGGCATGTCCGGGCAGCGCAATCGCGCACCGCACGCCGGCCGTCTCGCACGTCCCGGCCTCGAGATCGACCGACAGGCGGACGTCCGGCCGCCGTTCGACCTGCGCCATCAGCTCGCTGATATCGCCCGGCGAGGCCGTCACGCACGGCAGGCCGATCATGAGCGAGTTGCCGAAGAAGATCTCCGAGAACGATTCGCCGACGATGGCCCGGATGCCCCCGCGCTGGAGCGCCTGGGGGGCGTGCTCGCGCGAGGAGCCGCAGCCGAAATTGCGGTTGACGAGCAGAATCGAGGCGCCCCGGTAGGCCGGGTTGTCGAACGGGTGCACGGCGCCGGCCCGGTCGCCCGCGGCCGATCCGGCGCGCTCGTCCTCGAACAGATACCGCTCGAGCCCCTCGAAGGTCACCGCGCGCAGGTAGCGGGCGGGCATGATGCGATCGGTGTCGATGTCGTCGCCGCGCATCGGCAGCGCCGTTCCCTCGATGCGTGTGATCTTCATAGGCGTTGGGTGTTGGGTGTTGGGCGTTGGATATTGGGCGTTGAATGTTGGATGTTGAACTTCAGGCGAGCATCGACCGCACGTCGGTGACTTCGCCGGCAACGGCCGCCGCGGCGACCATCGCGGGGCTCATGAGCAGCGTCCGGCCGGTCGGGCTCCCCTGCCGCCCCTTGAAGTTGCGGTTCGACGAGGAGGCGCACACCTGGCTCCCCTGCAGCTTGTCGGGGTTCATGCCGAGGCACATCGAGCAGCCCGCCGATCGCCACTCGAAGCCGGCGGCGCGGAAGACCTCGTCGAGCCCCTCGCGCTCCGCCGCGCGCTTGACCGACGCCGAGCCTGGCACGACGAGCGCCGTCACGTGCGGCGCCACGCGGCGGCCCCGGACGATCCGCGCCGCCTCGCGCAGGTCCGACAGGCGCGAGTTGGTGCACGAGCCGATGAACGCCACATCGACCTTCGTCCCCGCAATCGGCTCCCCGCCGCGCAGCCCCATGTAGCCGAGCGCGTCGGCAATCGCCCGGCCGTCGCCGCCCGCTCCGTTCGGCCCTGGCACGCGTCCGGTCACCGGCACCGACTGCCCCGGATTGACGCCCCAGGTGACCACCGGCGTCAACTCCGCCGCCCGGACCTCCACGTCGTCGTCGTACCGCGCGTCGGGATCGGAGGCCATCGATCGCCACCACGCCACGGCGCGGGCGAACGCCTGGCCGGAGGGCGCGAACGGCCGCCCCTCGAGGTACTTGAACGTCGTCTCGTCGGGGTTGACGTAGCCAACACGCGCGCCGCCCTCGATCGACATATTGCAGACCGTCATCCGCTCGTCCATCGACATGCGCGCGACGGCGTCGCCGGCGTACTCGTACGCGTAGCCGACGCCGCCGCCCACGCCCAGACGGTGGATGATGGTGAGGATCACGTCCTTGGCATAGACGCCGGGCGGCAGCGTTCCGGTGACTCGGATCCGCCGCACCTTCATCGGCTCGAGCGCCAGACACTGCGAGGCGAGCACGTCGCGCACCTGGGAGGTCCCGACGCCGAAGGCGATGGCGCCGAAGGCGCCGTGCGTCGACGTGTGGCTGTCGCCGCACGCAATCGTCATCGCCGGCTGCGTGAGGCCGAGCTCGGCGCCGATCACATGCACGATCCCCTGCCGGTCGTCGTCGAGACCGGCGAGGCGGACGCCGAAGTCGCGGCAGTTCCGCTCGAGCGCGGCGATCATCTCCTCGGCCATCAGGTCGAGGAACGGCCGCGTTCGCTCGCGCGTCGGGATGATGTGATCGACGGTCGCGAACGTGCGATCGAGGCGCGCCACCGTCCATCCGCGCGCCCGCAGGGCGTCGAACGCCTGCGGCGAGGTCACTTCGTGGACCAGGTGCAGGCCGATGAAGATCTGGGTCTGACCCGACGGCAGCGTACGCACGGTGTGGCGGTCCCACACCTTCTGCAGGAGCGTGTGTCCCATCCGAATCGTTCTATCGTACCACGCGCCGCGGACCCGATACGGCCAGGTGGCCCGCGATCCAGCAGCGCCACGGCCGGTCGGCGCCGGCGCGGATGCCGATGCGCGGTCCCCACGCGAGGGGGCCCACGGCGTGCCCGCGGTCCTCGATCACCAGCCGGCTCGACACCAGGTCGAGCTGGTTGTCCGCCAGCGTGATGCCGAGCGCCCGCGTCAGATTTCCGGGACCGCGGCACAAATCGGCCTCGCCGATGCGCCCACCGCCCGGGGCGCGGCGCCTCCGCATCAGCGCCACCCCGTCCACCGGCTCGAGCGCGCGAATGAGCACCGCCGCCGGCCGGCCTTCCGCTTCGGTCACCGCGTTCACCAGGTAGTGAATGCCGTAGTTGAGGTACACGTACGCGACGCCCGGCGGGCCGTAGAGCGGCGCGTTGCGCCGGGTCGGCCCCGGCGCCGCATGGCAGGCAGGGTCGCTCTCGCCGATGTACGCCTCGGCCTCGACGATCATGCCGGCCGCCGTTCCAGCCGGCGCCCGGTGCACGAGAACCTTGCCGAGCAGATCCTCGACGACCGCGAGCGTGGGACGTTCGTAGAAGGCTCGCGGGAGCACGTGACCCGTCTCGACGATCCGAACATTCCGAACGTCCTTACCGCGCCGCATACGCATGCGCCCGACCGGAAGCCAGCACCTGACGGAGCGCGCGCCCGGTGTGCGATGCTTCGGCTTCCGCCACCTTCTCCGGCGCACCCGCGATCACCACGCGGCCGCCCTCCTCGCCCCCTTCCGGACCGAGGTCGATGATGTAGTCGGCCGTCTTGATCACGTCGAGGTTGTGCTCGATCACGACCAGCGTATGGCCCGCCTCCACCAGCTTGCGGAAGGCCGCCAGCAGCTTCGCGATGTCGTCGAAGTGCAGGCCCGTCGTCGGCTCGTCCAGGACGTAGAGCAGGCGCTCGCCGCCGAAGGAGGCGAGGTGCGCGGCGATCTTGATGCGCTGCGCCTCGCCGCCCGACAGCGTCGTCGCCGGCTGGCCCAGCCGGAGGTAGCCGAGGCCGATCTCGTCGAGCACCTGGAGGCGGCGCAGCACCTTGGGCGACGTGCTGAAGAAGGCGAGCGCCTCGCGGACGGTCATCTCGAGCACCTGGTGCACGTTCCGGCCGCGGTAGCGCACCTCGAGGACCTGCGGCTTGAACCGCGTTCCGTCGCACTGGTCGCAGGGCACGAACACGTCGGCCAGGAACTGCATCTCGACGCGCACTTCCCCTTCGCCCTGGCAGGCCTCGCACCGGCCGCCTGGCACGTTGAACGAGAAGTGGCTCGCCGTCAGCCCGCGCGCCCGGGCGTCCCGCGTCGTGGCGAACAGCTCGCGGATCGGGTCGAACGCCTTGAGGTAGGTCACCGGATTCGAGCGCGGCGTGCGCCCGATCGGGGCCTGATCGACCAGCACGACGTCGGTGACGTACTCGAGCCCCTCGATGGCGCGGAACGCGCCCACACGCCGGTCCCAGTTCCCCTTGGCGCGCTTGACGGCGGCGTACAGCACGTCATGGACGAGCGTCGACTTGCCCGAGCCGCTCACGCCCGTCACGCACGTCAACGTGTTCAGCGGAATGTCGATGTCGACGTGCTTCAAGTTGTGTTCGCTCGCCCCGAGCAGGCGGATCTTCTGCCCCGCGCCCCTCCGGCGCGGCGGCACCGGAATCGCCAGCTCCGCCCGGAGGTACTTGGCGGTCAGCGACCGCGGCTCCTGCAGCAGCCCGTCGAGCCCGCCGGAATAGACGACGCGCCCACCCTGCTCGCCCGCGCCGAGCCCCATGTCGACGATGTGGTCGGCGACGCGGATCATCTCTTCGTCGTGCTCGACGACGAGCACGGTGTTCCCCTGGTCGCGCAGCTGCCGGAGGATGTCGATGAGCCGCTGGTTGTCGCGCGAGTGGAGCCCGATCGACGGTTCGTCGAGCACGTACAGGGTGCCTACGAGCGCCGAGCCGAGCGAGGTGCCGAGGTTGATGCGCTGCGTTTCGCCACCCGAGAGCGTCGACGACAGCCGATCGAGCGTCAGGTAGTCGAGCCCCACGTCCGACAGGAACGACAGCCGGCGCCGGATCTCGCGCAGCACCTTCTCGGCCACCGCGGCCTCCTTCTCGGTGAGCTCGAGTGCCGCGAAGAACTGCTGCGCCTCCCGAACGGTGAGGGCCGACACCGCATCGATGGTGCGGCCGCCCACGCGCACGTCCCGCGCCTCGCGCCGCAGCCGCGCGCCGCCGCAGTCGGGGCACGCCAGATAGCCGCGGTAGCGGCTCAGGAAGACGCGGACGTGCACCTTGTATTTCTTGCGCTCGAGCCAGCGAAAAAAGCCGCGGATGCCGCGGTAGTCGTGCTTCGACAGCGCTCTGGAGGGTCCCGAACCCGTTGCAGGGCCGTCGTTCCCGTCGATCACGAACCGCCGCTCCGCGTCGGTCAGTTGCGCCCACGGCACGTCGAGCCGCACGCCCGTCCGCCGGGCGGCGCGCTTGAGCTCGGCGAGTTCGGCGCGGTAGTGCGGCTTGGTCCACGGCTCGATGGCGCCCTGGTTGATCGACTTGACCCGGTCGGGCACGACGAGGTCCATGTCGAGCTCGATGATGTTGCCGAAGCCGTGGCAGGTCGGGCAGGCGCCGAACGGGTTGTTGAACGAGAAGAGCCGCGGCTGCGGCGCCTCGTACGCGATGGCGCACGCCCGGCACTCGAAGCGCTCGGAGAACTCGAACCGCATGTCTGGAAGCACGATCGCGAAGGCGGCGCCGCCGCCTTCCCGGTACGAGGTCTCGATCGAGTCGGTCAGACGGCTCAACACCGCCGGGTCCCCATCGCGCGCGCCGGCGCGACCAGGTGCGAGGTCACCCTCGATCCGCAGGCGGTCGACGACGACCTCGAGCCGCGGCTGCCCGCGAAGCGATCCCGGGGCGACCTCGTCGAAGGCGACCGCCTGGCCGCCGAGCAGCAGGCGGCCGAAGCCGCGGCGCCGGAGCAGGTTCAGCGTCTCCACGATGGCGTCCGCGCCGTTCGCCCCGCCTCGCGTGTCGAGGTGGACGGCCCCACTCGAACCGTCCGCCTCGCGCTCGACGTCCTCGACGGCATCGACCTCGGCCCCCTGGAGCGAGACCACGGGCATCTCGAAGCCGACGAGCACGCGGCTGCCAGCCGGCAGCTCGCTCAGGCGCCGCGCCACCACCTCCGCCGTCTCCCGCGTGACCTCCCGCCCGCACTGCCGGCAGTAGGTCCGCCCGATCCGGGCGTACAGCAGCCGCATGTAGTCGTGGATCTCCGTCATCGTGCCGACGGTGGACCGCGGGTTGCGGACGCTGTTCTTCTGGCGAATGGCGATCGCCGGGCGGATGCCGTCGATGCGGTCGACGTCGGGCTTCTCCATCCGCTCGAGGAACTGGCGCGCGTAGGCCGACAGCGACTCGACGTAGCGCCGCTGGCCTTCGGCGTAGATCGTGTCGAAGGCGAGCGACGACTTGCCGGAGCCGCTCACGCCGGTAATGACGGCGAGCGCCCCGGCGGGAATGGTGACGTCGATATTCTTGAGGTTGTGCGTGCGGGCGCCACGCACGACGAGCGGGCCGCGGGCGGAAGAACTGGAGGTCACACTGCTGCCTGTGTCGTCGTCGCCGTAAGGAACTCATGTTACAGGAAATCAGCGGGCGGCGGCACCAACGACGCGGCCGACGCCTCAGCTTTCTTCGCCGCACCAGGGCAGGTGCAAGTACGATGCGCGAGGATGCAGGACCTCAGCCTGATCCTGACACTGGCCGGGGGGCTCGCCTCGGCGCTGGTGTTCGGGTACCTCACGCATCGGCTCGGGTTGTCGCCGCTCGTTGGCTACCTCATCGCGGGCGTTGTCGTAGGTCCGAACACGCCCGGCTTCATCGCCAATCCCGAGCTGGCCGAGCAGCTCGCCGAGATCGGCGTGATTCTCCTGATGTTCGGTGTCGGCCTGCAGCTGCACGTCGACGAGCTGCTCGCCGTACGGCGCGTGGCCGCGCCGGGCGCGATCGGCGGCATCGGCGCGGCCACGCTGCTCGGCGCGGCGGCGGCCCGGGCATACGGGTGGGGCTGGACCTCGGCGCTCGTCTTCGGCCTCACGCTGTCGGTGGCGAGCACCGTCGTGCTCGTCCGCGTCCTGTCCGACACGCGGCAGCTCCACACCTCCGCCGGGCATATCGCCGTCGGCTGGCTCGTCGTCGAAGACGTCATCACGGTCGTGATGCTGGTGCTGCTGCCGGCGCTCGTCGGCGCCAGGGCGACCCTCGGCGGCGTCGCCGGAATCCTGGCGCTCACGATCCTGAAGGTCGGCGGCCTCATTGCGCTCGCCGTGACCCTTGGCACGCGCGCGATCCCGCGGCTCCTCGACCTGGTGGCGGTGACCCGATCGCGCGAGCTCTTCACGCTGACCGTGCTCACGCTGGCGCTCGGCATTGCGGTCGTCTCGACGACGCTGTTCGGCGTGTCGATAGCGCTGGGCGCGTTCATCGCCGGCCTGACCGTGGGGCGCTCGGACTACAGCCTGCGCGCCGCCACCGAGGCGCTGCCGATGCGCGAGGCGTTCGCCGTCGTGTTCTTCGTGTCGATCGGCATGCTGCTCGATCCCGCGGAGCTGCTGGCGGCGCCCTGGCTGGCGCTGGCCGCACTTGCGGTCGTCGTGGTCGCCAAACCGCTCGTCGCGGCCGCAATCCTGGGACTCATGCGGTACCCACTCCATACCGTGGTGACGGTGCCGTCGGCGCTGGCGCAGATTGGCGAGTTCTCCTTCATCCTGGCGGGGCTGGCCCGCGACTT
The DNA here is from genome assembly GCA_001767525.1 of Acidobacteria bacterium RIFCSPLOWO2_12_FULL_68_19. Taxonomy (GTDB): domain Bacteria; phylum Acidobacteriota; class Vicinamibacteria; order Vicinamibacterales; family UBA2999; genus MELF01. The sequence continues at coordinate 34,667 of MELF01000045.1, read as the reverse complement.
GCGCGTGCTCCCGGAGATGGCCACCAACATCGTCGTCGCCGTGTCGATCGCCTCGATTGCGATCAACCCGATGGCCGCGCGCGCCGTCCGCCCTGCCGAGCGGTGGCTCTCGCGCCGGCGCATCTTCCGCGCGCGGGGCGAGCCGCGGCTCGACGAGCGCGGCGCCTCCTCGTCCATCGGACCGGAGGATCGCGCCGTGGTCGTCGGCTACGGTCCCACCGGGCGCACCGTGGCGCGCCTGCTCCGCGAGAACGGCATCGAGCCGACGATCGTCGAGCTGAACATCGAGACGGTGCGGACGCTGCGGCAGGAGGGGTGGTCCGCTATCTACGGCGACGCTCGCGATCCGGAGACGCTGGTGATGGCCGGGATCCGGCACGCGGCGACGCTGATTGTGAGCGTCGCCGACGGCGGCGCCTCCGACGCGATTCGCGCCGCCCGCGAGCTGAGTCCCTCGGTGCACGTCTTCGCGCGCGGGGCGAACCTGCGCGACGTGCCGACGCTGCGCGGCGCCGGCGCCGAGCACGTGTTCTCGGGCGAAGGCGAGGTGGCGCTGGCGATGACCGAGGCGGTGCTGCGGCGGCTCGGCGCCACACCCGAGCAGATCGACCGCGAGCGGGCGCGGCTCCACGGCGAGCTGTTCGGACCGCGGCCCCGGTAGGGCGCTGGGCGGCTCGGTAGCTCGGTGGCTTGGGTGGATGGGGAAAAATTCGCGCACGGACCCGCCTGGCGCTATACTCGAGCCTCTACAGGCCCGGTAACCCGCGAGCGCGCCCTCGATTTCGCTCCGGGTGGGCAGGAGGTTCGTTGATGCGCGTACTGTTCACGTTGAGCCTCGTCGCAATACTGGTGTCGGGCGTGGCGGCCCAGGGGACGGCCGAGCTGAAGGTCGGCGACACGGCCCCGGACTTCACGCTGCAGGGCACCGACGGCAAGACGCACACGCTGTCGGACTACCGCGGCAAGCAGGCCGTAGTGGTGGCCTGGTTCCCGAGGGCGTTCACCCAGGGGTGCACCATCGAGTGCAAGTCGCTGGCGGAAAACGGCGAGCGGATCCGCCGCTACAACGTCACCTACTTCATGGCAAGCGTCGATCCGCTGGAGCAGAACCTGAAGTTCGCGAAGGCGACCTCCGTCACCCTCGGCGAGCGCGTCGTCGAGAAGAAGGAGGCGGACTTCCCGATGCTCAGCGACCCCGACAAGACCGTCGCGAAGGCGTACGGCGTGCTGAACGAGCGCGGCATGGCCAATCGCTGGACGTTCTACATCGACCGGAGCGGGCGTATCGCCGCCGTCGACAAGATGGTACGGCCGGAAACCTCCGCCGAGGACATGGTGGCCAGACTCGGCGAGCTCAAAGTCGCGACGCGATAGGTCGGCCGGACGTTCGGGTCGCTCGGTCGTTCACGCAGAACGCACCGACCGACCCGGACGACCCGCACAGTGCTCTCCGGCGCCTTCCCCATTTGCGATACGATCCGGGGCATGGATCCAGATGTGCCGCCCCTGGAAGAACCGCTCGCCGAGCTCGAACGACGGCTGATCGACGAGTACCTGCGCAGGCAGGGGCACGACCCCGACGCGCTGCGCGCGCGGCACGACGACGCCGCGCGGAAGCTGCTGGCGGAGGCGTCGGTGTACGCCGCGACCAAGCTCACCGAGATCGAGTCGCGGTCGCACTACGTGCGCAACCTGCACGACGGACACTGACGCCGCGGGGCGAGGACCCGGGGATCGGCAGGTGCGAGGTCCGTCGTCCGGGTTCCCGATCCCGGATCTGCTACGATGAGCATTCACGCCTTGCCGGCGTAGCTCAGTTGGTAGAGCAGTCGATTCGTAATCGACAGGTCGTCGGTTCAAGTCCGACCGCCGGCTCCAGAATTCCGCACTGATCTGCAACGGCGTACAGAACGGCCAATTCGCGCTATCGAACTTCCACACGGTAAGTCGTTGATTCTATGTAACCTGGGCTGGCCGTCATTTCCTCGCGGACCGCTCCCTCAAGATTAACGCCGCAGCTCGAAGCATCGAGTGACCCACGAACTGGACAGAATCACAGTGGAGGTATCACTCTGGTAAGGAGGGATAGCGCTTCTCCCCGACTACAACGAAAGGTCCGCCGCGCCTTGGCTGTGGTAAAGCGCCAGACGAACTTCCGTCTCGCGCGGTGGGCGCGCGCGGGCAACGCAGAGGAGCGCACGCCGATAGCTCGCGCCATACTAAGGGGCCCGGCCGCACGCGGTGTGCGGTTTGGAACATCACGGTTGCCGCCATCGCCCGTATGCTGTGACATGTGCGCACCAGGCATCGAGGCGCGATTCTGGCCCTTGCGGCAACAGCCCTGCTCGTCGGGTCCGGCCTCACGGGTGTACGCCACGTCCGCGGTCAATCGTCCGCGCCGGTCGTCTATGCCATCCCCATCGAGGGGATGATTGACCTCGGCCTCGCGCCCTTCCTGTCGCGCACGATCCGCGAGGCGCAGGAAGCGGGCGCCGCGGCGGTGCTGCTCGACATCAACACGTTCGGCGGCCGGGTCGATGCCGCCGTGGCGATGCGCGACGCGCTGCTGACCTCGCCGGTCAAGACGATCGCCTTCGTCAACCAGCGCGCGATTTCCGCCGGCGCGCTCATCGCGCTTGCCTGCGACACGCTGATCATGACGACCGGCGGCACGATCGGCGCGGCCGCGCCGGTCGTGGGCGGGGGGAGCGGCCAGGCGCAGCCGGCCGACGAGAAGTCGGTCTCCTACGTGCGCTCGGAGTTCCGGGCGACAGCCGAGACACGGAATCGGCCGCCCGCCATTGCCGAGGCGATGGTCGACGCCGACGTGGAGATCGCGGGCGTGATTGAGAAAGGCAAATTGCTCACGCTCACGACGTCTCAGGCGCTCGAGCTCAAGGTGGCCGATTTCAGCGCGGACACGCTGGAGGCCGCGCTCGCAGCCGCTGGGGTGTTAGACGCGGAGGTGCGGATCGCCTCGCAGACCTGGGCCGAAACGCTCGTACGTTTCCTCACCAACCCGGTCGTGAGCTCCCTGCTGATGACGGTGGGGCTGCTGGGGCTGCTCGTGGAGATCCGGACGCCCGGCTTCGCCCTACCGGGGACGGTGGGTCTCCTCTCGCTCGGGCTTTTCTTCTGGGGCCACTGGATCGTTCAGCTGGCGGGCTGGGAGGAATTGCTGCTCGTGTCGCTCGGCATGATTCTGCTCGCAGTCGAGGTGTTCGTGATTCCGGGCTTCACGGTGGCAGGCGTGAGCGGGATTGTCGTACTCGTGGCCGGACTCGGGATGACCCTCGTCGGCGCCGGCGCCACCATGAACGCGATCATGGGCGCGCTCGGGCGCGTCGCCTTCTCGATCCTGCTGGCGTTGGCTGGCGCCCTCGCATTGGTTCGAATGCTGCCGCGGCTGCCGTTCGGCCGGCGCCTCGTGCTCGAGACCGGGATGCAGGCCGACCTCGGCTACGTCTCGGCGCCGGCGCGCGACCGCCAGTGGCTGGGACGAACAGGCACGGCCCTCTCGCCGCTGCGGCCGGCCGGTATTGCGGAGATCGACGCCGCTCGTGTCGATGTCGTTTCGGACGGCGGCTTCATCGAGGCCGGGACCCCCATTCTCGTGACGCGCGTGGACGGCAACCGGATCGTGATCCGGCCGTCGGCGCCGCACCAGGAGCCTATACATGACTGAACTCCTCGACCCCACGGCGATCGGCGCCATCGGTCTGCTCATTCCAGCCGTTGTCCTGCTGCTGGTCGTCCTCTATCTGGTCCCCGTCCCGCTCTGGATCGCGGCCTGGTCGTCGGGCGCCTACGTGGGGCTGATGACCCTGGTGGGCATGCGGCTCCGGCGCGTGCCTCCGGCGACGATCGTCAACGCCCGGATCAGCGCGGTCAAGGCGGGCCTCCAGATTTCCATTGACGACCTCGAAGCGCATTATCTGGCCGGGGGCAACGTCGTGCGCGTCGTCAACGCGCTGATCTCCGCCGACAAGGCCAACATCGAGATGCCCTTCAAGCGCGCCGCGGCCATCGACCTGGCGGGACGCGACGTCCTCGAAGCCGTCAAGATGTCGGTGATCCCGAAAGTCATCGAGACGGCGCGGATCGCGGCCGTGGCGAAGGACGGGATCCAGTTGATTGCCGTCTCGCGCGTGACGGTTCGGACGAATATCGATCGCCTGGTGGGCGGCGCCGGCGAGGAGACGATCATCGCGCGCGTCGGCGAAGGCATGGTGAGCACGATCGGGTCCGCCGCGACGCACAAGGACGTGCTCGAGAACCCGGACCACATTTCAAAGAACATCCTGAGTCGCGGCCTGGACGCCGGCACCGCCTACGAGATCCTGTCGATCGACATCGCCGATGTGGATGTTGGTGAAAACATCGGGGCGAAGCTGCAGATCGATCAGGCGAACGCAGACAAGCAGATCGCACAGGCGAAAGCCGAGGAGCGCCGGGCGATGGCCGTTGCCCTCGAGCAGGAGATGCGCGCCCGTGTCGTCGAGGCGGAGGCGGAAGTCCCTCGGGCGATGGCCGAGGCGTTCCGGCAGGGCAATCTCGGGATCATGGATTACTACCGCATGAAGAACATCCAAGCCGACTCGTCGATGCGGGAGTCGATCGCCGACGGTGACGGCGCGGAGCCCGGACACCGGGGCCGGGAGGCGCGATGACAGGCATGGAGCACTGACCGATGTCAGTCGAAGTCCTCGTTCTCGGGGCGCTGTTCCTCCTGTTGCCGCTCGTCGAGCGCGCGCTGCGATCGACGCGCCAACGGAATGGAGGGGCGGCGGAGATGCCGCGGCCTGCGTCCCAGCCCTCGATATCTCCAGGGACCCCTCAGCCTCGACCGCTCGTGGACGCGCGGGTCCGGCGCACCGTGGACGTGTCACCAGTGGCGGCCAGTCTTCCGGTACGATCGTTGACGCGCCTCCAGCCCCCTGCGCCAGGTTCGCGCCACGGCGCGCGCCGAGCCGTCGCGGTTGACACTCTCCAGAGTCTGCCCACCCTGCGCGGTGCGGTCGTACTGATGACCATCCTCGCGCCGTGCCCGGCCGTTGCTCCGCACGACGGGGCGGAAGGCCTTCCCGTGCCCCGATCGACCGGGCGAGGCTGACGCCGCTCGAGATCACGCCGATGTTGTCGAAGGTCTCGACGGATATGCGCTGGCGTACCATGGGACGAGGACGCTTCGACTGGATGAGCCCACAGCAATGGAGGACGTCGTGAGTCCCGTGAAAGACCAGACAAAACGGACGCGCACTCCCACGCGAGTCGCGAAGAGCCGTAGCGCAGCTCAGGATACAGTCGAGAAGGAGCTGCGCAAGACCGAAATCCTGCGCAGTGCACACCTTCACCGTTCGCGGGCGCACACCTCGTCAGTCGGACGACGCCGGCAGGCACGGCGAGATGCGAAGTAGGTGTTCGCTCAGGATGCGTCGCGACGCGACTCTTCGATGATGAGACTGACGTCAGGGTAAGGGAGGCGAGTCGAGTGAACGCTCCTCATGCGGCCGCAGCTCTCGTACCGGCGTGCCGACGTACGTGGCGCCGCCCTTCAGCCGCGAGCACTTCGGGACACAGCTGAGCGCCCCGACCTGGCAACGGGGGCCTGCCTCCACGCCGATGCCGACGATGGTGCCGAGCCCGATTGTGACGTGGTCGCCGAGCCGGACGGCCGCCGTCTTCCACCGTGTGTCCCGACAGATGCACACCGCCGCCGACCACGACGCGGTCGCCGAACTCCAAGAGGTTATGGTCGTTCACGGCAAGGCTGTTGATATGGACGCCGCGACCGATCAGCGTTGCGAGCCTTCGCCCCGATTTCCCGGCTGCGTCGTCGCGCCGTGCCTTCTCACGATCCAACTCTGCGGACATGTTCCCCTCCGCCCGGCGCAAGTACCATGCTGCGCATGGGGTTCAACGCCTTCGGGGGGGATCCTAGACCAACCAGTGGAGTTCACACGAGGTGGTGTATCGGGTTGTGACGGTATGCCATCCTCACACAGGAGCGCTCGATGAAATGGTCGACGAGAATCGGCACGTTCGCCGGGATTGACGTCTACGTCCACACGACGTTCCTCATCCTGATCGCGTGGGTCGCCTTTGCGCATTGGCAAACGGGGCACAGTGCCGCCGCGGCGATGGAGGGTGTCGCGTTCATCCTGGCGTTGTTTGGCTGCGTGGTGCTGCACGAGTTCGGGCATGCCCTCACGGCACGACGATTCGGCATCAAGACACGCGACATCACCCTCTTGCCGATCGGAGGGCTCGCCCGGCTCGAGCGGATGCCTGATGACCCCAGGCAGGAGTTGTGGGTGGCGCTCGCGGGACCCGCCGTGAACGTCGTGATCGCGGCGGCGCTGTTCGTTCTCTTGCGGGCCACCGGCGCATTGACGCCCCTCGGCGCGCTCAGTGTGACCAGCGGGTCGTTCCTCGAGCGTCTGATGATCGTGAACCTCTTCCTGGTGGGCTTCAACCTGCTCCCGGCCTTCCCGATGGACGGCGGACGAGCGCTGCGGGCGATCCTGGCGATCCGCATGGACTACACGCGCGCGACGCAGCTCGCCGCCAATATCGGCCAGGGGATGGCGTTCCTGTTCGGCCTGCTCGGGCTGTTCTTCAATCCGTTCCTGGTATTCATCGCGTTGTTCGTCTGGATCGGCGCGGGACAGGAGGCCACGATGACCCAGATGAAGGCGGCGCTCGGCGGCATCCCCCTGGAGCGGGCCATGATCACGGACTTCCGGACGCTCTCTCCGAACGACTCCCTTGCGCGCGCCGTCGAGCTGCTGCTGTCCGGCGCCCAACAGGACTTCCCGGTCGTGGAAAATGGTGCCGTCGTCGGCGTTCTCACGCGCGCCGACCTTCTCACTGCGCTCGCACGTCATGAACAACAGTCTCCCGTGGCCGACGTCATGCGGCGTGATTTCCTGGTGGCCGACGCGTCAGACATGATCGACGTCGCGTTCCAACGCCTGCAGGGGCATGAGTGCCGTACCATCCCGGTCATCCGACGGGGCCATCTCATCGGGTTGCTCACGATGGACAACGTGGGCGAGTTCCTGGGGGTCCAGACGGCGATCGGAGGCCGACACGTGGGCCGGCCGGCGGCGCGTCAGGCCCCGCCGCGAATCGGCTTGACCAGCCCTTGAACGGTCGTGATCGCCGCCGGTGAACAGGAACGCCTTGACGCACCGTCAGTCTGGCGCGATGGGCGGCCCCGCGTTCGGCTCGGCTGAGTGGCGACCCGACAGCTGGAACACGTACCGTTCAGCGTGCCGCTGCGGGATCTCGCCGAGGCGGTGTGCCCGGGCTTTGGGCACTCAGTCGCCGCGCGAATGGGCGCGAAATGCGTGTGCCCGCACGTGAACCAGCCATCCAGGACGTGCTTCGCTGATCCGACGGCAGGTTCGGTCGTGGAGGACGAAGCCGGACAAGGCAGATCGAGTGATGCGATCCCTCGCGTTTTCGGTGTTACCATGCTCGCGGCGACGCTGACACTGCGGTTGCCGGCGCCATGTGGCGATGACCGTCTATCTCATCAATCCTAGCCACGTCTCATTCGGTATCGGCGTCATTACGCCTCGGTGGCTCTACGTGCTCGCGTCCGCGACTCCAACGGAGTATGGCGACCCGCGGCTCGTCGATGAAACGCTCGAGCCGTTCGACACCACAGCCATCAACGCAGGTGATGTCGTCGGCATCGGCATCCACACCGGCAATGCGCTGCGCGGGTACGAAATCGGGACAACGGCGCGGGCCCGAGGTGCGTACGTGGTCTTTGGCGGCATTCACGCGACACTGTATCCCGACGAGGCTCGAGCGGTCGGCGGTGCCCATGCAGTGGTCACCGGCGACGGCGAGCGGGTCTTTCCGCTGGTGCTCCGCGACTGCGCGGCCGGAACGCCGAGGGCCATCTACGACGGCGGCCGTATCGAGGCCGACGAGTGCATGCCGGGCCGGTGGGAGCTGCTGCCCGAGGGGCGTTACATGTGGGCGTCGGTGCAAACGGTGCGCGGATGTCCAAAGCACTGTTCCTTCTGTTCCGTCTGGCGTACCGACGGCCAACGCCCGCGGCAGCGGCACGTGGATCGTGTGCTTGACGAAATTGTGGAACTGCGCCGCCGTGGCTTCCGGTTTATCGCCCTCGCTGACGACAACTTTTACCCGGTGACGCTGAATGACATCCGCATGGCGTCGCGCCGCGAGAATCCGAGCCATCTGGAGCAGTTGAAGGCCACACGCGCGGAACGGTTCGAGCTGATGGCGGGCCTGGCGGGTCTTCCCGCCGACACCGTCTTTTTCACCCAGATCACCATGGAGGCCGCCGAAGACCCCGCGTTTCTCGACGCGATGCGTCGCGCCAACATCAAGGGTGCCCTCGTGGGAGTCGAGTCGGTGACGCCCGAGGGGCTGAAAGACGTCTACAAGGACTTCAACGCGAACGGAGAAGCGCTCGTCGAGCGGCTCCGGACGTTCCGCGAACACGGCGTGCACGTCCTCGGCTCGTTCATCTTCGGTCTCCCCAGCGATCGTCCCGCGACCTTCGACGCCTGCCTGTCGGTTGCCGAACGATCGGATCTTACGTTCGCGCAGTTCGTGATGCTGACGCCGTTTCCGGGCACGCTCGACTTCACCGCGTGGGAGAAGTCGATGGGGTCCGATCCCCCGCGGATCGGCGGCGTTCCGGTGACGCGGCACTGGCTGATTCCACAAGCCATCCGACCGAAGGTCTACGTCGAGCATCCAGTCATGAGCGCCGAGGAGATTCGCCGGCGCACGCAGCTCGTGTGGGATCGCTTCTATTCGCTTCGCAGCATCTGGCACCGGTCGCGCGCCGTGCAGTCGCTCAGAGCGCGGCTGGCCTTTCTGCTCATCTCGAAAATCTACCGTCAGATGTACGCGAACACCGGGATTGCGACCGACAGTGCGCGGGTCAATCGATCCGCGCAGTGGGCACGGCTCATGGCGATCCCGTGCCGCCGGTTGTTTGCGGGACGGCCGATGCCTGACCTGCAGGTGCCAGCGCTCTAGGCGCGGGAGTCCTCCAGCCGAGTGCTCGCGATCATCGATGGTGACCGGACGCGCTGAGTGCTGGCACACCCCGTGAAGGAACTACGCCTGTCCCCGTGTGATGGCCATGCCTGACGCTCAGTCGCCCGTTCGCCCGACTGCTCGGAACCCCACCGCTCAGGACGAAGGATTCTCGGAACACGGCTTTCACGCCTATCCGCGCGACCTGGCCCAGGCGCTGCACGGCCGCTGCCAGGAAGTACTGATCGGTACAGGCATTCGCGCCTGACCCTTCCTGACCCGGCCCAGCTCGAAGAGGCCCTCTCCGTGTGCTATCAGGCGAGTCTGTTGCGCGAAGAGGGGCGTCCAGTGACCTTTCGGGTAGTGGGTCAGTTTGAGAATCGCTGACCCTTGCGCGGCGTTCCGTTCGTGCGATGATGGGGCCATGCCTAAACGCTCAAGCAAGCCCAAGCGCGCGGGAACAGCCCACGATTTCACCGTCACGGCTCGCCGTGTGGTCGAACAGGCCATCGGGGAAAGGCTGGACGGCTCGCCGTTGGACGATCCGCAGGGGGGCAAAAATCCTGCGGCCGTGGCACTCGGAAGGCTTGGAGGCTCAAAGGGTGGCAGGGCAAGGGCTGAATCCCTTAGCCCCGCCAAGCGAAAAGCCATCGCTAGGAAAGCCGCTCAATCCAGGTGGGCACGCTAGTCACCACCATCAAAATCTGATGCCTTGGGCTGCGGGATTGGACCAAAAGTGGCGCCGTACTTAGTAAGCTGTTGTCCCAAGAGGGTGTGAACGCGTAGCGCGTGCTGTGGGGACATATGCACTTCAGCTTCACGAACACTTTCAATAATTCCGGTGTCTTTGTTTACCTCTTCGATTCGAGCAAATATCAAACGCACGTCCCAGGGGCCTGTCTGAATCTGTGTGTCGTTTGTGTAGTACGACGCAAACGATTCTGACTTCCTGACTACTTTCTTCTCAACCTTTACCTTTTCGGCTACGGTCTTCTTCTTGGTCATTGTGCTGTTAGCCTCCGGTCGCAGCAATGTAGCTGACCGCTGTCGGCGATGTGTAGTTAAACACCAACAGCGAATGAGGCACCTCTTCGCGGTGTATGTCTTCCATGCTCACTGCGTCCACGAACGGCGCTACTCCTGCCACAGAACCAGTGTTCGAGAGGATCTGTTCGAACTGACCGCTTGAGGAATGCATCGCGATCACGTCTTCAATGGGCTCAAATGTGATACGCAGGCGTGCATCAAGCGCCTCAGCAAGCGTCACCAGCGTCTTAAACGTCCATCCGTCGTATTCAGCTTGCTCCGCTCGCGAGATCGCCGATTGTCCAGTTCCCGACCTCTCCGCTAATTGCTTCTGGTTCAATTTCCTCCGCTGCCGCATTGAACGCAGTTGCATTGCGACCTCGGACTGAGCCCATCGCCTGACAAACCGCCTACGAAAGCCTGGATCGGTTCTGAGACGTTCAGCCAGACCTAGGTCAATGGGTGCGGTGCGATCCAAGACTTGAGATGACATGTATCGGTGCCCCTCTTTCGATCTCTGCGCGTCTCCTCTTAGCAAGATCGATGTCAGCCTGTGGAACGCGCTTCGTCTTCTTCACAAGTCCATGAACAACCACGATCAAGCGTCTCTCGCTTGGCGAGAAGTAGAAGAGTAATCGCCCATGCCTGTTGTCGTGGTTTGCCCGCAGTTCAAAGATGCCGTCACCGAGCGGGGCAGTAACGGGTCGCCCACAGAGGTTTCCACGCTCCAAGAGCATCGTGAACGAGATGAGCATTTCGTCCCATAGGTCCGTCCCCGCCCACTGCCGGAATTGCCCTACAACGTTCCCATATTGGCGGGCGTCCCATAGAGGCATCGTATCACAATGTTGTGTTATTGAAGCGGTGGAGATAGAGTATCACAGGATCGTGATAACACCACAGGTTGCGGTTGACATAGCATGAGCGGTCATGCATAATGGTCACTATGAACCGGTTGAACATGGCCAAGAGGACTGCGGTTGTGGCAGCCCTGTGTGAGGGTAACAGTATCCGAGCGACAGTCCGCATGACGGGGGTGGCGAAGAATACCATCGTCAAGCTGCTCGTGGCGTTGGGCGCAGCCTGCACGCGCTACCAGGACGCGACGCTCCGCAACCTGCCCTGCAAGCGGCTCCAGTGCGATGAAATCTGGGCGTTTGTCGGCGGCAAGGACAAGAACTTGTCAGACGAGAAGCGGGAAGCCGGTCTCGGCTCCGTTTGGACGTGGACCTGCATCGATGCGGACACGAAGCTGATCCCGTCGTGGCTTGTGGGAACGCGCGACGGTGGAACGGCCTACGAGTTCATGATGGACGTGGCCGGCCGGATGCGTGGCCGCGTGCAGCTCACCACGGACGGCCTCACGGTGTATCTGGCCGCCGTCGAGGATGCCTTCGGCGCGGACATCGACTACGCGACACTGACGAAGATTTACGGGAACGACCCGGAAGGCGAGAAGCGGTATAGTCCTGCGAAGTGCCTGGGCTGCGACACGAAGATCGTCACTGGCGACCCGGACGCGAAGCACATCTCGACCAGCTACGTCGAGCGCCAGAACCTCACAATGCGGATGTCGATGCGGCGCTTCACCCGCCTGACGAATGCCTTCTCAAAAAAAGTCGAAAATCACGCGGCAGCCGTGGCGCTCTACTTTATGTATTACAACTTTGCCCGCATTCATCAGACGCTGCGCGTGACGCCAGCGATGGAGGCCGGCGTAGCGCAGCACGTCTGGTCCATCGAAGAAATCGTGGGGCTGCTGACCTAGTGTTCCAAGTCCTGTCGCTGATGCTTTTCGCGTGGCTGGTTTGGATGGTGTTTTGTCCATCCTGGTTCGGCCACCGCTGCACGAACTGTGGATACCGCAAGGGGTTCGCTCGCGTTCAGACACGCCCTGCCGGTCCTCCTTGCTATGGCGGTTGCCCGTTCGATAGTTCTGGAGGCGGATCGATGGGTCGATTGCCGAGGCCGCATTACCATCGTTGGGAATGGGAGTGTCCCAAGTGCGGGCACTGGGTTTACGAACCGAGCGTGTTGGATCGTTGACCAATGAATCGCAGCGATCCAGTCAAACTGACCCACTACCACCTTTCGAGTGGCCTTGGCCGGCCCGGAGGCCTTTCCGCCGGCGGAGGGGCCACCGGCCGGGTTGCATCGTCTCGTGTTTGGTGATTCGCGACCATTGGATCAGCACGAGCTGCGACGACTGGCGCCAGCCGCCGTGTTCGAAGCCGCACACCTTGTCGCGGACCTCACTCACGTGGATGGCGCGGTCGTCATGACCACGGGACTCGATCTGCTTGGATTCGGGGAAGAAATCGCCGGAGATGTGCCGGAGGTCCCGCGCGTGATGCGGGCGCGCGATCTCGAGGGAGTGGAGCGCGAATGGGTGCGAACCGACCGCGTCGGCACACGCCATCGCTCCGCATATCGACTGTGTCATATCCTGCGCGACGCCCCGGCGGTCGTGGTGTCACAGGACGGTGGCCGGCGATTCATCCGTTGGCACAAGGACGCTGTCACCTACTGGGAACAGGTTGCGACCGCACCGTGGGAGGTGTACATCCCGGTTCGCGGCTGCCGTGCAGGAGTGCATCGTCCGCTGTGCAGTTCGGGACAGCGAATGTGGAGCGCATCTCCTACGATGGGATATGGCCACTGAGCGAGACGACCTCGGAAGCTCGTCGTGGCATGATGCTGTCAGCACATCCGTCGGATCTCCCGCGTTCTCTCATCAGCTGAAAGGGAACTGATGTCCAAAGCCGGAAGCTCGCGCAGGTTGCGACGTATTCAGGTCCTCCACAGTCCTGCCCGCAGTGCATGGACTACAGGGCCGAGGATGAGCCGATCCGCCCGAACCGAATTGCGTGGCGACGTCGAGGGCCAACTCGAGGAGATGTACCGCGACCTTGCCGTGCAGATGAAGCGTATGGGGCAGCTTCAAGCGCAAGCCGGCGAGTTGCGCGCGGCGTTCCGGCGACTGGAGGGCCCCATGGCGAGCAATCGCGCCAGGCGATCCTTCGCGGTGTGGACAGCCTGAATTAGGACGGCGACCGAGGGACTGACTGCGTGCAACTCCGCACGGCTCGCCTGTGTCTTGACTGCGCTGCGATCGCAGCTGTCAGGCACCCCCTGCGAGGCAACGAACCCGAATCAGGTTCCCGAGGGCGACGCTACGTGTGCCGGCGCACGCCGGCGACGAGCAGCACCACGCCGCCGGCCACCGCCGCGATCCCCAGTACCGGCGGCACCGGCAGCGTCTTCTCTCGATCCGCCGTGGCGTGCAGCGGACCGACGTCGATCACCGTCTCGCGACTCGTGTAGGTGATCCCTCCATACGCGAGCGCCGCCAGGCCGAGCACGATCAACACCACACCAACGACTGCCATCGGTTTCATCACCACTCCTCACTCGTCAGGCACGACGCGGACGCCCGCCGAGACGGCGCGCGCGCGAACAACGAAGCGATTGGGCGCGGCGCCCACGAACGAAAACGGATGACACGTGATCAGCGTCAGCGTACGGCCCTCGGTGGGCTCGAGCACCTCGAGCGCGTCCGGCGCCACGACCGCCGTCCATTCCACCTCGTAGTGGACCTCCCGCCCGCCGGCCGTCACCGTGATGACGTCACCCGCGCGAATCTGGCGCAGCGGCCTGAAGAGCGTGTCGCGGTGCGCCGCCAGCGCGATATTGCCGGATTCGCCGGGCGCCGGGGTGTCCGCCACGTGCCCGACGGCGCGTCGCAGGACGGCGGACGAGTCGCCCTCGACGATGACCGCACGGAGGCCGATTCGCGCGCTGTGGATCTGGCCGAGCAGATCGCCCTCGCGCCGCGCGCGCGGCGCCGGCCCCGGCAGACCGGAGGCCGCCGCGAGGCGTGCGTACGCCTGCGCCTGGTAGGCCCGGGCGTCGGCGACGACCCAGGCGACGTACGCGAGCGAGCAGACCCCCACCACGACGAACATGGCGGCCACACCCTGCGCGACACCGCGGCGGGTCATCGTCATCGCTGGTCCTCGAGCGGCACGACGTAGCCCGCGCGCGCACGCACGCGCAACGGCCCGCCACCCGGGGCCGACGCCGTCACCGCAATCGTGCGGAAGGCGCCCGGGGGTGACTGCGGTTCCGGAGCAAAGCCGAGCGTGTACTGCTCACGCAGCTCGCGAACGATCTGTGTCAACACCTCCGCCACCTCGTCGGTCGAGCTTGGAAAGTACGCCACACCGCCCGTGTCTGTGGCCAACCGCCGCAGCACCCGCGGCGCCTGCTCGGCTGACGCCCCCCGCAATCCGATCGTGTAGATCACGGCCTGGGACTGCCAGGCCATCGCCCGCAGGTCCGCGTACCCGTGCACGCTGGCGTTGTCCCCCCCGTCGCTGACGACGATCAGCGTGCGTGTGTCCCAGCGGCCCTGCGCCAGCTGCTCGAGACCTGCGATGACGGCGTCGTAGAGTGCCGTGCGCCCCCGCGCGGGAATCGCGCCGACCGCAGCGGCCAGCACCCGGGCGTCGTGCGTGAACGGCTGGCCGTCCGCGCCGAGGGGTCGCGACACATGCTCGTTGAACCCGACCACGAAGAGCTCATCCCCTGGATACGTCGCGCTCGAAAACGCCCTCACCGCTGCCGTCACGCCGGGCAGGTGGCCGCGCATGCTCTGGCTGTGATCGATCACCAGGCCGAGCGTGATGGGGCCGTCGCCGTGGTGGAAGAGCGTCACTGGCCGCGGCCGACCGTCCTCCAAGACGCGAAAGCTGTCCTGGGCGAGCCCGATCACGCGCTGGCCGCGGGCGTCCGTCACGGTGACCGGCACGGCCACCAGGACGGTCCGGACGGACAGCGTGGCCTGGAGCACGGCAACGAGCGCGAAGAGGGATAGCACGACATGACCTCGCCGCGCCGCGGAACCGTACGTCCCGCGGCGCACAAGACGCGTGGCCGTTATGGCAGAGACTCGAACACGGTCCGCCGGCGCCCGCGCACACGACCGACGAGCAGCAGCGCACCCGCGACGCCACAGGAGGCGACGCCGAGTGCCGCCACGAGGAACAACGGGCTCGCCGTCTGCGGCAACGCTCCCCTCTGCGGCGAAGCCGACGCCACCGTCCGCTCTGGCAGCGGCGTCTGTCCCGGCAGCGGCGTCTGTCCCGGCAGCGGCGTGGTCTGAATGGCTGCCGCGACGGGCACTTCCGTCCGATCCGGGGTCACCGCCACGATCGGCACGGTCTTGAGGTCGGGATCCGGCAGTTCAACAGCTATCGCAGGGACGACTACCTTTGACGCCACGGCCAGTTCGACGGCCCGGTGCTTCGGATACACGAACTCGTGGCCGGCGCTGCGCCCTGGGTAGAACCATGCGCGGATCGCTTCCGGGGAACCGACCGGCACCTCGCCAAACGTAATGACGGTCTTCTCCGTCGGCTCGAGCCGATAGTTCGGGATGGCCATCACGAGGCCGATGTGTCGCGTGCCGTCGTGATTGGAGATCTGCACGATGTGACGGTCCGTCATTGAATCGACGAGCTGGAACGTGTAGATCCCCGCGGGAAGGAGGTATTTCCCGATCTCGAACGGCTGACTGAAGGTGAGAATCGTCTTCTGGTTGTAGTCGTCACCACGAGCGGGAGACGCTGCGCCCAGCAGCACGAGCGCAAGTCCGACGAGAACGACTTTCCGAATCGTCATGTATCCACCTCTTTCTCGTATCCGCCCTCGACTCGAGGACTGTCGATACGTCACTCATCGTAGAAGGTGGCGTGTCTGGCGTCTGTGCCCCATTGCACACGGCCGCCGCGCCGCGCGCACTGCTGCGGCCGAGCTTCGGTGGTGCACGCGTGCAAAACGGGACAGACGCGTCCCGAAGACCCTGCCAGGATCGACATCGAGGATGACCACTGGGCTCGTGATGCCGATCGTGCTGAGTCTCACCGTGTGGGCGGTGTTCGTGTTGAAGCCGTGGCGGCATAGAGAGGAACCGAGCTTCGCCCTGATGAGCCACCAGTGGATCTCGGAACAGCGCGCGGACGAATCGCGGCATCGAACACACTCAGCAGTCTGACACCCATCGATGATTCGAGATTCGCACAGAAGACACCGGAGATCAGATGACTGACACACGACACGAACACATGACCGCGCTACCACCCGAGACCGCCAACGGCCATCGAGGGGGCCTTGTGAAGGGTCTCATGGGTGGCGCCCTGATCGGCACGGCCGCAGGCGTGCTCTTTGCGCCGCGGATCTATGCGGCGCTGCGGGCCGTTCGACGCCAGGTGACGGAGGCCGCCGTGGGCGCCGGCAACGCGGTGGGCGACGATCTCCGACAGACGGGCCGGGGCGTCTACGGGAAGGCGCTGAGCATGGTCATCCGCGGCGCGGAGGACGTCAAGGAGCGCGCCACAGAAGCGCAGGCCGAACTGGCGCAGCGCGCCGCGCGCACACACACGGGCTCGTAAGGGGAGGAATAGCTGTGTTGTACACCATTGCCGTTCTGCTGTTGATCGCGTGGTTCCTCGGCATCGTCGGAATCTACACCGTCGGCGCGTTCATTCACGCGCTGCTGGTCATCGCCGTCGTACTGTTTCTCGTGGGGCTGGTGGGCGGCCGCCGGACGCGTATAGCTGTATAGCGACAACGTCGCTGCGGGACCGGATTCGCCTTTCGAGCGGCTTCGGTGAGCACTGATGGGGAACAGCTGCCGCTACGGGCCGAACCGACCCGCTGGAATCTTCACAAGGAACGCGTCGAGGCGGTCGCCGCCGAGATTCGTGGTCCAGAAGAAGTATCTGCCGGTCACGTCGAGGTTCCCCTTCGGGACCTGCTCGTAGTCGTCGCCATCGACGTCGCGCCCGCCGGCTGCGTCGAGATCGGTCATCACGGGCGCGACCACGAGCACATCGAGCGAGCCGTTCGCGTTGTGCGCGAAGTCCAGAGGGACACAGACGATTTCGTCGGCCATGTCGGGCACGCGGCTCGCGTTGCTGCCGCACGCATACTGAGATTCCGGCGCGATTCCAGGCTGCGCGTTCCCGTGCGCGACATGATTCGCCGCCGCCACGTCCCAGCGCTTGTTGAAATGGACGACGGGGCCGATCGGTCGGGCGGTCGTGGTGAGAGGGAACGTCAGCAGGATCGTCGCGTTCGGGAGGGGATTGAACGTGTCGGCGCCCACCGCGTATCCGAATCCCATATCGAGATGCCCCAGCGCGCCGTCGACGTCCTCGATGGTCGCAACGCGGCCCCGATGCAGCAGGTTGACCACGCGGTTTCGACGCGAGCCGTCCGCCCGCGTTTCGAGCAGGATCAGCCACCGTCCCGATTTGTCCACGTGGCACTCGTCCAGGCTGTAGCCCTTCGGCGCGCCGAAGTACCTGAACCGCCGAACCTCGCTGTCGTAGACGACGCACCCGATTCGCTGCCAGTCGCCGTCCTGGACGGTCGCCGAGTGCACCCGATCGTCGTCGCTCGAATGCGGCTGCGTGATGAACGCAGCGCCCTTGGGGCAGATATTCGGCCGCGGGCACTCCGTGAGGTCCATGGCGGCCATCGCCTCGAACTGCCGGAGGAGGATGTCGTACCGGCGCAGCTCGGTCGACCCCACGACGAAGGTGTAGAGCCGAGTCGGCCGCGTGGCGCTGAAGTACCACCCTTCTCCCGTACTGAAGCTGTGGGGATCCACGGCGTCGAAGAGCGGTCCAAGCGGTTCGACCGCGTCGGTCAGTTTGTTGTACCGGACCAGGAGGGGACCGACACCGCCGTGCTCTCGCGCGGTTCCCAGAAAGATGTACATGTGGGCGCTGCCGACATGGTTGTTGATGTTGCGCCAGTAGGAGTAGCCCGCGTACCAGAGGCAATCCTGTCCCTCCGCGCAGTCGGACGCGCTGGTGAGACGAACTCCGCCGGTCTGATAGGGCGCGGGAAACACGAACGGGCCTGTGCCGCCGCCCGCCGGCAGGAACGCCTCGATCTGCGCTCGTGTGAGGCGTGGCCGCAGCGCCGGTGAGCCGGCGGTTTCGATAAAGCCGCCGCCGAGCGGGGGTGGCGGACTGATCCCGAGACGGGCGTCGTGGACCGTCGCGCCGAGGGTGCCGAGGGCCACGTCGAGGATCAGCGGATATGAAGGACTTCCGGCGCTCTCGACGAGAAAGCGTCCGTTCCGGAAGTACTGGACGCGGCCCCCGACCACTGCGACGCGGAAGACGTCGCCGGCCGCGTACGGCGTGTCGCCGCCCGACCGGTACTCGCCGTTCTCGAGAACGTCCGCCCACCCATCGCCGTTGAAACGGAACGCGAAATCGACGTCGCCATAGCTGGTGTCCTGGTTGCCATGGCTGAGTCCGCCAACCCAGAACGTGTCGGCCTCGCCGACGGTGAACTCGACGAAGCCATCGCCGGCGCTCAGTTCCTGCTGCGATGTCGCACCGGCATCGTCAAAGCGATCCCATCCGCTCGTCTTCTCCAGAACCGCTCCCACGACCGTGGCGTTCATGACGTTCACCCAGGTGACGCCCATCTCTTCCGCATTCGGTGCCAGGTTGTGGCACAAGACGACCACGCATGGGACCAGGATTGCGAGTGTTCTTCGCATATGGTCCGCCGAGGAGCACGAAGAGTGCCAGCACGACCGCAGGCCTTGTCATCTGCGCTGAGTGCAAAACATGACAGATCCCTCCGCAGCACCCTGCCACGATCGCTGTCGAGGGAGTCGATACACATGACATGGAGGACAGCGACATCGGGCGTGGCGGTTTGTGCGGCGGCACTCGTCGCAGCCGGCACCGGGAGCGGCGCCGCGCAGAACGACGATGACACGCGGCGCGTGGCCGCCGCCACCGTCGTCCTGAACGAGATGCGGGAGGCGCCGGACAAGGCGATCCCGCAGAGCATCTACGACAACGCGGAAGCGATCGCGATCTTCCCGTCCGTCAAGAAGGCCGGCTTCATCGTCGGCGGCCAGTGGGGACGCGGCGTCATCAGCGTCCGCGAGGCGCAGACGCGCGCGTGGTCGTCGCCCGCCTTCCTGACGCTCACCGGCGGCAGCGTGGGCGCGCAGATCGGCGGCACCGAGATCGACCTCATCCTCGTGATCATGAACCGGCGCGGCGTCGAGCGGCTCCTCGCCAATGAGGTCAAGCTCGGCGCAGAAGTGTCGGCGGCTGCCGGACCGGTGGGCCGCGCCGCCGAGGCGTCCACGGATCTGCAGCTCCGGGCCGAGATTCTCAGCTACTCGCGAAGCCGCGGCCTCTTCGCGGGCGCCACGGTCAATGGGTCGGCCATCAAGGAAGACCTGGACGCGAACAGGCGCTTCTACGGGCGTCCCCTCTCATCCGAGGACATCGTCTTCGATCGCGCCGGCCACGCGCCTGCGAGCGTGACCGGGCTGAAGGCGGCGCTCAATCGCACGGCGGCCCGCTAGCGATCGCAACCGCCATCCCGCAGAGGAGGTGTGAATCATGTTGCATGCGAGTCTCTTCATCGTACTCCTCGTCTTCCCTGGCGTCGCGGCGGCCCAGGCGCCGTGCACGCCCGACGCGCGCCGGGTGGTCGACGAGATCTACCGGCACATGCTCGAACGTGCGCCCGACCCCGACAGCGCCACCCACGTCGAACGGCTGGCCGCCGGGGGCACGAGCGTCCGCGATCTAGTCCGCCTCGTCGCGAAATCGCCAGAGCATCTGCAGCGGTTCTTCCCGCCGGGCCAGGCGAGGGATGAGCGCGAACAGGCCGTGGGGACCTTGTACCGGCACCTGCTCGGCCGGCAGCCCGATCCCGCAGGCGCGAGAGCGTTTGCGCAGGTGGCGGTGACCCGAGGAGTGGACGCGGTGATCGACGAGATCCTGGCGTCGCCCGAGTACCGGGACGCGTTTGGTGATGCCGGCGTCCCCGGGTCGGGCGGGCTGCGCTACTGTGCGTCGGGGCGCGCGCAGGGACCGCCGGCCGGCCGCAGGGGCGGCGAAATGCGGTTCCGCGGCATGGACCGCAACAACGACGGCATGATTACCTGGAGCGAGTGGCGGGGCAGCTCCGAGTCGTTCCGGACGCATGACTGGAACCGCGACGGAGTCCTCTCAGGAGAGGAGGTCCGCCCTGGTGGACGAAGGGACAGCAGCCTCGAAGACCGCGACTTCGATCCGAGTGCTGACGACCGGTTTCCCGCCTGGTCCGACGCCGGCTTCGCGAGCCTCGACCACAATCGCGACGGGCGCATCGCGTCGACCGAGTGGCACGGCGATCTCGAGACCTTCCGCCGAGTCGACCGCAACGACGACACCGTGCTCAGCCGCGAGGAGCTCGGCGGCAACGCGGGCCGCCGGCGGGACTCGTTTGCGAGCCTTGACGTCAACCGCAACAGCACGATCTCGCGCGACGAATGGCACCGATCGCGGCGGAGCTTCGACGACCAGGATGTGAATCGGGACGGGGTGCTCACCCGGCGCGAATTCAACGGGGGTGGGGTGCCGACATCGGGGCGCAACTGACCATCATCCGTGCGTCGGTTTACGGGGTTTCTCCGGCCTCCGACGCACCATCGCCGTCGAGAACCCGCGGAAGCACCCCACCCGGACGGCCGTAATGCGGAACGACGTCCGCCGGCCCGTCCGGTCCCGGTGCCACAAACCGCGCGAGACCGGGCGAGTAATACAGGCACCCGACTTCGTCTGGCGGGCGGCGGCGCACGAAGGCGTCCGCACCGGCGAGAGCGGCCAACCATTGGTTCTTCAGGGCGGGCAGGTCGACCGGCTCCACCAGGTTGAGGCGCTCGAAATCCTCCGCGTAATACTTCCCTCTGCGCCGCAGCATCTCCAGCAGCGCGAACGGCGTGAAGCCCGGATCCTTCCCCGCCGCCGCCCAGCAGAGCGCGCCCAGCTGCAGCGTCCGGGCGTGCAGGTCGAGGATGTCGAGGAAGTCGCGCGGCTCGTCGCGTCCGGCCAGCGCCAGCAGCTTGTTGATGGCCAGATCGATCGGGTGCAGCATGTAGCCGACGACGTCGCTGCGGATCGTTGGCATGAAGCGCCACGCCGAGTCGTGCGCCCATTCCACTTTGGTGTGCGCGCCGCCTCGCGAGACGGTGGCGCGAATGTACCCCGGCAGCTGTATCTCGGCGGCCGCGTCGTGACCGGCGGCGCGCAGCTGCCGCACGTCGTCGGTGAACGCGCTGGCGACGCGCTCGACCGAGTCCTGAAAGTAATCGAGATCGTTGCTGTAGCGCCGGGTGTTCGGCTCCAGGTGGATCGCGGCGCCGCCGGCGAGGTAGTTGTCGAAGCTCCGGTTCGCCGACAGCAGCCGAGCGACCTCTTCCTGATAGGGGGTCAGCGGCATAGTCGTGCGCCAAGCTCCCAGCCGCGCAGCCCGCCGAACTTCATCAACTGCTCCGCCACCCAGGGCACGTCACGCGCCGTGACGGCATACTCCGGATCGCAGGACCAGAAGCACTGCGCGTGGAAGCGCCGAAACGCACGCCGCGCCTCGCGGAGCCGCACCATCTGGCGGGCCGCGTCCGGATCCAGCCGGCGCCGGCTCTTCCGGCCCCCTCTCCGCCCAATCTCTGCCAGGTAGGCTCGCACCGTGCGGTCCATACCCAACATTACCAGCTTATGATAAAAGACTCAATATATCAGCCGCTTACGAGGCTTCTCCGCCCACCGGCGCGCCATCGTCGTCGAGGACGGCCATACGGGCTTCGCCCTCGCGCTTCAGGGCAGCGGCGTCAGCCGCGATGGCCGCCTCGGTGTGGCGGCCCGGGTGTCGCACACGCCGGTCCAGCGCGGCGATGACTTCCAGGAGCCGTGCGCGCAGGTCCAATCGTTCGCTCATCGAGCGGACAGGCGCGGAACCGCGAGCCAGGCGATCGTCGTCGTGAGGACGACGGCGAACACGATGCGCGCCTGGGCCGCCGTCCTGCGGCTGCTCGTCGCGTAGCCGAGCGGCCATTGGCGCCACCGTTCGTCAGACGTATCGCCGCCGGACAGGGTGGTTATCGTCATGCTCATGGGTTCCCTCGATTCCCCTCCGGACCTTCCTTCACAAGCGCGCGGCGATCTCTATCAGCAGCCGCACGAACAGCACCACCGGCGTGCCGACGACCAGGATCGCGAGCGGGACCATGAGGACGAGGAGTACGAGCCAGGCCGCGTCCTTCGCAGCCGCGACCAGCCGCCGTTCCCCTGTGACGTTCGATCCGCTCACCGATCCATTGTGATGTCTGCGTGGGGCGGCGGGCTGTTCAAAACGATACGGAGCCGTGACCTGGCAGCTTCGGTGACGAGGCGAACCTCATGAAATGGTCGACCAGAATCAGTGCGTGACCGCGGGTGCGGCGAGCGATCGCCGCGCCTGCCGGAACAGCGTGAAGATGCGCTCCATGTATTCGAGATCCTCGCGGCGGTCGCCGGTCTCGTACAGGTTGTGATCGATCACGGCCGCGAGGACCAGAAACGCCAGGCGATGGCTGCCCGCCAGAACGTGTGATTCGGACAACCCGGTCGCCTCCGCCCGGACCTCCGGCAGCGGGAGCCTGATCCAAGGGCCTCGCCGGTCCTCGTCGACGTAGAACCGGCCGTGCGCGGCGAAATACGCGAGGAGCTGCTCCGACAGATGCCCGGTGGGGACGAAAGCGGCGAAATAGCCGTGCAGCTCGGCGGACAGCCCGGCGCGATCCACGAGACCCACCGCGAGCTGAAACTCGCGATCGAACGCCTGCCACTGCGCGTCGGACCCGAGGACGCGATCCACTTCAGCCTGCTTGTCGGCCTTGACGGCCCGCAGCCCGCGAACCACCGCCCCGTTCAATTGTTCCAGCTCGAGCCTGCGCCGGTCGCCGCTCCCGGCGGCTGACTGGAGGGCCTGCCTGACCTCATCCTGCAGACTCCTGAGCCGGATCTGCTCCGCCGTGAGCCGGCCGGCCCGCGCCGACAGGAAATCCGCGAACGCGCCGGCGAGGCGAAACGGCGCGAGCACCCCGTGGTAGAACATCGCGCCGAGCGCCACTTCCCGGAAGCCGCCAAAATACCAGTACGGGGCGAAGCTGACGTTCCGGTATGTGTTCTCCATCGGAAACAGCACTTCGGTGCTCCGGTCGATGGTTCCGGGCACCTGCGGGTACCGTTCGACGCGGAGATGGAGGCTCGGGCGCGCTCGGGCGCGGTCGACCAGCGTCTTGGCCAGTCCCTTGGGCGTCTGCATGGTCAGGCCGCTTGCCCGGTCCCCGATGGCCTCGGTGCTGTCCATGATCAGGTCGAACACCGCCTTCGTCTGGTTCGAGCAGTTGTCGTAGAAGAAATTGAACCGCGATTTGTTCGGCGCGGCGTGGAAGGCGTCGACGATCGCCCGATCGTCAGCGGCCGTCGTCGCGATCGAGAGGATGTAGATGCTCCTGGTGAAGCGGTTCGCCAGCCCGGTCCTCCACTGCCCAACCGGCAGGCGCCCGTCGTCGGTCCGGCTCAGCGCCGCCGAAAAGGCCGCCTCGAAACTCGACGCCTGCATCGCCGTGTGCAGCCCCGGCGTGGCAATCAGCGGCGCCAGATCGGGGGAATCGACGCCGTGGAGGAACTGCTCGAGCGACACGATCGCCCAGTCGTAGTCGTCCTCCTCGCTGATCGCCGAGAACTTGCTGACGACCCCTCCCCGTTCCTCCGGCCGGCACAGCCGCATGCGGATGGGGCTTCCGTCGGGACAGATATTGGAGAGATACGTGCCGGCGTGCCCGACACGCGTGAAGAACCCGAGCGCGTTGATCGGTTCGAGGATGACGACGCCAATGTCCGCGGCGCTCTCGTACGCCGGCGCCAGCAGGACCGCCAGCGTCAGCATCGCGCGTCGAAATCTGGTGCGCACGGATTGAGCGTACTGGAGACGCCTGCGGTCAGGATGTCCCTTAGGGCACACCGCCCCTTGTGGCCGCCGGTATCATGCCCGGGAGCCACAGACGGCGCCATGACAGGAAAGAACCCCGGCCCACTCCCCGACGCGGCGCTCGCCGCCGCGCGCGCTCTCGCCGATCAAACGTTTGCGCGAGCCGCAGGCGCACCACTGATTCCCGGGAACGCGGTGCGAATCCTCAGGGACGCGAAGGAGAACTATCCCGCGTGGCTCGAGGCCATCGCCTCGGCCAGGAGCACAATCCATTTCGAAACCTACTTCATCCACAGGGACGATATCGGGCTGCAATTTGCGGACGCGCTCGCAGAGCGGGCTCGCCACGGCGTCCGGGTCCGGCTGCTCTACGATTGGCTGGGCTCGTTCAGCGTCAGTCTGAGCCGGCGCTGGCCGATGTTGAGTCGCGCCGGTGTCGAAATCAGATCCTTCAATCCTCCGCGCATCGACAGACCCTTCGGGTGGATCAGTCGAGACCATCGCAAGGTCATTACCATCGACGGGCGGCTGGGATTCGTGTCAGGGCTGTGCGTCGGTCGCCACTGGGTGGGAGATCCGGGACGTCACGTCGACCCGTGGCGTGACACGGGAGTCGCGATCGAAGGCCCGGCGGTCGCGGATCTCGAACTGGCGTTTGCCGAAACGTGGGCGATCGCGGGAGCACCCCTTCCGGCCACCGACGTGCCGACTCAGGCCTCCATCCCCGCGCGGGGGACGGTCATGGCGCGCGTGGTTGCGAGCACGCCGACCACCGCCCAGCTCTATCGATTGGACCAACTCATCGCTGCGGGCGCGCGCCGCTCGCTCTGGCTGACCGATGCGTATTTCGTCGGGACCACGCTCTACGTCCAGGCCTTGAAATCGGCCGCGATGGACGGGGTCGATGTGCGGCTCCTGGTCCCGGGATCCAGTGACGTGCCGTTCATCGGATCACTCTCACGCGCCGGGTATCGGCCCCTGTTGGAGGCCGGGGTCCGGGTCTTCGAATGGAACGGATCCATGCTGCACGCGAAAACGGCCGTTGCCGACGCTCGCTGGGCGAGGGTGGGCTCGACGAACCTCAATCTCACCGGCTGGCTCGGCAACTGGGAGCTGGACGTCGCGGTCGAGGACGAGCCGTTTGCGCGCGCGATGGAAGCAATGTACCTCGACGACCTGTCGCACGCCACGGAGGTCGTGCTCACCGCCCGGCGGCGATTGCATTTGCGCGCGCAACCAGAACGGCGGCGCCGGCGCCCTCTGGCTCTCGCGAAAGGAAGCGGGGGACGAGCCGCGGCAGGGGCGCTCGGGATCGGCAGCGCGGTGGGCGCGGCGATCACGAACCGCCGCGTCCTCGGGCCGGCCGAGGCCAGGGCCATGGTGAGCGCGGGACTGCTTCTGCTGGCTGTGAGTGGCGTGGCCATGACGTGGCCCAGGGTGCTGGCGGTCCCTGTGTCCGTGATGCTCGGCTGGGTGGCGCTCTCACTGTTTTTCAGAGCCGCCACACTGCGCCTTCAGGGGAAGGGCCTGCGATGGCCGCGGCGCCGCGACGGCGCACCCGAGCCAACCGACCCTCGCGACCGGTGATAAACGCCTCTCAGAGGTCTCTCCTATCATCCACGAACAGGCCGGCCGCGCGCCCTCCCTGCGGGACATCGACGCGCGTGCCGCTGTGCGTGCGGAATGGACACAGAACCGTGCGGAGAAGGCAGGTGGCGATCTTCATGGATATGTCAGAGAGTCGCACGTTGTCAGCGTAGGTCTGCTCCAGGGCAATGCGAAGTGAAGTTGACGCGACAGTGGCGACAGATTCGACCTCGCGCACACGGATGGAAAGCCGATCGCGATGCCGCGGCGCGCCGCGGCTGTTGTACTCTCAAAGCGTATTCAGAAACGTCGACACCAGACACGATGGAGTCCGACGACAAACCAGGGCGGATGCAATTAGCGAGCGTGCCTGGCAGGCGTCCGCTTCTCGTGGTCGTCGACGACGGGCCCGGCATACCGGCGTTCGTCGAATGCTTCGCACAGGGTGAAGGGTTCGACGTGATCGCTCACGCTGGCGGGTACAAGCTGCTGACAGCGTTGCGGGCGCTCAAGCCCGACGTCGTCCTCCTCGATCGAGACCTGCCCGAGGTGGGAGGGCTCGATATACTGCGCGCGATTCGCGACGCCGATCCGACGTGCCACGTGATTCTGATGACCGCAGACCCAAGGTCGATTCGGCCATCGAGGCCGTGAAGCTGGGCGCGCTCGACTATCTGTCCAAACCGCTCGACCTCCATCGCCTCAGCAAGCTGCTGCACACCGTTCGGCATGACATCGAACTGCGGCGGCGGCTCCTGGCCGCGGAAAGCGAGCTGGCGACTCACCTCGAGTTCCTCGGGATGATCGGCCGAAGCCCCGCTCCGTCCGGACTCTCATCCGAAATCCTCGTCAGGGCGACTCCGCTCAACGGAGCGACAGGTTCGAGGGCTGGCACGACCGCGGGAGCCACGTCCGGCGGGCCCTGCAGGTAGACCGTGATGCGCGCTTCGAGCGCCGGCGGAAAACCTGGTGCGGGACCGGCCAGCCCATCTTGGTAGACGCGGAGCATCACCTCCCGGAAAATCGGAAGGGCCACTCTGGCGCCGGTTTCCCTCGCGCCGAGAGAGCGGTTGTCGTCGAAGCCGATGCGAACGGCCACGGTAATGCCTCCGGAGCCGTACGTCGAGCCGACGAAGAGCGCGTCGCGAAACTCGTTCGTCGTGCCGGTCTTGCCCATGACCGCGATTGGAAAGCGCCCCGAATCGAGAGCGTGCGCGGTTCCCCCGGGGAGGCGCACGACGCTCCGCAGCCCTTCCTGAATGAGGAGCAGCGCCTCGTCGCCAACGGCCACCGGCCGAGGCCGATCCGCGTCGGGATCGGCAGCCGCGCCGGCGGACGCGTGGACCACGCGCCGAATGACATACGGCTGGGCGAGCACGCCGGAGGCGATCGTCCGGTAGGCGTTGGCGAGCTCCAGCAGGCTCATTTCGGAGGCGCCCAGGGCCGTGGCGACGTAGCCGTGGAGCGGCGTCCGTACCCCGAGGCGCTCGGAGGCGCGCAGGACGCTGTCGATGCCGATCCGCCTCGTGATCCAGACGGCGGCCGCGTTCCTCGACTCGGCGAGCGCCTGCCGGACCGGGATCATCCCCTTGAACCGCCCGTCATAATTGGCGATCCACTTCGTGCCCTCCCCGTCCGGCACTTCGATCGGCTCGTCGGGCACCAGCGTCTCGAGATCGAAATCTCCGTGGCGAAACGCGGCCAGGTAGACGATCGGCTTGATCGCCGACCCCGGCTGCCGGAAGGACCCGGTGACACGGTTGAAGTCGCTGTACCCCGCGGGGCGGCCTCTGTACGATCGCCGCCCGCCGGCCTCGGCGAGGATCCGCGCATCGCCGTTGGCCAGCACGACGACCGAGCCCTGCACCAGTTCCCGGGCGATCGGGTGCCGCGCCTCGTAGGCGAGCAGACCGTGCTCGAGCGCTTCGTTCGCGACCTGCTGCACCCGGGCGTCCACGGTCGAGTACACCTGGATTCGGCCCTGCAGCAGGTCTTCGAGGCCGCGTGCGACACCGCCGACGGCGAGCTCTTCGAGGACGTGGGCCACGACGGCCGGCGCCTCCGTGGCGATGCGCCCTCGCCGTCGGGCCGCGACCTGAATCGGGCGCCCCACGGCGGCCGCCAGCGCGTCGGCGGTCAGGAAGCCGTTGCGCGCCATCAATGTCAGGGTCTGGTTCCTGCGCCGCAGTACGGTCGCGCGATCCGCCGCCGATGGTGCATAGTCACGGGGCGACTTGGGAATCCCGGCGAGCAGCGCGGCCTTGTCGGCGTCGGCGGCCGTGAACGTGGCCAGCGGTCGGCCAAAGTAGTACTGCGCGGCGGTGGCAAATCCGTACTGCCCGTTCCCCATGTACACATAGCTGGCGTAGCGGGCGAGGATCTCCTCCTTGGCGCGGCGCTTCGATCCGAACCGGCGCGTCATGTCCTGCTCGATCCAGATCGAGAGCCGCATCTCCTCGACCTTCCGCGCCAGCATGTTGGCGTTGCGCGCGCCCAGCACGTACGACACCGACCGCGTGAGCTGCCCGGTTCCGCGAAGGGCCCGACTGTTCTCGCCGGCGGTCAGCGCCTTGAGGAAATGACCGCGCACGAGCTGCTGGGTAATGGTGGAGCCGCCCTGCGGAAAGATCGCGGGCGAGTCCGCTTCATCGACGGGCGTGCGGACGAGGCGCGCCAGCAGCGTCCCCATCCTGATACGGCTCACCACCCGCGGCACGCTGCCATAGTCGACGCCGTTGTGGCTGAAGAAGCGCTTGTCCTCCGCGGCCAGAATCGCGTGGCGAACGATTGGGGGGATATCCTCGTATGTGGAGATCAACCTGTACTCGCGCGCGAGCGCGATGAGCGGGCGGCCGTGGGCGTCGTAGACGTGGCCAATCGCCGGGACCTCGAAGCGCACGAACGGCTCGGGATCCGGCAGGCGTGCCCGGTCGTGATACACGTGCGCGACGATCAGGCCCAGCGGCGCGAGCGTCACGAGGACGGCGCACGCCAGGGCGATTCCGAGGCGCCCGCAGGCTTTCGTCATGCCGGTGACGGCTGGTCGGCCGCCTCGTCGCGCGAGAGCCGCGCATCCTTCGCGGACATTTCAAGACGACGGGCCCAGTCCGCCTCGAACACCGCCTGCACCTGCGTCGCGATCCGGCGATTGCGCACGACGATCCCGACTTCCCGCCGCCGATCGAGTTCGGCGCCGCGCAGGCTCTGGCTGCCGATGAACGTCTCGATCCCGTCGCGCACGATTGCGCGCACGTGCAGCCGCAGGTCCTGCAGCTTCTCCACCCGGAGGCCCGCGCCGCGGCCGCTGACGGCGCCCAGAATCCGGACGTCGACTCCTGCTTTCGCCCGCTCCTGACAGAGGCGCAGCATGGGTGCGTCGCTGATGCGAGGGTCGTAGATGAGCAACTGTGTGCGCGCCGCCGCGATCAGCGCACCCAGGCGGGCGCGCGCATTCACAGGGCTGACGACCAGTTCCTTCGAGACCGACGCATACGGCTGGCGGGTCGAGTCCGCCTCGAAGACCTTCGCTGCTTCGTGCACCAGCGCGCGACGGGTGGTGACGAGGCCGAAACTCCGGCTCTTGAACATGTCGAGGTGCGTGGAGTTGAACCCCAGCACGCACAGCAACGCCCGATCGACGATGAGGTACTTGCCGTGATAGCGGACGAGGTCGTCGGCTGTGCGCGACACGGTGACGCCGGCCTCGAGGAGCCGCATCTCGAGCTGCCGCAGGAGCTTCGCGCCTCCCTGGTTGGTCTGCGCGATGAGCGCATGGACGACCACGCCGCGGGCGACCGCCGCCTCGAGGGCCTTCTCCAGCTCCCGGATGTCGAATCGGAAGATGGCGATCTCGACCGATTTCTTCGCGCGCTTGATCGCGGCCAGGAGAGGCGCAACACCGCTGTCGGGCTGAACCAGCAGCTTCACCGGGTCCTATTTCCTGCCCTTCTTGTCGGCCCATTCCACGGCGGTGTTGTCGGTCGTATCCACCGCCAGGATGGCCGTCGACAGGCGGCCAAGGTGTTTGCCCAGCGGGAGCTGGACCTCGTAGGTCAGCGCCTCCTCGCTCGAGCCGCGCAGCTCGAAGATCGCGTGATTCGCGCTGAGCAGCCGCTCGATCTTCGGGCGGAGCGTCTCGGATACCTTCGTCTGGATCGTCAGCATGAACACGTTGAACGGGTCGGCCTCGAGGGATTCTGTCCACCAGAGGACGAGCAGGAGGAACGCCGTGGCGAACAGCGCCAGAAGATTCAGTCCGACGCCCGCCGCGAGCCCGACCGTCAGGGTCGACAGCATCACCACCGCGTCCTTCGGGTCGTCGATCTTCGACCGGTAGCGAATGAGACTGGCGGCGCCGACGATGCCGAACGCCCGCGCCAGGCTGGCGCCGACGACGAGCATGATGACGGCGCCCACGACGGCGAGCAGAATCTGGGTTTGAATGACCGCGGTGTCGCGCGGCGGCGTCCCGCGGCGCCTGGGCCGGAACGCGAGTACGGTGCCGCACAGCGCTGCAAGCGGCAACGCGATCAGCGCCTGCAGCAGCGAGGGCAGATCCGCCAGCAGGCCGGCACCATCCGGCATCACGCCCCGCCTGTGACGAGCGGCGGCCGCATCACGTTCTCTTGTCCCTCGCGCGGCGCGCGACAGTGGCCATGACCGCTGGTGACCCGTCGTTGACGGTCACCAGCGAGCGCCGGCCGTCGAACGCGCGCCACCACCGTGGCAGCCGCGCCGACAGGCCCCACCGCAGGTGGCGGGCGTCCTCCATGGCGGGACGCCCCATCCCTCCTCGACGAACGACCGGCTCGACCTCGTGTGGGTACACTGTCCTTCCACTGTACGCCTGGCGTCTTCTGTGGGCTGTGCCCGATTGGACAGCCCACCTGCGGGAATCGGTCGCCGCGGCTGTGCCGTTTGGGACAGCGGCGGTGCGCTGCTCCCGCTAGAGTAGGCCATGAGTCCTACGCGATGACGTGGCTCCGCGTGACCAGCGTGATCAGCGTGGCAGTGCTGCTGTGCGCGGTGCCGGCGTGTGCGCTCAGGGAGCGGTCGACGGTGGCCGACGGGGCGCCCGCCCCGCCGATGTCCGAGTTGTGGGGCGAGCCCGACGCCGGGCGCGACCTGTTCTGGGGCCCCGGTGGGCGCGACGCCGCCCCGGACCCTCTCGAGGCATACCAGTTCGTGGCGCGCGACGTCACCGGCAACAGCCGCGGGTACGACGTGCGCGATGGGCAGGGCCGGCTGTGGAGCGTCAAGATCGGCCCGGAGGCGCGGCCCGAAGTCGTGGTATCCCGCCTCCTGTGGGCGGCGGGGTACTTCCAGCCGGCCACCTACTATCTTCCAAGGTGGACGCTCACCGGCACGTCCGACCCGAATCCGCAGCCCCCGGGCCGGTTCCGGCTCGATGCCGACGGCGAGAAGCGAATCGAGCGCTGGTCCTGGAGCGCCAATCCGTTCGTCGGCACCGCGCCGCTGCGCGGACTCTTCGTGCTGATGGTCATCGTGAACAACTGGGATCTGAAGACGCAGCAGAACGTTCGTTATGAGCTGACGGATGGACGGGCCGCGCCCGTGCGCCGCTATGTGGTGCGCGACCTCGGCGCCTCGCTCGGCGGCACCCGCTGGCTCTTCGCCGGCTCGAAAGACAACCTCGACGACTTCGAGCGTGAAGACTTCATCCACTCGGTGCGCCATGACCACGTCCGGTTTCACTACCGCGGTGGGTGGCGCAAGCCGCACCTCACGCGCGGGGTGACCCCTGCCGACGTGCGCTGGATTTCAGAGCGCCTCGCGCGCCTGAGCGCCGCTCAATGGAGCGACGCCTTCCGGGCCGCCGGGTACAGCGATGCGGAGGCGCGGCGGTACGTGGTCCGGCTGCGGCAGAAGGTCGATGAGGGTCTCGAGGTCGCCGGCGGCTCATGAGGAGCGACGCGCAGGACTTTCCCGGACGTCTGTTCGTCGCCGAAGGGATCGACGGCGCCGGCAAGAGCACGCAGTTGTCGCTCCTGCAGAAGTGGCTCGAGTGGGAGGGATACGGCACCTACTTCAGCGAGTGGAACTCGTCGCCGCTCGTGCGCAATGTCACCCGCCGGGGCAAGAAGAAGCGCCTGCTCACCCCGACGACGTTCAGCCTGATCCACGCGACGGATTTCGCCGAGCGCAGCGAGCGCCACATCGTCCCGCCGCTCAAGGCCGGGGCGATCGTGCTCGCCGACCGGTACGCCTATACCGCCTTCGCGCGCGACGTCGCCCGAGGGGTGGACGCCCGCTGGGTGCGCAACCTGTACCGGTTTGCGGTGACACCGACCATCGGCTTCTACTTCCGCATCTCCGTCGACGAGGCGGTGAAGCGCCTCGTCGACGGGCGCCATGCCATCAGCTACTACGAAGCGGGCATGGACCGGACGCACCTCGGCGATGCCGAGGAGAGCTTCCGCGTGTTTCAGCGCTCGGTCATCAGCGAGTACGAGCAGATGGTCGACGAATTCGGACTCGTCGTCATCGACGCCACTCAGTCGATCGAAGACCAGCAGGCGCAGGTGCGCGCCGTCGTCACACGGAGGTTGACCGGCGCCCGGACGATGGAGGCACGGGCGTGAGCCGGGGCACGCTGATCGTCGTGGAGGGCGCCGACGGCGTCGGGCGCTCCACGCACATCCGGCTGCTCAAGCAGTGGTTCGAGAACACCGGCCATGCGGTGCTCGACACCGGGATAACGCGTTCCGCCCTGGCCGGCAAGGGCCTCGAGGCGGCCACCGAGGGGAACACGCTGGGCCGCATCACGATGAGCCTGTTCTACGCCACGGATTTCGCGGACCGGCTCGAGAAGGAGATCATGCCGGCCTTGCGTGCCGGATTCGTGGTCCTGACGGATCGCTACATTTACTCCCTCATGGCACGCGCGATCGTCCGCGGCGCCGAACCTCGGTGGATCGAGGGCGTCTACGACTTCGCGCTGAAGCCGGACATCGTCATCTACCTCCGGGCCGACGTCGAGCAGCTCGTCCGGCGCGTGGTACAGACCACCGGGTTCACCTACTGGGAATCCGGGATGGATCTGGTCCTCGGCGACGATATGTACGACAGCTTTGTCGAGTATCAACGCCGCCTGCTGAGTGTCTTCGAGACCATGTCGCGCGAGAACGGGTTTCAGGTCATCGAGACCGCCGCGCAGATCGAGGATGTCTGTGACGACATCAAGAACCGCCTCCAGCCGCTGTTCCGCTCCGATGTGCGCGGATGAGCGCGGACTCGCAGACTGTCCTCTCCGGAGGTCTGCAGTCGGCCTGAGCGTCCGCGCACGCCTCGAATGGGCGGCTTTGTCCCCCCCTCGCTCTGGCGTCGGACTTGCAGTGCACAGGCCCGCTTCAGAAAGGGGCGCGCCATGGGCTGCAAGAGGACACGTGCGCGCAGCGTCGCGGCTGCTGGACTCAGCGTCTTCCTGTGGGGAGCCCCATCGGCTCAAACCCGGGAGGCGACCAGTGGTGGCGCGCCTGCGCTCGGGATCGACAACTTCGGACGCGTGACCGACCTGTACTATCGCGGCTCGCAGCCGTCAGACCGCGACTACGCCGCCCTGGCGGCCTTCGGCATCAGAACCGTCATCGATCTTCAGGCGGACGGCTCCGCCAGCGAACCGGCGCGCGTCGAAGCCGCGGGGATGAAGTTCCATCGGATCCCGATGACGACGCATGTGCCGCCGACGCCCGTGCAGCTCGCGCTGTTTCTCGCGCTCGTCAACGATCCGGCGAACCAGCCGGTCTACGTGCACTGCGCCGGCGGGCGCCACCGGACGGGCATCATGACCGCTATCCACCGGATGGCCGACCAGCGGTGGAGCGCGGAACAGGCGTTCAAGGAGATGAAGCGGTACAAATTCGGCGCAAGCTTCCTGCATCCGGAGTTCAAACGCTTCGTGTACGCCTACCGCCGGTCACCCTCCCCTGAGTCACCGGCAGCGATCGTGGCTTCCCCGGCGGCGCTCACTCCGTGATCGGGTCAGCGCCGTGCCAGGGCGTCCGCCTCCTTCAACAGTCCATTGAGGAACGGCGTGAACGCACGCGTGGGGCTGCCGTCAGCCCGCAAGAGCCCCCAGTGGCGCTCGGCCGGCCCATGGTAGTTGGCCGTATCGAACGCGGGATCGTCTGACAGCATGCGCCAGACCATGCCCTGCACGCCTGCCGCTCTGAACTCGTCCATCCTGCGGAAGATCTCCCTGCGCGCGACTATCTCCTGAAGGGCCACCTCGACAGTCACCTGCTGCCGCGCGTGCTCCGGAACACCATCGAGGGGACGACGGCGGATGAAACGCTCTTCGAAGACAAGCAACGCGTCGAGGTCACGCTCAATTCCATCGGCGACGCGGTCATCAGCACCGACATCTCGGGCAACGTGACGTATCTCAACGCCGTCGCGGAGCGCATGACTGGCCGGGTCGGGACGAGGCGCTCGGCCGGCCGCTCGATCACGTGTTCCGCATCGTCGATGGCGCCACACGCGAGACCGCGCGACACCCGATGGAGCAGCCGGTGCAACTGAACACAACCGTCGGCCTGACCTCCAACTGCGTCCTCATCCGGCGCGACGGGCTCGAGTCGGCCATCGAAGACTCCGCCGCCCCCATCCACAATCGGCACGGGCACGTCACCGGCGCCGTGATGGTGTTCCACGACGTGAGCGTGGCGCGGGCGCTGTCGCTCCAGGTGTCCCACCTGGCGCAGCACGACTTCCTGACCGACCTGCCGAACCGCGTGCTGCTGAACGACCGGCTCACCCAGGCGATTGGCTTGGCCCGTCGTCACGGCACCCAGCTCGCCGTGCTGTTCCTGGATCTCGATCGGTTCACACACGTCAACGATTCCCTGGGACACGTGACTGGCGACACACTGCAGCAGTCGATGGCGAGCCGTCTGGTGTCGTGCGTGCGCAGATCGGACACCGTCAGCCGCCAGGGCGGGGATGAATTCGTGCTGCTGCTCTCCGAAATCGCGCACGCGGACGATGCGGCCGCCAGCGCGCACAAGGTGCTCACGGCGCTCGCGGCGCCGCTCGAGGTCGCCCACCATGAGCTCTACGTGTCAGCGCTCACCTGAAAACGCGTAAATCTCGACGGTTGTCGTCGTAGGTGTTCTTCGTTCTTCTCTTCTGAAGGAAAAAGAGACGGGCTGTGG
>MELF01000044.1 GCA_001767525.1 Acidobacteria bacterium RIFCSPLOWO2_12_FULL_68_19 | reverse complement strand
ACGCCGGTGCCCTCCTGTGGCACACCGGCTTCGGTAACATGAGTTTTGGCGCGACGACCTTTCCTTCGGTAACACTTACCATGGCGCGATACGCGACCTTGACCCGGCTCGTTGAACGCCCATAGACTCGGTGAGCACCCACCGCACTTTCCGCACGCGCATTTCATTCGGAGGTCGAGCGCATGGCAGTCGCGACCAGTATGCCGGGAACACGAAGCAAGCTCACGCCCAATCAGATCAAAGGGTTCCTGGCGGCGTGGGGCGGCTGGACGCTCGACGGCATGGACGCGTTCATCTATGCGCTGGTGCTCGTGCCGGCGCTGCGGGAGCTGCTCCCCAATTCGGGGATCGAGGCGACGCCGGGCAACATCGGGTTCTACGGCAGCGTGCTCTTCGCGCTCTTCCTGTTCGGATGGGGCGTCTCGATGGTGTGGGGTCCGGTGGCGGATCGCTTCGGCCGCGTCACCGCGCTGATGCTCACGATTCTCACCTACTCGGTCTTCACGCTCCTCTGCGCCTTCGCCCAGACGGTCTGGCAGCTGGCGTTCCTCCGCGTGCTGTGCGGAATCGGGATTGGCGGTGAGCAGCCGATGGGCGGCACGTTCATCGCCGAGCAGATGCCGGAGGACCGGCGCAAGTTCGCGGCGGGGCTTATGCACACCGGCTATTACTTCGGGTTCTTCCTGGCGGCGGCGGCCAACTACTTCATCGGCGCCAACTTCGGATGGCGCTGGATGTTCGCGCTCGGCGGCCTGCCGGCGCTGATGGTGTTCTGGATCATGAAGGAGGTCCACGAGCCGGAGAAGTGGCAGCAGCAGGCGAAGGTGAAGCGCCCCGGGATGATGGAGTCGTTCGCGCGGCTCTTCACGCCCGAGTACAAGAAGCGGACGATCGTGATGTCGATCCTGTTCCTCGTGTCGATCATCGGCCTGTGGGCCGGTTCGGTCTACGTCCCGACGGCGGTGACGCAGATCGCGCAGCGCCCCGAGTACGGGTACGCGCCGGCCGATGCGGCGCGCATCGCCTCCTACGCGTCGGCGGTGCTCGCCGTGGCGACCATCATCGGCTGCCTGGCGGCGCCGGGCCTCGCCGAGCGCCTGGGGCGGAAGACGACGATGGGCCTGTACTTCACGGTCATGCTGGCCGGCATCGCCCTCGGGTTCGGATACGTGTTCTACATGCCCGCGGCGCTGCCGGTCTTCTTCGTGTTCGTCTTCATCCTCGGCATCGGCGGCGCCAACTTCGCCATGTACACGTTGTGGATTCCTGAGCAGTACACCACCGATTGCCGCGGCAGCGCCATCGGCTTCATCAGCTCGATCGGGCGCTTCGTCGGCGTGGCGATGGTCTTTCTCGTGGGTCAGGGGATCGCGACCTACGGCAGCCTCGGCGTGCCCGTGGCGTTGACCGCCCTGGCGTTCATCGTCGGCCTGCTGGCCATCCCGGCCGCCGAGGAGACGAAGGGAAAGCCGCTGCCGGCGTAGGGGCAGGTGGAAGAAGTGGAAAAGTGGAATAAGTGGAAAAGTGGAAAAGTGGAAAGTTGGAACAAGTCGACGAGGTGGACGAAGTGGAAAGGTGGGGCGTAGGCGAACCGCCTGTCGGACCGCGACGACGGACACTTTGAACTTGCTCTTCCACTTCTTCCACTTTTCCACCTTTCCACTTTTCTACTTCTCCACTTCTCCAACTTAGCCATGCCGTCCCCCGTGCTGGAGCTCTGCAACGCCACCGTCATCAGAGGCGATCGCGCCGTCCTCGACGGTCTCACGCTCACGATCCGGGCCGGCGAGCACACCGCGATCCTCGGCCCGAACGGCGCCGGCAAATCGGCGCTCGTCAGGCTGCTGACCCACGAGGACCGCCCGCTCGCCGGCGAAGGCGCCGGGCCGCCGATCCGCGTCTTCGGCCACGACAGTTGGGACGTGTTCGAGCTGCGCTCGCAGCTCGGCATCATCTCCTCGGACCTCCACCACCGGTTCGTGTTCGGCAACAACGAAGGGCGCGTCACGGCCGAGGCGGCCGTGCTCTCGGGATTCCTGGCCACCCAGGGGATCCTCCGGTATGGCGCCGTCACCGAGCAGATGCGGCGCCGCGCCGCCGAAGCGCTCGATCGGATGGGCGTCGCGCACCTCGCGCGGCGCCGGCTCGACGAGATGTCGAGCGGGGAAGCCCGCCGCGTGCTGCTCGCCCGGGCGCTCGTGACCGCGCCCCGGGCGCTCGTGCTCGACGAGCCGACGACGGGGCTGGATCTCGTCGCCCGGCACGCCTTCATGGAGCGCGTGCGTCAGGTGGCGCGCGACGGGACGACGCTCGTCCTGATCACGCACCACATCGAAGAGATCGTGCCGGAGATCGAGCGCGTGATCCTGCTGCGCGAGGGGCGAGTGCTCACATCGGGGCCGAAAGCGGCCGTCCTCACCGCTCCCCACCTCAGCGAACTGTTCGCCTCGCCGGTCGCGGTCGACGCCGAGGCGGGCTACTACTACGCGAGGCCCGTCCAGTAGTATCGGTCGTCGGGCAACGGTTCCCGCTCCGCTCGATCCGGCGACACCGAATCGTCCCGGCCGCTGACGTCGGCGTCGGCAGCGGCCGTCTCGTGGCGGCGCGACGCCGAAGGAGACTGCATGACGACCGTCGGGCTGGTCGGGCTCGGCATCATGGGATCGGCGATGGCCGCGAATCTGATGAAGGCGGGGTACCGCGTTGTCGGATACGACGTGCTGCCCGCACGTGCCCGGGCGCACGCTCGCGCGGGCGGCATCGCGGCGCCGAGCTGCGGCGAGGTGGGGCAGCGGGCCGCGGTCGTGATCTGCTCGCTGCCGTCGGCTGCGGCGCTCGCCGCCACCGCGGCGGAGCTGGCCGGGCGGGCGGGAGCGGTCGGAACCGTCATCGAGACGAGCACGTTGCCGATTTCCGCGAAGGAGGACGCCCGGCGGCGGCTCGCCGCCGCGGGCATCACGCTGCTCGACTGTCCGCTGAGCGGCACCGGCGCCCAGGCGCGCGTCAAGGACCTCGTCGTCTATGCGAGCGGGCCGCGGGCGGCCTGTCGCCGTGTCGAGGGCGTGTTCGACGGGTTTGCCCGGGCGCACTACTACGTCGGCCCGTTCGGCGCGGGGTCGAAGACGAAGTTCGTCGCCAACCTGCTCGTGGCCATCCACAACGTGGCGACCGCCGAGGCGCTCGTCCTCGCCATGAAGGCCGGGCTCGATCCGGCGGTGACGCTGAAGGTCGTCGCCGACGGCGCCGGCAGCTCCCGCATCCTGCAGGTACGCGGACCGCTGATGGTGCGCGGCGATTACTCGAAGCCGACAATGAAGCTCGAGATCTGGCAGAAGGACATGCGGATCATCGCCGAGTTCGCCCGGCAGGTCGGATGTCCAACGCCGCTCTTCCGCGCCACGGCGCCGATCTATGCGGCGGCGCTGGCGGAGGGGCGAGGCGCCGAGGACAGCGGCGCCGTGTGCGCCGTGCTCGAAAAAATGGCACAGTACCGGCGCCGCAGCCGGGCGGCCCGGGAGGAGTAGAGACATGAAGCAGCTTGCCTCGATGCGATGGATCGGCGGCGTGGTACTCGGAGCGCTCGTGGGCCTGACGGTCGTGGCGATCGGCGCCTTCACGACCCCCGGGGTGTCCCCGTCTGACGTGGCCGCGCTCGAATCGGACAAGGAGGCGCTCGAGCAGCAGCTCGCCTCCATGACGCCGACGCAGGTCGTTCAGGCCGGCCAGCTCGCGCCCCCACCGCCCAACGCGCAGCCGGCGGGATGGGACACGCCGGAGTCGATCCGCGGCAGGCTGAGACTGCTCGCGACCTACGACTCGAGCGGACCCGATGCCTGGGACGTCCGGGCGCACCCGACGGTCTTCATCACGAGCGAAGGGGTCGAGAAGGGCGCGCGGAAGTCCGGGCTCTACGTGATCGACGCTTATTCCAAGCAGGTGGTCGCGTCGGCGCTCTTCGACCTGGGCGAGGAAGTGACGGAGAACCCCCACGGGGTCGGCATCTCGCCGGACGGCCGGTGGCTGTACCTCGGCCAGATGCACCGGCTGCGCGCCACCGGCCGGACGCGGACCGTGCTGATGATCGTCAACGCCAGGACGCTGAAGCTGGACAAGGTGCTCGAAGGAACCGCCCGCGTCGACTGGTTCCACCACATCACCGGGTTCAAGGACTGGCAGGGGCGCGACCGCGTGCTGGTCGCCTTCGGGCGCGCCCCCGGCGGCAGCCCCCACTACCTGCTCGATCCCCACGACAACAACCGCGTCGTGCGGGCGATCACCATCGAGGACATCGGCTACAAGATCGGCCATCCGTATCCGACCGTCGATCCGACGGGCCGCTTCCTGTACGTCTCCGTGTTCGCGCCGCCGTGGCAGGCGAAGCTGCACAACACGGCGGGAATCGCGAAGCTCAACCTCGAGACCGGCGCCGTCACGATCATTCCGTTCGTCGGGGACAACCCGATCGGCATGGCGCACACCTCCGACGGACGGTTCACCTACGTCAACGATGCGCACGGCGACGCCGTGTACAAAATCGACAACGCCACCAATACCGTCGTCGACGATACCAACGCGGGCGTCGCCGGTCCCTACGGTCTCGTGCTGAACTGGGACGAGACGCTGCTCTATCCCATTGGAAAGGGCGAAGGGAGCCACAACGTCGGATCCGTCGTCGGCGTCGTCAACACCGTGACGTTTGCCGCGCCGCGGCAGATGTTCCAGAGCCTGCCGATCCACCTGGGGGGCTCCGCGTCGAGCATCGACCACGGCATTCTGCACCCCGACCCGAAGGTGAACGAGCTCTGGATCACCAACATGAACGGCTGGGAAACCATCGTGCTCGACCTCAACACGCACAAGGTGAGCGCCTACGTTCCCACGCCGAACGGCGGCGACACGCACTCCGGCGGTTTCGTCCGCTATACGCCCGACTGGAAGGGCGAGCTGCTCGCCGACATGGGTGGACCGAAGGGGCCGATGTACGCGGTGAAGCGTCAGCGGGCGGCGGCGGCGCAGAAGTCGGCGCCGGCCCCCGCTCCAGCGGCGGCGCCGGCGGCGGCCGGGGGGGATCGCCTGGCGCTCGGCCGGATGGTCTTCGAGAAGACCGCCGGCGGCGTCGGGTGCGCGGCCTGCCACGGGTTGAACGGGCGGGGAAGCACGCAGTTGAACGCGCCGGACATCCGCGGGGCCGACGAGGCCCGCGTACGGTCTGCACTCGCCGGGGTGACCGTGATGAGCCGCATCACGCTCACCGACGCGGAAATCGCCGCGGTGGTCGCCCACCTGCAGGACCTGAACACGCAGCCATGACGACGACGGTAGGGTCGATCGCGGCGGTCGCCGGCGTCCTGGCCCTGTACGGGGCTGGTGCGGCGGCGCGGGCGGAGTCGGGCGGCGTGGACCATGCCTCGCACGCCGTGCGTGGGTCCACGACGGAGGACACGACGCTCGACTTCACGATCAACGTGGCCATCTCGGACACCGGGTTCCGCCCGTCTGCCGTGTTCGTGCCGGCCGGGCGGCCGGTGCAGCTCGTGCTGCGGAACCGCGGGTCGGCGGAACACCACTACCGGGTCGTGGGACTCGTGCCCGACGAGCTGTCGTGGGTCGCCGCCGGCGCCGACGCGGGAACAGCCGGCTCGGACGAGGACCATGCCAATCACCACGGGCGGACGTTCGTGTCCTGGCGGGGAGCGTCTCCCGCCGGCATCCGTCCCACCGGCCACGAAATACACGCGTACGTGTCACCCGAGGAGAGCGTCGACGCCGTGCGCTTCATCGCCACGCGGACCGGCACGTACGGCGTCGAGTGCGATCTCCATCCGAAGGAAGCCGCCAGGCTGACCGTCTTCGATCCGCCGGGGATGCAGACCGCCACGGCGCCGGCGCCGAGCCGGCGGGCACTCGCGCTCGCGCTGACGAAGGATCTCGGCGCCGTCGACTACCCTGGAGCGGCGGGTGTTCGCGTGGAAGCGACGTATGCGCCCGCAGAGTACGTGACGGAGATCCTCGGCGACGCTGCCGCGGCCGACCTGAAGCCGAATCAGTACGTCGCCGTGCTGCTCAGCGAGCGCCTTCACGCTGCGAGCCTGCCGGGCGCGCCGGTGGCGCCCGCCCTCCAGGTCAACGGCGCGCCGGTGCCGCTCCTCGATCGACGGATGGTGGCCGACTCGCCGCACCATCGAGCGACGGTCTACCGATTCGCCAGGGACGGCTCGTTCGGCGCCGGACACCAGATGGTGACGCTGCGCCTAGCCTCCGGCCAGCACGCTACGTGGCATCTGCCGCTCGTGCTGCCCGACACGAGCGGTGACGCGCCGGCGTCGGCGGGATTCGGCGACCAGTGGGCGCTCGTCATCGCCGT
This sequence comes from Acidobacteria bacterium RIFCSPLOWO2_12_FULL_68_19, assembly GCA_001767525.1. GTDB lineage: Bacteria > Acidobacteriota > Vicinamibacteria > Vicinamibacterales > UBA2999 > MELF01. The sequence goes on along the minus strand of MELF01000044.1, from coordinate 6,120 downwards.
GCTCGGGGGGATGCTGGCGGCAATGTGGCCGTGTCTGTTCCAGCTCACGGTCTATTTCATCCCGGCGCTGGCGGGGGTGGCGATGCAGGGCGCCGGTTCGCCCGGCGCGAGTGGTCGCCGGCCGATCCTGGCCGCGGCCTTCTTCTTCATTCTCGGCTTCACGCTCGTCTACACGGCCACCGGCGCCGTCATCGGCTATGCCGCCGAGCGCCTCGGCGGTACTGCGCAGTTCGAGGCGTGGCAGCGCGACATCGGCATCGCCGCAGGGATTGTCGTCATCGGACTGGCGCTGCGCGTGGCGGCCAAGGTACGCGCCCCGCTCGTGTGTCGGATGCCCCTGCTGTCGCGGATGGGACACGGAGGGAAGCCGGCCGGCCGGCTCGAAATGATGGTGGCCGGGCTCGCGTTCGCGACCGGCTGCATGACCTGCTTCGGATCCGCGCTGGTGGTCGGGATGGTCGTCTACGTCGGGCTGGCGCAGTCGGCCGTGTACGGCGCGCTCGTGCTCTTCCTCTTTTCGCTCGGCATGGGCGTTCCGCTCGTGATTGCCGCCGTGGCGATGGCGCGCGCGCTGCCGCTGCTGATGAAGCTGGAGCGGGCGGTCCCGTACATGGGGCTGGCCAGTGCGCTGCTTATGGCCGGATTCGGCGCGCTCCTCATCAGCGGCCGCTACATGGCCGTGTCGGAGTGGACGTACCGGCTCGCCGCCGGCGGCCCGTAGCGCAGGATGCGGCTTTTCCCCCATTGACACCGCAGGGGACCGGCGTTAGGGTCGGCGATCCACGAGCGGGAGGGAGCACATCCATGCAGGCAGTCCTCATTCGTTTCTTCACGGCGGCGCTGTTCCTGACGGCGGCGGCCGTTCCGACGTTTGCGCAGGCGACCGGTGAGCTCGCCGGCCGCGTCACCGACGAGAGCGGCGGCGTACTGCCGGGCGTCACCGTCGCGGCCACGCAAACCGACACCGGCTTCACCCGGTCCGTTGTCACCGACGGCCAGGGCAACTGGGTGATGCCGAACATGCCGACCGGCCCGTACCGGCTGGAAGTCTCGCTCCAGGGGTTCCGCACCTACGTGCAGACGGGCATCGTGCTGCAAGTAGGCGCCACCCCGACGCTGAACGTCGTGCTGGCGGTCGGGAGCCTCGAAGAGACCGTGTCGGTCGAAGCGGCCGCACCGATCATCGACGTCCGCAGCGCCGGCATCAGCGACGTCGTGGAGAACGACCGGATTCTGGAGCTGCCGCTCCAGGGGCGGCAGGTGACGAACCTGATCGTGCTGGCGGGCGGGGCGGTCCAGACCGACACTTCCTCGAGCCGGGCGATGCGCGGCGGCGTGAGCATTTCGGTGGCCGGCGGCCTCCCGTTCGGCGTGGCGTATCTGCTGGACGGCGCGATGCACAACAACCCGCAGGACAACTCGAACATGCCGATGCCGTTTCCCGACGCCCTGCAGGAGTTCAGCGTCGCCACGAGCGGGCTCTCCGCCCAGCACGGCATGCATTCGGGGGCGTCGGTCAGCGCGGTGACGCGGTCGGGCACCAACAGTTTCCACGGCAACGCCTTCGAGTTCCTCCGGGATCGCCGCCTCAACGCGACCGATCCGTTCGCCGCCGTCGGGCCCGACGGCAGGCGCAGAGACGACGGGCTGCAGCGAAACCAGTTCGGCGGCACCTTCGGCGGCCCGATCGTGCGCGATCGGATGTTCTTCTTCGGAGGCTACCAGGAGACGACCATCCGCCGCCGGCCGTCGTCCAACTTCGCCAACGTGCCGACCCCGGCGATGCTGGCCGGCGACTTCACGACGTTCGCATCGCCGCTCTGCAACGGCGGCCGTCAGATGACGCTGCGCGCGCCGTTCGTGAACAACCGCGTCGATCGGGCGCTGCTCAGCCCCGCCGCGGTGAGCCTCACGGGCCGGCTGCCGAAGAGCGATCATCCGTGCGGCGAGGTGCAGTACGAATCGGCGGAGAACAGCGACGAAGGGCAGGCGATCGGGCGGCTCGACTATCAGTGGACCGCCAACCACTCGTTGTTCGGGCGGTACATGGCCACCTACTTCCAGCAGCCCGCGCCGTTCAGCCAGACCGGCAACGTGCTCACCACCGCCGATGCGCCGGGACTCGACAATCTGGCGCAGTCGCTCGCCGTCGGCGACACGCTCGTCTTCGGCTCGAACATGGTGAACGCGCTGCGGTTCACCTTCAACCGCACGGCCATCGACCGGGGCAACCCGCCGTTCTTCGATCCGAAGGCGGTCGGGTCCAACGTCTACAGCTACAACCCGGGCGAGATGGTCATCGCCGTCACGGGCGGCTTCAACATCTCCGCGGGCACCTCCACCAAGGGCGTTTTCACGACCAACGCGTCCCAGGTGAGCGACGACCTCACCCTGGTGCGCGGCAACCATCAGATCGGGCTCGGCGCGAGCGTCGCCTACTGGAAGATGAACTTCCTGACGCACGCCCGGTCGGGGGGCAACTGGCAGTTCACGGGACAGCTCACCGGCCTCGGACTGGCCGACTTCCTCCTCGGGCGCGTTGGACGCCTGGAGCACGGCGGGCCGGGTCTGCTCCCGATGGACCAGTGGCACGTCGGCACCTACGTACAGGACACCTGGCGCGTGACCACTCGCGTCACCCTCAATGCCGGCCTGCGCTGGGAGCCGTTCTTCGGCGCCAACGTGCTGAACGACGCGATCTACAACTTCCGGATGGACAACTTCAGGAACAACGTGAGGAGCCGCGTGTTCCTGAACGCGCCCGCCGGTTTCATCTATCCGGGCGACGACGGCTTCCCCGAGGGCCAGTCCGGCCTCAACGCGCAGTGGTTCAACTTCTCGCCGCGCGCCGGCATCGCGTGGGACGTGCAGGGCGACGGCCGCACGGCCGTTCGCGCGTCGTACGGGCTCGCCTACGATTTTCCGACGGCCGAGTATCACAACATCAACGCCCAGGCGCCGCCGTGGGGAAACCGGTCGCTCGTGGAGGACCCGCCGGGGCGCTTCGACAACCCGTACGCGCACCTCGGCGGCGATCCGCATCCGATCGTGGCAGGTCCGAACACGGCGTTCATTCCCTTTGGCGCGTTCGGCGCCACCGACCCCGACATCAACTCGCCGCGCATCCAGCAGTGGAACGTGACCGTCGAACGGCAGATTGCCGCGGACTGGGGTGTGGCGGTCAGCTATCTCGGCAGCTACTCGGATCGGCTCTGGGGCCAGGTGCAGCGCAATCCGGGCGTCTTCCTCGGCCTCGGGCCGTGCGTGATTGGGGGCGTCAGCTATCCGGTCTGCAGCACCGCCGCCAACCTGAACCAGCGGCGCGTCCTCTCGCTGTCGAGCGAGAACTCAGCGGCGGCGCGGCTCATCGGCAACCTCGACGTGCACACCGACATCGGCACGCAGGAGTACCGCGGCCTTCGCCTGTCGATGCGGCGGCGTTCGACGACCGGCGTGGCGCTGAACGCGAACTACACCGTCTCGCGCTGCTTCGGCTCGAACACGACGGGCGGGTTCCCGCAGCTGGCGAGCGGCTACACGAACCCCGACAACCCGGACTTCGACGACGGGTACTGCGATCAGGACCGGACGCATGTCGGCAACCTCACCCTCGGGTATCAGACGCCCGAGGTGGGCTCCGGCGCGCTGGGCGCGCTCGGGTCGAACTGGCGGATTTCCGGAATCCTGAACGCGCGTTCCGGCCGGCGGCTCAACATCATCGCCGGCCGCGACGTGGCGCTCACCGGCATCCAGCAGCAGCGCGTCAATCAGGTGTCGAGCGACGTCTACGGCGACAAGACGATCAACAGCTACCTGAACCGCGCGGCGTTCGCCTTCCCGGACGCCGGGACGCTTGGCAACTACCGGCGCAACAGCATCACGGGTCCGGGCTTCCAGACGATCGACGTCGCGGTGTCGCGGCTGGCGTCCTTCGGCGCGCAGACGCTGGAGTTCCGGGTCGAGGCGTTCAACGTGCTCAACACGTTCAACTGGGGCGACCCGGTCGTCAACCTCAACTCGGGGCTGTTCGGGCGCATTCAGTCGATGACGACCTCGACGATCAGCGCCAACGGCGTGCCGGGCGGCGTGATAGGGGCGCCCCGCATCTTCCAGTTCGGCGTGAAGTACGGGTTCTAAAGGCGGTCGGCTATGATAGGGTCCCACGACAACTTGCTGGAGGTGTGCGCATGAACCGGACGCTCGCGGTCCTCGTCGCCGTCCTCGTCCTGGTCGCTCCCGGTACACCGCTTTTTGCCCATCACAGCTTTTCGTCCGAGTACGACGGCGAGAAGACGTTCACGATCACGGGCGTGGTCGCGAAGGTCGAATGGACGAACCCGCACGTGCGCTTCTACGTCGACGTCAAGGAGCCGGACGGCACGATGGCCAACTGGAACCTGGAACTGGCGAGCCCCAGTGCGCTCGCCCGGAACGGCTGGAACAGCCGGACCCTCAAGGTCGGTGACACGGTCACCGTGCTGGGATACTCGGGGAAGGCGGTGCCGACGCGCGGCGCGGCGCGGTCGGTCGTCGTGGCCGACGGCCGGTCGCTCTTTGCCGGAACCGCCGAGGATCCGGATTCCCAGCCGCGGTGAGAAAGGATAGACGGTATGCGACGAGCCTCTGTTCCGGCTGAAGCCGGACGCGACGTATCCGGTCCGGCCAGAGCGGGACACTCGGTGCTCTGCGGCGCCGGCATCCTGCTCATCGCCAGCCTGGCCTCGATGGCGTCCCCGGTCCTGGCGCAGTCCCAGGCGCCGCGGCAGGACCCCGAGCGCGGCGTGTTTGGTCCGGTGGGCGCGCTCGGGCAGGAGGTCCGTCGGTCCCAGGCGCTCACCAGTCCGGCGCCACGGCTGCCCGACGGGACGATCGATCTGGGCGACGGGATCTGGGTGGGCGGCGGGCCGGTCAACGACCTCGCGCAGGGACTGAAGAAGGGCGAGGAGCTGCCGCTGCTCCCGTCGGCCCGCCAGGTCATGGCGGAGCGCGCCAAACGGCCCACCGACGATCCGCACCTGTGGTGCCTGCCGATGGGGGTCCCGCGCTCGACGCCGTATCCCTTCCGCTTCGTGCCGAACTACACGCACAGGAAACCGACGCACATGTTCATCCTGCACGAAGGGAACATCCACAGCTACCGGCAGGTCTTCATGGACGGCCGGAAGCACCCCTCCGAACCCGACCCGACGTGGTTCGGCCATTCGATCGGCTCGTGGGAGAAGGACACGCTCGTCATCGACACGGTGGGCTACAACGACAAGTTCTGGTTCGACAGGCGGGGCACGCCGCACACCGAGCAACTGCACACGATCGAGCGCTGGACGCGCGTGAACATGGGAACGCTGGTCAACGCGGTGACCATCGACGACCCGGGCGCGTTCTCGCGCCCCTTCACGGTGACGTTCAACGCCAGGCTGAGCCCGCCAACCGACGACATCATCGAGAACATCTGTCAGGAGAACAACCAGTTCGGCGTCGCCGGCGGTCATGCCAATCCGTTCGCGGGTCCCTAGGCCGCCGCGAGCGTCAATACGGAGAGGCCGGAGGGGGATCCCGTGAGAGGACTTTCTACTGTCGCAATCCTGACGGCGGTGCTCGTGGCAGCCGCCGTCGTCGAGGCGCAGCGCCAGCTGACAACGTCGCAGGCCGGCGTCGAACAGGTGAACGTGGGGGGCACGCCGCGGATCGCGGAAGCCGACGCGCTGCGGCCGGTGCCGCGGCTGCCCGACGGCCGGGTGGATCTGACGGGGCCGTGGGTGGGCTGGGGCTCGAACGTCGACATCGAGCGCGACGGCGGGCTGAAGCCGGGGGAGCTGCCGCTGCTGCCGTGGGCGCGGAAGCTGCGCGACTCGCGGAAGACGCAGGACGAACCGTACACGACCTGCCTGCCGATGAGCGTGCCGCGGGTGAACCCGTATCCGTGGAAGTTCGCCATGACGTACACCTCGCGGGGATTGACCCACATCTACGTGCTCCACGAGACGGGCGACGCGGGAGCGCACCGGGTGGTCTACATGGACGGCCGGCTGCATCCGCCGGACCCGCTGCCGACGTGGTGGGGGCATTCGATCGGGTGGTTCGAGGGGGACACGCTGGTCATCGACACGGTGGGGTACAACG
>MELF01000043.1 GCA_001767525.1 Acidobacteria bacterium RIFCSPLOWO2_12_FULL_68_19 | reverse complement strand
AGCGCTGCTGCGGTCACCAGCCGCGCTCCATTCGCTAGCCCTTCGCCGGCAGAAATAGTTGTCGTCGACCGGCAAAAGTAGTTGACGCCGCGCAGCGTGCTCAAGCCTGCGCGTGAGCTGGGCCTGCACGAGCAGCAGCGGGTCCGCCTGATCGTCGAGCCCATCGACGAGATGCCCGAAGACCGCAACGCCGCACTCGCCCGGCTCCGGGCCAGCATCGAACGCATGCAATTCTTCTCGAAGGGACCGCTGCCCACGCGAGAGGAGTTGCATGACCGCGCTTGATACCAACGTCCTCATCTACGCCTGCGACAAGTCCGATCCGCCGAAGCCGCCAACCCCTCCGCGTAGGGGCGTTGTCGACACCTCAGTCCTCGTCGCCGGCATCGCTGGATTCAGGACCGACGAAGCGCCCACCAATGCCAGCGCGGAGTTCCTGCGCGCGTGGGCCGTCGACCAGAACCTGCGACATGGCCGCGCTCGATGTTGTCGGCGATGCGGGGTTCTGGGACCGCCCCCTTCCGGTCGTCCTGAACGACTGGTTGGCGCTGCATCGTCACCTGGAAGCGCTTCCGAACCTCCAACGGTTGATCTGCGATGGTGGGATGTCGCGACTGCTCGACCGTCACGGTCCAACCGAGCTTGTTCAGGCGGCACCGGCCATGTTCGCGCCGCTGACGAACCGATTGGGCGCTGCTGTGGGTGCTGATGAAGGCCTCCCGGTCGACGCCGCGACGCTTGTGCGCAACGCGCTACTCGATGGATGCGGCCCTGCTCCGGGGACTTTGATGACGATCGGCTTGTCGACCTTCTCGCGGAGGATCACCATATCGCGGACGCCAGTTCTGGGCATGCCTGCGGCGCACTGTCTCCTGTGGACGCGACGATCCCGCGGCCGTGGCTGCCCGAAGGCGCATGAGGCATGCTGTACCCCGACATGCACGCCCGCTTCATGCGAGACGGAGTGCGGCGGGAGTGACGTACTGGGACGGACCGATGCACCCTCGACGGCGATTCGATCATCTGGCGACGACCGCGCACCGACGGGCGCCTCACGTGGCTAGCCGATGTGGTGAATCTCCGCCAACACGGGATCGAGCCACTGCGCGAGCAGTCGGTGCGCTTCTTCAAGACCGGCGACAGCGGAAACTCGTTGCGCTTCCCTGCGGTAGGCGACAGCCAGCGCGGCCGGCGGAGGTGGCAGGCGATCGGGAACCGGGTGCGTCGCACGGCGATGGAAGATACGCCGAACAGCCTCTCGCAGCAGACTGACGTCGACACCTCCATGCTGGCGGATGAGCAGCAGATCCACGAGATCTCTCGCGCGCGTCGTGCCACCACCTTTGTATGTTCGCGTGAAGGCGTGCAGCTTCTCGGCGATCTGCCGCTCCAACGGAATCAGCAGGACCTCGAAGGGGTCGAGTCCGACCTCGGTCAGGAGTCCCTGCCGCCACACGGGTTGAGCATCCCAGGGATCGGGTGGGACGATCGTGACGTCCACCTGGAGTGGTTCGAACGGCCGTTCGGTGAGGGAGCTCTCCAGCTTGTACCGCACGGCCAGACGGACACCCGCTTCGCGGAGTTCCTCACTGCCGACGATGGCGAATCCGAAGTGGTCGCCGATGTTCTCGATGGCGGCTCGTTGGAGATCGGCACGGGCTGCCTCGGCGCCGTAAACGTGGTCGGCGTCCAGGTCGATCGAGACGCGTGCACGCTCCCCGAACCTGGTCTCGAGCGCCAACCCACCCTTGAGTGCCCAGCGATCTGGCGCCACTCTCGTCAGGCGTACCAGCAAACGGTCGAGCGCGGCCTGGCGACGGACAATGTATGCGGGCGCGCTGAGGCGACGGGCGCGCTCGCGCAGTCTGGCCTCGACGGCGGCACGAAAGGCAGCGGGCGTGGCGTACTCACGCACGGAGGCCGACCTCTTGGATAGCCCTTGCGACGAGTTGTCGGACTCGAGCAGAGCGGCGCTTCACGGCTGTGCGCAACTCGTTTGGAGACACGAGGCCCGTCGCGACTGCGCGCCCGATCGCTTCGATGACGACGCTGGGGTCGGCACCGATGTCGGCGATGTCGGCAATGGTCCTCGCGGGCGACGTGATCTGCACGCCGAAACGGTTCGTCACCTCATCGCGGCGCAGCGGAACGGTGGTCGTGTGCAGCGCCACGGTGGACGCGGATTGCGGAGTCCGAGGTCGGTACTTCCGGGGCAGCGTGAGATGGATCTCATGCGACCGGGACGGCGCGAGGTCGTACAAGGCGAGCGCCGTGTCATGGGATACGACCGCGCGACGGGCAAGCTTCAGCCACGCCGCCACGATGTCCTCGTGCGCACTGGCGGGCACGCCCACAAGCCGGTAGAATCCGCGGCTCAGCCGTTCGACATGCCCAGCGGTGACGTGGTGCACGACGCTGCGGGCGCTGTAGCCCAGCTCGCGCACCTGCGCCGCAGTGAAGTAGCCGGCTTGGCCGGCCGCCAGTTCAAATAGCCGCTGGAGTTTATCCGTCCGGGAGGACTTGGGTCTTGCGCTCGTCATGTCCCCAGTAGTATACGTCAGACGTATATAAACAGGGACACAATGGCTAATGTCGCGGCCGTCGGCGTCCAGACGGCCCGGACCACGGGCGCATGGTCGATGTCGGGTGCGCAGGCGGCTACGGACGCAGCGGCCCGGGTGGCGGCCCGCAAGCTGTCACCGCCGGGGATGGCGGGGAGGTGCGCAACGACTGAGAATGTGCTTCCAATCGTTTCTGGCACCCGCGGCCTCCGTCAGGACACTCACGTACTCCCGGGCGTCGAGGCGATCCGTTTCGGGCACGTGACCGTCTGCCAGTTCACGGACCAGCGCAAGCCGAGCCTGCCGGGTTGATCCACGTTCGACGACGCGGCTGAACGCCTCGCACGAATACGCGAACGTCTCGCGCTTGTCGTATGCGATATCGAGCGGCCATTCGCGCGCGGACGATTCGGGAAGGCCCATCGTGTGTCGCTTGCAGTTGTGAAAGATATGTGCAGCCTCGTGGACGATGAAGTCCTCGAACCGGCCCAGCCCCCGGAAGTAGTCGATCGACACGTAGCAGGTTGTCTCTTCGCTGAGTCCGACCAAGCCCGGCGCCTCGGCACTGAGCAGGCTGGCGCCGACGCTGGTGAGGTACAGGTTTGCCAGATCCCAAGCGGTATGCATCCAGGTGGTCTCACGCAACACGGAAGCGATGTTCTCAGTCGTGAGCACGACCACAGACCCTTCAAGGATCTGGAGCACCGGGTCTTGTTCCGTCGTGGGGAACAGGCCACGCACCATCGGCTCGACGCGCTGACGCGTCAGCCCGGCAAGATCATCGACAGTTCTGGAGTGGTGGAGGCGGCGGGAGTCGAACCCTAAAGTCGTCAAATTCTAACGTGATGATGGCGAAGGACTTCTGGCAACAAGTGCTCGCCGGTCATCACGTTGACGCCTCGCCGTTGTCCGCGTCCGTCCCCGTGAGTCCGCACGAATCGACCCTAGTCTTGGCAACATCGTGGCAACGCTCCTCGCTCGGCGCACCAACACTTCTGGGCCGAGCAGCACAAGGTTCCGGACTTGCTCGGACTTATTAACGACACACTCAGTTTCAGAAATAAGTCGCCAGGAAGTCTTCACGGGACAAACAACTCAGACCTGCTTGCGTCACCACATTGCGAAGCGGTTCGTCCGTCGTTACGAGAATCGCGTCGTTCACGCTCAACTGTGCACGAACAAGGTAGTGGTCGTCGTCTTTTATCGACTGGGACAGATTGTCAGATAACGCAGCAACATTCTCTGACTTCAGCAACAGACAACGATCAGAGTTGATTCGGAGAATGCCGAAGTACACCTTGGCGATTTCGGCCACGTTGGTGTTGGTGCTCTTGCAGAGCCTCCAAGCCTTTTCGTCGAATCGGCTGCCGACAATGACAACAATTCGATGCTGTGACTGCGACAGCTTCACGATGACGTTGAACGCTTCCTTCTGACGCTCCGCGCCGTTGTCTCCAAACGAATCAGCCCACAGCCACTCGTTGATGACGAAGACGGCCACGTTCAGCTATTCGCCGACGGAAAGAAAAGACTTGATGTCCTGAAGTTCGCCCTCCATGAAGGACGAGAGTCCGCCAGAGATCTGACCTTCGTCCGATACGGGCTCATGAGTGAAGATGGTCTTCTTTCTGTCCCTAGCAACGTGGTAGCAACGCACTTGATCCGGTCGAAGCAATCGCTCCTTCACGCAGGCGAGAATTGACAGAAGGAACTGCTCGCTGTGCGTCGTGAAGATCAATTGCTTTTCTTCTTCAGTCGCAAGATGGCTTAGGACGCGGGCAAACTTCCTGATGACCGTGGGGTGCAGGTGTATTTCCGGTTCCTCAATCAAGACGGTTTCGACATCCGGCCTGTGAATCTTCGAGAGCATGTAGACGACTTGGTTGACGCCGAAGCCGTCGTTAACGAGCAGACCAGGCACGCGAGCGTCCTTCTGTTCGGTTGTTTGCAGAAATGTGACCGCCGTGCCTGGAGGCGTGTAGGTTCGGAAGTCGCGGTCAAAGACTTCCACCGTATTGATCGATATTCGTGGCGGTGCGTTCTGATCGTTAATGATTAGCGTCGCTACTTCATCTTCACTTGTCGGTGTTGGCGTCAGCGGGGCCGGAGAATAGCTCGGCTTAAAGAATCCGCGACGATGGGGGCACACATCCACGCCCTTGATTGCTTCGACAGGACCATTCAACGCTTCCGCTAGATTGACCGCTTGGGCCTGCGCTTCCGACGTTGCCGTCGTCTTGGGCGCTACTGTGGAGGCGAAGCCATTCCAGTTGATTGTGAACTCTTCCTCTTTATCTGTGTAGCTGAAGGGAAAAGACTGGCCAGCGTTGTAGGGAAGAGGCACTTTCGCGTTCATGTGAAGAAATTCACTCTCCTCGACAATGTCCGCGTCGGTCTTTCGAAGGTGGACGCCGTAGCTGCGATGGCCAAAGTGGGCCGTGACGCCGAGCGTTTTAGACAGAACGTGATTGAAAACGCAGGCGTCAAACCCACCGAGATTCTGAAACCCCAAGTTGAAGAAACCGTCAACGGCCTGATTCGGATTCAGAATGAAGTTTCTGAGAACGAGAAGAGCGTAGAACAGCGTCGACTTTCCGGCCGACGTTGGGCCAAAGAAGATCGTGATGGGCGCAAGTTCCACCTCGCATCTCTCGATGCTCCGGAAGTTTTCAACGGTCACTTTCGTCAGCATGGTCGCTCCCTAGAACCTTCACCCAGCCGGTGTTCATCGTAGCACCACATTCACTATTAGTGCGAGGCGACCGGCGGTGACAACTCATTGCGTTGGATGCGTTTACGAGTATGTTCACCATTGGCTCTGAGCGCGTAAGCTGCGACAATCGGAGCGCATCATGGCACTCCAACCCGAGATCCGGCAGGAACGCTGGCATGAACCGGACGCATTCGCGAGGAATACCCAGGCGATTGCCTCCAGTTCCAACACCGGTCTTCGCGAGCTGAAGCAGGCCGTCAAGGTGCTTGGCAGCCGCGCTGTCGACCGTCGCACGACCGTCGGGAAGGCCCTCGCTGGCTGGCGCGATGAGCTGATTTCTGATCTCGGCGGAGACACGGCTATCTCGACGCAACAACGGGCGCTGGTTGACTTGGTGGTCCGCACCAAGCTGATGCTCGACAGCATCGACGCCTGGCTTTTGAAGCAGCCCTTGCTGGTGAACGTCCGGAAGCGCGCTCTCCTGCCGGTCGTCCGCGAACGCACCCAGCTGGCAGACGCAATCGCGCGCTACCTGGCAGCCCTCGGACTGGAACGGCGGGCAAAGCCGGTGACGCCGCTTCACGAATACCTTGCAAGTCGGGCGCAGCAGGCACCCCAAAGCGAGCCGGAGAGCGGGATCGAGGCAAAGTGACCTTTCCCGACATCGTCGAGTTCGTGACCGACCCGCAGCTCTTGAACCTGTCGCTGTCCGAGGCGCAGGCCACATTGCTCCGGGCCATCTACGGGTTGCCGCTGTCGGCCACCCAGCTCGACCTGTTTCGCACCTGCACGGGTCGGCAGAACGCGCCGTCGGCCGGGTTTGGCGAGGTCACAGTCATCGCGGGGGCGAGGGCCGGAAAGGACTCGCGGATCAGTGCTCCGATCATGTGCTACGAAGCTCTGTTCGGAGGCCACGAAGTGCACCTGGCGAAGGGCGAACGAGCTATGGTGCCTCTCATCGCGCAGGACCTGCGTGCAACGAAAATCGCCTTCAGCTACATCCGAGACTACCTGACGCAGTCGCCGCTCCTCGCCTCTCAGATCGCGGATGTCCAGACGTTCGAACTGACGCTCGCGAACGGCGTTCACGTCGCGTGCTTCCCTTCGACGCTTCGCAGCGTGCGGGGCTGGTCGATACCAGTGGCCGGTTTGAGCGAGGTGGCTTTCTTCCGGCTCGAAGGGCAAGCGAACGCCGACGTCGAAATCCAGGCATCGATTCGACGGGGCATGATCGGATTTCCGCAGACACGGCTCGTCAAGATCTCAACGCCGTACATGAAGTCCGGCGTTCTGCACGACGACTTCATTCGTGGTTTCGGCCAGGACAACCCCGATCTTCTAGTCTGGCGCGCCAGTACGGTCCTGATGAATCCCACCATCAAGGCCGAGCGCCTGGAACGCGAACGCCGACTCGACCCGTCGCGTTTCGCCCGGGAGTTCGAGGCTGAGTTCGCCGAGGATACTGGAGCGTTTCTCCCGTACGCGTGGGTCGAAGACGCGGTGTGTCCTCATCGGTACGAGCTGCCGCCGCAGAACGGTGTGCAGTACCACGCGGCCGTGGACCCCAGCGGCGGCGGGCCGGATGCGTTCGCGATGGCCATCTGCCACAGCGAAGGCAGCGGCACAGGGGCGCGCCTCGTGGTCGATGTCGTGAAGGGCTGGAGTCGACAGGGCTCCCATGCCATCGATCTGTCTGGGGTGGTCGCTGAGATTGCGCATGTGCTCAAACGCTACAGGGTTACGCGTGTCACGGGAGATAGGTACGCTGGCCAATGGGTGCCACAAGCGTTCTCGTCTGTCGGAGTGACGTACCGCGAGGCTCCGATCGATAAGTCGGCAGCCTTTGGAGAACTTGAGCCGCTGTTCGCTGAGGGTCGCATAGACCTGCTGGACCACCCGCAACTGGTGAAAGAGCTGAAGTGTCTGGAGCGCAGGTTCCGGACCGGCGGCCGTGTTCTCATCGATCATCCGCATGGTGGCCACGATGACCATGCTGCCGCGTTGGCGTTGGCGGCGGTCGCATGTCGGCAGGCCAAGACGTCTCCCCTGACAGTCAGAGACATTCTTGCCATTGGCGCGAAGGATCGAGACGCGGATGAAGATGAGGACCGAGAGTCGTACTACCGGCCAGGCGCTCGTTTTTGAAGAGCGTGTTTAAGGTGTGACGACGTCGCCGATGTCATACAGAGAGGCCGAAGACGAGGTACTCCTTGGCTCCGCTGGCGAGCGCATCCTTCCGTTTCTGCCAGTCTGGCATGGCCCGGCTGAGGGCAGCCCAGAACTCCGGCCCGTGGTGGCCTTCACGCAGGTGAACGAGTTCGTGAGCGATGACGTAATCCGCGAGCCGGACAGGCAACTGAAGCAGCTTCCAGTTGAAGTAAACGACTCCGTTCCGGCCGCACGATCCCCAACGAAAACCCAAGTCACGAACCTCGACCCGGCACGGCCTGCTGGCGGTCCGAGCAGAGAGGGCTTCAACGCGCCGCGCCACCCAGTCGCAACCGGCTGAAATATACCAGTGGCGGAAATGTCGCTCGGCTGGTCTGGCGTCGCGACGCAGAGTGAAGCGTGCGCCATCGAAGTGAAGCGGGTGTTCTTGACGTTCAACCAACTTGAGACGGTAGCGTCGGCCTAGATAGCTGAAAGCTTCGCCGGACACGTATTCCGGCCCGAGCAGTTTGGGCGCGGTCTGCTCCTTGAGCGCGAGCTTGCGATGCACCCAGAGCAGCTTCTTATTGATCCAACCCGACAATTCATCCCCCGATGTGTTGGAGGGGACGTGGACCACCAGCTCGCCGCTGCGATCCACGGTCAAACCGAACGTTGTCCGCCGGTCACTGCGTCGGACCTCGAACTCCAGGCCAGCGAGCTGAAGTGTCTCTGTCATTGGCGGGTGAGATTCGAATGGTTTTCCCTGGCGAGCGCGACCAACCGTTGGGCCAGGTCGCGTTCCCCTTCCGGACGGCATACCTTGGCGCTGTTCAAATCGCGAACCAGTGCTTTAGTCAGCAGCTCGCGCATGGCGTCGTTCTTCCAGAAACCGACCTTTCGCAGCTCCTGGCGGATGCGTTCCACCATGTCCAGAGTAACCTTGATCGCCTGCCCGCGCTGCTCCGCCGTGAGTTCGCGTCCCTTGCCACACTCTTCCAGCACCAGCCGCACAAAGGGCACTTGCACCTTTGCGTCAAGGTCAGGGAAATCATTCCGGTCGCCCTGGCGGAGTTCATCAATGAACCTGCGCAGTTCCCGTTCCAGCGCGTTCCAGTCATCCTTGAACCGCTGGAGAATCTCCTCCAGCCGCTGGCTCATCTTCCGGGCGTAAGCGGGGTTTTGGTTCGAGAAGCCGATGATGTGATAACGCGCGGCGTGCTGCATCTGCGCGGCGCGCGCACGGCTACTGCCCTGCGCCTGCAACACCTTCTCGAACTCGGCGTCCGTGATGGCGGTGGGAGGAATCTTTGGGTCAACCCCACGCGCGGACACATGCGCGTTGATCAGGGACCTCACCTTCTCCGCTACGCCGAATAGGTCTAGTGCCGGATCGCGGTACAGGTTGGCGGCGACCTTGTTGATGAAGCCCAGGAGCTTCGCATCACGGAAGACATCTCCTGGCACTTCCGGGCGATGCTCCAGCAAGCCGAGCATTTCGTAGAACGAACGGAGCTTATTGATGAAGTCCGCCCGGATCTTCAGGTCTTCGAGCAACTGCACGCAGGCGTCCACCTGTCCCTGAAGGTCGTTGATGCCGCGATCGGTGAAGACGGCGACCGCCCGCGCCCGGCGGTCGAGCAGCTTGGGCAGTTCGGCGTTGATGTCAATCAGCGCGCCCTCAATGTCGCTGCCGTCGTAATCAGTGAGCGCCTCGTTCAAGTGACGGGCCACGCCGATATAGTCCACGACGTAACCGCATTTCTTCTGGCCGGACGTGCGGTTCACGCGGGCGATGGCTTGCAACAGGTCGTGTGCGACGAGTTTCCGATCGAGGTAAAGCACCTGCTCCACTGGTGCGTCGAAGCCCGTCAGCAGCATGTTCGTCACAACCACAATCGAGAGCGGGTCGGTCTTCTCGGTCTTGGCTGTGGCGAACTTGCGCTTGAACCTCTTAATGAACTCCTCTTGCTTGCCCTTGTCCGCCCAATCCCACCACGATTCCGGGTCGTTATGATTGCCGGAGAACACGGCGGCGATCTCGAAGGCGCGGATTTTCGGCAGTTCCTTGTGGAGGCGCACGAGGACACGTGTCTTCGCATCCAGTTTCTCGACCTCGTCATCGGGCAAGGCGAGCGTCGCGGCGGACACAGCCTCCAATTCCGCAACGAGTTCGTTGCGCGCCTGCGCCAGCTTGTCGAGGTAGGTCATGCACGCCTGACGGCTCGTGGCAACCACCTGCGCTTTGTAGCCCTCCGGCAAGACCACGCTGGCAAAATGCCGGATCAGGTCGCGCGCCTTTTGCTCGATGAGCATCGGCGCTTCCATCACGTCGCCCTCGGTGGCGTACTTCGCCTTGATGACGGCGCGTTCCTCGGGCGTGTAATCGCGGAACATGTCCTCGAACACCGCGTCGAGGCTGGGCGCGTCCTTCACAATCCCGTCCGCCGTCCGGCCTTCGTAGAGGATCGGCACTGTTGCGCCGTCGAGTTCCGCGTCTTGCAGGATGTATTTGTCAATGAAGTCGCCGAAGATCTCGCGAGTCTCCTTCTTGTCGTGGCTCAGGATGGGCGTGCCGGTGAAGCCGATGATGGCCGCGTTGGGCAGTGCCTTGCGGAGGTTTCGGTGGAGCGTGCGGGTGTGCGAACGGTGCGCCTCGTCCACGAGCACGAGAATCTCCTCCGACTTGTTTAACTCGGGGAACTCCTCGAACCGGATGTTCTCGGTGAACGTGACCTGCCTTTCAACGACCGCCTCGTCTTTGCCAGGCTTCTTTTCCTTGCGGAGAATCGTCATGGCCACTTTGTCGGCCGGCTTCTCGCCCGCCTGCGGCAGCACAGTGAGACTCTTCGCATCGGGCTTCGCCCCGACAGGCTGATACTTTTGCAGCATCGCCATGACGATGTCGGGCGTGCGCTCGCTCAGGAGACGCTGAGTCAAGGCCGTGGGCGATTCACGCGATTTCAAATCTTCGTCGGTCGGACGCACGGCTTCGCCGCTCAACTGCGCCGTCGCGCCAAGCTGATCCTGTAGATCGGTGCGGTCGGTGACAACCACAACCTTGAACCGGTTCAAGCGGGGCATCATCCGCATCTTGCGGACGAGGAACACCATGCTGAGGCTCTTGCCTGAACCCTGCGTGTGCCAGACAATGCCGCCGCGCTCGTCGCGCTCCACGCCCTGAGCCCTGGTGCGGCCCTCCGCCAGCTTCGTGACCGCCTTGTGGATGGCGCGGAACTGCTGGTAGCGCGCCACCACCTTGCGCGTCTTGCCATCCACCTGCTGGAACAGCGTGAAGTTGCGAATGAGGTCGAGCAGATGTGCCGGGCGCAACATGCCGGCCGTGAGAATCTGCTGGCTGTGCAAAGTCGCTCCCTGGCTGCGCATGCCCTCGGGACGCTGCTCCGATTTTCGAAAGAACAAGGGAATGCCTGCGCGATCACCTTTCTCCGGGCCGACGACCGCGAGTTCCTGCGCCGCTTCCGGCTCGTCCGGCGAGCGCGACAGGACGCCGAGTTCCTGTGCGACCGTGCTCAGGGGCACGGGGCTGGTGTCCGCCCATTCGAGATACGCCTCCGGCGGTGCGCCGAGGGTGGCAGCTCGCGCCTCGAAGAAATCGCTGGCGATGAGCAACTGGTTGGTGTGAAACAGGCGCTCCACGCCCTCGTTGTCGGTATAGAGCGTAGGCCAGACTTCGCGACGCTGGTTGGAGTAGCGCAGCAGTTGATTGATGGCTTCCTGCAACGGGTTCTCGATGCCGGGACTCTTGAACTCCGCCACCCCGAGCGGGATGCCATTCACGAACAGCACTGAATCGGGGATGACGTGGCCACGTCCGCTGGTCAGTTCCACCTTGAACTGATTGATGACGAGAAAGTCGTTGTTCGTGGGATTCTCGAAATCGATGAACCGAACCGGCTGGTTGCGCCCGAAGTTCCAATCCGCCAGGCCGTCAATCTCCGTCCCCTTGAGCAGGAGCTTGGTAACCGACTCGTTGATCTCGATTAGGCGATGGCCCTCGGCCCTCTCTAACTTCTCGACGATGCGGCCGACACGGTCATCATCCAGCCAGGGCTGGCCGTCGCGGAGGTTAAGCTTCCGCAGCGCGGCGGCGAGCCGGCCTTTGAGCAATACTTCACGGAAAGTCTGGCGTTCGGTGAAGTCGGGCACATCGGTATCGCCCTCGATCCATTGCCAGCCCATCGCCTTGAGCTGCCCGCAGAACGAGCGTTCGACGAGATCGTATTCCCATTGGATCTTGCTCATGGTGTTGTTCCGATGGGTTCCGGCACGCGGACGCGGCCGGTGAGCAGGTCGGTCATCAGGCCCGATTTCAGCTTGCCGAGTTTGGCAGCTCCTAACATCTCAGCCCGAAGCGCCGAGTCGAGCGCCTCGATTCGCTCGACAATCGCAACCTGCTCGTCCGGGTCGGGAACACCGATAGGGGTGCGGTGTAGCTCTTTCGAATCCAGCTTCTTTGTTCCGTGCGTCGCCTCGGTAGTCTTGCGCAGGAAAGTGGACGCATTCGCAGTGAACCAGTGCGCCAGAAACCGTGGCGTTAAGCCGTGCTTTCCGCGCACTGCTTTGATGTCCTGGTTGAACGCGAACGGCCGCGTGCTGAGGCACACCGGAAAGGTGTGAGCGAGAATCATCCCGCGCACGACGATGAACACGGTATCGGCTGGCATTACTTTCGAGCCAGTCACCGCAGCGTCCATCGAGACATGTTCAGTGGTGTCGGACACCTCAAAGACCTTCATGTCTTTCGGTGTGAGAATTGGGACGTCACCATTCCACCAAGAGGACTGGGAACGACTTGGCGTGCCGCCGCTAGACCAGTCAGCAGCGTCCCCGAGAGTTGTGCGGCGCCACTCCTTGGGGATGCGGCCGAGCGGTGACTCTTCGAATTGTTCAGGGTGGGAGATCGGGTCCCGGAGTTGACCGTTCCTGCCGACGCCACGGGTGAGGAGGTCGTGGATCAGGCCGGCGCGCACCTGCCGCAGCTTTGCAGTCACGGCCTCCGTTTTCGCAATCGCCTCGTCCATCTTGTCCAGCACCGCCGCAACGTCGCGATTTGCCTCATGAAGCCACGGGATTTCGAGCCTCTCGACATCCTCTCGACTGACGGCTAGAAAAGTTGTGCCTTGTGCGACCCGGTTGAGTGCCGGCGCTGAAAAGTTGACTGAGTGCCAGGCGAAACTTCTCTGCGAAGGTTCGAAGCGTAGTGCGGAGAGGCCACGGCCAATCACGGTGCGCTCAACTGCCTGGTTCAATTCACCAACAGGGGCGCGAACACTGAGAAGCAAATCACCGGACTCGGCGATTCTTGTGGGCGCAGAGCATCGGAGAATTGGGGTCGGATGCCGCCTCCCAAATTCGGCGTTGCCTTGGATGAAGGGCAAGCCATCGCCAGTCTCAGAACAAGCCGCAGACGGCGGCGATTGCCCCATCAGCACCTTCGCTTTGTCTGCTACTCGTGTTGTCAGGCGTCGATTCATTGGTATCCGAGAGAACTCATGAATGTCCTCGCCGCGTCCTCGGCAGTGTGCCGGTTAAACCGCAGGTCGCCCAGCGTCACGCGATACTTGTCCCATAGCCCTTCGATGACGCGCACGAGTCCCTGCCGTTTCTCGGCGACGGCGGCGTCCAGGCCAGCCTGCACGTCCTGCGCGAAGAGTTCGAGGGCGAGGGCACGCTTCTGGTCGTCGTTCATCGCGCCGCAGCGGGCCTTGAGTTCGTTCACGAACTCACCGGTGAGCGTGCGGAAGCGGGCGCGGGCCTCGGCGAGCTGTTCCTTGATTTGGTCGTAGGGCTGGAGTGCGGCCTCCAAGGCGGACAGCTGGCCCAGGACCGGTTGGAGGGCGGCGGTCGCGTCGATGACGGCGCGGTTGTCGTCTTCGGTGGCGCGGGCTCGGGCGGCGGCGCGTTCCAGTCTCGTCAGCGCCTTTAGGGCGTCCTTGTGCTCGGTCTTGAGTTCGCGCATCTGCCGGTCGAGGTCCTTGGCGTAGTTCCACTCGGCCAGTTCGTCCTCGTCGAAGTCGTCGGGGGCATTGCTTTGCTCGAACGCTTCTTTCTCGCCCTTGAGCCGCGAGACGTCCGCCTTGGCCGTGGCGATGCGTTCCAGGTAATCCGCCATAGTGCGGCAGACGAGCTTGTGGCCGAAGGGATCGAAGGCTGGGCCGGCATTATCGTCGTCCTCCACCGCGTCGGCGATGGCATCAACCCAGCCGTCTATGACGCCGGGGAATCCGTTTTCGAGCAGGGTCTTGAAGTCGGGCAGCGTATCCGTCCACCAGGTGGCGATGACACCAGCGAGCTTGAAGCGGTCGAGCGGCGGTGAGCCGCCGCTGGCCTTCATCTGAAGCAGCGTGGTGACGAAGGTGTCGAGGAACTCGCTGCGGACGCGATTGAGGTCGCGGCGGCGCGGGAGGTCCGCGAGGCGCGGCGAGTGTTCCGCCCACCACGCGGAGAGCTCCTTGCGGACGGCTATCAAGCACGCCTGCACGCCGGGGTCGTTCTCGACAAGCGGGCGGATGGCGGCGCGTTCAGGCAACACGGGGGCGAAATCAAAGTATCTAGCGCCATTTTCGCGTGCCGCGAAGGCGTGTTCGGACTTGAAGCCGAGCGCATCGAAGAGTGGACGTTTGTCCGTTACTTCCGCCACGGGGACGCCGCCCAGCAGGTGGGCGCGCACGTCGTGCGGTTCCGGTGGCGGCGAGTTGTCCACATAGCGGCGGATGTTCAGATTGAAGTCGTTGGCTTCGCTAGCGATCTCGGTGAGCGGGACAACGCGGGCGTAGCCGTGGATGTCCTGATAGCGGTCGAAGGTGGAGACGATCTTCTCAACGTGTTCCGGGCGGAGATAGTTCTGCGCGCGGCCAGCATGGAACTCGGCGTCGGCATTGATGAAGAGCACCTTGCCCTGGCGGTCGACGGGCTTGTTCGAATTGGGCGACTGCCCGGCGAGATTGGGCCGCATGATGAGGATACACGCCGGGACGCCCGCGCCGTAAAACAGGTTTTGCGGCAGACCGATGACGGCTTCGATGAGGTCCTGTTCGAGGAACTTCTTGCGAATCTCCTTTTCCGCGCCACCGCGAAAAAGGACGCCGTGGGGCATGACGGTGGCCACCATGCCGCCGGGTTTGCAGACGGCGAGCATGTGTTGAGCAAACATGAGGTCGCCCTTCTTGCCCGACGTGGAACACCAGCCCCAGCGGAAACGCTCGGGGAACTCCATGTTGCTACGGGTGTAGTTCTGGCTGAAAGGCGGATTGGCGATGACGCGGTCGAAGCGTTCCAGTTCGCCGGCCTCGCGATGCATCGGATGGAGCAAGGTGTCCTGGAGCTGGATATCCGCGCCGGGCACGCCGTGCAGCAGCATGTTCAACCGGCAGATGGACCACGCCGAAGCGTCGTTCACCTGGCCGCAGAGGCGCAGGTTGGTGGGGTCGCCACCGGATTGTTCAATGAACTCGCGGCTGATGATGAGCATACCGCCCGAACCGCAGGTGGGGTCATACACGCTCATGCCTGGCGCAGGCTTGAGGATGCGCACCATTAGGCGGATGACGTCTCGGGGCGTGTAGAAGTCGCCGCCCTTCTTGCCGGCCGACTCCGCGAACATGTTGATGAGAAACTCGTAGGCCGCGCCGAGCAGGTCGGAGAACTGGAAATCCTCGTTGCGGAGCCGGTGCTTGGAGAAGTGGCGGACGAGATCTTTGCAGGCGTCGTCAGACAGGATGCGCTTGTTGCCCTGCGTGCGCATGAAGCTGATGTGGTCGAGGACGTGCTCCAGCGATTCATTCGCTTCACTCAATGCGCCCAGTGCCGTGTCGAGGACGCTGCCATAGGCGACGTTGGCATCGTTGAGTGTGACCTGAAGATATGTCCAGCGGGCGCGCTCCGGCACGAAGAAGCCGTCGTAGTAGTCCGGATTCTCGCCGTATAGGACTTGGGCTTCCCTGACGACCATGCCTTGCTGCACTTTCTCTCCGACGAGCTTCTCGTTCTCGGCGTCGAAGACGTCGGAACAGCGTTTCAAGAACAGTATCCCAAAGATGTAGTCCTTGTAGGTGGCAGCATCGAGTCCCTCTTGGCGCAGCCGATCGGCAGCGGCATAGAGGTGACGTTCGAGTTTGGCGAGAGAAAGGCGCGGCATAGGGGTTACTCGGTAACGGCGAGGTTCATTCGCCGGCCTTCCTCTTTGTCTTCTTCGCCGCCCGCTTCCGCGCGGCGACAGCAGCGGCGGCGGCTTTCTTCGCCCGTGCGACCCGCGCCTCGGGGGACATCGTTTCGAGGGCACGACGCCCCCCAATCCGGCCCCCTTTCGCGCCCTGCTGGCGGAAGTAGGCGAGGACGTCTGGCGGCAACTTCTTGGACATGCTGGCGTATCTTAACCCGGTCGAGGTGAATCTTGGCGTCCTGTGATTACCTAAAGGGGGTTAAGGTAAAATGAAGACATGCGCGCTGCCATCTACGCTCGTGTCAGCACCTCAGACCAGGAACCCGAGAACCAGCTCCAGGAACTCCGTCGCTACGTCGAGGCCCGTGGCTGGACGGCTGTGGAATACATCGACAGAGGCGTGAGCGGAGCGAAGGACCGCCGGCCATCTCTGGACCGCCTCGTTGCGGACGCCAGGCGGCGGCGGTTCGACGTCCTGGTCGTCTGGAGACTGGATCGCCTCGGGCGCAATCTGAAGCACCTGGTGACGCTGCTGGAGGACGTGCAGGCCCTCGGCGTGGCGTTCGTGTCCCTGGGTGAGGGCATCGACTGCACGACCGCTGCAGGGCGACTGCAGCTGCACGTTCTTGGAGCCCTCGCCGAGTTCGAGCGGGCGCGAATCGCCGAACGGGTTCGAGCTGGCCTGTCGAGGGTTCGAGCTTCCGGCAAGCGCCTGGGGCGTCCTGCCGCCAACATGGCGCTCGCAGACATCGTGCGAACGGCACACCTGTCGGTGCGTGAAGCGGCAGCGGCCCTCGGAGTATCCCGATCCGTCGTTCACCGCGCCAGGGTGTCCCAGAAACCCGCCGAACTCGCCTCCTGATTCGCTCGACAATCCGCTCGTTTTAGCCATCGCGCGCCCTGTCCCGCAATCATCTGTTTCTGGGACACCTGCCTGCCAGTGCTAACCTGACAGCGGCGGCTAGGCTGATCCCCGAACGGCCGGTTTCCGCGCCGGTCCCGCCGCCAATCGTTCCGTCGCGGAGCTGCTTTGCGGAGGCAGCGATGGCTCTGGCATTGCGCTCTCGGAAGAGGGCTGCCTCAGAGGGCCGAGCGGCTCGCCGGGCACGCTCGATTCCAACGGTGATCTTCCAAGCCGGACAGCGGTTCGTGCTTCGTGAGGACTTCGCTCAGAGTGCGGCCTACCAGACGCATCGACGGAAGATGGAGGAACTGCCGTCGTTTGAGCGAGTCCTGGAGGAGCTTGAGCTGATCTCAAGACGGCTCCACCGGGCTGCCAAGGTGGACCACCAAAGCTCCCGAGAAGAACGGCAGGACGCCAGGCGCTCTCGAATGAAGGGCAGCGCCCTCTTCCGTCGCCTATGCGTTGCCTACGATCTGCATTTGCGGGTGCCATATGCTCAGCGGTTTCTGAACACCCTGGCCCGGCACAACGCATCGTCTGGCACCTGGCGCGGGCTTGCCGAACGGGGGATCCGGGTCTTTGACGACCTGTTGTTCCGGTCTGACTGGCGCGGTGTTGGGAATCGACCACAGCAGCGGCTCGTGCCCCTGCCGGATCAGGTTCAGTCCCTCCGACGCGATCTTTCATCCCCGGTCAGGCAAATCTGGCGTGAGTCGCATGGCGACGTGCTAGAGCGCGGGGCTAAGCTGACGCGTCTGCTGAAGGAACGACGACTCAATATCGCGGCCGTTCCAAAGACCGTGTTGAAGCGCGCTCCGTCTCGCGTGCTTGACTTCATCGTCGCTGGGCACTTTGGCATCTCCCAGGTCGCCACGAGGCGAACACCTGTTCGGCACGTCGACCTGGTGTTCGGGGGTCAGTAAGCCTCGACGGAGCCCATTCCTGCGATCACAATCCAAACCGATTACCGTCGCAGTTTTCGCGTGTAGATCTGGTGTCGACCGCTTGGGCCTCTGAAGGTCCGAGTCGTCTAGCCTGACCTGCCGGGGGCGCGAGAGCCTCGACGAAAGTCCTGACGGTTCGCTTAGCACACGCGGCGACCGACCGGCGCGGCTACTTGATACCCGGAGGTATGCCTACGCGGTCGTTTTGCGGTGGACGATGGGAACGATCTGGCATGAGCAGCACCAGGACTGGCGCGACCGCCGCCGCCTCGGAGGTAGGTCGCTGCGACGTGCGTGGTCGGGATACTTGGCTCGACTGCCGTGGCAACTGTCCGGAACGTTGACGTTCGACCCGAAGAGAGTGTTTCCGGTGGATAGGGGCCTGGCAAGTCGCGAGGCGTTCTGGTGGGTTGGCTTGGTGGGACACTTATGCCGACGCCCGGTCATTTGGGCCTACGCCGTTGAGCGAGGCAGAAGCGGCCTTTGGCACTTGCACGTGTTGCTGGGAAATGCGGGTCGTCCGAATCGACGAACCCTCGAAGGTGTTTGGCGAGCGCGGAACGGTCACGCCGCGATCGAGCGCGTTTACGACGTCCCCGGCATCGCACTTTACACAACGAAGTCGGCCGCTGAAGGCGAGGTCGTGGTGTCCGACACCGTGACGCTGCCGATGTTCAAGACGATGGTCACCGACATTGTGGTGCCCATGGTTCGGGAGGGCGAATGAGGAAGACTGGAACGCTTACCTCGACACCCCGGCCGTCCGTCCTCCCCACCTTCCTCACAAGCAGCGAGGTCGCCGACCTGCTCCGCACGACCAGGAAGGCCGTTTACGCAATGGTGGAGCGCAGGCAAATTCCTGGCGTGGTCCGGCTGGGCCGCCGGGTCCTTTTCCAGGAGCGCGCGCTGGTAGACTGGCTCGGCCAGAAGTCCTCGCCATCGGAAAGGTGACCGATGGCCGTGGTAGTCAGACCGTATAGGCGCGGCGGGTGGCAAGTCGACATCCGCCTCGTGCTGCCGGACGGGATGCCGGTTCGTGAACGAAGAGTGTTCAGGACGGCATCCAAGTCGGCAGCGCAACGATGGGGGCAGGACCGAGAACGACACGTGCTCGTGAACGGGCTCCCGAAATCCACGAAGGAGGTGCCCACGCTTGAAGAGTTCGCGCCGAAATTCCTCGACGGCCACGCACGCGCGAATCGTCAGAAGCCGAGCGGGATTGCTGCGAAGGAGACAATTCTGAATCGGCATCTGGTTCCGATGCTTGGCAAGAAAAGGCTCGACGCGATCACCAACGAATCAGTGCAGCAGCTCAAGCTCGCGCTGAAGGCGAAGTCCGCGAAGACAACGAACAACGTGTTGACGGTGCTCGGCGTGCTGCTCAAGAAGGCCGTCGAATGGGACGTCATCGAACGGGTGCCCTGTGCGATTCGACTCTTCCCGATTCCGAAGAAGTCGATGGCGTTCCACGACTTCGACGACTACGAGAAGTTGGTACAGGCCGCTGCACGCGTCGATATGAACACCTACGCGCTAGTGTTGCTCGGCGGAGATGCGGGGCTGGGCGCGCCGCTCAGAAAGTAGACCAATCGCCGCTCGGAAAGTAGACCACCTGAGGGCCTGATGGCGGGCTTGCCGGATCGGGGGATCCGGCGTCCGCTGGGAGGATGCTCAGGATGGATCAAGTGCATGTGGTCCGGCACAAAGTGCTGGTGGAGGGCCGATCGCAGCGGGCGGTGGCTCGGGAGCTTGGGTTGGCGCGGGTCACGGTCCGGAAGTACCTGGACGAGGCGGCCCCGGCGCGAAAAGCGGAGGGGGCCGTGCGGCCGCGGCCGGTGTGGGATGCGGTCGCGCCGCGGGTGCAGGCGGTGCTGGCCGAGTCCGTGCGCTGGACGGGCGGCAAGCAGCGGCTGACGGCCACGCGGCTGCACACGCTGCTCACGGCCGAGGGGCTCCACGTCGGTGTCACGCTGGTCAAGGACGCCGTCGCGGAGTGGAAGCGGCAACGGCGCGAGGTCTTCGTCCCGTTGACGTATCGGCCGGGCGATCTGGCCGAGGTCGACTTCTTCGAGGTGCTGGTCGACGTCGATGGGACCCGCCGCAAGGCGTGGCTCTTCCTGATGCGGCTGATGTACTCGGGCCGCGACTTCGCATGGATCTACGACCGGCAAGATCAAATCAGCTTTCTCGACGGGCACGTCCGGGCGTTTGCGCACTTCGACGGCGTGCCGGCGCGCGTGGCGTACGACAATTTGCGGGCGGCCGTCGTGCGGATCCTGGTCGGCGGCGCGCGGGCGTTGACGCCGCGGTTCGCGGCGTTGGCCTCGCACTACCTGCTGGAGGCGTGTTTCTGTCGGCCCGGCGAGGGCCACGATAAGGGCGGCGTCGAGGCCCGCGGCAAGGCCGTCCGGCAGCAGGCACTCGTCCCGATTCCGGTGGGCGCGACGCTCGCGGTCATCAACGAGGCGCTGCTGGCGCGGATGGATGCGCGCCTCGAGACCACCCGGGATGCGGCCGGGCAGACCAGCGGCGCGCGCTTTGCCGAGGAGCAGCGCCTCTTCCGGCTCGTCCCGCTGCCCTTTGCGCCCGAGGCCACGACGTTCGCCACGGTGACACCGCGCGCGCTAGTGCGGCTCCAGGGCGCGGTGTACTCGGTGTGGAGTCGCTGGGCGGGGCTCGACCTCGTCGTGCGCGTCGGCGCCACGACCGTGACGATCGTCGGCCAGGACGGGACGCTGATCCGGCATCCGCGGAAACGGTTTGGCGAGCGGTCGATTGACTACCGGCACTACTTGGCGGAGCTCGCGCGCAAGCCGCAGGCGGTGCGCCAGGTGCTGCCGGATCTCCTGCGAGATCTGGGTGCGCCGTTTCCGGCGATCTGGGATCAGCTCCACGGGGCGCACGGGCCGCGCGATGCCGCGCGCCTCTTCGCCAAAGTCCTCGGCCAGCTCGACACCCAGGGCGCCGCGGTCGTCGTCCCCGCGCTGACCGCTGCGCTCGCGATGGGGACGCCCCTGCTGCTCGCGCTCACGCCAGCGCGGATGGCGATCGATCGCCTCGAGTCGGACGCGGTGCCTGCGCCCCTCCGCGCCATCGAGGTGGGGAGCGGCTGTGCGGCTGACTACGACGCCTGGCTCGTCGAGGTGGCGGTATGAGCGCGGCCCTCACGCGCGATCTCATCGTCACCCAGACGCGCGCGCTCAAGCTGCCGGGCATCGCGCGCACGTTTGAGCGCCTCGCCCGGCAAGCGCGCGACACCCACTGGCCGCACGAAGACTATTTGCATGAGGTCCTCAGTGCCGAACAGGCCTCGCGCCACGAGTCGGTGATCCGGCAGCGGCTCCGGGAGGCGCGCTTTCCCGAGATCAAGACCCTTGACACCTTTGACTTTGCCGCCGCCGAGGGCGTCAGCGCGACCCAGATCCACACCCTCGCGCGCGGCGAGTGGGTCACCGCGCCGGAGAATCTGATCTTCGCCGGCCCGATCGGGACCGGCAAGACGCACCTGGCGATCGCGCTGGGTGTCGAAGCCACGAAGCAGAAACACCGCGTGCTCTTCACCCGCGCCGCCGACCTCGTGCGGCAGTTGTTGGAAGCCCGCGATACCCGCGAGCTCACGCGCCTGCAGCTGCGGCTCCGGCGCGTCGATGTGCTCATCGTGGACGAGCTGGGCTTCGTGCCCTTCGACCGGCCCGGCGGCGAGCTGCTCTTCAATCTGCTCACCGACCGCTACGAGCGGCGCGCCACCGTCGTCACCACGAATCTGGCCTTCGCCGAATGGGTCACCGTCTTTGCCGGCGACGAGAAGCTGACCACCGCGCTGCTGGATCGCTTGGCGCATCACGCGACCGTAATCACCACCAAAGGCAAGAGCTATCGCATGCGCAAGCGCCGCACCCGCGAGGAGCCGTCATGATCCGTCGACCAGCCATGGCCATCTCGACGCGTGCAGCGGCGCAGTCCTCTATGGGCGCTCGCCGGCCCAGGCCGGCTCACGCTGTCTGGAAAGACCCTGAAGGAGGGGGTCAGATGTCCGGTCGTCAGGTCAGAACCACGTAGAATGAACGCCCTCGCAGGTGGTCTACTTTCCGAGCGGCGTATTGGTCTACTTTCCGAGCGGCGCGCGCAGGGGCTGCGGCTGGGCGAGATGATGGCGCTCGAATGGTCGGACGTCGACCTGCACAAACGTCAGCTCACCGTTCAGCACTCAGAGTGGAAGGGACAGCTGACGGCAACGAAGGGAGGACGACTGCGACACGTGCCAATGACTGAGCGCCTCGCGGCGGCGCTGAAGGCGCGTCGACACTTACAAGGAAGCAGAGTGCTGGTTCAGTCGAACGGCGAGGCGCTGACGATGAAGATCGTGCAGGACAGGATCGGCAGCGCCGCGCGCAGAGCCGGCGTCCGGCCGGGTGTTCACATCCTTCGGCACACGTTCTGTTCCCATTTGGCGATGCGAGGCGCACCAGCCAGGGCGATTCAGGAACTCGCAGGGCATCAGGACCTCAAGACGACGCAGCGATACATGCACTTGAGCCCAGCGGCGGTTGAAGGAGCCATCCGGCTGCTTGATGCGTCGAGAACGGGCGTAGCCCTACCGCCAGCGGTAGCGGGGCTTGGCAACATGCTGGCAACGGGATCTACCGAGATCGCAAAACCATCTCGGTAGAACAGGTTAGATGGTGGAGGCGGCGGGAGTCGAACCCGCGTCCGAAAGCACGTCCCCGCAGGACTCTACATGCGTGTCCGCTTCTGATTTCTCGTGCCCGGCGTGAGGAAGCGGCCAAAACCGCCGGACACCAGACCCGGAACCATCTCACGACCGGAGGCCGAGCCGCCCCCCGATCGCCAGCCTGTGTGATGGCGTCTGACCCCCAGCCACCAGGCCAGGCCGGGGCAGACGTCACTGCTTAATTAAGCAGCGAGTGCGTACTGAGTATCCGCAGTTATCGGATGTCCCATCGGATTAACGAGTCAATGGAGCTCGGCATGCATCCCGCGCTTCTGTGCCCCCGTCGAAGCCAGAATCGCCCCCACGAACAGAGAAAGGGCGCCGGCGGCTCAGTTCCCACCGGCACCCCTCGATTGTACCCGATGACGTCCCGGTCCCGCTGACGCCGGCCTCGCTCGGGCCGGGACGACCGGACGCCGCGCGCCCCCTACCGCACTTCCTTGTAGATGTTCTCGACGTTCGCCTGCAGCCTCATCGGCTGCGGGTCCGCATAGCCCTTGTACTTCGCCGGCGTCTTCCACGTCTTGACGATCTCGTCGACGCTCCTGCCCGCCTTCTTCGCCTCGCGCACCCCGTTCAGGAAGTCGCGGTTGAACTCGGCGTACTCCCGCAGATCGGTCGGCGTCATCACCGTGCTGTGGCCGGTGACGATCGAATCGACCTGCTTGCCGACGGTGGTATAGGCCTTCATCAGCGTGTCGCCGATCTCCGCGCCGCTCCCGCCGTTGTTGTAGTCGAGCAGCGGCAGGTTCTTCCCCGAGAAGATGTCGCCCGCCGTCAGGACGCGCAGCGACGGGAACACCACCCAGGCGTCGCCGTTGGTGTGGCCGCGCCCGAAGTAGTGCAGATCGAGGCGGTCGGCGCCGCTCCCGAGCGTCATCGTGTCCTTGAACGTCCGCTTCGGCAGCCCGTGCCCGCCGTGCTGCGCGAAGACGTTCACCGGCGGGGTCGGAATGCTCGTCACCGGCCTCATCGCCTTCATGTTCTCGGCGGTGTTCACGTGCGTCACGACGTCCACGTTCTGCGCGAAGTCGACGTTGCCGCTCACGTGGTCGCCGTGGGTATGCGTGTTGACAATCGTCGTGACCGGCTTGCTCGTCAGCTCCTTGATCTTGGTGATGAGCGGCTGACCCCACCCGGGGTTCTTCGTGTCCACGACGGTCACGCCGTTCGCCTGCACGAACACGGTGGTGTTCCCACCGCCGCCCCGCAGCACGAACAGGTTGTCCTTGAGCTTCTCGACCTCGATGTTCGCCGCCGACGGCTGCGGCTGCTGCTGCGCCTGCGCGTGCCGGTACGCCCCGGCCGCCATCACCAGCACGCCCGCCGCCACCACCATTCCAAGCACGAGATGTCGTCGCATCGACATGCCTCCAGACGATTGCCGACCTCTGCCTCGCGGCGTGCGGCTTGCTACCACACGCCCTTCCACGGCTTCCCCACCAGGAACGCGGGATTGGCCCCCTTCCGCGGCCGGTACTTCTGCACGCGGCCGTTGTTCACCTCGGCCACGTAGAAGTTCCCTTCCTGGTCGGTGGCAAGCCCGTGCACGCCCCACATGCCCCCGGGATACTCGCCCCAACTGCCCCACGAGTATAGGAAATGTCCCGCCAGATCGTAGCCCAGGATCTTGTGCGTCCCCTGGTCGGCCGCCCAGAGCTTCCGGTCGCTCGTGACGACGAAACTGTGGATGTCCATCGGCGGCCGCGGCCCGAAGTTCCATTCGTCCAGGTACTTGCCGTTCTCGTCGAACACCTGCACGCGGCTGTTGGCCCGGTCGTTCACATACACCCGCCTCGTCGTCGGATCGACGGCAATGCCGTGCACGTTGTTCCAGTAGCCGGGCCGCTTCTCGTTGGGCGTCGTCCCCTTCTGCCCCCACTGGAGCAGCTTCTTCCCGTTCATGTCGTACTTGATGACGCGCGTGTTGTCGTAGCCGTCGGCCAGGTACATCGTGTTGGCGTCCATGAACGCGAGGAACGTCGGGCGCCGGAAGTGCGTGTCGTCGTCGCCCGCCACGCGCGGCGTGCCGAGCGTCAGCAGGAGCTTCTTGCCGTCATTGGTGAACTTGTAGACGCCGTGCCCTTCGGCGTCGACGATCCAGACGTGCTTCTGCGGATCGTAGGGGCTGATCTCGACGTCGTGCGGCCGCACCCACATCTTGTCCCACTGCGTCCAGTCCTCCACGATCTTGCCTTCGGCGTTCACGACGAGGATCGAATGCTCCCAGCGCCAGTCGATGCCGGGACGACCGTTGCCGGGCTGGTCCAGCTCGTCGCCGTTCGGAATGGCGCCGCCCGCCTGCCGCAGCGGCAGCCGGAACACCGGAAACTGCAGCCCCGGGCCGAGCTGCGGCAGCCAGGTGGACTGGGGCCGCTTCGCGATGAGCGGCAGCTCGCCCTTGCTGGCGATGAGCACGCGGTTCGGGCTCTCGGCGAAGACGTCCATCGACACCGAGTAGGTCCAGTTCTCGTGGCCAGGCAGGCTTTCCGACATCGGCCTCGGCCAGTTCGGGACCGCCTCGTACGGGCCGAAGATGTCCTGCCCGCCCTTCAGGCCGGGAATGGCCGCGAACCCCGCCCCGGGAGCCTGCCCCTCCTGCGCCTCGACGCGCGCCGTGCGCGCCCCGACGAGAAACATGATGAGCAGCGCGGCACACACCGCCGCGAGTGTCACTACGCGATTACACATGATGGCGCCTCCAACGGTATCCGGCGACTAGACGACGGCCGAGGCGGCCGGCGCCCGAGACGAAGACCCTCGGCGATCGCCGACTCCCCTCACCGCGCACAATCCGGGCGGCGGGGCCCCAGGAGCACTCGCTACCGGCGGCCGCCGACCCAGCTCCAGCCGTCCGAGGGACGGCGGATCCCCTTCAAATGGACCTTGTACTGCGAGTTGGCGCGCCCCGGGCTTCCCGTCACCACCACCACGTCCCCCGGCTTGAGCGTCTCGACCGTGACCCCCTGGGTGCTCAACCGGCGCGGATTGCCCCATTCAGCCGTAAACGTCTGCGTCCGGCCGCTCGAATCGGGCGCCGTGAAGACCAGAACGGTGTGAGGGCTGCGGAAATGGAACTCCTGCACGGTCCCCTCGAGGGTGACCGACTGGTCCTCGAAGTAGTAGGCCGCAAACGAATGATGCGCCGAGGCCGGGACGACTGCCACCAGCACCCCGATCGCCATGAACAGCAGCGTGCGTCTCACCATGCCCCTCCCGGAATGAGATAGAGTTGCGCCACAGCTTAGCGCAACTCCCGCTCGAACGCATGAGCCGGGCGGGGATCTTGCCGGCGTAGAGCGCGACTGCGAGCCGGGGGCTCGCGGAAGGAGGCGTATGGCACGACGTAGCGTGAAGAAGGTCAAGAAGCGCGCGGGCGCGCGAAAGACGAGCACGCGCGGCGGCACCCGCAAGAGGGCGGCTGCGCGCAAGGGCGGCGCGCGCACGCGGAAGGTCGCGCGGAAGGTCGCGCGGAAGAGCGCACGCAAGACGCGCACCCGGGCGGCCGGCCGTAAGACGGCTCCCCGCCGGCGTGCCGCACCGAGAGCCGCGTCACGCGCGCGGACGGGCGGTGCACGCAAGTCCGAACAACCGTTGACGACGCTCGTAGGCGATGCGTCCTCGCAGGGCGGCGCCCTGGGCGGCGGCGACCTCGACTCGATCGGCGGCGTCACCGAGGATCTGTTCGCCGGCGCCGAGCCACGCGAGGGCGGCGACATCGGCGACGAAGAAGACCGCCCGCACTGAGCGAGCGCAGCAAAGTCGAAGCGTGCGATCATGAGGCCGTGCGAGGCACGGCCTCCGTGTCAGTTCCCGTCCTCCTGCTCCTGCTTGCCTCGCTCCTGCAGGCGCAGGGGACGCCCCCGCCCGCGCCGCTCACGCTCGTCTCTCGCGAGGGACGGCGGCCCGTTCAGACGACAATGGCCGGCGGCCAGGAGCTCATCGCGCTCGATGAGGTGGCCGCGCTCTTCCAGGTCGCCGTGCGGGAGGACACGCTGGCGGGCGGGCTCACGCTGACCTACCGCGGCCGCACGGCGGTGGTCTCCGTCGATCGGCCGATGGCGTCGGTCGCCGGGCGCGTGGTGGCGCTCCCCTCGGCGCCCGTCCGATCGGGGGCGGGGCGCCGCTGGCTCGTGCCGGTCGAACTGCTCCCCCGCGTACTCGGCCCGATCTACGACGCCCGCATCGAGCTGCGCCGCCCCTCGCGCCTGCTCATCGTCGGCGACCTCCGCGTACCGCGTGTGACGGCCCGCATCGACGCCGCCGGGCCGCCCACGCGCGCGACCGTTGAAATCGCGCCGGCCGCGCCGGTGAACGTGACGACCGAAGCGGGACGCCTCCTCCTCCGCGTGGACGCCGACGCGCTCGACCTCGGATTGCCGGCGGACGGAGCCGGGCTCATCGACCAGATCCGTCCGGGCGATCAACCAACGACGCTGGTCGTCGTGCTCGACAGAAGCGCCGGGGCGGCGCGGGCGATGCCTTCGGAGGCCGGCGCCGTGACACGGGTGGTGGTGGAGGTGACGCCAGCCGCCGTCGCCGACGCGCCCCCGCCGGCGCCGCCGCCCGCTCCGGCGCCTGAATCCGCGGCGGTTCCGCCGCTCCTGTTCGCGCCGCGCCCGGTGCTGCAGACGATCGTCATCGATCCGGGCCACGGGGGCGACGACCGGGGCGTCCGCGGCGCGGGAGGCACGGAGGAGAAGCAGATCACTCTCGAGGTGGCGCGCCGTCTCCGCGCGCTCATCGAAGCGCGGCTCGGCGTCCGGGTCGTCCTGACCCGAGACGACGACCGGACCGTCGGCCTCGACGACCGGACGGCCGCCGCCAACAACAGCAAGGCAGACCTGTTCCTCAGCCTGCATCTGAACGCGGCGCCGGCGGCCTCGGTCGCCGGCGCCGAGGTGTTCCACCTGCGGCTCGACCAGGAGGGGGACGCGGCGCGGCGCGCGGCCGACACCGACGCGGTCTCGCTGCCGGTGCTCGGCGGCGCGCGGCGCACCATCGACGTGATCCGGTGGGATCTGGCGCAGGCGCGGCACGTTGACGCCTCCGCCGTGCTCGCCGGAATGCTCGAGGAAGAGCTGCGAGCGCATGTCACGATGGGCTCGCGGCCCCTGCAGGAGGCGCTGCTGCGGGTGCTGACGGGCGTCAACATGCCCGCGGCGCTCGTGGAGATGACGTACCTCACGAACGCCGGCGAGGAAGGCCGCGTCAGATCCGAGGAGTTCCAGAACGCCGTGGCCCAGAGCATCTTCGGCGCGGTGCTGCGGTTTCGTGCGCACCTCGAGGCGCTGCGACAGCCGTGACGAGGCGACGGCTGCTCCAATCCGCCGCCGTCGTCCTGCTGCTGGCGCTCGCCGGCTGGGCCGTCTCGCGCGGCCTCGACCGTCTGGCTGGAGGGCCGCCCGCGGATGCAGGGTCATCCGCCGACCCGACCGCGCCGTCGGCCGACGTCCGACACATCACCGCCACGCTGTTCTTCGGGTCCGCCGACGGCCAGGCGCTCGTGGGGGTCCGCCGCGAGGTGCCGCTCGCCGACGGCGTCGTGCCGCAGGGACGCGAAATCCTGACGGCGCAGCTCCAGAGCGCGCCCGAGCCGTACGTCTCGGTCATTCCCCAGGGGACGACGCTCCGGGCGTTCTACATCACCGATCGCGGCGACGCGTTCATCGACCTGAGCGGCGAGGTGTCGTCGGCGCACGGCGGCGGGTCGTCCACCGAGCTCCTGACCGTGTACGCGCTCGTCCATGCGGTCACCGCGAACCTTCCGTCCATCCGGCGTGTGCAGATTCTCGTCGACGGCCGCGAGGTCGATACGCTGGCGGGGCACGTCGACCTGCGGCGTCCACTCGATCCGGATCCTTCACTCGTACGCCAGGAGCCGTAGGCGAACTCCCAACTCCCAACTCCCACATGACGTTTGGCGTCTTGGGAGTTGGGCGATGGGCGTTGGGCGTTTTGCATTAGAGTGTGTCGATGCGCGCCGACGGTCGTCTCGCCGAACAGCTTCGCCCCACCCGGATGACTCCCAACTATCTGATGCACGCCGAAGGCTCCGTGCTGGTGGAGGCCGGCCGGACCAAGGTCATCTGCACGGCCAGCGTCGAGGACCGGGTGCCGCCCTTCAGGCGCAACACCGGCAAAGGGTGGGTCACGGCCGAGTACGGCATGCTCCCGCGCGCCACCTCCACCCGGTCGCAGCGCGAGGCGTCGGCGGGCCGGGTCGGCGGCCGTACGCAGGAGATCCAGCGGCTGATCGGGCGATCGCTGCGCGCGGTGACGCGGCTCGACGACCTCGGCGAGCGGACCATCACGCTCGACTGCGACGTGATTCAGGCCGACGGCGGCACCCGGACGGCGGCCATCAGCGGCGCCTTCGTGGCGCTCGTGCTGGCGCTCCAGAAGATGCGCGAGCAGGACCTCATCCGCACCATGCCCGCGCAGGACTACGTCGCGGCGACCAGCGTCGGCATCGTCGACGGCGAGCCGATGCTCGATCTGGCGTACTCCGAGGACTCGCGGGCCGACGTCGACATGAACATCGTCAAGACCGGCGGCGGGATGTACGTGGAGGTCCAGGGGACGGCCGAGTCGCTGCCGTTCGGACGCGAAGCGCTCAACCGCCTGCTCGATCTGGCCGACACGGGGATCCGCCAGCTCATCGCGCTGCAGCGCGGCTTCGTCGGCCAGTACCTGGACAAGAAGTAGGTGCGCCTGCTCCTGGCCACGACCAATCCCGGCAAGCTCCGAGAGATCCGGAGGCTGCTCGGGCCGCTCGCGGTCGACCTGCTGTCGCTGCGCGACTTCACGCCGGTGCCGGAGCCGGAAGAGACGGGCGCCACCTTCGAGGAGAACGCCCGCGCCAAGGCGCTCTACTACGACGGGGCCGTCACCCGCGCCGCGGCGGCGCTCCAGTGCGGGCCGCTCTACACGGTCGCGGAAGACTCCGGCCTCGTCGTCGACGCGCTCGATGGCGAGCCGGGCGTCTGGTCGGCGCGTTTCCTGCGCCCGGATGCCTCGTATCCGGAACGGTTCGCCGAGATCGAGCGGCGGCTCGCGCTGCGGCCGGCCGCGCCGCGCACCGCCCGCTTCGTCTGCGCCCTCGCCCTGGTCAAGGATGGCGCCGTCGTGTACGAGACGACCGGCGCGGTCGAGGGAGTCATCGCGCAGAAACCGCGTGGCGCCCACGGATTCGGCTACGACCCGATCTTCTACTACCCGCCCCATCGCCGGACGCTGGGAGAAGCGACCGAGGAGGAGAAGACGCGCGTGTCGCACCGGGGCGAGGCGTTCCGGCACCTGGCACGGTGGCTGGCGGAGTGCAGAACGGCACACGAGGGCTCGTCCTCTGTTCCGTGACGGCCACCCGGCGTCCTCGAGCCGGCGGAGAGCCGATAGGGCCGCGGCCGGGTTTCGGGCCGGCGCTGCCCGCGTGCGCCAGCGTGGCTACAGCCGCCGCAACCGCACGCGCCTGACGGCGTGATCTCTCGCCTTCTCGAGGATGAGGTGGGCGCGCTCCCGCGTCGGGAGCACGTTCTGCTGGAGGTTGGGCAGGTTGATCGTCCGCCACAGGGTGCGCGCGGTGTCCACCGCCTCGCCGGGCGCCAGATCGGCGTACCGGTGGAAGTACGACGAAGGGTTGCGGAAGACCGTCTCGCGCAGCGCGAGGAACCGTTCGATGTACCACTGCTCGATGTCCGGCTCGCTCGCGTCCACGTAGACCGAGAAGTCGAAGAAGTCGGAGACGAAGGTCGGGCCCGTGCCGGTCTGCAGCACGTTGAGCCCTTCGACGACCACGATGTCGGGCTGGCGCACCACCTGGACTTCCCCCTCGACGATGTCGTAGGTCAGGTGGGAATAGACGGGCGCGCACACCTCGGCGGCGCCCGACTTCAGGTCGGACAGGAACCGGAGCAGCCGCCGTACGTCGTAGCTCTCGGGAAAGCCCTTCCGCGCCATCAGCCCGCGCGCCTCCAGCACCGGCCGCGGCCAGAGAAAGCCGTCGGTCGTCACCAGATCGACGTGCGGGTGGCCAGGCCAGCGCCCGAGCAGCGCCTGCAGGATGCGCGAGATGGTGCTCTTGCCGACCGCCACGCTGCCGGCAAGGCCGATCACGAACGGCACCCGGGGCGCGGTGGATCCGAGGAACGTGGCGGTGGCCTCGTGCAGCTCCTGCGTGGCGGCGACGAACAGGTTGAGCAGCCGCGACACCGGCAGGTAGACGTCGGCGACCTCGGCGAGCGACATGCGCTCGTTGAGGCCGACGAGGCCGGCCAGTTGCGCCTCCGAGAGCGGCAGCGGCGTCGCGGCGCGCAGCCGCGCCCACTCGGCCCGGGTGAACTCGATGAACCGCGACACCGCGACGGCCGGCTCGGGGGGCACAGGACGATCCTAGTCGATTCCCAGGGCCGCCTCGCGCGCGCCGTCAGAGCCGCGCCAGCAGCGAGATCGCCATGCCGAACCCGATGATGACGACGAGGCGCCGCACCGCCTCGCGCCCGATGCGCCGCGCCATGGCGGCGCCGCCGACGCCGCCCGCCACCGTGCCGACCGCCATGACGATCGCGTCGGGCCAGACCACGAGCCCGACCCCGATGAAGTACAGCGCGGCAACGACGTTGATGCACGTGGAGAGCAGGTTCTTGAGGCCGTTCATCTGGTGGATGTCGGTGTGCCCCATCAGGCTGAGCGCCGCCAGCATCGGGATCCCCATCGCGGCGCCGTAGTAGCCGCCATAGACGCCCACGAGCAGTTGCAGCAGCATCGCCCACGCGAACCAGTGCGAGCGGAGCACGTCGGCGGGAGCGACGCGCAGGCGCCGGCGGATCCGATCCTGCAGCATGAACAGGACTGTCGCGAAGGCGATGAGCGCCGGCACGAGACCGTCGAAGAGGTCCGTGGGCGTGCGGTACAGGAGCACGGCGCCAACGACCGAGCCGGCCGCGCTCGGCACGATGAGCGCGTACACCCGCGGGTCGGTGCCGCGTAGATCGCGGCGATAGGCCCAGGTGCTGCCGAGCGTGCCGGGCCAGATGGCGACCGTGTTGGTGGCGTTGGCGTTGATGGAGGGGACGCCGAGCCAGATGAGCGTCGGAAAGGTGAGGAGGCTGCCTCCGGCGGCGACCGAGTTGATGCCGCCGGCGACGAGGGCCGTCACGAAGACGATCAGGTCGTGCACCCGTCACGAGGATACATGACGTCGAGGGGCGGCCACGACCCGCCCGTGGTATGCTCGCCCGCCAGACGGGTCCTCATCCTCGCAGTATCCGGCACGGACCTCCTGGAGGGCACGCGCATGAGCGAAGTTCACGTGAACGTCAAGACCTTGCATCCTGAAGTCTGGAAGCTGTTCGACCGCTACGTCCACGGCCTGATCGATCGCCGATCCTTCCTGGACGGCGCCGCCAGGTACACCGCCGGCGGCGTCACGGCCGCGGCAATCCTCGAGGCGCTCGGCCCGCGCTACGCCGAGGCGCAGCAGGTCGCGCCCGGCGATCCGCGGATCCGGACCGAGCGGGTCGAGGTGAAGTCGCCCCAGGGCTACGGCATGATCCGCGCGCTGCTGGCGCGGCCGGCGAACTCGGCCGGGACGCTTCCCGCCATCATCGTCATCCACGAGAACCGCGGGCTCAACCCGCACATCGAAGACGTGGTGCGCCGCGCCGCCGTCGCCGGCTTCATGGCAATCGGCCCCGACGTGCTCACCTCCCTCGGCGGCTATCCCGGCACCGACGAGAAGGGCGTCGACATGCAGCGCACGCTGGAGCAGCCGAAGATGATGGCGGACTTCCTGGCGACGGCGCGCTACGTCAAGAGCCGCCCCGACTGCACCGGCCGCCTCGGCGCCACCGGCTTCTGCTTCGGCGGGAGCGTCGTCAACAACCTGGCGGTGGAGCTCGGCGCCGACCTGCAGGCGGCGGTGCCGTTCTACGGCGGCGCGCCGCGGGCCGAGGACGTGCCGAAGATCAAGGCGCCGCTGCTCATCAACCTCGCCGAAGACGACGAACGCATCAATGCCGGCTACCCGGCGTACGAAGTCGCGCTCAAGGCGAACCGGATTCCGTACGAGCTGTACAAGTACCCGGGGACGATGCACGGCTTCCACAACGACACGACGCCGCGCTTCAACAAGGAAGCGGCGGCGCTGGCGTGGCGGCGCACGATCGATCACTTCAACAAGCATCTGAAGACCACCTAGCCGTTGACGAGCAGGGCCCATCCGCCGGCGCGCCAGGCGCGCCGGCGGGCGGCCCTCGATAGTCCATTCGACCGGCCGTGCCGGCGATCCTCCCTCCCCACGTCGCCACCGAAGCGGCGCTCGTCCGCGCGCTGGGGGTGCGCCAGCTCACCGCGGCGATCCTCAACGCGACGATCGGCGCGGGCATCTTCGTGCTCCCGGCGCTCGTGGCGCAGGGCGTCGGCGACGCCGCGCCGCTGGCGTTCCTGCTGTGCGCCGCCATCATCGGATTGATCGCGGTTGCCCTGGCGATGGCCGGCAGCCGGGTGGCGCTCACCGGGGGCATCTACGCGTACGTGGAAGTGGCGTTCGGCGCCTACGCCGCGCTGCTGGCGGGGGTGCTGCAGTGGCTCACCGGGCTGGCGGCGGTGTCGGGCGTGGCCACGGCGCTCCTCGATCAGATCGGCACGCTGGCGCCGATCGTCGCCGGCGGCGCGACCCGGCTTGCCGTTCTGGGCGGCATCGTGGCCGTGCTGGCGCTGCTGAACGCGCGCGGCGTCCGGGTCGGCACGCGCCTGGTCGAGACGGTCACCGTCGCCAAGCTGGCGCCGCTCGTCGTCTTCGTGGCGGCGGGCGTGCTCCTGCTCGATCGCCCGGCGCTCGTCTGGCCGGGCCTTCCCGACCGGGAGGCGCTCGGGCGCAGCGTCCTGCTGCTCATCTTCGCCTACACGGGCGTCGAGATGGCCGTGGCGCCGAGCGGGGAGATCAAGGACCCGGCGCGCACGGTGCCGCGCGCCGTCTTCCTGGGGCTGACGCTCGCCACGTCGCTCTACGTGGCCATTCAGCTGGTGGCGCAGGCCGCCTCGGGGCCGCTGCTCGCGCAGCAGACGGAGGCGCCGCTCGCCGAGGCGGCGGGGCGCTTCCTCGGCCGGGCCGGCGTCGTGCTCATGCTGCTCGGCGCCGTCGCCTCCATGTTCGGCTACCTGTGCGGCGACATGCTGAGCACGCCGCGCAGCCTGTACGCCTTCGCCCGCGACGGGCTCCTCCCGCGGATCTTCGCGCGGATTCATCCAGTCCGCCGCACCCCCGGCACGGCCATCTGGACGCACGCCACGCTCGTCGTCGCGCTGGCGAGCACGAACACGTTCCAGGCGCTCGCCATCGTCTCCAACGTCGGGACGCTGCTGCTGTACCTGCTCTGCTGCGCCGCGGCGCTCGAACTGCGGCGGCGCGACGTCCGCATGGCGGCCGAGCCGTTCACCTTCCCCGGCATCTGGCTGGCGCCGGCAGCGGGCGCCGCGCTGGTGCTCTGGATTCTCTCGACCGCCACGGCGCGGGAGTTCGCGGTGACCGGCGGCGTGCTCGCCGCGGCGACGCTTGCCTACGTCCTCGGGAAGCGCGTACAGGTTCTCGAGCGAGCGTAATGCGCCCGAGGTGCCTGGGGTGCCCGAGGTGCATTGCCGTGGCCGGTTCGATGGGCTGATCAACGGCGCGCGGGTCGGCAGCCGTGAGTTCCGCGTCGAAGGCGAGCGCGGCGGTATAATCCGCGCGATCGGCGGCCTCGCATGGCGGCGCTTCCCTCGCACATCGGCGACTTCGAGGTCATCCGCCAGCTCGGGTCGGGCGGCATGGGGACCGTGTACCTCGGCCGCGACGTGGCGCTGAACCGTCCGGTGGCGATCAAGATGCTGCGCGAGCAGGTCCAGGATCGGGAGCTGCTCGCGCGCTTCCTCCGCGAAGCGCAGGCGGCCGCCACACTCCGGCATCCGAACATCATCACCATTCACGCCACCGGGCATCACGAGTACCAGCCGTACATCGTGATGGAGTTCGTCGAAGGCGAATCGCTCGCCGACGTCATCGCCCATCGGCGGCCGGTCACGCTCGCCGACAAGCTCTCGTACCTCGAGCAGATCTGCGCAGGGCTGCATTTTGCTCACCGCGCCGGCATCGTGCACCGCGACGTCAAGCCCGCCAATCTGATGGTCGATCGCGAAGGGGTGATCCGGATCCTGGACTTCGGGATCGCGCGGACCGCCGGCTCGGGGATGA
This sequence comes from Acidobacteria bacterium RIFCSPLOWO2_12_FULL_68_19, assembly GCA_001767525.1. Lineage (GTDB taxonomy): Bacteria > Acidobacteriota > Vicinamibacteria > Vicinamibacterales > UBA2999 > MELF01. The sequence goes on along the minus strand of MELF01000043.1, from coordinate 6,750 downwards.
CGCGCGACGGGGCGCTCATCGGCACGCTGAACTACATGTCGCCGGAGCAGATGCTCGGCCGCCCAATCGATCACCGCAGCGACATCTTCGCGGTCGGCGCCGTCGCGTACGAGCTGCTCTGCTACCAGCAGGCGTTCAGAGGCGGTCTCGAGGACGGCCTCCTCCATCGCCTGCCGCACGAGGATCCGCCGTCGCTCGGGGAGCTCTACAAGGACCTCCCGCCCGGCATCGAACGGATCGTGGTGCGCGCGCTGCAGAAGGCGCCGGAGCACCGGTTCGCCGACCTCGCCGAGATGCGCGCCGCCATCGTCGACATCCGGCGGCAGATGAACACGGAAGCCGGCCTGCAGACGGTCGTCGTGCGGCCCGGACCAGCGCGGACCCCGGAGAGCCAGGCGCGCTCGGCTTCGGCCGAGGGATCGCAGCGCGACGCGTTCGGCCTTCTGGAGCAGCCGCGCGAGGACCGGGAACTGTCCGTCCGCCACTACCTCTCCGAGGCGAACGCGCGCCTGGAGAAGGGCGAAACGGCGGCGGCGCTCCTGCTGATCCGCGACGCGATGGCCGTTGACCCGACCAACGTCACCGCGCGCGAGATGCTCGCGCGCGTGCAGCAGTTGAGGCGGGGAGAGGTCGCTCGGCCGGAGCGGCCGCGGCCTCGTTCGCGGGTGCCGGTCTGGATCGCCGCGGGAGCTCTTGGCGCGGCGGCGCTCGCGGCGGTCCCCTGGTTGCTGCGCGACAGCGCCGGCACCCAGCCTGTCGAGCCAGGCGCACAGCCGACGGCGGCAGTCGAGTCGCCGGTACCAGCCGCGCCGCCGTCCATCGCCACGGCGCTACCGTCCACGCGCGGCGCCGCGGAGCCGCCGTCAACGCCTCCTGCCCGTGCCCCGACGCCCGCAGTGACGGACCGACCGGTCGCCCCGGCGCCGCCGGTGGGCCGCGCGGCACTCGCGCCCGCACCCACGCCGGCCCCTTCCGACGCGCCGCCGGTCGATACCGCAATCCAGGATCTGCTCGCGCGCGTGCGGACGATGTACACGGGCGGCGATCTGCCGGGCGCGCTCGACTTGCTGGCACGGAACGCGGCCGCCGGGAGCGACACGCGCATCGGCGAGGTCGCCACGCGGGTGGCCGCCGCCGCCTTCGATGCAATGAGCTCGGCTGAAAAGACGGCCGTCGCGCGGAATGCGCCGGAACTGGCGGGCGACACCTGGCGGATCGCGCTCGACGCCAAGGAGCGGGCCGAAGCGGCGCGTGAGCGTTCGGCCCACGTCGACGGCGGCCTGCAGGCGCTCCTTGCGCGCGACGCGTTCCAGCAGGCGGCCACCGATGCGCTGGGGCGTCGCAGCCAGCCGGCCGCGACGCCCGCGCCGGCGGGAGCGGCGGCTCCCACAGCGCCGTCGCCCGCGGCAGCCACGCCGAATCCGCTCGAAAAGGAGCGTCCGGGCCTCGTCGCGGCGCTCGGCCGCTTTCAGGCGGCCTACCGCGACCGCGACATCAACGCCGTGCTGCAGATCTACCCTGCGCTCCAGCGCGAGGCGCGGCAGGCGCTCCAGCGCTCGTTCGACAATTGCCGCGCCTACGACGTGCAGTTCGACGACATGCGGTTCCTGATCGATCCCGCCGAGCCGACGACGGCGCAGGTGAACGTCCGCAGCACGTACGTCTGCACGCCGCGCACGGGTCAGCGCGCCGTCTCGGCGGCGCAGCGCGACGTCTTCACGCTCCGCAAGCGCGGCGACCTCTGGGTGATCGAGAATACGGGCCGCGTCGATTAGCGCTGGCGCGTCGCGATCGTGGTCCGGCTCGAGCCGGATGCCCCGTGCCTGGAAGCCTAGGGCGCGAACGTGACGATCGGCGAGGCGAAGCGGATGGTGTTGCCGTTGGCGTCGCGGCCGCTGAAGAACGCCTGATAGGTACCCGGCCGCGGGCCGCACGCCGAGTGACGCCGCTTCTCCCCGGCCCGCAGGGTCGTCAGCGGATTATCGAGATGCCGCGTGCTGACCACCTGGCCGGCGCGCCGCTCCTCCACCACGATCGTGTCGTCGAGCGTGAGACCGACGCCGCTCGTTTCCGCGATCTCGACCGTGAACGGGAATCCGTCGGTCCCGTTCTCGCAGCGGCCGCGGGACACCGTCGTGCCCGGCAGAATCGTGAGCACCACGGTGGCGCGGGCCCCCGCCTGCGGGATCGGACTGATTGCCGTCGCCTGCGCCTCGGAGCTCGCCACCAGCCCGATGCAATTGTCGTAGCGGATGCTGTCGATGGTCCAGGTCACGGCGATGCCCGAGAATCGCCCGGTCGCCTCTCCCCGTCCCTCGCACGTGACGAGGGCCCGCGGGCCGAACACGCTGCCCCCGAGGCCGCCCGCCGCGCCGGGCGTTTCCGCCGGCGTGGACACCAGCATGGTCGCGGTGAACGTCCCGGCGTTCAGCGCGCCGTCGATCGTGCCCTGCAGGCTCCCGCGGCTGCCGCCCGAGGTTTCGAACTGCGCGGCGAACTGATCGGCCGCCGACAACACGAGGGACATGCTGAGCGACTGCGCCGACTCGTCAATCGAAAAGCCGCCGCCGATGCGCCGGTACGAGAGCGTGCCGCCGTACCGCCCACCGCCGCCGCCCACCAGAATCGGCGTCGGCGATCCCGGCAGCGACCCCTGGCTGCATGCCGCCCCGCCCAGCGTCGCGGCCGCCGCCGCGACCATACCCGCGGCGGCGAGCAGCCGACCTACGCCCGTCCAATCGCGCATCGTCAATAGCGTCCCAGCAGCACGGAGAGCGACACGCTCACCACCTGCACGCCCGGCATGTTGAAGCCGCTGCCGACGCGAACCTTCGTGCGATCGCCGATCATCGCGGCGACGGCGAGTTCGGCGCGGACCAGCGGAAAGACGTTCACCTCGCGCCCCGTCAGCGTGAAGAGCTCCGAGAATCCGATCGGCGCCCGGATCGAGGTTCCGTCGCCCGGATCGACCGATCCGGTGACGAAGCCGCGCAGCTGGGCGAGGCCGCCGCCGAGGTTCACGCCGATCTGCGCGCGCCCCGCCCGGGCGAACGCGAAGAACCGGTGCACCTCGACCCCGAGCAGCTCCGCATCGTCGGTGACGACCGAGATGACGTCGTTCGACTGGCGGAGCGTCACGCGCGAGTCCTCCGAGAGGCGCTTGTGCACCAGCGTGATGCCCCATTCGCCGCCGAACGTCGTGCCGCGCACCAGGCCGACTCGAAACTCGCGTCCCTCCAGGTCGAGCTCGTCCGCGTCGAGCGCGTCGGCCAGCCCGTTCGGCACGCGCCAGAGCGGCGCGAAACCGACGGTAATGCCCCAGGAGGGCTCGTCGAGCTGCGCGAAGGCCGGCACCGGCGCCACCATCAGGCATACCAGACAGAGCCCGCCGATCGCCCGTGCGGCCGTCATCAGAACCCCCAGTCGAAGCCGATGATCGGCGTGAGCTCGTCGCGCAGCCCCGCCTCGTCCAGCCGAATCAGCACGTTCGCGGTGAGGAGCAGCGTTCCCGCGGGATTCCACTTGATGCCGGTGGCGGCGGCCACCTGCCGCAGGCCGCGCGGGTCGACCGACGCCACCGACGCCTCCGTAATGCCGAAGGGATTGCCGCGGAACGGGAGCGAGCGGTACGAGAGCCGTCCGCCGTCCAGGACGGTGCGTCCGGTGAGCTCACCATTCACGGTCAGGCGATCGGTCGCCGCCCATTCCACGCCGCCCGCGTAGACGACTCCGTGGCGGCCCGCTTCGACGGCCGAGCGCTGGAGCGGGTCGAAGATCTGAAACGGGTCGCTCCAGTACTCGAAGCCGACCGAGGCATGCGGCGCGAGCGAACCGATGGCCCCCGACCAGATGCCGCTCACGAGCGTCCGCGTCACGCCGGCGCCGAGCAGCGCTTCCTTGTCGCCGGTCGGGAGCCGCGCGTCGAGGCCGATCGCAATGCCCCCTTGCCCGCGGGCGTACACGCGCAGCTTGGCGCGGAGCGCCACGTCGCCGAGCCCGGATGCGGTCGCAGAGCCGACGGCCACCTCGTCGGCGATCGAATGCCGGCCGTCCATCCGCAGCCGGACGTACGGCAGCGCGACGCCCGCGTCGAACCGGTCGTTCAGCGCCACGTTGCCGAAGAAGACGACCGTGTCGGTCGTCACGTCGAGCGCCACCGTGCCGCCGTAGAGCGGCGCCCCGCCGGCCGACAGCACGACCGTCTCGAGCGAGCCGTCGCGGATGTCGACGCCGTCCAGCGTGTCGTAGGTCCGCCGGAGGAAGTTGATCCCGAAGTTCGCGCCTCCCTCGCCGACCGTGATCGCCCGCTCGCCGAACATCGGGCCGAACGACGGCGCGGCGCGGCTGAAGGCGCGTGTCACCGGGTCGAAGGTGAAGGTGAACCCGCCCGCCGAGGAGCCAAGCGGCGCGGTCGAGACTTCGAGGCCGACGAGGTCGGCGATGACCTCGCCGATGTTCGAGACGCCGGTCCCGGTGCCGGCGGCGCTCGTCAGTCGGATCAGCAGCTGACGCGGCGAGAGCCCCGTCTCGGTCTGGGCGGCGGCACGGGAGGGAATGCCAAGCGACAGCGCCAGGCACGCGAACGAGCCGAGGACCGCATGCAGCGGCTTCATGGGCGCCCCGAACAACCTCAACGGGAGGGGGCGGATTATACCTCAGCCGTAGGTCAGTCGTCAGCGCGACAGCAGGTAGGTCAGCTTGACGACGAGCTGCTGGTTGCGCAGATCGGGCCGGCCGGGCAGGCTCCCCTGCAGCCCGTCGTAGACGACGTAGAGGTCGCTGCCCGGTTTGTAGATGAAGTTGTAGCGGATGCTGGTGCTGAACTGGCGCGTCGACGAGTTGTACTGCGACAGCGAGCGCACGGTCATCCGCGGCGACAGCGTGTAGTCCACCCGCATGATGCCGAGGTTGAGGACGAAGGCGCCCCACGGCAGGTCGACGTCGTTGCGCTGCCAGCTGATCTCGGTCGAGGCGCGGCTCGTCGCCCGCCACCCCACCAGGCTCTCCACCTCGTGGCGCGTGCCGCCGTAGAAGGTGCCCGGCGAGTACCGGAAGCGCTCGTAGAACCGCCGCGACGGGTTGCTGTTGAAGACGACGTTGAAGTCGTAGAAGCGGTATGCGCCGACGGGAATGGCGACGCCGCGGGAGATCGCGAACGGCACGTCGAGCACCTCCAGCCACCGGTTCAGCATGATGTTCAGGTAGGCGCCGTTCTGGAAGCGCGTGCCGACCATGTGGTGGATGCGGCGCGTGATCAGGCGGTTCTGCTGGTCGGTCGTGTAGTCGATCGTGATCATCGGCTCCATGACGCGAATCAGGCCGCCCGGGCGCGGGGTCCGCTCGACGTGGAGCGTGCTCGTCTTGATGCCTTTGCGCGGCACGAATCCCGCCTCGGCGTTGAAGTGGTCGTCGATGTCGGTGAACTCGCCGTACAGGTTCCAGCGGCTGTTCTGGAAGGAGGCGCGCGTGTGGAACGCCTGCTGCTCGTCGGCCACGCCGGGCGTGGCGCTCTGCGCCAGGAACGAGTGGAACTGAAGGCTCGGCGTCGGGGCCAGGAGCGCGTCGGCGGCGAACGTGCGGTTGAACCGCGCGTCGTTGACCGCCTCCTTGTTGACGAGGAGCCCCCCGATCTTCGACCGCTGGCCGATGTCGTGGCTGTAGCGCGCCACCACGAAGTTCTCGCCGGGGCGGCCGTAGGCGTCGCCGGTCTGGAGCTGCATGACGGCGATGTTGTGGTCGCCGACCTTGCCGGTCATGCGAGCGCCGCCCATGAGCGGGATCGGCTGGCCCGTGTCGGACAAGCCGATGCGCCGGCTGAAGAAGAGATCGACCATCCGGCGGTTCCCCTGGGTGCCGACGGTGAACTGCCCCGAGTTCTCCAGGAAGAAGTCGCGCTTCTCCGGGAAGAAGAGGGGGAACCGGGTGAGATTGACCTGCTGCTCGTCCACCTCCGCCTGCGCGAAGTCGGTGTTGACGGTCACGTCGAGCGCCAGCTCGGAGGTCAGCCCGTACTTCGCGTCCAGGCCGATGTCGCGCAGGGTGGAGGCCGACACCGACCGGCCGAGCCGGTCGCGGCGGCCGCCCGCGATGACAAACGGCTTGAGCCGCAGGTCGAGGCCGCGCGTTACCTCCGACATGCCCGTCACGGTGCCCGCCAGGCTGACGCGGGTCAGCGAGTAGGGCTTGGGAATCGGCGCCCAGTAGACCTGCTCGTTCTTCCGCCGGATGTTGCGCATGAAGTTGACGCCCCACGTCTGCACGTCGGCGTCGGGCGAGCGCACGGTGACCATCGGGATGGCGATCTCCGCCACCCAGCCGTCCTCGGTCCGCTGCGCGGAGGCGTCCCACACGCCGTTCCAGTCGCGGTTGATGTTCGACGCGGTGCCGCGGGTGTTGCCGCCCCCCTCTTCGAACACCTGCTGCTCGAGCTTCGCGCCGAGCGGGCTGGTCACGAACATGTAGCCGGACCGGGAGTCGCGGAAGGTGTCGAGGATGATCTGGAAGTTGTCTTCCTCGAGCAGCTGCGGGGAGTCGCGGCGCATCTCGGTGGCGATGATGCCGTCCGGATTCGAGTCGAACGCGTGCACCCCGAGGTACAGGTGCCCCCCGTCGTAGAGCACGCGCACTTCCGTCCGCTCGGTGGCGGGCGCACCGTCGGACGGCTCCTGCTGCGTGAAGTCGTCGAACATGGCGGCGTCGCGCCAGGCCGGCTCGTCGAGCACGCCGTCGATCGACGGCGCGCGCGCCGCC
>MELF01000042.1:13679-75552 GCA_001767525.1 Acidobacteria bacterium RIFCSPLOWO2_12_FULL_68_19 | reverse complement strand
CCCCGCCTCTCAAAACCCCTGCACCTTCGGTAACACCATTAATGGCGCGACGATGCGCCGCTCGGTAACACTTACTTATGGCTCGACACGGGACTTATGGCGGAGACGCCTGCTCCTTCACCGCCTGCAGGATCCATCTGTCTCGGTCACGGATGGCCACGAGGTCGAGCGCTTCGACCTGGTTACCCCGAACGAACCTCTTGACGGTCACGCGGGCTGGTTGCGCGCCTCGATCCGACCGGACTTCGAAGTAGCTGTACTTCTGAAACACCTCTTCGAAGTTGAGACAGTCGGTCTCCTTCCAGGGAAACTGGGCGGGATCGAACGTGTCGAGGTAACAATGGCTGGCAACGGGGAAGGTCTCGAGCGGCGGTCCGGTCCCGCCGGCATTCCGAGCCGAACAGGCACCGACGGCGAGTGCCAGGCAGGCCGACGCGATGGTCCCGCCGAGTTGTGGAATACGAGCGAATGGTGGTGGACCTGACCGGGATCGAACCGGTGACCTCCTGAATGCCATTCAGGCGCGCTCCCAACTGCGCTACAGGCCCGTTCCGGTGGGCTGGCGAACACCCCATGCTAACACGTGGCTGCCCGCTGAAGTCCGGCATCGATCCCGCGCCGGGACGTGGACGGTGGGACCTGGGCTGTCACCCGTCCCGGCTAAACTGCCTTGGAGGTCGTCTCTTTACCAGGTGAGGTGTGTCGACGATGGGCGAGGGCGAGCCACGTGGTCAGTTGACGGGCGGCCTCGCCGGGCGTGGGCCCGTAGAACGGCATCATGGCACTGGGGACGCCGGGCGCGCGGAGCAGTTGCGCGCGCCAACGGTTGCTGACGGCACGTACCTCGATCAAGTACGCGCGCCCGCCGATGGTTTCTTCGAAGTGATGAACGTCCACGACCGCAATGTTGGAAGCGAGAGGCTTGAACCGCCGCGGCGCGACGACGCGGCGACGGCTACGGTCTCCGATCTTACGAATCGTGCGGCGCGGATCAAGCGAAGCGTGACGCGAAGGCGGCGTCCACACGGCGGTATCCGTCCGGTGTCGAGCGCTTGAGATGGAAAAATATTTTCGCGCGCGAGTTCTCAACAGGATTTGCACCGGCCGTCCACAGTTTTTCCACATGCGCGAAGTAGAAACATGTTTCGTCGTGGTGATGCGAGAGTACAATGAGCCACCGATTCAGACGTCCGTGATGGCCAGATTGAGTCTGCTCGCCGTGCTCTGCCTCGCTGCGCCGGCTGTCGCCGCGGGTGCCACGGACGCGACGTTCTTCCGGCTCTATCTCTCGGACGGCACGAGCATTGTCAGCTTCGGCGAGTTCGCCCGCAGCGAGGACCGCGTCGTCTTTTCGATGGTGCTCGGCGGCGGCGATGAGCCGCGCCTCCACGCCGCGACGCTGCCGGCCCGCGTCATCGACTGGACGCGCACCGACGCCCACGCCAGCTCTACGCGCTACCAGTGGTACGCGCGAACGAGGGGAGAAGAAGACTTCCAGCGGTTGAGCGACGAGGTGGCGTCGGTGCTCAACACGATCCTGCAGACGAAGGATCGGACACGGGCGCTCGCCATCGCGGAGCAGGCGCGCGCCACGCTGGCACACTGGCCGCAACAGCACTACGGCTACCGGCAGCGCGACGTCCGGGAGATCCTGGCTGTTCTCGACGAAGCGATTGCGAGCCTGCGCGCGGCGGCCGGCGTCAGCTCGTTCGAGCTGGCCCTGGTAGCGTCCGCGCCGGATGTGACGCTGGCGCCGCTGGCCGCAATGCCGTCGGTACGGGAACAGATCGACCAGGCGCTCCACGTGGCCGAGCTGACGGATCGCCCGGTCGAGCGCGTGGCGGTGCTCCAGGCGACGCTGCTCGCGCTCGGCGAGGCGGCGCGGATCATCCCTCTCCCCGAGGCGCGCACCCTGCGCCGCGGCATCGAAACCAGGATCCGGAAGGAGCAGACGATCGACGCCAGGTACGCCGCGCTGTCGCGGCGTGTGATGACCGAGGCGACCCGCCACGCGGCGCGCGCGCGGATCACCGACGTCCAGCGGGTGCTCGACCGGATTCCGCGCGAGGACGCGCGCCTGGGCGGCGGGCGTCCGGACGTCGTGCAGGCGTTGCAGTTTTCGGTACGGACGCAGCTGGACGCGGCGCGCCAACTGCGCCTGCTGCGCGACCGCTGGATGATCCGGCGCGCGCTCTACAACGATTATCAGCGCACCGTCGGCGCACAGCTCCTGCGGCTCGTCAAAGCCCAGCCGGCGCTCGAGGCGATCCGCCGACTCGATGGACCGCCGCCGGAACTGCTGCTGACGCTGCAGGCGCGGCTCCGGGGCGGCGCCGACCGGCTCGAGGGGGTGCGGCCGCCGGTCGACCTTCGCGGTGTGCACGATCTGCTCCTCGGCGCATGGCGATTCGCCGAGAACGCGGTCGCGGGGCGCTATCAGGCGGCCCGCGCCGGCGACGTCGGCGCCGCCTGGGAAGCCTCGTCGGCGGCCGCCGGCGCGCTGCTCCTGCTGTCGCGGGCGCAGGCGGACCTGCGCACGCTGCTCGAACCGCCCCGCCTGCCGTGATCACGGCTCGCACGACCCGGCTCGTGCGAGTGCCCGATCTCCGAACGTTTCGCCGCGTCGCCGCCGAGCTGGCCTGTGGCGGAACCCCGTCCGACGTGCGGGACCGTCTGTTGGTGGTGCCGACTCGCGCCGCCGCAGCCTATCTGACGATGTCGATTGAACGGCGGCTCGGCGGCGACGGAATCGTGGTGCTTCCCGATTTCGTCACGCGAGACGAGCTGTGCGAACGGCTCGGGGAGCGGCTCCCTCACCATCCGCCGCTGCTCCGAGGGGCGGAGCGGGAAGTGCTGATGGGCCTCGCGTGCGGTACGACCGTCGGCAATGGCACCGAGCCGCCGTTCCGGCTGCGCCCCGGCCTGATCGCGGAGATCGTCCACTTCTACGACACGCTTCAGCTCAACCTCAAGCAGGTCGACACGTTCGAGCGTCTAGCGCTCGGAACGCTGGAACCGGGGGTCGCCGAAGATCGGGGCGCCGAGCGGCTGGCGCGGCAGACGCGCTTTCTTGCCGCCGCGTTCCGGGAGTTCGAGCGCCTGACGCGGGAGTCGTCCGGCATCGACGAGCCCCTGCTGCGACGGCAGCTGATGGCCGAGCCGGCACCACAGCCCTGGCGCCACGTCGTGGTGACGACCGGCGACCGGGCGTCGGATCCGCACGGGCTTCATCCCGCGGACTGGGATCTGCTGGCCCGCATTCCCGGCCTCGAGCGGCTCGACGTCGTGGCCACCGAGACCACGGTCGCCGGAGCGACCTACGAGCGCATCCTTCAGATGCTGCCCGGGATCGAAGAAGTTCGCCACCACCCGACCGACGCGTCCGCGCCGCCGTTGGTGCTCGCGCCGCCCGGCGACGGCCCGGCGCACGCGGCACGGGACCGGGAGGAAGAGGTCGCGCTCTTCGCACGAGTCGTGCGGCGCGAGCGGCCGAGACTCGATCGGACGGCGCTGGTCGTGCGCCGGCCGCTGCCGTACGTGTACGTTGCCCGCGAGGTGCTGCGGACCGCCGGCATCCCGTCGCAGATGTTCGACGCGCTGCCGCTCGCGGCGGAGCCGTTTGCGGCGGCGCTCGACCTCGTGATCGCGGCCGTGGCGGCCAACTTCGCGCGCGGGCCGGCGCTCGCGCTGCTGCGATCGCCACATTTCGCATACGACGATCCCCGGCTGACGCCGCGCGGTCTCGCCGCGCTCGATCGCGCGCTCAGCGAGGCCGGGTACATCGGTGGAATCGAGGCGCTCGAACGACTCGTCGCCGCGTGGGACGAAGCACCCGGTCCCTCGGAGGCCGCGCGCGGCGCCGCGCACGGACTTCGTGGCCTCGCCGGTGAACTGCAGCCGCTCGGCCGTCCGGCGCCGGCCGCCGAGCATCTCGATCGGCTCCTGACGTTTCTGACGAGCCACCAACGGCTGCCGGGCCGCGACGATCCGCTGCGGGCGCGGCTGCTGCGGGGCCGCGCGGCGGTCCTGAATACGCTCACGACGCTTCGCGACGCTCACGGGCGGTTCGATTCGACGCCGATCGAGTTCGACGCGGTGGCGGCGGTCGTGAGGCGCTGGATCGAGGCGCACACCTTCACGCCCTACACCGGCGACGCCGGCGTCCACGTGGTCGATGCCGAGAGCGCCAGGTTTGGCGACTTCGACCTCGTGCAGCTCGCCGGGCTCGTCGAGGGCGAGTGGCCGGAGTCGCCGCGGCGCAACATCTTCTACCCGCAGGCACTGCTGCGCGACTTGGGATGGCGGTCGGAAGCGGAGCGGCTCGACGGCGTACGGGCCGCCTTCAGGGACCTGCTCCGCCTCCCCTCACGTCTGCTCGTGGTGTCGTCGTTCACGCTCGAGGATGACGCGCTCGTGGCGGCGTCGCCACTGCTGGAGGAGGTCGCTGCAGCCGGCCTGGACACGGTGGAGCGATCCGTGGCGGGGCCCCGCATCTTCGAGTACGAGGCGCTGGCGTTCGAGCCGGTGGCAACAGGGCATCTGGCGCCTCACACCCGAGCGTCAGCGGCCCGTCGCCGTGCCGCGTCCGCCCGCGTGCGCGCCCCGATCGGCAGCACCAGCGGCCATCGTCGGGCGGCGTACTCGCTCAGTGCGCTCGAGCGCTATCAGGACTGTCCGTTTCGATTCTTCGCGGCCGACGTGTTGCGGCTCGAGGAACCGCCGGAAGACGAACCGGCACGGTCGCCGCGCGCCCACGGACGGTTCGTGCACGAAGTGTTCCAGCGCTTCTTCGAGGCGTGGGAGGCCCGCGGCGGCGGCACGATTACCGTGGATCGCATGGATGAGGCGCGGGCGCTGTTCGAGCAGGTGGTATCCCCGATGCTGGCGCGCCTGCCCGAGAGCGACGCGGCGCTCGAGCGAACCCGGCTCTTCGGGTCGGCTGTGTCCACGGGCGTCGTGGACGTGGTGCTCGAGCTCGAGGCGTCGCAGCCGACCCAGGTGCAGGAGCGCTGGATCGAGTACCGGCTGGAAGGGGAGTTCTCGCTCGGCGCGCCCGGCGGCCGGCGGGTGTCGCTCACAGGCGTCGCGGACCGGATCGACCTGCTGGCGGGCAAGCGGCTGCGGGTGATCGACTACAAGTCCGGATCCCCGCCGGACCCGAAGCGTGCGCTGCAGGTTCCCATCTATGCGCTGTGCGCGCAGGAGCGGCTCGCGGCGCGTTCCTCGACGAGATCGGGACGCCCTGGGCCTGTCGACGGGCCTGACGAGTCGCCGTGGACCGTCGACGAGGCGGCCTACGTCGCCTTGTCGGCCAAGCGGGCGCTCGTGCCGGTCGTCCGGCGGGGCACGGAAGGCGGGAGCGTGCTGGCGAGCGCCCGCATGCGGCTGCTCGAAGTGGTGGACGGCATCGAGCGCGGCGACTTCCCGCCGAACCCGCACGAGACGCGGATGTGCCGGAGTTGCGCGTTCCCGTCCGTCTGCCGCAAGGACTACGTCAGTGACGGCGGGTAGCGCATCGCGTCCGTTCGGCGACGGCTCCGGGACGACCGACGCCCGGATCATCGCGCGCGACCGCGCCGCGCGGCGTCGCGCCGTCGATCCGCGCTATAACGTGGCGCTCGAGGCGTCGGCCGGCACCGGTAAGACGCGCGTGCTGGTGGACCGCTACATCAATCTGCTCAGCGCCGGCGTCGCCCCGGCCAACATCCTCGCGATCACCTTCACGCGGAAAGCAGCGGCCGAGATGCGCGGCCGGATCATGGCGACGCTCCAGGCTTCGGCCGCCCGCGGCGAGATTCCCCCGGCCCGCTGGCGGGAGCTGCGGGATCGGACCTCAGACATCGTTATCAGCACGATCGATGCGTTCTGTCTGTCGCTCCTCCGTGAATTTCCCCTCGAGGCGGATGTCGATCCCGGTTTCGCCGTCGCGGACGATACCGAGCTGCCGCGGCTCATCGACGAAGCGCTCGATCGCGCGCTGCGCATCTGCCGGGCGGCTGCGCGCGGCGACGAACACGTCGCACTCGTGTTCGCGCAGCTCGGCGAGCGGCGCGTCCGCGCCGGGCTGGCCGCGCTGCTCGGACGGCGCACGTCGGCCCCGCGCGTGCTCGGGGCGCGGCTCGAGAAGGGCCCAGTCGATGTCGATGCTGCGTCCGCCGGCCGCCGGGCAGCGGCCGCGCTCGTTGGCGTCTTCGAGTCGATGCGCGGCGGATTCGAGTGCTTCCGGTTCACTGGCCCGATCGAGCCGGCGTTCCTGCTGCTCGCGCGCAGCGTTGGCGCGCTGCGGGAGGCGCTGCAGCGCGGGTCGGACGTCGACCCCGCCGCCCTGCAGACGGCGCTTGCGCGGGCGCGCGAGCACTTCCTGACGCAGGACGGCCGGCCCCGCAGCCGGTCGCGCTATCGGCGCGCGGCGTTTCGGTCCGAAGTCGACTGGCGCGCGCACATCGATCTGATCGCCGGGCACGCGTCGGAGGTGGTCGAGGTGCTGGCGATGTACCGCCGCGACGTGAACGTGCTGCTGTCGCGGGGGATCTGGCGGATGTTCGCTGTCGCCGAGGCCGAGTACCGCCGCACGCTCGATGCGCACGCGGTGCTCGATTTCTCCGACCTGCTGCTCGGCGCGCTCGGTCTGCTGCGGCGAATGGAAGAGTTCTCCCGCAGCCGCTACCGGCTCGAATCGCGCTATCACCACGTGCTCGTGGACGAGTTCCAGGACACCAGCCGCGCCCAGTGGGAGCTCGTCGCGCTCCTGGTGAAGTCGTGGGGCGAGGGGGCGGGCCTCGCCGCCGCCGGCCCGCTGCAGCCGTCCATCTTCATCGTGGGCGACCGGAAGCAGTCCATTTACGGTTTTCGCGACGCGGACGTGGCCGTGCTGCGCGAGGCGGCGCGGCATATCGAGCTGCTCCGGCCCGGCGGCGACGTCCGACGCTCGATTTCGCACAGTTTTCGGGCGGTGCCCGAGCTCCTCGCGTTCGTCAACGACGTCTGCCACGACATGGACAAGGTGGCGGGCGACGAGGCGTTCGAGTTCGAGGAGGCGGACCGCTTCCCGATTGAACCGTCGGAGGGTGGCGCTCGAGGAAACCCGCTCGGCCTGGTCGTCGCACCGACTCCCGGTGAGTGCGCCGGAATCACGGCCGGGGAAATCTCCAGGCTGATCTCCGGCGGCGCGCTGGTACGCGATCGCGACACCGGCATTGCCCGGCCGGTGCGTCCGGAGGACATCGCCATCCTCTTTCGATCCCGCGAAACCCACCGGGAGTACGAAGAAGCGCTCGTTCGCCGCGGTGTGCGGACCTACGTCTACAAAGGGCTGGGCTTCTTCGACGCCGACGAGATCAAGGACGTGCTGGCGCTCGTCCGGTACCTCGCCGACCCTGAATCGAACCTGCGTGCGGCCGCGCTGCTGCGGTCGCGCTTCTGTGGCGTCTCCGACGAAGGGCTCAGGCGGCTTGCGCCGCGCCTGGCCGAGGCGCTCGGCGAGCCGGGCCCCGAGGCGCTGGCGTCCCTCGACGACGACGATGCGCGGGCGCTCGGCGTGGCGCGCGCGGCGGCGAGCCGCTGGCGTGCCCTCGTCGATCGCGTGCCGCCGCCGGAACTGGTGGACCTCGCGCTCGCCGAGTCGGCGTACGCGTTCGAGCTTCGCGGTCCTCGCTTTCGACAGGCGTGGGAAAACCTCAAGAAGATGCGGGCGCTGCTGCGCCGATTCCAGAATCGCGGCTACGCGACGATGGCGCGGACCGCCGCGCACCTCGATCGGCTGACGGTTGGGGACGAAGGCAACGCGGCGATTGACGCCGCCGGCGCGGTACAACTGATGACCGTACACGCCTCGAAGGGGCTCGAGTTTCCAGTCGTATTCCTCGTCAACCTCGGCCGGGGAACGGCCAATCGGGGAGGCGTCATGGAGGAGACAGAAGACGACGGCGACGAGCGACGCGCGGCGCGCGAGCGGGAGGAGACCAAGCGCCTGCTCTATGTGGCCCTGACGCGCGCCCGCGATCGGCTGTACCTCGGCGCCACGCTCCGGGACGGGCGCCTCGTGGCTGGACGCGGCAGCCTTGCGGAGGTGCTCCCTTCGTCACTGCTGCCGGCGTTCACGGCTGCCGGTCGAGCCTGCATGGAGTGGCACGCCTCGTCTGGGACCATCCACCGCTTTCGGGTGAGTCCTGCGACGGCGGACGAGGACAGCCGACCCGTGGACGCCTCCGGTGGGTCGGAAGCCGTACAGTCGCCAGTGGACGCCGATTTCGAGCCGCTGGGAGACGGTCCGCAGCCACTCCGTCGCACCGCTGCAACGGGAGACGAGGCGGAGGGCGGTGACGCGGACCGCCTGGTCGGACGGCTGGTCCACCGAATGCTTCAGCGGTTCGGATTCGACGCGGGCGGGGATACGGCAGTCGATGCGGCACTTGACCTGCTTCGTGGAGAGGAACAGGCGGATGCGCTGGAGCACGGCGGCGCGGCGGACCTGGCCCGCCGCGCGGCCGGCGCGTATCGCGCGATCTGCGGCCGCCCGGACGTTCGTGCGACGTCTCACGCCGGCGAGCGTCTTCACGAGGTGCCGTTCACGATGCAGGTGGACGGCACGCTCGTTCGCGGCACCATCGATTGTGTCGTCCGCTCCGCGTCGGATCGGATGACCGTGCTCGAGTTCAAGACGGGTCGTCCGCGCGACGAGCATCGCCTCCAGCTCGACGTCTATCGACGCGCCGCGGAGCGGCTGTTCCCGGGCTGTGCGATCGACGCTCGACTGGTGTACGCCGACGAATCCGGGGTCTGATCTCAGGTCCTGGCGCCAGAGGCCGGCATGATCTTCACGATTGGCCATTCCACCCGTACGGCGGCCGAGTTCCTTGCGCTGCTGCAGGCGCACGATGCGACCGGCGTGGCCGACGTGCGCACCGTACCGCGGTCGCGGCGGCATCCGCACTTCACGCGTGAGTCGCTGTCGGTGTTCCTGCCCGCCCACGGCATCGAGTACATCCACCTGCGTGGGCTCGGGGGGCTGCGGAAGCCGCGGCGCGATTCGCCGAACGGCGGGTGGCGGCACGAGGCGTTCCGGGGCTACGCGGACCACATGGAGACGCGGGAGTTCGCCGAGGCGCTCGACGCGCTTCTCGGATTCGCGCGTGCGCGCCGCGTCGCCGTCGTGTGCGCCGAGGCCAGGTGGTGGGAGTGTCACCGGCGGCTCATTGCCGACGCGCTGGTGGGGCGTGGGATTGATGTCCGCCACATCATGTCGGCAGGCGAGGCGCCCCGGCACGAGCTGACTCCGTTTGCCCGGGTCTCCGGCTCGACGGTGCGGTATCCAGGCCTCGTCTGAGGCAAAAACCGCCGCTTTTTCGACGACCCGAGCTCTTCTGGCGGGTTTTCGCCGCTTTCTGCATTGCGCTGGGTGATCCCATCCCCTACAATCGGACGTTGAAGGACGCGCCCGACGCGTTCGGAGGAGTTGCCGTTGACGACAAAAGAGGAGACGCGCGTGGCGCTCACCTGCCCCAATTGCGGGAATGACCAGAATTTCCTGGTGAAGACGCTCCAGATGCACGTCGTGCACTTGGACGACTCGCGCGTCGAGGTTTCCGAAGAAGGCCGGCCGCAGGTGCTCGAGGTGCTCTGCGACGAATGTGAGACGGCGCTGAAGCTGGAGGAGATGGATGAAGGTCTCCGCAGGGAGCTGCTGCTGACGCTCGGCGCGCGCTAGGGGGGCGCTCCAGCGTGCACCCACGCACCCACGCAGCACCCTAGGCACTTCAGGCACCCGAGGCACGCCCCGGCACCGTAGGCACCACAGGCACTGCAAGTACTCCAGTCCCCCTCGTCAAGTTGACTTCTCGTTCGGCCGCCCATAAGGTACGAGCAATTGATGGGCGGCAACACGCATTCGTTCGGTCGCGATCGGGTCGTCGTGCTCGGCACCGCCGAGTGCGCGGTCGAGGCGGACTGCTTTGCCGATGAGGTCGGCATCGACTTTCCGTCCGTTGCGGCCGCGGTCGATCGCATACGCCGATCGTTCCTCGCCGACGAGGACAGCGCAGCCCTGAGCACGACGATCCATCTGTCGGCTCGCGAGGCGCGCGAAGGCGCCACGGTCCCGCTCCTCGTCCCGATTTCGTGCGCCTGTGGTGCCTGCGGCGGCCGCGGAGAATCGTGGACCGAGCCGTGCACCCGCTGTCAGGGAAGCGGCGCGGAGCTGCGCCGCCATCAGCTGCAGGTCGCTGTTCCCGCCGGCGTGCTCGACGGCACGCGCCTCGAGTTCACGCTCGCTCCCCGCCACGACCGACCGACCCGCATCGAGCTCCGCGTCCTCGTCGGCTAGTGGAACGTCACGTCCGGCTCCTCGCCATCCTCGCGAGCCTGTGGGGTGCGCTGGCGACGCTCGTCGGCGTCTCGCTGCTGCTGCTCGCCGTCGGCGCCCTCGCGATTCTCGTGGGTCCCGAAGGGGAGGCGGTGGGGCTGGCCGCCGGCCTGACCGCCGCCGTGTTCGCCGGGATCGGCGGGTTCACGCTCGTGTGGGGCGTGGTGCACCTCTGGGTGGCCGCCCGCCTGCGCCGCCGCCATGCGCTCGGACGCGTCGTCATGCTCCCTCTGGCGATCGTCAACCTGCTCGTGTTTCCCTTTGGCACGGCGCTCGGGGCGTATGCGCTCTGGATTCTGCTCGCCAACGATGGCCGCCGGCTGTTCGAAACCTCCGCGTCCGAGACGATAAGATAGGGACAATGCCTCCAGTCATCGACCGCGATGCCGTGCTGGCGGCCCTCGAGGCCGTCGTCGATCCCGACCTGCGGCGGGACATCGTCTCGCTCGGGTTCGTCAAGAACCTCGCGCTGGACGATGGGCGCGTGACGTTCACCATCGATCTGACCACGCCGGCCTGTCCGGTGAAGGACCAGATGCGGGACCAGGCGGTCGCGGCGGTGCGCGCGCTCCCCGGTGTGACGGACGTGGATGTCCAGATGACCGCGACCGTACGCTCCGTCTCCGCGCCCGAAACCGGCCGGCCGCCGCTGCCCGGGGTGAAGAACGTGATCGCCGTGGGCGCGGGCAAGGGAGGCGTCGGCAAGACGACGGTCGCGGTCAATCTGGCGCTGGCGCTGGCCAGGTGCGGCGGGCGCGTCGGCATCCTCGACGGCGACATCTACGGCCCGAACGTACCGATCATGCTCGGCCTGCAGCAGACCCAGCTGACCACCGACGGCAAGCAGATCCGGCCGGCGGAGCGCTACGGCCTGCAGGTGGTGTCGATGGGATTCCTGACGGGCGACGAGGCGCCGGTGATCTGGCGCGGTCCGATGCTGCACGGCGCGATCCAGCAGTTCTTCCGCGACGTCGCGTGGAGGGATCTCGATTACCTGATCGTCGATATGCCGCCTGGGACCGGCGATGTGGCGCTCAGCCTCAGCCAGACGGTTCCGGTCGCCGGCGCGATTGTCGTGACCACTCCGCAGCAGGTCTCGCTGGCGGACACGCGACGCGCCGTCCGCATGTATCAGAAGCTCAACATCAAGCCGATCGGCATCATCGAGAACATGAGCTATTACGCCTGCCCGAATTGCCACCATGAGGCCGACATCTTCGGTTACGGCGGCGGCGAGGAGCTCGCCACCTCCATGGAGGTGCCGTTCCTCGGCCGGCTGCCGGTGTACCAGCCGATTCGGGTCGGGAGCGACACCGGCGTGCCGCTCGTCGTCACCGAACCCGGGTCGCCGGCGGGACGGGCGTTCATGGCGGTGGCCGAGCGGACCGCAGCGCAGATCTCGATCGAGGCGCACCAGGTCGCCGAGGCGAACAAGGGCAAGATTCCACTGATCCCGGTTCGCTGAATTCCCGCTCAAAACCGGATTCTGGCCGTGGCCGAGACGAGCCGTGGAATCGAGTACAGCGCGGGAGAGAACTCGGTGTCGCCGGCAATCGCGTAGATATCGTTCGTCACGTTCTGGACGTCGAGCCGAAGTGTCAGCCTCGGCCGTTGATTGCGGCGCAGCAGATCGAGGCCGAAGGAGATGTCGGCCGCCGCATATTCCGGATTCCGAGCGGCATCCCCCCCCGCGTGCGCATGATCCGCGTCGTCCTGGTCGGCGTGGGTCTCTCCATGCCCAAGCGGTGTGCCGCTCCCGTACGCCACAGCCGTGCCGACCCACAGCCCTGTTCCAGCGTGGCGGTACGTCAGGCCCGCCGTCGCCGTGTGCGTCTGATCCATCGGAGCGAGAAACCGGTTCGTGTCGGTCAGGTGGGCGGCCTCGGTGACGAAACCGCCGGTCACCGGATTGTCGAAATCCACGCGGGCAAGCGCGTAGTTCACATATCCGGTGAGGCCGTATCGAACGAGTCCCGGCGCGTGGGCCTTCAGCTCCACGCCGTAGGCCCGTCCGCGATCGAAGCTGGCATACGAGTAGATGCGCGAGTCGGGCCAGACGGTCGTGTGAACAGGGTTGTCGGTCGATCTGAAATATCCGGTGAGGCCGACCTGAATCGGCCGGAGCGCGGCGGTGATGCCGAGCTCGAACTGGTCCTCGGTCGTCGGATCGATCGCCGGAAGGGCGACCGCCACCTCGCGGATCGAACGGGTCAGTCCCGCGCTGCTCGACAGGAGGCCCTCCACGGGGGGAGGGACGAAGAAGCGGTTGTACGACGCGTGTACGATGGAGCCGCTTCCAGCCTCGATCGCGAGGTTCGCGCGCGGGCTGGCGTGAGTCGCCGGCGTGACCACCTCATACCGATCGACGCGGAGGCCGACGTCTGCGGTTATGCGGTTCCCGAGCAGGATCGCGTCTTGCACGTACGCGCTGGCCTGATCTCCGGTGTCGCGCTCGTCGAACGCTATCCGTTGATCCGTCACGTGGAGGTGCGGCATGGCGAAGAGGTGGGTGAAATCCCGATATCCCGCATAGTCGTAAGTGAGATCCTCGCGGAGCTGCAGCCGAACGACATCGATACCCGCTTTCAGCGTGTGCCGCGCCGCGCTTCGCGTGATATCGACCTTGCCTCCGACCGTCAGCAATTCGCGCGCGAGGTCCGCCCTGGCGGTCAGTGGTCCATCTGCCGGCAGGAGCCGCGAGCGCGACCGGCGCTGGTAGCCGTCCGCCGACACGAACGCCTTCGACCACTCGCGCGACCACCCGAGGATGGCGGTCTGCTGGCGCGTGCGTTGGCGGGCGCTTGCAGCGGGGCGGACCTCTCGGTCGAGCGAGGTCTTCGGAATCTGGAAGTCGGCGCCGTCGCCCATGACGATGCCGCGAAGCGCACCGGAGGCGCCCAGGCGCCCGTCGAGCTGCAGGAACAGGTGGCCGCTGCGGCCCCGGTCGTGAATGGCCCACGGCTCCGGCGGGCTGAGAAACCGATCCGATCCCGAGAACGCCCCGTACGCGTAGTAGCCGAAGCGCTGCCTGGCCCCGCCGAATTCTCCCGAGAGGCTTCGGCGTCCGGCCCCTCCGGCGCTCAGGGTCACACCGCCCGTCTCCCGCATGTTCAAACCGGACTTGGTCACGATGTCGACCACGCCGCCGAAGCGGTTTCCATACTGAGCCGGGAATCCGCCGGTCATGACGTTGGCGGTCTCGATCACGTCCGGGCTCAGGCCGCCGGAAAACAGCCCGTGCGGATTCTCCCAGAAGGAAACACCGTCGATCATCGGATTGAGCGCCACCTCCTGGCCGCGGATATGCACGAAGTCGTCATGCCCGCGAATCATCCCCGGGGCAGCCGCGACGAGGACCTCAGGCAGGTTCGTGCGCTGCGGCACCGGCATCTCGTCGAGGTCGGCGGCGGTGAGCATGGTCGAACTGGGCGAATGCGTGCTCGGTACCGTCGCCTCGGCGCTGACGGTCACGGCGACGGCGATACGGCCGACCTCGAGGGTGACCGTCACGGACCTGACCTCACGCGGTTCCACGACGAACCGCACGGCGCCGGGATCGAACCCGCCCGAGGAAGCGGACAGCACGTACTCGCCGGGTCTGACGGCAGGAAACAGGAAGCGGCCAACCCCGTCGGTGGTCGTGTGCACGGTCCCGCCGGCGCCGGTTGGGGCGAGTCTCACCACGGCGTGTGGAATCGCCGTCCCATCAGCAGCGGCCAGCACCTGGCCGCGGACGACGGCCTCGATCTGCGCCCGCGCGTACACGGTGTCCGTGCCGGCCACGGTGACGACGATCATGAATAGACCCTTACTCAGAACAGAACGGAATGTTTCGACCATTGCTCGCTTCTCCTCGGACGGAATCCCTCTTCCAGGACGGCGGACGTGTGCACGGGCACGCGCCTCGCACGACGAAGCGCCCCGCAGCCGCACAAGTCCGACGTTGCTAAACCAGGGTGGAGAGCGTGGAGCGAGGCGGAGGGGAGAGAAGCGAGGGCCAGACCTGCGCAGGCCAGGGTTGTCCGGCAATCCGTATCGACATCGTCTCGGTCGATCGCGGCACGGCCACCGCCGCCGTCACCACGGCGGCTGGACCGACATACGGAGCCGCGGGATCGTCCGAACACCTGCACGTCACCTGTTGTGCGCCGCTGGCCGCACCGGTCGCAAGAGAGCCGTGGTCGTGTGCATGATGGGCGTGATGCGCCGGTTGCTGCTCGGAGCGATCGTGCATCGGACACTCCGCCGCGCCACCGTGCGTGTGTCCGTCGCTCCAGCACACGCGAAGGGGCCCCAGCACGGCGGCCGCGGCCTGGAAGAGCAGCGCAGCCACTGCAAGCACGCGCAGATGGGCGTGGAGTCGTCGCATCTATTCGACCCAGCCCTGATCCTGGGCGCGGCGCGGATCTCCTGTCAAGGGATGCCGGTTGCTGAGGAGTGGCAAGGGCCTTTCAGTTGCCCTGGAGACGTCCGAAACGGTTCCGGAACGCGGGTGAGACCGCCATGCGCACGGTTCCGTGCTCTGGAATCAGATAGATCGCAGCAATCCCACGCGACTCGGCCCACCGCAACCCTTCCTCCGGCCCCATCACGAACAAGGCGGTCGACAGCGCATCGGCGGCGAGCCCGCTCCTATGCCACACGCTCACGGATCCGTCGAAGGACGCCGGCCGGCCCGTGCGCGGATCGAAGATGTGCGAGATGCGGATGCCGTCTACGGTGATGTCGCGCTCGGATCCGCCGCTCGTCGCGAGCGACCCGTCCCGGAGCTGCACGTGCAGGTATGGTTGGTCGCGACGGCAGGGATGGGCGATCGCCACGGTCCATCCCTCCTGGGGCCCGACGCCGCCAACCGAGATCTGACCGCCCAGGTCCACCATCCATGGCACGTTGCCGAGAGCCGCTTCGATTCGGTCGAGCGCCTCGCCCTTGCCGAACGCCCCGACATCGATCGCGACGTCGCCCTGCCTGGTCAGGGTGCACTTGGTACGGTCGAAGGCGAGCAGCGCCAGGCCCGATGCCGCCGATGCCCGGGCCCGCGCCGGAGGCGCGGGGATCGCACCGTCGCCGTGCACGTCCCACGCCGCGAGCAGCCGCCCGATGGCGGGATCGAATGCGCCTCCGGAGGCCGCATGCCAGCGCCACACTTCCTCGAAGGTGCGGCAGAGGGTGGGACCGGCATGCCAGGGCACTCCAACGGGATGACGGTTCAGAGCGGAGATGGCGCTCGACTCGCGCCACGTGCTGAGCTCCCGCTCGGCGCGCTCCAGTACGTCGAGCGCGGTGGCGAGCGTCGCGAGCCCCCGCTCGCGGGTCGGGTCGGGCGTCGCCAGCCGCGCGCGCGTTCCCATCAGGTACACGTCACGCGTGACCAGCTCGCCGCGAGGACCGTCCGCCGATGCCGTGCAGCACGCGACGACGACGAGCAGCGCGGTCAGTCGCCCCACGCGACCTCCAAGGCGACCGACCCCTGACGGTCTCGTGCCCGGGCGAGCCGAAGCATGATGAGGAGATGGACGCCGTACACGAGGGAGAACACGGCACCGCTGGCGACGTGCGTGACGACGAGCGCCTGCAGCCACCACTCGTGCATCGTGATCTGGAGCAGATACCCGGAAAACGCCATCACGGCAAAGCTCCCGAGCGACACGTACCCCGACGTCCGGTTCGGCAGCTTCGGCGCTCCGAGCTTCTTCATCACGTGCGAGTTGAACACGATCCCGAAGACCAGGATGAAGAGTGGCGAGGCAATCACGTGCAGGTTCAGCACCGCCGTCTGCCACGGGTGGTTCACCACGGCAAACGGGTCCGGTGGATCCGTGAAGTACTTCATCCACAGGTAGAGGAAGCCGGTCACGCCTACGATGGCCGACAGGCTGTTCATGCTCCAGCGTTCCCAGCGCTTCATTGGTCGTGTTCTCCCGTAAGGACATGATCGATGGCGAGCACGCGCCGCGCCGCGGCATTGGTGGCGCGGGCGGTCAGCGTGGCTCCGGCAATCGGCCGGATCGCGCGGTTGAGCCCGAGGTCGTCGGAGAGCTCCCGCCCCCGGTATTGACGCAGCCACGGCTCGGAGGCGCGGTATTCCGGCGGCTCGAGGAAGGCCGTGACGTCGATGCGCAGCAAACGGCCGTCCGCATCGAGCGAAATCAGCAGGCTTTCCTTCTTGGTCCGCACGATGTGGGTGTCGACATAGGCGCGGCCGACGGGCCTGCCGCCGCGCGAGGCGATATACCGGGCCACGAGCGGCGACGGGACGTCGATGCCTGCGGCGGCCGCCACCTGCTTCATCTGCGCCGCCGTCAGGAATACCTGCTCGGAGCGGACCTGCGCGCCAGGGTAGACGCCGGCGAGCGCCTCGTCGCGGCTGATTCCCTGCGCCTCGAGGGGCACAGCCGCGACCGCGAGCCCGATGCCGACCATGGAGAGGCGACGCCGCATGTCAGAAGGCGTAGCCGAGGTTGACATTGAACTGGTTGCGTCCGGTGTTCGCCGCATTGGAGACCCACTGGTAGTCGGTCTTGATGACTACGTTCGGGATCGGCTTCACTTCGACGCCCAGCGTCACGAGTCTGCCGTCGCGGGTGAGATCGCGGGTGAACCCGGCGGGAATACGATGCTGCGTGTTCACGCGCTCGTACCGCACGTACGGCACGGCCGCGATCTCGGTGGCGACCTGCGAGAGGACGTTGTACCCCGCCTGCAGATATCCGCCCCGCATCGTCTCGGCGATCGGCGCCGTCGCCGGCAGCCGCAGGGCGCGGCTGACGGCGCCGGCCTCGTCGACCGTGGCGTCGGCGAACAGGGCGCGCAGGTCCCATCCGCGCAGCTGCGCCTGGCCGTGCACTTCGACGATCGTGGTGCCCACGTCGAGACGGGCGCCGTCGAGCAGCACCTGTTCCTGGCCCGACCCGCCGTTGTAGAAGCCGATCCCGCCGAAGATTCCCGGGACCGGCGTCACATCGACGCGACCGGAAACGGCGAGATTCGCGGCGAGCGCATTTGCCCCCTTTTGCCGTCCGCTCCGCAGACCCGCCGACGTGAACGCGGCGCCACGAAGACCGTTGGTGACATACGCGCGGAAGTTCACCATGCCGGCCGAGCCGAGCACGCCCGCGCCGTTCTCCCGCCACGTGCTCGGAATGATGCGCTGCTCCGTTTCCGGACGTCTGGCGCCGATGAACACGGTCGGTTCGTGGAACTCGTTGGTGAGGCCGAGCGGCAGCAGCAGCATGCCGCCGCGGAGCGCGAGATTGTCATTGGCGAGGTAATCGACGTACGCGAACTCGACCGAAGTCTCGTTGGAGTGCTCGATTTCAATCTCCGAGTTGAACAGGAACTTGTCGTTGAAGCGGTAGCCCGCGTAGAGAATCGCCCGCAGGAAGTCGAGGCGCGTGGTCGGCGCTCCGCCCCTTCCCGCCTCGTTCTCGCTCGCGAAGTTCTCGAGCAGCATCTCGCCGTAGCCGGCAAGCGACACCCCTTCGGTCGCCCGCCGGTAGGTGGCCGCGGCAGACGGCGCAAGCCCGAGCGAGCGGCGCCGCGCTTCGGTCAGCTCCACTCGGGGCGCTTCGCCGCTCCGCAGCTTCTCGACTTCCGCCGCGAGGAGATCGATGCGGCGCTGGA
Organism: Acidobacteria bacterium RIFCSPLOWO2_12_FULL_68_19; assembly: GCA_001767525.1. GTDB lineage: Bacteria > Acidobacteriota > Vicinamibacteria > Vicinamibacterales > UBA2999 > MELF01. The sequence continues at coordinate 57,569 of MELF01000042.1, read as the reverse complement.
GCTCGTCGATCTGCGCCTGGCCCTGGGCGGCGGGTTCTGGACCTGTCGATCCGGTCTCTGCACGAGCCGGGACGGCAGAGGAGTCGGTGGTTGCGGAGGCAGGCCCGCGGTCAGCGGCGGCGTCGGCCTGCTGAGCAACAGCCGGGGCGCTGGACAATGCCAGCAGGAACACGGTGGCCGGAATGACAGGAACGAGAAGACGGTGCGGCACGGGATGACTCCAAGTCCACGCGAATGAATTAGAATGAAACGATACTGAGACTGAGTCTCACTTTCACATCCGAGTTTATAACCGACTTCTCGGGCGGGTCAAGCAGAAAAACGTCGTCCCGCCCGCGATAGGATCACGACCGAGCCGCACGTGACACGAAAGAGAACAACGGTCATGGCTGACGCAACGGGAGGAAGGGGGCATCGCAGCGCGATGGCGGCGGTGCTGGGGGTCGTGCTGGCCGCCGGCTGCGGTGGAGCGGAGCGGGTCGCGACCGAGCGGCTGGTCATCGCGGTGCAACCGACGGCCACCGCCGAACAACTGGCCGCCGAGTCGGAGGAGCTGGAGCGGTTTCTCGAGGCCAGGCTCCCGAACGTCGATGTGGAATTGAGCGTCCCGACGCTCTTCTCGGGGGTCATCGAGGCGCTGCGCTCCGGTGAGGCCGACGCGGCGTTCATGAGCGCGTGGCCGGCAGCCCTCGCCGAGAAGCACGCCGGCGCCGAGGTCGTCCTCGCCGAGGTGCGGCAGGTACTCATCGATCGCGAAAGCGTCGAGCGGCCTTTCTACTACTCGTACTGGGTCGTGATGCCCGGCAGTGGGTACACGTCGCTCGCCGACCTCAAGGGTCGACGGGTGGCGTTTCCAAGCCCGCTGTCGACGTCCGGTTACGTGATGCCGATGGCCAGGCTCGTCGCGCTCGGCCACGTGACGCCAGGAGAAGACGAAGCCGACCCGGAGCAGTTCTTCGGACAGGTGCTGTTCGCCGGGGGTTACACACAGGCGTGGCAGGCGCTCGAGTCCGGCCAGGTCGACGCCACCGTGATCGCCGGCGACGTGCCCGAGGCGCTCTACAACGAGGTGCTTGCGTCCACGCGTGTGATCGATTCTCAGGGACCCATTCCGTCGCACGCGGTGGTCTTCGGCAAGACGCTGAAGGAGCCGCTCCGGTCCCGGCTCCGCGAGGCGCTCATGGCGCTCGGCGACGAGCAGCACCGCCAGTTGATGCGCCGTTTCACGTCGGGCATCTTCGTCCGGTTCCAGCCGGCGACCGCGGCGGAGCACCTGGCGTCGCTCCACCGGTCGCTCCAGGCCACCAACCTCCAGTTCACCGAGCGGCCGCGGTGACCCAGGCTGCAGCGCAAGGGGGGCGCGAAGCCGACGCCTCGCTTCCGTTCGTCAAGCACACGCTCGCCAACGGCCTCGACGTCATCGTGCACGAGGACCATCACGTGCCGATCGTCGCCCTCAACGTGTGGTATCACGTTGGTTCCAGGAACGAGCGTCCCGGCCGCACCGGCTTCGCCCACCTCTTCGAGCACCTGATGTTCGAGGGCTCCGCGCATCACGACACGGGGTACTTTCCGCCGCTCCAGCGCGCGGGCGCCGTCCTGAACGGCTCCACCAACACCGATCGGACCAACTACTGGGAAGTGGTGCCGACCGGCGCCCTCGATCTCGCCCTCTGGCTCGAATCCGATCGCATGGGGTACCTGCTGCCCGCCGTGACCGAACAGCGCTTCCAGACGCAGCGCGACGTCGTGCTGAACGAGCGGCGCCAGAACTACGAGAACCGGCCCTACGGGCTCGCGCTGATGGCGATTGCGGCGGCGCTCTATCCCGAGGACCACCCCTATCACTGGCTCACGATAGGCGGGGCGGACGACCTGCGGGCGATGCGGCTGGAAGACGTCCGTGAGTTCTTCCGCACCTACTACCACCCGGCGAACGCGTCGCTGACGCTTGCAGGCGACCTCGACGCGGGCCGCGCTTTCGAGCTGGCGAACCACTACTTCGGCGAGCTGCCGGCGGGCGCGCGTCCAGGCCCGGCCCCTCCCTCTTCCGCCGCGGCGGTGGGCCGGGAGGTGCGCCTGCTGCTCGAGGACCGCGTCGAGCTGCCGCGCATCTACATGGCCTGGCATTCGCCGGCCATCTTCGAGGACGGAGACGCCGATCTGGACCTATCGGCCGATCTGCTCGCCAACGGCAAGACCTCGCGGCTGTACCGCACGCTGGTCTACGAGCGTCGTGTCGCGCTCGATGTGTCGGCGCACCAGAATTCCCGCGAGCTGTCGAGCTTTTTCCTGCTGGTCGCCACGGCCGCCCCCGGCCAGCCGCTCACCGACATCACGACGCTCATCGATCTCGAGCTGCGGCGGACGACAGACGAGGGGCCGTCGGGGGCGGAAATGGACCGGGCCCGCGCGCAGACCGAAGCCCACTTCATGTACCGCCTGCAGACGGTTGGCGGGTTCGGAGGGAAATCGGATCAACTGAACGCGTACAACGTGTATCGCGGTGATCCCGGATATTTTTCCACCGACCTCGCACGCTATCGCTCCGCCACATCGGAATCGGTGCGTGGGGCGATGCAGCGGCATCTCCGGCTCGACCGGCGGGTCGTGCTGAGCGTGGTGCCGCGCGGCCAGCCGTCGCTCGCCCTGGCCGGCTCCGAGCCGGTGTCGGTCTGCTGATGCCGGCGGATCGCTCCCACCTGCCCGAGGTCGCTCCTGATCCGCCCTTCCGGTTTCCGGTCGTCGGCCGGCACCGGCTCGCCAACGGCCTCCTCGTCCGCACCATCGAGCACCACACCATGCCGGTGGTGTCGTGCGTCCTCCAGATTCGGGGCGGCGCCGGCGCCGACCCGCCCGGCGAGGAAGGTCTGGCGGCCATCACCGCCGACATGGTGGACGAAGGCACCGGGCCCCTGAGCGCCATCGACGTCTCCGAGGGCTTCGCCCGGTTGGGCGCCGAATACGACGTGGAGGTCGGTCCCGACGCCACCTCGTTCAGCCTCACTGCGCTCTCGCACTTCGTCGACCGCGGCCTGTCGCTGCTTGCCGACATCCTCATCCGACCCAGCCTGCGGGAGCACGATTTCGACCGCGTCCGGACGCTTCGCCTCGACCGTCTGCGGCAATTGAAGGACGTGCCGCCCGCGGTGGCCGAACGCGCCTTCCTGTTCCTGATGTATGGCGATCATCCGTACGGACACCTCCCGATCGGCACCGAGCCGGCGCTGCGGGCCTGCCGCGCAGAGCGCGTCGCGGAGTTCCATTCCAGGGTCTTCAGCCCGGCACGCGCGACGTTCGTGCTGGCGGGGCCGCTCTCGCACGAGCGGCTTCTTGATCTGGCCGCCGGCGCCTTTTCCCGCTGGACGAGCGGGTCGCCGGACAGTACGGGCACCGAGGCGGCCAACGTCGAGCCGCCGGACTTGCCGCGCCGGCTGGCGATCGTGCCACGCGCCGGCGCGGCGCAATCCGAGCTGCGCATCGGCCATCTGTCGGCGCGGCGCGACACGCCCGATTATCCGGCGCTGCTCGTCATGAATGCGGTGCTCGGCGGTCAGTTCGTCAGCCGGATCAACCTGCGCCTGCGCGAGGAGAAGGGCTATACCTACGGCGCGCGGACCGGCTTCGATTGGCGTCGCGGCGTGGCTCCGTTCGCGCTCCAGGCGAGCGTGCACACCGCCGCGACCGCCGACGCGATCCGCGACACGCTCACCGAGTTCGACGCGATCCACCTCGCGCGGCCGCCGTCGGACGAGGAGATGGCGCTGGCACGGGCGTCGCTCACGCGCGGCTACGCACGCAACTTCGAGACGGCGCAGCAAGTGGCCCGGTCGGTCGCGCAGCTGGCGCTCTACGACCTGCCCGATACCTACTTCGAGGAGTTCGTCCCACTCATCGACGCGGTGGAACAGGGCGAGGTGGTCCGCGCCGCCGAGCGCTATGTCGACGGGGCGCGCGCGACGACCCTCGTCGTGGGCGATGATCAGGCGATTGCCGCCTCCCTCGCGCCACTCGGCTACGGCGAGCCCCAGATACTGCCGCCCGACGCCTGAGTCACGGGCCTCAGAGGTTCCTCATCAGGAAACGCGTCAGCACCCAGCCGTCGACGAACTTGAACGGCGCCGCGCCGGAGCTGTAGTGCCCGCACGGCAGCACGGTCACCTCGTGCGGGATCCCGCGGCGGCGGAACTCCTCGACGAGCCCGCGCGAGAGATCGACGGGGAACGTCAGATCGTAGCGCGCGTACACGAGCAGCGTTCGCACGCGCTTCACTCGGTCGAGATAGGGGAACGGGCTGATCGGCCGCCACAGGTCGCGAAGCCGATCCAGATCGATGTGGCCGTCGAAGCCGGCGCGCACGTGCGCGGTCGAGAGGCCGCGCCAGACGACGTCGGCGAACCACGGCGACACGTGGTTGAGCGCCTGCGCCGCGACGGCCGGCTCGTGGGCCGCCGTCAGCATCGCGAGACACGATCCGAGGCTCGTCCCGAGAATGCCGATCCGCTCGTACCCCTGCAGCGCCAGCCACCCGATCGCGCGTCTCGCGTCGAGGACGGCCTGCCGGCACACCTGGATCGTCCGCGCCACGTTCGAGCTGACGATGAAGTCGGCCCGGGTCAGCTCCGGCGGCATGCGGGCGTCGTGATAGGGGAGGCTCATCCGCAGCGCCGAGATCCCGACGCGGGCGAGCACACGCGCAAGCGCGACATGGCCCTCGGCGTCCGCGTTCCACTGGGGAAGAATCAGTACGGCTCTGCTGCGTGCTCCGACGCGCTCGGGACGCCCTGAGCTCGTCGAAGGGCGCGGGACCTCTCCGACATCCACCCGGGCGCCGACCGGATCCGCGGGGAACCAGCGCGCGCGAACGGTGTTGTTCTCGGCGTGAGGAGTCGTCAGGGCGCTCGGGAAACTCAGCGTGCCCGCTTCGCCGCGCCGGCGGCGCTCCACCGGCGCCGGCGCGAACACATAGTCGCCCGTGGGCGGCGCGTCGAAGAACGCATTCGTGTCGCCCATGACCTCGTCGACCCATTGCCGCACGTGCTCGAGCGGCTCGCTCGCATGTCCGTTTGGCGCAATCCAGTCGAGGCCCCATTCGAACGGCCGGACGATCCGGTTCGTGGTCGCCGCGGCAAGACGACGCTCCCAGGCGTGGAACAACGACGCGATCATTCAGGTTCGATCGCTCAACGCACTGTCTCGGGCTCGAAGCACGGCTCGAGCGCCCGGGCAACCGCGAGCAGCTCCGCGTCCGCGCTCCGGCGGCCGACGACTTGCGCGCCGACCGGAAGCCCGTCCGCGGTGACGCCGCACGGCACCGTGATCGCCGGGTGGCGGGTGATGTTGAAGAGCTGCGTCAACCGCAGCATCATGTTGCGGACCGGTTCGTCCGCCCCGTCGATGCGCACGGTCTCAGCGCCGATCTTCGGCGCCGGAATCGCCAGCGCCGGCAGCAGGAGGCCATCGCAGCCGCCGAGTGCGGCGTCGACCTCGGCCGTCAGGATCTCCCGCCCGCGGAGCGCCCGCAAATAGTCTTCCGCCAGGATGTAGCGCCCCATCTCGAGCCGCAGCCGCACGTTCGGCGTGTACTCGTCCGGACGGTGCTCCAGGGTGGCGGCATGGTACGCCGCCGCCTCCGACAACCCGATGTGGAGATAGACGGTCGCGATGTCACCGGCGTGGGGAATCGAGACATCGACGAGGTCCACGCCCGCCTCGCGCAGCCGGGCGCAGGCGGCGTCGAACGCGGCGGCGACCGCCGAATCGAGCCGCGCCATGAAGTAGTCGCGGAGCCGGCCGAGCCGCAGCCCACGGGCGCCACCTACCGGAGGCGCCGAAGGCGCGGCGCCGCGCAGGACGTCGAACACGATCTGGGCATCCTCCACCGACCGGCACAGCGGGCCGACGTGGTCCATCGTCGTGCTGAGGGGAACGACGCCGTCGACCGGCACGGCACCGAATGTCGGCTTGAATCCGACCAGGCCGCAGGCGGCCGAGGGGATCCGGATCGACCCTCCGGTATCGGTGCCGATCGAGGCATACGCCATGTGCGCCAGCACCGAGGCCGCCGATCCGCCGGAGGAGCCGCCGGGCGACCGGCTCGGATCGAGGGGATGGCGAGCCGGTCCGAACGCGGAGTCCTCGTTCGTCGTCCCGAACGCGAACTCGTGCAGATTCGTCTTGCCGACCAGCACCGCGCCGGCGCGGCGCAGACGCTCGACGACGGTCGCATCGCTTTGGGCCACGTGCTTCGCGCGCACGCGCGAGGCGGCGGTCGTCGGCACTCCGTGCACGTCGATCAGATCCTTCAGCGAGATCGGCGCGCCGTGGAGCGGACCGCGAGACCGGCCGGCGGCGATCTCCGCGTCGGCCTGGCGCGCCTCGTCGCGCGCCTGGTCGGCGAACACGCGAATGAAGGCGTTCAGCTCGCTGTTGCGCGCCGAGATCGCCTGCAGGCACTGTTCGGTGACGAGCTCGGAGGTGACCTCACGTGCCGCAAGCGCTCGCGCCAGCCCGGCAATCGTGTGGGGTTCAGCGCCCATCCGCGTCGGGCCGGCCGCTGGCGTCCGGATTCCAGTCTGCGTTCCTCAGCCTGGACGTCGCGCGCGCGAGCGCCTCGAGCAGCGGCCGCAACGCCGGAAGGCCGCGCCGGTCCGCATCCTGCAGAGCGTGTTCGAGCCAGAGCGCGATGGTCACTCCGGATAGAGCGTACAAGTCACGAGTCGGACCGCACAAGTCACAATTCGACCGACGGTGTAACTGCCGGTGCGCGACTCCTGATGCGAGGCCCTAACCGCGGTGTTCCAGGTACTTCTTCAATCCGTGCAGCGCGGTGATCCAGCCGTTCGACATGACGTCGTAGTACCGCGTCCAGCGCTGGTTCGCCTCGTCGTGTCCAGACTGCCGGACGTGGAGCAGCGTGCCCGCCAGCTCCTGGCTGCACCGGGCCTCGAGCGCCATCGGCCCAATCGAGTCGCCGTCCGGCGGCTGCCAGTACAAGTCCGCCACGAAGAACTCTCGCCCTGGCGTGAACTCGACGACAGTGCCGTGGAAGACGCCGCCGAGACGCCCGAGGAGGTCGTCGCGCCATTCGGTCGGCTCCCATTCCACGGCAAAGCTGCCGAAGGGCCGCGGTACGCACACGGACCGCGACACATCCCACCACGTGGCCAGCGCCTCGGCGTCGAAAAACGCCTCGAGCACGGCGGCGGGCGGCGCCTTGATGAGCAGGCTATGAACGAATTCACGCATGGTCGGGTTGGTATGTACTGCATTGTGCCTCGATAATCGGGACATGCAGCCGCAACCGCTTGCCTATCTCGATGGCGGGTTCCTCGACAGCGACGAGGGACGCCCGCTCCGCATCCTCGCCGAATATCTCGAGCCGCTGCGCCGGTTCCGGGCCGAGAACGTCCAGGACACCGTGGTGTTCTTCGGTTCCGCGCGCATCCACAGTCGCAAGCACGCCGAACGGGCGCTGCGGCGCATCGTGCACCGTCTGGCCGGCAAGGAGCCGTCCGAGCCCGACGAACGCCTGACGCGCGGCCGCAAGGCGGTGGAGTGGTCGCGGTACTACGAGGAAGCCCGTGAGCTGGCCAGCCTGCTGACCGCATGGTCGCTGCGCCTCGGCGATCCGCACCACCGCTTCGTTGTCGCCTCGGGCGGCGGCGCCGGCATCATGGAAGCCGCCAACCGCGGCGCGCAGGACGCCGGCGGAAAGACGGTCGGGCTCAACATCAGGCTCCCGTTCGAGCAGGAAGCGAACCGGTACATCACCAAAGGACTCCACTTCGAGTTCCACTACTTCTTCATGCGGAAGTTCTGGTTCGCCTACCTTGCCAAGGCGCTGGTGGTGTTTCCAGGCGGATTCGGTACGCTCGACGAGATGTTCGAGATCCTCACACTCATGCAGACGGAAAAGCTGGCCAAGCAGATTCAAATCATCCTGTACGGCACCGACTACTGGAACCGCATCCTCGACCTCGAGCCGATGGTGGAGTGGGGCGCCGTCAGCGCCAGCGATCTCCAGCTCCTGCAGCGTGCGGACGCGCCGGCCGAGGCGTTCGAGCTGCTGAAGGCGCACCTGACCGAACACCACCTGACCCCCGCGACGCCGCAGGAGGCGAAGGCGCCGGGAATCGCGAAGACCCGCGCCTGATCTACTGATAGAGCAAGAACGGCTTCCGCAGCCGTTCGAACGCCTGCTCGAACTCGCGCCAGCTCGCGGCCATCTCGGCGAGCGGCGCGTCCCGCTCGATCTGTCGCCGCAACTGGTCCGAGCCGGCCAGGATGTCGATCGGCAGCTTCTCCCGCTCGTACTCGTAGGGCGGCTGCCGCCAGGCGAAGCTGGCGGGATCGAAGCGCCGGAACATCTGGATGAGCGCCACCCCGGTCAGCACCGGACGGAAATCGTCGCGGGCGAGCACGTGAATCTGACAGCCTCCGCAGCTCCGCTGCGCGTGCTTCTGGAACGTCGGCTCGAACACCGCCGGCCTGAAATACACGCCCGGCAGATCGAGCGCATTCATGGCGTCCGCGAAAGGTTCGGCGTCGATCCACGGCGCGCCGACCAGCTCGAAGGGCCGCGTCGTGCCCCGTCCCTCCGACAGCATCGTCGCTTCGAAGAGCACCGTGCCCGGGTAGACGACGGCCGTGTCGATGGTCGGCATGTTCGGTGACGGCATCACCCAGGGCAGGCCCGTGCGATCGCCCCAGAGGCCGCGCCGCCATCGCTCCATCGGGGCGATCTCGAGCGGCGCGCCAATCTCGAAGTGCTCGTTGAAGAGCGCCGCCAGCTCGCCGATGGTCATCCCGTGCCGCATCGGGATCGGGAACTGGCCGACGAAGGACTCGAACCCCGGCGCGAGCGGCATGCCCTCGACGCGCAGCCCCCCAATCGGATTCGGTCGATCGCACACGACGATCGGCACGCCGTGCCGCCGGGCGGCGCGCAGGCAGTTCGCCATCGTGTAGATGTAGGTGTAGATCCGCGCGCCGATGTCCTGCAGATCGACGACCAGCAGGTCGACCTCGCGCAGCATCTCCGCGGTCGGTTCGCGGGTGTCGCTGTAAAGCGAATAGACCGGCACCCGTCGCGCCGGATCGTCCCGGTGCGGCGTTTCGACCATGTTGTCCTGGACGTCGGACCTGAACCCGTGCTGGGGCCCGAAGATCGCCGTGAGGCGTACGCCCTCCCGACTGGCGAGGCGGTCGACGATGTGGCCGAACGCGTGGTCGACCGACGCGTGGTTGCAGACAATGCCGACGCGGGCGCCGCGCAGGCGCCCGGAGGCGAGCAGGACGTCGGAGCCGAGACGAACCACGCCAGGCAGCGTCGCGCGCATCGCTCTTCATTATTGTTGAGCTCGGCGTCCACGGGCGCACTGCCGGCCGGTCCATCCCGCGCGTCGTGGGCTATGCTCATCGACATGAAGGTGGCGGTGATGGGATCGGGCGGTCTTGGCGGCCTGTACGGAGGCCGGCTCGCACACGCGGGGTATGACGTGTCGTTTCTCGCGCGCGGCGCGCACCTGGCGGCGATGGAGGAGCACGGGCTGCTCATCGACAACGAGCCCCACGGCAGCATCCTGATTCCCCACGTGCAGGCCACCGACGACCCCGCGACGGTGGGCGTTGTCCACTTCGTGCTGATCGCGGTCAAGCTCTGGGATACCGAGGACGCGGTTCGGGCGATCCGGCCGCTCGTCGGGCCGCAGACGGCGGTCATCTCGCTGCAGAACGGCGTCGTCAAGGACGACATCCTGCGGCGGGAGTTCGGCCCGGCGGCCGTCATGGGGGGGGTCGCCTACGTGGCGACGCACATCGCCCGGCCCGGGGTGATCCGCCAGACCGGCACGATGCAGCGCCTGATCTTCGGCGAGTACGACGGCAGCCGCTCGGCCCGCGCCGAGCGGCTGCTCGACGCGCTCGTCCGGGCGGGCATCCAGGCGGAGATCTCCGACGACATCCGCCGGACGCTCTGGGAGAAGTACGTGTTCCTCGTCGGGCTGTCGGGGACGACCGCGACGATGCGCTCGACCATCGGGCCGATCCGAGCCAACCCGCAGACCCGAGCCTTCCTGCTCGAACTGCTGCGGGAAGCCGTCGCCGTCGGGCGCGCCTACGGCGTCAATCTGCCGGAGGACTACGCCGGCGAGCGGCTGGCGTTTCTCGATACCGTCCCCCCTGACATGACCTCGTCCATGCACCACGATCTCGAGCGGGGCAATCGGCTCGAGGTCGCATGGCTGTCGGGCGCCGTCGTCCAGCTCGGCCAGGCGGTGGGCGTGGCGACGCCCGCCAATCGCGCCGTATGGGACATCCTCGCCCTCTACGCCGACGGCGCGGCGCCGGCGGGACGGGTTCCGGCCTCGTGACGCTGCCGCGCCTGACCATCCGCTCGCTTCGTGCGGTACCGGTCACGGTGCCGATGCGGTACGCCCTCGGCACGAGCGCCGCGACGGTCGACGCCGCGCCGCTGCTGCTCGTCGATCTGGAGACGCACGAGGGCATCACCGGACGCGCCTACCAGTTCTGCTACCAGAGGGCGGCGGCGCCCGCGGTCGTCCGTTTCCTCGACGACAGTCTCGAGGCGATTGCCGGAGCGCCGCTCGTGCCCGCGGATCTGTGGACGGCGCTCTCGAAGCGCTACACGCTCATCGGCGTGCAGGGGATCGTGCGCATGGCCATGGCGCTCGTCGACGTGGCCGGCTGGGACGCGCTGGCCCAGGCGGCCGGACTCCCGCTCGTGCGGTTCGTCGGCGGCGTGCCACGGCCGGTCCCCGCCTACAACAGCAACGGTCTCGGCCTGATGCCGGCGGCTGCGCTGGCCGACGAGGCGGAGCGGTTGCTCGACGGTGGATTCCGAGCCCTCAAGCTGCGGCTCGGCTATCCGACGCTCGACGGGGACCTGGCGGCCGTCCGCGCGGTCCGCCGGCGGATCCCGGACGACATCGCGCTGATGGCCGACTACAACCAGGCGCTCACCGTGTCCGAGGGGATCCGCCGGGCGCGCGCCCTGGACGGGGAAGGGATCTACTGGATTGAGGAGCCGATCCGGCATGACGACTTCACCGGATGCGCGCAGATTGCCGACGCGGCGGCGACGCCCGTGCAGATCGGCGAGAACTTCTCGCAGGTGTTCGACATGGAAAAAGCCCTTGCCGCCCGGGCGTGCGACTACGTAATGCCCGACCTCGAGCGGATCGGCGGCGTCAGCGGCTGGCGGCGGGCGGGCGCGCTCGCCGCCGGGGCCGGGATCCCGCTGTCGTCGCACCTCCATCCGGAAGTCAGCGCGCACCTGCTGGCGGCGACGCCCACCGCCCACTGGCTGGAGTACGTGGACTGGATGACCCCGCTTCTCGCCGAGCCGCTCCGGATCGTCGACGGCATGGCGGTCCCTTCCGACCGTCCGGGCAACGGCCTGCTGTGGAACGCCGAGGCCGTGCGGCGCCATCGGGCCGATACGTAACTCCCAAGGCCCAACGGCCAACGGCCAACGCCTAGAGTCCGCACTGCATTGCCCCATTCCCTCGGTTGCGGTATAAGGGCCGCCATGCGTACGGCCGGTGCGATGGTCCTGGTGCTGGTCGCCGGCGCCGACGTATGTCACGGAGGATACGCCACATGCGCTTCATGAACATGCACTCACGTGAACGGATCGTTGTCGCGGGCCTGCTCGGCTGTGGGCTGCTACTGGTCGCGGCGTGCTCGGCGCCGCAGAACACCCAGACGCCCAATGCGGGGGCCGGTATGACCGCGTTCGAGGGAGCCCGCGTCATTGTCGGCGACGGCAGCGCGCCCGTCGAGAACGCCACGATCCTCGTGCGCAACTCCCAGATCGAGCAGGTCGGATCGGCCGGGTCGGTGCAGGTGCCCGAGGGCGCCGTCCGCGTCGACCTCGCGGGCAAGACGGTGATCCCCGGCATCATCGACGGGCACGTGCACCTGCGCTCCCAGTCGCGCGACACGCTCGTCGAGGACCTGCAGCGCCGCGCGTACTACGGCGTCGTCGCCGCCGCGAGCATGGGACAAGACCAGGGCGACATTCCGTACCAGGCTCGGACCGAGAGCGCGGCGACGCCGAACATGGCGCGCTTCCTGACGGCGGGGCGCGGCATCACGGCGCCGGAGCCGGGCCGGACCGAGGTCCCGTTCTGGGTGTCGACGCCGGAGGAAGCCCGCGCGGCGGTGCAAGACAACGCCAAGCGAAAGGTCGACATCGTCAAGATCTGGGTGGACGACCGGGACAACAAGTACAAGAAGCTCACGCCCGAGCTGTACGGCGCCGTCATCGACGAGGCGCACAAGAACGGCCTTCGTGTGACCGCGCATATCTACGAGCTCGCCGATGCGAAGGGGCTGCTCAAGGCGGGGCTCGATGCGTTCGCCCACGGCGTGCGCGACCGCGACATCGACGAGGAGTTCGTCGGGATGTACAAGCAGCGGCTGGAGGTGATCCTCGTCCCGAACCTGCCGAACCGCGGCGTGAAGACGGATCTGAGCTGGGTGAGCGACACGGTGGCGCCCGCCGAGCTGGAGAAGCTCCAGGCCGCGGTCGCCAAGGACGACCCCGAGGCGCAGAAGCTCTTCGGCATCCAGGCGCGCAACCTGGCCAAGCTGGCGGCCGCGGGCGTCAAGGTCGGCATGGGCACCGACGGCAACACGCCGTACGGAGCGCACCTCGAGATGGCGGACATGGTGGCGACCGGCCTGTCGCCGAGCGAGGTCCTCGTGGCGGCCACGCGCAACAACGCCGAGCTGCTGCGTCTGAGCGATCTCGGGACGATCACCCCGGGCAAGAGCGCCGACTTCGTCGTGCTCGACGCGAACCCGCTGGACGACATCATGAACACGCGGCGCATCAACGCCGTCTACATCCGCGGCACGGCGGTGGACCGCGCGGGCCTGCGCAGCAAGTTCATGGCGCAACCGGCGACCCAGTGAACCCCGACGAGCCGGGTCCGAAAGGACCCGGCCTACGCCTCCCAGTCAACACGCAGGGCGGGTCCTTGTGGACCCGCCTGGGTGCCCCGATGACAACACGCATTCTTCTCGTCGCGGCGCTGTGTGCGGTATCCGCCAGGCCGGCCGCGGCCGAGCTCGTCACCTTCCCGGTCGGCGGCCAGATGCGGCACGCGTTCGTCTTCGCGCCCGCCGGGCCGCCCGCCTCGGGCACACGGCCGGTCGTGCTGGCGTTTCACGGGCGGGGCGACAACATCCGCGACTTCCAGTACGTGAATCTGCACGTCGCCTGGCGCGACGCCGTTGTCGTGTACTTTCAGGCGCTCGATCGAGACGGCCTCTCCGGCTGGCAGGTCGAGCGCGGGCAGGACGGCGACCGCGACCTGGAGCTCGTGGACGCCGCGCTGGCCGCGCTTCGAAAGAGGCACCCGATCGACGAGGATCGGATTTACGCGACCGGGTTCTCGAACGGCGCGGCGTTCACGTACCTGCTGTGGGCGGAGCGCCCCGGCGTCTTCGCGGCGTACGCGGTCGTGGCGGGCCGCCTGCGGCCGTCAGTGCGGCCGAAGCTGCCGAGACCGCTCCTGGCCGTCGCGGGAGAGCGCGACCCGCAGATCCCGTTTGCAGATCAGAAGGCCGCCATCGACGCGGCGATATCCGTCAACGGCGTGCGCTCTTCGACGGCGGCGTGCGGCGAGGGATGCACGGCCTACGGGTCCGACTCGCCCGCGCCGGTGATGGTCTGGGTCCATCCGGGCGGCCACTCGTACCCGAGGGGCACGTCGGAGCGCATCGCCGCGTTCTTGCGCGATCACCCGCGGCGGCGGTGAGGCAGCTTGCGGCAGTTCACGACTTCCATGGAGGCCTTATGCCATCTCGCCTGAAATCGACTGCCTTCTGTCTCGCGCTGGTGCTTGCCGGGGCCGCCGGCGGGTTCCACCTGCGCGCGCAGGCGCCGGCCGCCGCGCCGCAAGCGCAGGCACCGACACCGCCGCCTCCGCCGGACACCGCGGAGATGCGGGCGCAGTACGAGCGCTGGCGCACCGAGTTCAAGACGTGGGGCAAGTGGGGCAACGACGACAACAAGGGAACGACGAACCTGATCACGCCGCAGAAGGTGCAGAGCGCCGCGCGGCTGGTGCGCAGCGGGATCGTCGTCTCGCTGGCGCCACCGGTGCCGCAGGTCGCCGCGGCCGACGTGCAGCCGGCCGGCGTGTTCCGCCGGACCACCAACAACATCACCGAAGGCGGCACGACCGACAACTACCAGGTCAGCTACCACGGACTCACCGTCGCCCACATGGACACCTGGTGCCACTTCTTCGAGAACGGGACGATGTACAACGGCGTGCCCGTGAAGGGGAACCTGTCGCCCGAGACCGGCTGTGCGAAAGGGAGCGTGATGAACTGGAAGGACGGCGTCTTCACGCGCGCGGTTCTCTACGACATCGCGCAGCTCAAGGGCGTCGACTGGGTGGAGCCGGGCACGCCGATTCGCCGCGCCGACCTCGAGGCGTGGGAGAAGAAGATGGGCGTCAAGGCCGGTCCGGGCGACGTGGTGCTGCTCTACATCGGCCGCTGGAAGCGGCGCGCCGCGGCCGGCCCGTGGGCGGGGCAGGTGTCCGGATATTACGCGGACACCCTCCCGTGGATGCACGAGCGGATGCCGGCGTTCATCGGGCACGACTTCAACATCGACTGGAACCCGCGCCCCGGGTGGGAGGGAATGCGCAACCCGATCCACGTGGCCGTCCTCAACTGGATGGGCATCAACATCGTCGAGTGCCTCGATCTCGAGCAGGCCGTGGCGGTGGCCCGCAGGCTGAAGCGCTACGAGTTCCTGATCTCGTTCGCCCCGCTGCCCGTCGAAGGCGGCACGGGCTCGCCGCTCAACCCGCTGGCGATATTCTGATCCCGGGCCAGCGGCACACGGCGCACACCTGCACCTCGTCCTGGAGTGGCGGGTGTAGAATACGGCCCTTAATATCCGGCTCTGGACCTTCGGCAGCGATGGAGGTAGACGTGGCATCAAGACTGACAATTGTGGCTCTCGCGCTCGCCCTGGCCTTTAGCGCGGCCGACCGCGTCGGCGCGCAGGCGGGCGGCGCCGTGTCGTTCAAGCTGGGCACGTTCGAGCAGAACGGCCGAACCTTCGTGGGGATGGTTCTCCGGGATACACAGGTCGTGGACATCGCGCGCGGGAACGCCGCGTTCGAGGCGGCGAACGGGTCGGCGCCGAAGCTGACGGCGCCGGCGGACATGAAGCAGCTCATCGTGCGCTACGACGCCGAGTGGCGGCAGCGGCTCGGGGCCATCGCCAAGGTCGTCTCGAGCGCCGCCAGTCCCCCCGCCTACGTCGTACCGGTCAACACGCTGAGGATCCTGCCGCCCGTGCGCCCGTCGGTGCAGCTCAACGCCGGCGGCAACTACGTCGAGCACACCGACGGCATCGCCGCCAACCAGGCGCGTCAGGGCGGCCCAGCGCCGGCTCCGGCACCGGCACGCGGCGGTCGCGGCCCGGCGGCGGCTGCCACCTCAGCGCCCGGCATCTGGGAGCGCGCCGCCAACGACCCTCGCCCTGAGAATCCGTACCTGTTCCAGAAGTCACCCTCGATCATCATCGGCAACGGCGATCGGATCGTCATGCCGCGCGGCCGGACGAATATCGACTTCGAGTGCGAGTTCACGGCGGTCATCGGCAAGCCGGCGAAGTACGTGTCGGTGGCCAGCGCGGCCGACTACATCTTCGGTTACACGGCGCATCACGACGTGTCCGACCGCGCAGGCCGCGGCGACCGGAAGATGGGCGGCTCCGACTGGCTGATCGGCAAGAATCACGATACCTTCG
This sequence comes from Acidobacteria bacterium RIFCSPLOWO2_12_FULL_68_19, assembly GCA_001767525.1. Taxonomy (GTDB): domain Bacteria; phylum Acidobacteriota; class Vicinamibacteria; order Vicinamibacterales; family UBA2999; genus MELF01. Next base: position 41,761 of record MELF01000042.1, on the reverse strand, counting down.
GGCCGCTCGGGCCGTTCATCGTGCCGAAGGAGTTCATCAAGGACCCGATGAACACGCGGCACGTGATGACGCTCAACGGCATGGTGATGCAGGACTCGAACACGAACCGCATGAGCCACAACATGTTCGAGCTCGTGCACTACGCGTCGAACATCCTGACGCTCAATCCCGGCGACACGATCGCGGGCGGGAGCCCCGCCGGCACCAACATCGAGCGCGCCGAGCCGCGCTGGATGCGGGCCGGCGACACCGCGACGTGCACGATCGACGGCATCGGCGCGCTGACCAATCCGGTCGTCGCCGAGTCGACCGTCTCGACGCGGTAGCGCCGCCGAGTCGGCGATGAAGGCGGCCGGCCTGACGCTCGTCGGGCTCGCCCTGTTGACGAGGCCCGTTGTCTCGTGGGACCTCCCACGGGACAACGGGACCCTCGGACGCGAGGCCGTTGCCGAGATCCTCCAGGCGAACGAGTACCCCGACACCAGCTCGTACACCCAGCGCATCGAGTTCATCGACTTTTCCGCGCACGGCCAGCGGTTCACGCAGGTCGTCGTGACGCTGACGCCGGACCGCCCGCGCCTCCGCAACGGCAGACGCCTCGTGGTGGTCGGCGGCGAGCCGGGCAGCGAATACGGGATGGACTTCGTGTGGACGGTGGACGGCGGGGACGGGCCCGGCGTGTGGCTCGCCAGGCGCGGCGTCACCTTCGTGGCGCTGACGCGCGTGGGGCGCTGGAACTTCCTCGCGCCGACCGGGGACGGATCGTGGGAGACCGTGCCGCTCGGCGAACGGATGCCGATCTTCAGCCGGGAGCAAGAGGCCTACTGGCAGCCGGGCGATTTCGAAACCAGGCGGACGGGCGCGTCGGCCGTCACCGCCGCCAGCGTCAGCGCCGTCGCGCGGTACCCCCGGACGGGCACCGCGCTGGAGCGGCAGATGCTGGCGGCCACGCCGGCGGTGTTCGTCGAGGGGTACCGGCGTGCGCTCGAGAAGGCGATCCCCGATCGGCGCGGCGCGATCGTGCTGTTCTGGGGGATGTCAACCGGAGGCGCGTTCCTCTATCCGCTGGCCAGGCAGTATCGGCCCGACGGCTTTCTCGGCTGGGGGACGAGTTCCACCGGCCTCGCCTACGTGGACAACCGCGCGCGCGGCGGCAATTTCGCCGACGTGTACGGGATCGGCGCGCTGCGGGTGCGCGAGCGCGGCCCGGACGACTTCGAGTTCTATACGCGGCACGTCGACGCCGCCACGCGCGCGAGGTGGTGGAAGGCGGCCCTCAGGTCGCCGCGCTTCAAGAGCACGGAGGACGCGGTGATGCAGTTCGGGGCGGCGGCGCTCACCGAGCACGGCGTGCGTCTCTGGCAGTCGGCGTTGCTTCCCGATGCGGCCCGGGCGGGCGGCTTCGCGGCGTTCCTGCGCGCGATGTTCGAGCCGAGCTACCCGCCCGCCGAGTTGAAGCAGGTGCCGGTCTTCGAGCTGAACGGGACGAGCGACGAGGTCCTGCCGCCGGCAGTCGTCGACGCCAACCGGACCGTGATGGAGCCGTACGCGAAGAAGTACCGGGTGGGGCGCATCGACGGGCTGCACCACTACCTGTTCAGCCGGGACGACATCACCGTCGTCGGCACCGCCTGGCTGCGGTTCATCGACTCCGGCTTCTTCGACTGAGCGTGTTCGCTACTTGAGCTGGTCGGCTACTTTCGCGATGCCCGCCTTCCCGCAGATCTCCTCGCGTGCCTGGCCGCCCGGCGCGCCGCTCAAGCCGACGGCGCCGATCGTCTCCTCGCCGACGTTGATCGGCACGCCGCCGCCGAGCGGGATCACGTCGACGAGCATCCGCTGACCGGCGTTGGTCGTCTCGGTCCGTTTGGCCCACTCCGCCGACGTGGTGCGGAACGTGCGCGCGGTGTACGCCTTGCGCCGCGCCAGTTCCGGATTGTGCGGACTGGCGGTGTCGCCCTGCAGCATCACGCGGACGCGCCCCGCGCGGTCGACGACCACCACCGAGGCGGTGCCGCCGCACTCCTCGAGCGCGGTCTGGGCGATGGTCAGCGCCATCTTGAGCGAGACGTCACGGTGCATCAGCACCTGCGCGTCGGCGGAGCCGGCGAGGAACAGGATGGCGGCTGAGGTGGCCGCGGCCAGTCGGAACTCCATAACACCTCCCTTTCGGTGCGGATTATAGAATGGCGGCGATGCGTTCGGTCCTTGCGTTCGCGGGGGGTCTCGCGACGCTCGTCCTCCTCGTCGGCGCGCAGGACCTCGAAAGCTACGACCACGCGTTCTTCTCGCTCGACCGGGGCACTGCGACCGAGCCGGTCCGCGCCATGGGCCAGCCGGTGTACACGCTGGCCTTCGGCCTCGGTGTCCGCTTGCCACTGCACGGCAGCCTGGGCGCGTCGCCGGCCGCCGCGCTGGCGCCACTTCTCCCGGCGCCGTTGACCTACTGGCTGCTGCTGGCGGTCGCGGTGGCCGCGGCCTCGCTCGTCGTCCGCCAGGCGCTCGAACCGACGTGCGGGCGTCTGTGCACGTGGCTGGCCCTCCCGCTGCTGTTCTGCTCGGTGCCGATCGTCAACTACACCGTCTTCTCCGACTGGCCGGAGACCGCCGTCACCTACTGCGCCTTGGTGGCGGGCGTGTTCGCGCCCCATGCCTTCCTTGCGCTGCGGGAATCGCCGTCGCCGCTCTCGCGCCGGCTCGGCGGTCCGTTCGTGGCCGGCGCGGTGTGGGGGCTCATGGGCGCGGCGCATCCCGGGTACTGGCCGCTGCTGGCCGGCACGGTCGTGGTGTCGGCGGCTCTCGTGCTGTGGCGGTCGGAGCACCCCCTCGGCTGGCGATTGGCGGCGGCCGGGGGACTTGGCGTCGTGGCTCTGCTCGCGGTTGCGCCGCAGGCCCCGGACATCCTGCGCGAGGTCGAGTTGGCGCGTGCCGGGGGCGGGGGCATGAGGCGCATCGTGCAGGGCGCGGAAGGAAGCCTGGTTGCCGCCAATGCGTTTCCGTTCACCCGGTCTGGCGCGCGGTCTCCGTTCACATTCCTTGCGCTCGCGCTCGCGTCGATCGTGATTGGAGGGAGGGCGGCCGATCGGCGCCTGCGCCGATTGACGGTCGGCAGCGCCGCGATCTCGCTCGTCTTCGGACTGGCGGCCACCGCGCTCTCCCCCGGCCAATCCACATTCGCCCCGTCGAACACCTGGACGTTTCGCGATCCGGCAATCGGCTTCGCCGTGCTCGGTGCTGCGGGCGCCGCTGCCGCGGTCGGGAAGAGGCGCGTGGCCGCGGTCGCCCTCGGCATCGCCGCGCTGCAGGGACCGGCCTACGCGGGGTATCTGGTCGTGGCCGATCTGCTCCGGGCCGCCGATCGATCTCCCTGGACCCACGACTTCCGGGCGCCCGCGGCGCGCCTGTCCGCCCGTGGCCTGCCGCGCGAGCGCGTCCTGCCTGGCGGACGCCTGGCGCTCTGGCCGGGCGCCGGCGACCGGATGCGGAACGCCCGCAACGCCACGGCCGATTTCGCCGACGCCGGCTATCTCCTCGTGACGACGTGGACCAAGCAGCGGACGATGCAGGGACTCATCGAGCCCAATGACCTGCTCTTCAACCAGATGACGGAGCTGCCCCCGTCGATCCTGTGTGAGGTCGACGCGGTCCGGTTCCTTCAGCTCCGCTACCTCCTCTTCCCAGACAACGAGGCGTGTCCGCCGTGGTCGCCGCTGGCCGGCGTGAAGGTTGACGGGTGGCTCTCCGTCGGCATCGCCGAACGGGACGATCGGGTCAGAGCGCTTCGAGCGGCGGCCGCAACGGCGTCGATGCGCCGCGAGCCGGCATTGACCGCTCGGTCGCGGCTGCTGCCCGCGCTGGCGCCGCTGCCGGGAACGTCGCTGCTCATCACCGCGCGGGCCGTGGTGATCCGTGTGGACGACCTCTCGGTCGTGCGAGACCAGGTGCTCGTGCTGCCGGTGGCATATGATGCCGCCTGGCGCGCCTCGTCCGGCAGCCTCGAGAGCGTCGGCGGCCTGGTGGCGCTCGCCGGGGTCGACCAGGCGGTCGTCACGCTCGAATTCGTGCCCGACCGCGTGGCGCTGGCGCGCGCCTCGTCCATGACGCTCGCGCAGATCCTGACGGCGGTCGGGCTGATCGGCCTGCTCTGTCTCCGCACGGCGTAAACCGATGACACACCCGCTGGTCGATCTGCGCTCCGATACTGTTACCCGCCCTTCGGCTCCGATGAGGCGGGCGATGATGGCCGCCGACGTCGGCGACGACGTCTTCGGCGACGACCCGACGGTGAACCGTCTGCAGGCGCGGGCGGCGGAGATCGCCGGCTTCGAGGCGGCGCTGTTCTTCCCTTCGGGCACGCAGTCGAACCTGGCGGCGCTGATGGCGCACTGCGAGCGCGGGGAAGCAGTGATCCTCGGGCTCGAGGCGCACAGCTACCGGTACGAGGCCGGGGGCGCCGCCGTGCTGGGCTCGATCCATTCCCGTCCGCTCCCGAACCGGCCCGACGGGACGCTCGACCTCGCCGAGATCGAGGCAGCCATCGAGCCCGACGACCCGCACTTCGCGCGCACCCGCCTGCTGGCGCTCGAGAACACGATTGGCGGTCGCGTGCTGCCGCGGCGCTATCTCGAGCAGGCGGCGGCGCTGGCCCGGCGGCGCGGGCTTGCGAGCCATCTCGACGGCGCGCGCATCTTCAACGCGGCGGTGGCGCTCGAGACCTCGGTCAACTCTCTCTGTGCCGGCTTCGACTCGGTGTCCGTGTGTCTCTCGAAGGGGCTGGGCGCGCCGGTCGGCACGGTCCTGCTCGGGAGCGGCGGCTTCATCGATCGGGCACGGCGCGTGCGGAAGATGCTGGGAGGCGGGATGCGCCAGGCCGGGGTGCTCGCCGCCGCGGGCCTGTACGCGCTCGAACACAACGTGAGCCGCCTGGCGATCGACCACGACCATGCCGCGCGGCTCGCGCAAGGCCTCGCGCGGCTCGGGCTGCCGGTCGAGCAGCACACCAACATGGTGTTCGTGCGGCACGGCGTCGATCCGCAGGCGCTCGCCGCACATCTCGGCGCGCACGGCGTCCTCGTCCTGCCGGCGCCGCGTCTGCGGCTCGTCACGCACCTCGACGTCGATGCTGCCGGAATCGATCGCGCGCTGGCGGCGTTTGCCGCGTTTCGGTTCTCTTCAACAGTGACGCCTTAAGCTACTGAGGACGTGACCATGCGGGTGCCGTCGCGAGGCGGTTGCCGGAGGTGCCACGGGCGCCACAGCTTGCCGGCGGCGGCTCAGAGACAGCACCGTGTCGCGCGTCTGTCGACCGCGGGCACGTGACAACCGCTGGTGACGCCGGGCCACGGGAACTGCAATTGGCGCCGTCCGGAACAGCCGGGGATGTCCGGGTTATGGCGCGAGCGCCACTCTGCGCCGAGAGCTGTATTGGCCCGCTGTAACCTGCTGTGCGACCGGCCCTTGACTGGCGGCGGTCAGGGCGGAAGAATGCCGGCACCGGCGGCGGCATTTCCGTGGAGGTCGACAACGGTTCCGGCCCTGTCAACCGGAATTGACGCCCTCCACCGAAAGAACGTTGACCGAAGTCAGGCCCAGGCTTTTCCTGCAGCCCCCGTAGAATAGAAACGTGTCAGATCGGATCTATACAGACACATCGGTCATCGGAGGCTGCGAAGATGACGAGTTCCGGGTTCCCTCGCGCCGACTCTTGGATGCGTTCGTGCGTGGCGACCTGCGTCTCGTGCTTTCGGAACTGACGCTCCGGGAACTTGAAACAGCGCCAGCAGCGGTTCGCGAGGTGCTTCGAGCCGTGCCAGATGGCCACGTCGAGTTCATACGCCTGACAGCGCCGGCGGCGGAGCTCGCTCAGCGCTACTTGGCTGAGCGAGTGTTGGGGCCAGGGATGCTGGCGGACGCCGAGCACATTGCGATGGCTTCGGTCGCACGCGTGGATGTACTGGTGAGCTGGAACTTCCGGCATGTCGTCAACTTGCAGCGGATTCATGGTTACCATGAGGTGAACCGCTGGCTGGGGTATCCGGCTCTCGAAATTCGTTCACCCCGGGAGGTCCTAGGCGATGAGTAATTCAACCACGAAGGTTTTCGATGCCGTGCAAATGATGCGCGACGCTCGGGCAGTTGTCAGCGCCATGATTACTTCGATGTCCGTTGACGAGCAGAACGAGTGGTTGCGCGCAAACCCGCCGACTGACCCGACGCTGCTCCGATTGTTCAGACTGGCTGCCCAACAAGGCGCTGCACCCGACGAGCCGCACCGGTGAACGTGCTGCATTCGCGACGCCGTCATGTGCGGCTCGCGGGTGAGCGCCAGCGTTAGCTGGACGAAGAAGGATCAAGAGCAGTAGAACTCAGTTCGCCCGCAGTTGTGGCGCGACGCTCCGGCGTGACGGAGCGGTTCCAATGAGCCGACACGACGGAGAATCGGGCGCACTCAGTGACCGGGCTGGCCGGCTGGCTCTGGGCGTCGGCCTTGATGCCCTGGGGATCAATGGGGGAAGATCGGAGCGTGCGATTTGAGCTGGTCGGGGCGATCCAGCAGGTCGAAACAATTGCGGCCAGTCCCGGCGTCAAGGTCCAATCGTTCCTTCGAAAGACGTACGGTCGCGGCCGGTGGCGGAAGCTCAAGGGGGTCGCCACTGTCCGACTGCGGAACGGCAAGCTTCGTCGGGTTGAGCTGCATTGATACGAGGCTCACGGCATCGGCAAACGAGATATCAAGATCAAGAGCTACTTGGACAAGCCATGAAACCTCCAATCAAGCCATTCGCGCTGTGCCTTGAGAATGCCGGCAACGAAGCGTCGCTCATCATGGGCAAGGTGTATCGCATTGTGCCCGATGCGCGAGCCGCCAAGGATGATCTGGTACGGATCATCGACGAGAGCGGGGAGGACTACCTATTCGACAGGACGCAGTTCGCCTTCGTCGATTTTCCGCAAGCCGTGCGGAAGAAACTGCTCGCTCTCCAACGAGCCAGCTAACCTGCGCCAGACGGCCGCGCGCATCATGAGCGGCCGCTGGTGAGCGCTGGTCGTTATGCCGATCAGTTTCCGGAACGATCGGAGACGACGGTAAGATGGCCCAGTGGCCTACAGCTTCGAATGGGATCCGAAGAAGGCAGCGTCGAACCTCAAGGACCACGGCGTCTCCTTCGACGAGGCCACAACCGTCTTCGGTGACATCTTGGCGATGAACATGCCAGACCCTGATCATTCCGAGGGGGAACAGCGTTTTCTGGTGCTCGGGATGTCGCAGGCTTCAAGGCTCGTGGTCGTCTCGTACTCGGAACGGCCGCCACGGGCACGGATCATCAGCGCCCGATTGGCCACGGGCCACGAGAGGCGGACGTATGAAAACGACCAAGGCGAAAAAGTTGACTGCCGATGCCGACACAATGCGGCCGGAGTACGACTTCTCGAACGCCGTTCGGGGCGTAACGGCCGCCCGATATGCGCAGGGTACGAATGTGGTCCTTCTCGACCCGGACGTGGCTCAACTGTTTCCAGACAGCCGGGCGGTCAACGAGGCGCTGCGTACGCTTACCAGGCTGGGTCGTGTCACCGCTCGCACAAAGGTTCGGCACAAACGGACGGCATAATCGGCTTGGAGCCGTCGCGCCTGCTGTCTCGCTGAGCAATGTCGCCGCGGCGCGCGGCTCATTCGCCACGTTGGGCTTACGGAGGCGGAATTCCGAGATCCTTACAAATCTTTCTGGCCAAGTCGTCGTTGATTTCGGAATGGCGGGGAACGGTTGAGGTCTTTCTAGTCGACCGGTTCACAAAGATCGAATGATTGGCACCTTCCCGGAGTAGTTCGCATCCATGCTCTTCCAAATGGCGAACCGGCGCTTCACGCACCAACCTTGAGAGGCTCGCGGATCACACGCTGGCCTTGAGTGGCCTCGACTATTAGTTCGCGGTTGGCCTCAAGCACCAACTCAACGGCTTCCTGCAGATTACGTCTAGCCTCCTCAAGCGTGCTTCCTTGGGTATTAGCGCCCGGGAGCTCCTCAACAAAGCCGATATAGCCTTCCGGAACTTGACGGAATACGGCCGTGAATTCAACGTGCATGGCAGTATCATACGGCGAAACGACGAGGCCCAACCTGGCGCTGGAGCCGACGCGCCGCTGACTCGTGACGGGAGCGCGGCTCATTCACGCTCGAGGATAAGGTCACGATTCACAATGCGTTCGTGGACAGGCGGTTCAAACCATGAAAGTCAACTATTTTCCGGACACTGATTCGCTCTACATCGATCTGTCTGAGCAACCGAGCGTCGAGAGCCGAGAAATCTCAGAGGGCGTGGTCTTGGACTACGACGCCTCTGGCCATCTGGTTGGCATCGATATCGACAACGCGAGTACGAAAGTCGAACTCCATCGCTTCATCGTCAGCAAGATCCCAGCATCCATAGAAACGATCGCTGGCTAACATCCGCGGATTGGGTACCGACAGACTTCTGTACGTCGCGGAGCTGCGCACGCGGCCCTCCTCCGGCGCGCCTGCCGCCAGCGCCAAGTGGGCCGACGGTCGCGTCTCTCGCGGAACGAAGCGTTCGAGGCACGCCGATGCGCAACGGTCCGAAAGCGCGAGCAGGCGCTGGGGATCAGCGGGGTTGAGCCGCGGGCGGTCGAGGCGGGGTGGTGGCTCACGCGGGGCGACAGGTGGCGGCGACCCCCGCGTCGAGCGGCCGGAGCGGCCCGCGCAGCGCTTTCCGGCGTGCCGAGCCGCTTCGTGATGCGAGAGACGCGACCGTCGGCCGAGGGCACCGCGCCGCATCGACATTGACGCGCGAGGTCAACCTGGAAACCGTGGATCGCCTATCGCACGAGCGGCGCCTGGACGGGGCCGAGCCCCCTGTAGACGAACTTCTGTACCCGCTTCCCCTCGTAGGTCTCGCCGATGAAGAGATTCCCCTTGGAATCGACCCCCAGGTTGTGCGCGCCGTAGAACTGCCCGGCCCATCGCCCCGCGTGGCCGAAGCCGCTCACCACCTCGAGCGTCTCGCGTTCGACGATGTAGACCTGCTGGTTGGTGCCGTCGAGGACCACCAGGAAGCGCTGCGCCGGATCGATGGAGAAGGCGATGTCCCAGACCGACCCGCTGCCGAGCGTCCGCCTGGCGATGAACTTCTCCTTGACGAACGTGCCGTCCTTGCGGAACACCTGGATGCGATCGTTCGTCCGGTCGCAGACGTAGACGAGCCCATCGCTCGCAATGCGCACGACGTGGACGATGCGGAACTGCGGCGGCGGGGGACCGTCGGGGTCGTACTGGCTCGGCCGGTTCTCGTACTGGACCTCGCCGCGAAACGGTCCCGGGAGCCGCTCGCCCGCCCGCGTGAAATAGCCATCGTCGGGCCGCTGCCCGTAGGCGCCCCAGTGGCGCTTGTACGCCCCCGTCGTCAGGTCGAAGACGATGACGCGGTGATTGACGTAGCCGTCGGCGACGTACAGCTCGTTGGCCTCGCGGTCGATCGTCATGTTGGCGGCGGCGCCCAGGTTCCGCGTGTCGTTGCTGCCGCTGTTCCGCCCCTTGCGGCCGATCTGCATCAGGAATCTGCCCTGTCGGGTGAACTCGAGGATCTGCGCGTCCTTGTCGCCGCCGCCGCCGAGCCAGACGTTGTCTCGATGATCGATGTAGATGCCGTGCTCGAGGTCCGGCCACTCGTACCCCTCGCCGGGCCCGCCCCATGCGGACACGAGGTTGCCCTCCTGGTCGAACTCGAGCACCGGCGGGGCGGCGCGCCAGATCGACCGCGTCTCGTTCGGCTGGAGCGTGCCCGGCCGATGCACGATCCAGACGTGATCGCGCGCGTCGACGGCGACCCCGGCGATCGCGCCGACGAGCCATCGGTTCGGGAGCGGCTTCGGCCACGCCGGGTCCACCTGGTACGTGGGAACGCGGCGGTCGGTCTGCGTGGCGCCGACCGCATCACCGGCGCATGCAGCCCCCAGCGGCGCTAGAGCCAGCGCGCAGCCAACTACAAGTCTCGTCACAGCGCCTCCACCGTGGGAATGACGGGGTTCGGGTCACAAAAGGACTTGACGGGTCTTCGTGTCAGCCGCCATGATACCCGCACGGTGCTTCACTGTCCTTCTCGAAGCACCGCCTTCCGGGGCCTCGTCACCAACCCTCGGATGCCAACAGCATAGACCCTGCAGGGCGCTCGGATCGCAGGGACACCTGCGGGCGGGAGCTCGCAAGCGGGCACGTGTGCGCGGTACCAGGCCACTGGGTGCCGATGACCGCGCTCGTGTGCCCGCCGCTTTCGTCGTGCGCCGGCGGCGCTGGCCGCTGCCGCGCTCGAGGTGGGCATTGGCTCGATGTTCGAGTGATTCGGACCGTTACGTTCTCTCGCATGGAGGCGCCTTTGAAACTTTCGCGATCGTTGCTGGCCACGCTGGCTGGCGTGGTTGTCTGGACGATGCTCGCGCCCACTGACGCGAGCGCACACACGGTGCAGATTTGCTGGAAGGACGTGGGACCTGTCACGACGTTCTACGCGGGCACGTACCATTCTCCGTCCGAGGGACCGTCGCCCATCGGCGGCATCATCATCGACGGGTTCGAGTACCCCTTCTCAGGGTGGATCTATCCGTCGGCGTTGCCCGCTGGTGTTCAATGTGCTGGACCCCTCACCGGCTTCTACTTCCCTCCGCCCAGCGTCGTCCATTACCAGACGTTCACGAGCGCCTTCTCGGCAGGAGCGCACACGGTGTCGTTCACGGCCACCAACGTCGTCCAGTCGCCATGGGGTACTTTCCCGCTGTTGACCTTCGGCGGCGGCGCCTGCGCGGATGCCGACTTCGACGGCCTCTGCAACGACGTGGACGCGTGTCCGCTCGACTTCAGCAACGACGGCGACCACGACGGTTTCTGTGCCAACGTCGACAACTGTCCGCTCGACGCGAACCCGGATCAGCTCGACTTGAATCACAACGGGCAGGGCGACGCCTGCGAGGGCGTTGTCTGCGGCAACGGCCTGGTCCAGGGTTCCGAGCAGTGCGACGACGGCAACATCGCGGGCGGCGACGGCTGTTCGTCGATTTGCACGGTCGAAATCGAGGACGGGCCTCCCAACGCCAACGCCGGCGCCGACTTCAGCGTCAACGAGGGACAGGCCGTCACGCTCGACGGCACGCTGAGCAACGACCCCGACAGCGATCCGCTGAGCTACGCATGGCTGCAGGTGAGCGGCACGCCGGTCACGCTGGCGGGCGACACCACGAGCCAGCCGACCTTCACGGCGCCGACGGTGGCCATCGGCGGCGAGACGCTCACCTTCCAGTTGAAGGTGACGGCCAACGGCCTCGACGACTCCGACACGGTCAGCGTCACGGTGGTCAACGTCAACCACCCGCCCGTGGCCGACGCCGGCGACGACCAGTCGGTCGCCGAGGGCGCGCCCGTGGCGCTCGACGGCTCGAGCAGCTACGACGACGACGGCGATGCGCTGACGTATGCGTGGGCGCAGGTGGGCGGTCCGGCGGTGACGCTGGGCGGCGCGAACACCTCCTCGCCGAGCTTCACGGCTCCGATCGTCGGCTCGGGCGGCGCGCCGGGCGTGGTCGCGACGCTGGTGTTCCAGTTGTCGGTCAACGACGGCTACACGAGCCCGGACGTGGTCGACACGGTGAGCGTCGACATCACCAACGTCAACAACCTGCCGACCGCCGACGCCGGCACGGACCAGACGCTGAACGAGAACAGCGCGGTGATGCTGAACGGCAACGGCAGCAGCGACCCCGACGGCGACGCGCTGACCTACGCCTGGGTGCAGGTCGACGGCCCGGCGGTGACCCTCGCGGGCGACACGACGGCGACCCCGAGCTTCACCACGCCGTTCGTGAACCCGGGCGGCGCGGATCTGACGTTCCAGCTATACGTGGACGACGGCTACGGCGGCACGGCGGGCGCCCTCGTCGTCGTACACGTGCAGAACGCCAACGACCCGCCGCTCGTGACCGCGGCGCGGCCGACGGTTGCCTGCCTCTGGCCGCCGAACCATGCGCTCGTGTCGGTGGGTATCGCCGGCGTGAGCGATCCCGACGAGAACGCGACCATCACGATCGACGGCGTCACACAGGATGAGCCGACCAACTACCTGGGCGACGGCGACACGGCGGTGGACGCGATCGTCAACGACGACGGCACCGTGCTGCTGCGCGCGGAGCGCTCGGGCGGGGAAGACGGACGCGTGTATCACGTCCACTTCACCGCGTCGGATCTCGAGGGAAGCGCCTCGGGCGTGGTGACGGTGTGCGTGCCGCACGACCGGAAGAAGCCGGCGATCGACGGCGGCGAACTGCACGACTCGACGAACTGACGCCGCACCGGCGGCGCAGCACGGAGAAGGGCGGGGCTCACACGGGCCCCGCCCTTTTTCGTTCCTCGATTCGGCGGTCCTTTCGTGCACGCGCATCCGCTATACGGAAACGGTGTACTCGAACTCGTATCACGGCCTCGGCGTGCACCCGAGGCCGACGTACCGTCTCAGCGGCGAGTAGCGGTCGCCGTGCCCCGCGGCGGCGTGTGCAGAATCAGCTTCTGCACGCGCCAGTTCGCCGTCTCGGCCGCGTACAGTTCGGTCTCCGACGGACAGGCGAGCTGGTGGACGCCGGAGAACTGTCCCAGGTTCCGTCCCGACCGTCCGATGACGCCGAGCACGGTTCCGTCCAGCGCCACCTTGAAGAGGCGCCCGGGGAACGTGCTCTCGCCGACGAACATCACCTGATTCGGCCCCGGCGTAATGCAGATCGAGTTGGGCGCGCCGATGGCCGCGGCGGCCGCCGCGGGGGTCGGCGTGTTGCCGTTGACCGGCTTCGTCCCGGGCGGCGCCGGCACGTCGATGGTGAACATCCGGAGGAAGGTCCCGTCGGCGTCGAACACCTGGATGCGCCGGTTCGACCGGTCGCCGACGTAGACTCGGTCCTGTGCGTCGACCGCGATCGCGTGCGGCAGGCGGAACTGGCCGGGGCCCCTGCCGTACTCGCCCCACGACTTCACCCAGTCGCCGCTGGCGTCGTACTTGGCCACGCGGGAGTTGACGTAGCCGTCGCTGATGTAGGTGCTTCCCTTCGAGTCCCACGCCACGTCGGTCGGCTGGCGGAACAGGCCGTCCACGTGCGGGAGCGGCGGGTCGGGGTGCTCCCACGGCCCGGTCTCGTCATCAGACGACTCCTTCCGGCGTCCGAACACCCAGACGACGCGGCCCGCCGGGTTGAACTTGATGATCATGTCGGAGCCCTTGTCGACGGCCCAGATGTTGTCGGCCTTGTCGACGCGGACGGTGTGCGCGAACGACCAGCCGTAGAGTCCACGGCCAACCTCGCGGATGAACTCTCCCTTCGGGCCGAACTCGAGCAGTTGCGCCGCCGCCGGCGCGTACGCCGGGCCGCCGGCGCTGTTGGACCGGGTGAAAACGAACACGTGCCCTTTCGAATTCACCGCCACGCCCGAGACCTCGCCGAAGTTCATGCCGGCTGGCAGCTTGAAGAAGTCGGGAACCGACTCGAAGGGGATCTCGGGCACCGTCGTCTGCGCCGACGCGGACACGGCGAGCAGGAGAAAGAGGGCGAGCGCGATGGTCTTCATGACAGCCTCCTGAGAACGTCTTCCTAGCAGCCGCGAAGTCGGCCGCGGGTCTCCTCGCGCGGCGGCGGCGGGTAACCGTGGCGGTAGATCGTCGTGTAGCGGACCCGGATCATGTCCTTGTCGAAAATGCCGAGATTCTGCTGAAAGAGGGCCGGCGGCGGCGCATTGGCCGGCACGGTGCCTTCCAGCACGTAGAGACGAGAGTCGTGCATGTAGACGGCGGCGAAGGTGCGTGACTGGTCCGGGTTGAGGAGCTGCACGCGGCGGCCTTCAATCCGGTCCGTGTCGGCGTACCCGTAGTAGGTGATCCTGGCGTCGCGCTCCAGGAAGTTCGACACGGCGTAGTCGAGCGCGCCCCGCAGCTCGTTGGCCGCGCGATTGGTGCAGGTATCGGGATAACCCTGGCAGCCCCTGACGCGCTCTGCGTGGACCTCGTCCACCGTGGAATAGTCGACAACCGTGACGGAATAGCGGCTCCCACGGTCGTCAACGCCGTAGACGCGCCCCGGCAGCGTGATGCCGAATTCGGTCGGGTAGGTGATCTCCGTGACGGCCGGTTCCCTGGGAAAATTCACGATAAAGAGATCGTTCTTGCTGGTGTACTCAATCCAGCCTTGCGCGGCGGCAGGTCCGGAGACGAGCAAGACGAGCGCCGCCGCCGTGAGTGGAGTGACGTGCATGGTCCAGCCTCCCGTCGAGCGGATACTACACCGGGCGTATACTTCGCGCATATGACGTCACGTCTGGCCTGTCGGCTGTCCCGCCGCGACCTCCTCTCGCGCGGCGCACTCATCGTTGGCGCCGCCGCCCTGCCGGCAACGCGCCTTTTCGGGCAGGCCGCGGGCGCCGCGGGCTCGGCGAATGCGGCCGTCGGCCCCGTCATGACCGCGCTCAGCCGCTACATGGCCGCCGCGAAAGACCGCCGGCTGCCGCCCGAGGTCATCGAGAAAGCCAAGCATCACATCCTCGACACGTTCGCGGCGATGGTGTCGGGCTCGGATCTCCCGGCGGGCCGGGTGGCGCTCCAGATGGCGCAGGCCGGCGCGGGCCGCCCGGTCGCGACCGTGGTCGGCTCCAGCGTCGTCACCGGACCGATCGACGCCGCGCTCGTCAACGGCGTCCTCGCCCATTCGGACGAAACAGACGACTCCCACGGACCGTCGCAGTCGCATCCGGGCGCCTCGATCGTGCCCGCGGCGCTGGCGCTGGGAGAAGAGATGCGCGCGACCGGCGAACACTACCTGCGCGCGGTGACGCTCGGCTACGACGTCGGCTGCCGGCACACGATGGCGCTCGGCGGCATGACCTTCCGGAACGAGAGCCGCCGCAGCACCCACGCCTTCGCGGGGAACTTCGGATCGGCTGCGGCGGCCGGCTGCATCGCGGGGCTGACCGCGCAGCAGATGCGGTGGCTCCTCGATTACGCGGCCCAGCAGGCGTCGGGCTACGCCATCTGGGCGCGCGACACCGATCACATCGAGAAGGGGTTCGTCTTCGGCGGCATGCCGGCGCGCAACGGCGTCACGGCGGCGCTGCTCGTCCGCTCGGGGTGGACCGGCGTGGACGACGTGTTCTCGGGCGACGACAATTTCTTTCAGGTGAACGCGCCGAAGAGCGATCCGGCGGTCCTGGTCGACGCGCTCGGGGCGCGGTACGAGATTGCCCGCACCGATATCAAGAAATGGACGGTCGGGACGCCGATCCAGGCGCCGCTCGACGCCATCGAGAACCTCCGAAAGAAACGCCCGTTCGGCGCCACTGACGTCGGGACCGTGGTGGTGCGCCTGGCGCCCGCCGTCGGCGCCGTCGTCGACAACCGCGAGCTGCCGGACATCTGCCTGCAGCACATGGTGGCGGTGATGCTCGTCGACGGGACCGCCTCGTTCCACGCCGCGCACGACAAGCCGCGCATGCAGGACGAGGAGATCCTCCGCCAGCGGCGCAAGGTGCGGTACGTGCCGGACCCGACGCTCGATGCGCTCCTGCCGGCGCGCGTGGCGGTCGTTGGCATCACGCTCACCGACGGCACGGAGCTCTCCGAGCGGGTGGAGGCCGTGCGGGGCACCGTGCGCAACCCGATGGCCCGGGGCGAGGTCGTCGATAAGGCCAGGGACCTGATCGCCCCGGTGCTCGGAACCTCCACCGCGCAGAAGCTGATCGACGCGGTGCTGGCCGTCGAGACGATCAAGGACGTGCGGATGCTAGGTCCGCTGCTGCAGAAGCGGGCGTAGCGTTCGGCGGATCGACCGCTACTTCGATCCCTTCCTGGTCACTGCTGGAGGACGTACGAAGCTCAGGAAGCAGGTCAAGGCGGACGCGATCCAACGCAGTCGCGAGACGGCGGAACGTGCGGAGATCACAGCGCCCGCGCACATCGGAACACGGCGTCACGCCTGTCCAACAGCGACCGTCACGCGCAAGAAGGTTGCCGGGATGGACGTGGCGTGCGTACTTGTGTTGTGCCTGCTGAACAGCTCTTCGAGCTCCTTCTGCAGGTCAGCGGCTCGGCCGTTCTTTTCAGCGGCTTCGAAGGCGTTCATGGTTGGCCCGTAGTAGTTCCTGAATTCGTCCACGAACCGTGCTGGCGGGCCACCGAAGTTGAAGACGAACGTGTCTCGAGCGAAGGTAATGTTCTCCGCCGGAACCCCTGCGCCGCCAAACCGCTCGATCACGTTGCTCTCGACGCCCCACGCCATGGGGCTCACGAAGCCTTCCGGCGGCGGCGGCGCATAGGCCGAGCTGATCCTCAGAATCTGGGCCACGAGCGTCGGGTCGTTGGGAATCCAGTTGCCCATCACGATGCGACCTCCCGGCCGCGTCACGCGCACCATCTCCTTGGCGACGTCGAACGGTTTGGGGGCAAACATCGCGCCGAAGATGCTGACGACGACGTCAAACCCGTCATCAGGCAGCGGGTGCAGATTGGTGGCGTCCCCCTCCCGGAACGTGCAGTTCGCCCGGCCCAGCTCCCGGGCCCGCCTGTTCCCGGCCTCGACCAAATTCCGGGCAATATCGACCCCCACCACGTTCGCTCCGAGCTTGGCCGCCGGCAGTGCGGTGGTCCCATCGCCGCACCCGAGATCCAGCACCCTCGATTCTCTGGCAATGCCGATCCGCTGCACGAGCGCTTCTCCGCTTTCGCGCATGGTCGCGGCAATGCGCGTGAAGTCGCCTTTTTCCCACAGTGCCTTGTTTGGATTCAGGGGTGCGTTCGTCATCACACTGTCGCTCCCTTCTACGTAGATTGTTCCGCCATATCAACGGCCGGCGATGACCAGCGCCGGAAGGGACACGAGAGTGGCCCGACGTGGCGTCTGGTCCATCGCCTTGATTAGCTAGGCCTGTTGTGACGACGTGACGCCCAGTGCCCAGGCCGCCGATGTCCATGCGCCACGGCAACCACCAGAATTCTCGTCTCCTCGATGCGATACACGACGCTGAATGGGTATCGACGCAGCAAGTAGTGGCGCGTGCCGCGATCGTAAGACGGCCATGCCTCTGGATCTTGCGCGATCGCGGCGATCGCCGCATCTATTTCGTCGGCGAACCCGGAGGCAGCAGTAGTGCTCCTTGCGGCGTACCCCCGTGCAGCGGCTTCGGCCTCTTCGATCGCCTCGTCGAGGTACTCAAGCGCGGGGCTCACGTCCGGCGGCGGCGTGGATCCGGCGACGAGCTTCGGACCACGGCACTGTCTTCGCTGGGCCGGCATCTACCCGAGCAAGCCGCGCATGGATCTCTTCGGACCAGGCGGCCTCGGCATCCGGGTCAACTTCGGTGTCGAGGCTCTGAATCAGCTCGCCAGCCAGAGCCGCCCGTTCCTCTGGCGTGAGCTGCAGCGCCGCGTCCAGCAGTTGTCGAGAATTCATATACAGAGATTACCACCCGCCTTCGCTTCCAAGTGCTCTGGCAACGTGCCGCTTCAGCCGCGGCGGCTCATCATCGCGCCCGCCGCCGAACGGAACCTCGCACGATAGGACTTGATTCTGGATACTCGAGAATGGCGGCGACCGAACGTTCCGCTTCGGCCAGGAATGCCGCGCCGAGCCCCGAACTCTCAGCCTCGTAATACAGCGCCGCCTCGTTCAGCTCGACCTTCGCCAGGTCGTGGAATGAGGCGACCATCTACTTTAGGCGAGCGCGTGCCTCTCGGAACACCTCTTCGGCAGGGTGGCCGGTCTGTCCACCGGCTTCCCACGCGTCATCTCGCCGCTCGGCCTCCTCGGCCCACAGGCGAAGATTCTCTTCGTCGGTCAGCGCCTCGAGGCTGGCCAATAGTTTTGTGACGAGCCGAGCCCGGGCCGCCGGCTCGAGCCTCAGCGCCTCAGCTTCGACCTCATCGAGTCTCATGATTCGTATTCTACGCCGCCCCCCGCTGTCCGCCGTTGTCGGCCCAACGGCCACGAATGAGCCGCGCGCCGTCGCGTCAGCGGCGCGTCGGCTCCATTCGCGTGTTGGCCCGCGGTTCGGCTGGGGGCTCCGCCCACGCCTGAGCCCGCGCAGCGAATTCGTCGCACACGTCGGGCCAGTCATGAAGTGTCGCCGGATCGAAGTCGGCGCCGTTCGGCCATGTCAGGGTACCCACTTCTTGATCGAGGGTCACGGCGTTGAACACGGCCAGATCCCGCAGAGGGCCGAAAAGCGCGCCGTGCAACACTGGCCGGAAGTTGATCTCTTGCGTGGTCCCGTCGGCGAACACCACTGCCAACGTGTACGGCCCGACGATATCGAACCGTGTGACGCGATGGATGGGATGAGTCATGGACTACGTGAGTGGTTCGATCTTGACCGGCGGCTGCCCCGATTGCAAGAGCTCCCAATCGTGCTGCAGTTCCTCTCGGTAAGTTCAACTTGAAGTGCGCGTTGCCGCCACATGTGCCGTAACGGGCGAGAGGCGTTGGACGCGGGTCACGCGGCCAACGCCGTCGAGCCTCGATAGCACTAGCCCACATTATTCATGAACGAACCGGTTGAGGGGACACGCTCGCGGAGAAACGCGTTCGGAGCAGGCCGTTCCGATCACGAAAAACGCCGCGTAGGCCAGCGACACGGCGTGGGGATGGGGGCCCCCACGCCATGGCCGCCGACGATACGCCGGAGCGGCGTTTTTCCGGCCTGCGGAGCCGCGTTTCGGAGCGAACGTGTCTCCTCGACCCTGCGGTGTTCATGAATAATTCGGGCTAGCCCGCCCTCATCCCGGCTGAGCACCACGGGAAGGCGAACCGGTTGCTTCGCCCGCACGACGTGCTCCACCGGACCCACGGACATCTGCAGGACGTGCTCGTACAGGAACAGCAGGGCGGCAAGCGCCTGGTTCTGCGTCGACGCGCTGACCCGTTGTGTCGTGGCGAGCCGCGTCAGGAACGCCGAGATGTCAGCCGCACCCAGCGTGGCGGGATGCGCCTTGCGGTGAAAGACGATGTACCGCCGGATCCACGTCACGTAGCCGGCTTCCGTTCGCCGGCTGTAGTGGCGGGTGCGAATCGCCTGCCGGACGCGATCGAGGAGCTTGGGGCGAGACGATTCCATGCGACGACGATGCCATCGTCGTCGCATGATTCGCAAGAAGCGTGGGGTCTACTTCGATCCCTTCCTGGCGGCTTCTTCGGCGGCCTTCTTCTCGGCGAGACGGGCTCCCGCCAGCGTGTTGTAGAGGCCGTAGTTCCCTTCGTGGCAGGCATGCTCGAAGAGCGGCCCCGTGGCCTTGCGCATGGGCAGCTCCGCGGACCAGGGCCTCGTCCAGGTCGACGGGTCCTCGATGGTGAACTGATACCGGATCGTGTCGGCGTCGACGCGGGTGAACCGCTCGGTCACGCGCATGTGCTCGCTCGACCCGTTCAGCGGATTCCTGCCGTTGAGGTTCGTCGTCTCGACGACGAGCGTGTCGCCTTCCCATCGTCCGCGGGAGTCGCCGATCCACTGCCGGATCTCCGGCGGCAGATGGGGGCGTCCGTCGAGCGGGATGATCCGCACGTCGTGCGCCATCTCGAACAGGATCATCACGTATCCCGATGCCTGCACGATCTGGTAGTTGCTGTTGTAGCTCTGCGGCAGCATCGGCGGTCCCGCGCCGGCGAAGATCATGCAGCGGTCGTCGAGCTGGTTGGTCTGCGCCGAGTCCCATCGGCCGACCCGCTTCTCCTGCTCGGCGCGCTCGGCCGCACGCCGGCGTCCTGGCTCGCTCATCGGCGGGAGCCGGCCGTCGGGTGGGTCGACAATCATCGACGTGCGCTGATTCGACGCGTACGGCGCCTGATGCGTATCGAGGCCGAACTGCGTGAAGTCATAGTGCACGTCCTCGATCGTGCCCGGCTCGGTCTGCGCCGCGTCCGCGGCGGCGAGTCGCTTCTCGAGTTCGGCGGCTTCTTCTTTCGTGTAGAACGCCTTGGTGACGTCCTTCGGCCTCTCGAGTGGTGTGTAGGTGGCGTTGGTCCAGAAGCCCTGCAGATCCGGCTGTCCGTCGGGAGTGCGCGGCGGCCTCCACCCGGTGGCCTGCCCGGCAAGGGACAGGGAGGGCGCGGCAACCAGCATGACTACGAATGAAGCGAGCAATCGACGGCCCATGCGAGCCACCTCCTTCAGTTCGTCCCGTCCGTTCTCGTTGTCTTGTCGACCACGACCCGCCCCGCCTTCATCACCCAGCGGACGTGCTCCGGCCTCGAGACGGCGGTGATGTCGGCGAGCGGGTCGCCTTCCACGGCGACGATGTCGGCAAGGAATCCTGGCGCGACGGCCCCGAGATTCTTCTCCATCCCGAGCAGCGCGGCCGCCTCGGTCGTGGCCGCCTTCAGCGCCTGCTCGGGCGTCATGCCGATCTTCACGAACCATTCGAGCTCACGCGCGTTGAGGCCCCAGCCGTTGTAGACCGCGTCGGAGCCCATGACGATGCGGACCCCCGCGCGAAGCGCCTTTCGTGCCGTGTCGACGTTGCGCTGGATGTAATCGCGCAGGCGTTCTTTCGCGCCGGGCGGGAAGTGGTAGACGCTGTCGGCGTTCTCTATGTAGTACTGGTTGTGGTCGATCGTCGGGATGTAGTAGATCCGCCGCCTGGCCATTTGCGCGAGCGTCTCGTCGTCGATGTCCGCCCCGTGTTCGAGCGAATCGGCGCCGGCGCGAACGCCGTCCCGGGCGCCCGCCGGTCCGTAGGAGTGAACCGCGATCTTCCTGCCGAGGGCGTGCGTGGCGTCGACCGCCGCCTTCATCTCCTCGAAGGTGAACGTCTGGAACTGGGTCACGTCGTCGAAGCCGCCGGTCGATCCGTGCATCTTCACCCAGTCGGCCCCGGACGCGATGACCTGGCGCACGCCGCGGATGACCGCGTCCACCCCGTCGACCATCAACCCGATCGGCGCGGGCGGCGCGGTGCTGCGCGTAATCCGGAGCGCCGTGCCGGACACGAACATCCGCGGCCCCACGATCCTTCCCATGTTGACGAGGTCGCGCATCGCCAGGTCCACGCCGCTCGCCGCGTTGAGATCGCGGATCGTCGTCACGCCGGCCTCGAGCGCCTTGCGGGCGTTCTCCTGCGCGAAAGAGGCGACGACGGCGGGGTGACGCGGCGGCTCGCTGCGAGGCGTGGTCACCCCATCCCAGAAGTACGTGATGTGGGTGTGGGCGTCGATCAGTCCCGGAATGCCGGTATACCTGGAGAGGTCGATCACCTCGGTGCCGCTCGGCAGCGGCGGATTGCCCGTGGCGACCCGCGCGACGCGGTCGTCTTCGACGATGACGACGGCGTTGCTGATGACCTTGCCTTGTCCGTCCACCAGCTTGCCGAGCTTGATGGCGGTGGTCGCCGCCAGCGCAGTCGAAGAGGCGAGAACGCCCAGAATCGCCAGCAGTGGTGCGATGCGCATCGGGTCGGACAGGTCGGGGCGAGCGTAGTGCCTCGGGGGGGCACTGTCAAGCCGATGTCCAGCGGACGCGCCAGGCGGGGCCGCGCGCCGGCCCCGTCTTGATTCTTCGCGCCGCTCCGCAACAGCCGTGCGATGATCCGCCGCGGAGGGCCGGAGACGATGAGTGCCGCGTTGAAGACGCTCGAGATCGAACACCGCCAGGCTCGACCTCGCCATTGACCGCCGCGCCTCCTGATCGCCCTGCCCCCGGCGACGGGCGCCTGAGACGCCTGGCCGCGCTCACGGCCGCGTCGCTGGCATTTGCCGCGGTGTTCTGCTGGCCGCTCTTTGGATCGCTCGGAGAGGTCGGCGTTCAGCGCGACTGGGACCAGCACCTGGCCTTCCACTGGGTGCCGTTCGCGACCGTCACGCAGTACGCCCAGATCCCGCTGTGGAATCCGTTTCTGTGCGGCGGCATGCCGATGCTCGGCAATCCGCAGTCGCGGTGGCTGACGCCCTTCTTCGTCCTTCACCTGTGGGGCGGCCCCGAGCTCGGCCTCGAACTGGAAATCATCGCGCACATCGCCCTCGCCTGGTTGGGCGCGTTTCTCCTGGGACGCACCTGCGGCCTGTCACGGCTCGCCGCGCTCGCGCCGGCGACGGCGTTTGCCGGTTCCTCCTATCACTACCTGCATCTGGCGGAAGGCCATCTGACGTGGCTGCCGTTCGCCTACATGCCGTGGATTCTGGCTGCCGCCTCGTCGAACCGGCCGCTGCTCGCCGGTGCCGGACTCGCCCTGGCGATCGGCGAAGGCGGGGTGTACCCGGCGACCTACACGGGATTGGCGCTGGGCGTGCTCGCACTCTACGGCAGCCTCGCCGGCCGGTCGGCACGCCCGCTGGCGCATCTGGGTGCGACCGGCGCGATGGCGGCATGCCTGGCCGCGCCGAAGCTCCTCCTCGTCCTGCCCCTCCTGGCCCGCAACCCCCGACTGACCGCGGCGCGGGAGCACACCTCGCTCGACGTGCTCGTGCAGGCACTGGTCGGCCGGGGGACGTCGGTTCCCCCCGGATACGACTACGGGTTCCACGAGTACGGCGCGTACGTTGGACCGATCTTCCTGCTCCTGGCGATGTACGGCGCCTCGGCGTGGACGTTGAAGCGCCGCACCGCTCCCTGGCTCATCCTCTTCGGCCTCGGTCTCGTGCTGTCGTTCGGCGGGGCGCTCGGCGGCGAGTCCTCGCCGTGGGCGCTGCTGCATCGACTGCCGCTGTTCGCCTCCCTTCGTGCGCCCTCGCGCTTCCTCGTGCTGAGCGTCCTGGCCGTGGGCATGCTCGCGGGCTTCGGCGTCGATCGACTGGCGAGGGAGGACCGGGGGCGCCGTCGCGCCGCGGCCGTTGCGTTGCTCCTGACGGCCGCCGCCGACCTGGCGCTCATGGGCCCCCCTCATCTCCAGAACGTCTTTGCGACGTCGGGCACGTCGCTCCAGCGGTCGGAGAGCTTCGTTCAACTCGACGACGAGGACAACCGACGCACCTACGCGATCGCCCGTGCAAACATGGGCGCGCTCAACTGTTACGAACCGTTGCAGCCCACGGTTGCGCCCATCGGGATCAACGAGCCTGGCTATCGCGGCGAGCAGTACCTGCTCGCGGGCGGCCGCGTGAGTCGAGTCGAGTGGTCGCCCCATCGCCTGACCTATGAGACGTCCTCGGATGGTCCGAATACGCTGGTCATCAACGCGAATTTCGACCGGTCGTGGCAGGTCGTGGCGGGCCGGGGTCGGACGTTCGATTACGGAGGCCTGCTCGCCGTCGAGATCCCGCCCGGACCGCAGCGCCTCTCGGTGGCGTACCGGAGCACGCGATTCACGCTGGGGGTGATGCTGGCGCTGGGCGCCCTGGTCTTCGCCTCCTTGGCGACCAGGAGCCGCTGGCGCTCGGTTCGTGCGAGGCTCGCTGCATCGACGAGGAGCGTGTTCGTGTAGTCGGTCAGCCGCCGCACGACCGCCGGCCGGCTCCGTGAGCCAGGTCGCCGGATGCGCAATATTCCGCGCCGTTGAAGTCGCCCGTGAACAACCGTCCGTCACACGGCTTGACATCCCGCAGACCTGTCCCTATGGTTACGGACAACTTGCCGCCGTCGCGGCGAAGGAGGTTCTCCCGTGAGGCGTGGATTCGCGGCGTTGACTGTCGGCGTGGCGGCGCTCTGCATGCTCGCGCCGGCGTCGGTCGTGGGACAGACCTCGCCGGCCGCACCCTACGTGCCGCCGCGCACGGCGGACGGACAGCCGGACCTGCAGGGTGTATGGCAGGTGCTCAACACGGCTGCGTGGGACCTCGAGGATCACGGCGCGCGGCTCGGCGTGCCCGCCGGTCGGAGTGTGGTGGAGGGCGGCGCCATCCCGTACCAGCCCGCGGCGCTCGCACGGAAGAAGGAGAACTTCGAGAAACGTGCGTCGCTCGATCCGGAGACGAAGTGTTTCCACCCGGGAGTGCCCCGGATCACGTACATGCCCTATCCGTTCCAGATCGTGCAGCAGGCCGACAAGGTCTCGATCCTCTACGAGTACCTGCATACCGTTCGGTACGTCTACATGAACGGCAATCCGCATCCTCGAGGACAGATCGAATGGTGGATGGGGGATTCGCGCGGCAGGTGGGAGGGGAACACCCTCGTGGTGGACGTGATCCACTTCACCGACCGCACCTGGTTCGATCGGGCCGGGAACTTCCATAGCAGCGCCCTCCACGTCGTCGAGCGCTACACGCCGACCGGCCCGGATCACCTGCTCTACGAGGCCACGATCGAGGATCCGAAGGTGTTCACGCGGCCGTGGAAGATCAGCATGCCGCTCTACCGGCGCCAGGAGAGGAACGCCGAGCTCTTCGAATATGAGTGCAATGCGTACCTGCTCGAGCAGGAATGGACCAATCCCGCGTCGACGTTCTTCGAGAAGCGGTGAGCGGGTATATGAGAAAGCGAGGTGTCGCGTGAGCCGTCGAGTCGCTGCGATCGAATCCCTCTTGGCGATCGCGCTCCTGGTCGTGCTGCTCGTGCCGGTCGCGGCCGGGCAAACCGTCTGGCCCAAGGGCCCGAAGCTTCCGATGGCAAAGACGTGGCTCGCCGAAAAGGCGAAGCTTCCGCCGTATACGCCGCCGCGCACTCCCGGCGGGGAGCCCGATCTCCAGGGGATCTGGGACGGCGCAGGCGGCGACAACAACAGCTATCTCGAAGACCACGAATACCTCGACGATACGACACCGGCCCAGGAGAGCTTCGTCTCGGACCCGCCGGACGGCAAGATTCCCTACACCCCGTGGGCGCTGGCCAAACGGATGGAGATTCTGAGGAGCCTGGCGCGGGGATGGCCGGGCGAGACGGGCGAACGCCTCCACGTCTCGCCGGGATCCTTTTGCCTCGACTACATGCCGGTGTTCTCGTTCGATGCGCATGAGATCGTGCAGAAACCCGGCTACGTGGTCATGCTGAGCAACGAGGCCTATCGAGTCATCCCGACCGATGGACGTTCGGCCATCAGCCAGAATGCGAAGTTCTGGTTGGGCACTTCGCGCGGCCGCTGGGAAGGCAACACCCTGGTCGTCGAGGTGACCAGTCTCAACGGCAAGGGATGGTTCGACAGCACCGGGCAGTTCTACAGCGAGAATACGCGCATGATCGAACGCTGGCGGCTGGCCGATGCGAATACGATGGACTACGAGGTGACGGTCGAGGATCCGACGATCTATACGCGGCCGTGGAAGATGAACTTCCCGAGACGACGGGCCGGAACTGGGAGAGGGCCTCGCGGCGTCACCGCCGTGTCGGACCCGACCGCGGTGGAAGACCAGCGGTATGCGAAGGAGTTCTGGGAAACCGGGTGCTACGAGGGAAACGCTCACACCATCGAAGTGACCCGCTCGCTCGGCTTCAAGTGGTTCAGCGGGGTGACGCCGCCGAAGTGACCCGCCGGTCAGGATGAGTGACGTCGCGTCCGGCGTGGGCACGTGGGTCCGGCTGACACCGGACGCGACGTGCCGGCGATAAGGCCAGTCTAAGAGCTCGACTCATCGACCTCTTACGTCCGTCTGGTAGGTTGTCGTCATGCTACTGGTCATGGCGATGGCCGCGTCGATCGCCGGCGGTGTCCACCCGCATTTCTCCGAAACCGGCGGTTCCCTTCCACAGACGCCGGCGCCGTCGGTCGTCACGCTTCAGGATGCGATAGGCCGCGCGCGCATGCGCTCGCCCCTCGTCGAAGGGGCGCGGGAGCGGGAGCGCGCCGCATCGCTGGCGCGCGCCGTGGTGCCGCGAACCCCCAATCCGCTCTTCGAATTGCGCGGGGAGAACTTCGGGCCGGTGTCGACGACGCGGCTGCCCCGCGACGTGTTCGCCACGGTGAGCCAGCCGATCGAGCTGGGAGGCAAGCGCGGCGCGCGGCTCGCTGACGCCGCTGCCGCCGGAAGCCTCGCCTCGGTCGACGTGGCGACGGCCGAGTGGGCGGTGACCGCCGATGTCGTCGAAACCTACATCGACGCGCTGCGCGCGCGGGACGTCATGGCGACGCTGCTCGAGCAGCGCCAGGGCGTCGGCGAACTCGTCGACATCCTGGCGCAGCGCGTCCGTGAAGGGCTCTCCGCGGAGGCGGATCTTCGCAAGTTCGAAACCGAGCACACCCGGCTGGCGAGCCAGGCCACACGGGCGTCGATTGCCCTGCAGTCCGCCCTGGTGCTCCTGTCGGCGACGGTCGGCGACGAGCTGCGATCAGAACAGCTGGTGGCGCCGCGGGTGCCCGAGTCGGCCCTGACCCGGGTGGCGCTCGTCGAAGCCGACATCCTCAATCGCGCCGACGTCCGCACGGCGGTCGCTCGCCTCGAGCGGGCCGAAACGCTGGCCGCGCTCGAGCGGGCGCGCGGGGTTCCGGACGTGACGGTCACCGCCGGGTACAAGCGGACGAGCGGCTTCGACACCGCCGTCGCGGCGGTGACTGTGCCTATCGCCTTCTTCGACCGGAATCGCGTGGCCATCGCTCACGCGGCGGGCGACGTGAGCGCGGCACGCCTGGATCTGCAGCGGGTCCGGCAGCGTGCGCTCGCCGACGCGCAGGTCCGATGGGCCGCTGCTCGCGACCTCTCGGCGCAGGCGGCGCGGATCGAGGGCGACCTCGTCGCGCCTGCCGCCGTCGTGCGCACCGCCGCCCGATCTGCCTTCATCGAGGGGCGGGGCGACGTGCTGCAGCTCGTGGACGCCGAGCGCGTCTACGGCGAGGCCTCGCGGGAGGCGCTCGAGCTGCGCCTCGACGCGACGCTCGCCACGATCCACGCCAGACTGGCCCTCGGGGAGACGACAGTCCCATGACCGACTTGCAGACGACGATTCGATCCGCCGAGGGTCCGACGCGGCGCCCGGGCCGCTCGTTCCTGGCGGCGCTCGCGGCGGTGCTCTGGCTCGGGGGATGCGACAACGCCTCGGCGCCGGACGTCTCCGGGACGGCCGCTCCACCCCCTGAGACAGCGGCGGTCCCGCCAGACAACACGCTCACGCTCACAGAAGAGGCGATGAGCGCCGGCGGCATCCGGGTGGAAGCGGCACGTGCCGAGGGGCGGGCGGGCTACTTCGAGACGCCTGCCGTGCTGCGAGTGGACGAGACCCGCACCGCCCGCATCGGCTCGATCGTCGAGGGCATCGTCTCCGAGGTGGCCGTGCAGGTCGGCTCCCGGGTCCCGAAGGGTGCGCTCCTGGCGAGCATCCACAGCCACCTGGTTCACGAGGCGTGGGCCGGGTACCGGCGGGCGCTCGCGGAACGGCGCCGGGCGACGACCGAGCTGGCGTTCGCCACCGACGCCGAAGGACGCGCCCTTCGCCTGCTGGCGACCAAAGCGGTCTCCCAGCAGGAAGCCGAGCGCGCCCGGACCGACCGGGCGGCGGCCGAGCAGACGCTCGTCATCGCCGAGAGCGAGGTGCTGCGCGCCCTCGACGAGCTCGACCACCTCGGGATCATGACCGAGGACATCGATCTGAACAACCCGAGGGAGACCATTCCCATCACGGCCCCGCTCGGCGGCGTCGTGCTCGATCGGCTGGTGACGGAGGGCACCGGGATCACTCCCGGTACCCTGCTCTTCGTGATCAGCGATCTATCGCGTCTTTGGGCGGTGGCGGAAATCGACGAGACCCGCCTGCCCGCGCTGGCCGTTGGCCGGACGGTGGAGCTGACCGTCCCCGCGTATCCGCAACGGACCTTTTCTGCGCGAATAGTGGCCATCGGCGACGTCGTAGACCCGGACACCCGCCGGGTGACCGCCCGCATCGAGGTGGACAACCGGGACGGCGCCCTCAAGCCGCAGATGTACGCGGCGGTGCGCGTGCAGACCACCGACGAAGCGGACATCGTCCTGGTGCCCGCCTCGGCCGTGCAGAAGCTGGACCAGCAGACGGTGGTCTTCGTCGAGCAGCAGCCGGGCCGGTTCAGCCGACGGGCGATCGTGCCGGGATCCGAACGAGAGGGGTTCGTCGAAGTCGTCGACGGGCTCCAGGCCAACGAGCGGGTGGCCACGGCGGGCACCTTTCTGATCAAGTCGAAGTTCCTCGAGCGCGGGCAGGCGGAATGATCCACCACGGCTTCATCGAACGTCT
>MELF01000042.1:0-13659 GCA_001767525.1 Acidobacteria bacterium RIFCSPLOWO2_12_FULL_68_19 | reverse complement strand
GCCGCGCTCATCGGCACCGGCGTGGTGGCGTACCGGCAGCTTCCCGTCGAAGCGTTCCCCGACCTGACGAACAACCAGGTCGTGATCGTGACCGAGGCGCCCGCGCTGGCGGCGCCCGAGGTGGAGCAGCGCGTCACCTATCCGATCGAGATCGCCATGATGGGGGTCCCGAACACCGAGCAGGTGCGCTCGATCTCGAAGTTCGGCCTGTCGATGGTCACCGTCGTGTTCGACGACGCAGTGCCGATCTATTTTGCACGGCAGTTGGTGGCCGAGCGCCTGGCGGATGCCCGGGGCCGGCTCCCCGACGGGCTCGACCCGGTGCTCGGCCCGGTGGCGACGGCGTTCGGCGAGATCTACCAGTACCTGATCGAGGGCGACGGCGGAGATCCGATGTCGATCAAGACGCTGCACGACTGGGAGATCCGGACGCGGCTGCGATCCGTGCGGGGCGTGAGCGAGGTCAATTCCTGGGGCGGCCTGACCCGGCAGTACCAGGTGGTCGTCGATCCCGCCCGCCTGGAGAAGTACGGCCTGACCCTCCGGCAGATCTATGCCGCGATCGCCTCGAACAACACCTCCTTCAGCGGTGGATACATCGAGCACAGCTCCGAGCGCTACACCGTGCGGGGCGTCGGCCTGGCGGCGGGCGAAACGGACCTGAGCGACATCGTGCTCAAGGCGACCGGCGGGACGCCGGTGACGGTCGGCGACGTGGCGGTCGTCGCGGTCGCCCCGATGCCGCGGCAGGGCGCGGTCACGCGGGACGGACGGGGCGAATCGGTTGCCGGCATGGTGATCATGCTCAAGGGCGAGAACGGCCGCGACGTCGCCGCGCGGGTCAAGACGAGGATGGCCGAGGTCGAGCAGCAACTGCCGGAAGGGCTGAAGATTGTGCCGTTCTACGACCAGAGCGAGGTGATCGGCCGCACCGCCCGGACCGTGCGCACCAACCTGGTGGAAGGATGCCTCCTGGTCATCGGGGTGCTGTTCCTGTTCCTGCGCGACGTGCGCGCGGCGCTCATCGTCGCCACCGTCATCCCGCTCGCCATGCTCACCGGCTTCATCGGCATGCGGGTCTTCGGCGTCTCGGCGAACCTGATGTCGCTCGGCGCCGTCGACTTCGGTCTGATCGTGGACGGCGCGGTGGTCATGATGGAGAACTTCGTGCGCCGGCGCCCCGAGATGGAGGCGGCGCTCGCCGCGGGCGACCCGGGCGCCCACCACCGGCACGATCGCGGACGCCTCTTCGCAGGGCCGGCGGTCGAAGTGGCCAGGCCGATCCTCTTCGGCGTGCTCATCATCATCGCCGTCTACATTCCCGTGTTCACGCTCGAGGGGCTCGAGGGGAAGATGTTCCGGCCGATGGCGATCACGATCTGTTCGGCGCTCTTCGGCGCGCTGCTGCTGTCGCTGACCGCGGTACCGGTGGCATCGTCCTATCTACTGAGCCTCTCGGGAGGACATCACGCGGGCCCCTGGTTCGAGCGGCTGAAGACGCGCTACGTCGCACACCTCGAGAACGCGATGAACCACCACTGGCGTACGATCGGCGTCGCACTGGCCGTGGTGTCCGCGGCCGTCGCGTCGATTCCCTTCCTCGGAACCGAGTTCATGCCCCGCCTGGACGAGGGATCGATCCTCGTCGAGACGCGCAAGTACCCCTCGGTGTCGCTGGCCGAGTCCATCGAGATCTCGACGCGGGTGGAGCAGGTGCTCGATCAGATGCCCGAGGTGCGGCAGGTCGTCACCAAGCTCGGCCGTCCGGACCTGGCGACCGAAGCGATGGGCATCTATCAGGGCGACGTCTACGTGCAGTTGCATCCGACCGACGAGTGGACGACCGGCCGTACGACGAAGGAGGAGCTGATTGACGCGATGGCCGCCTCGCTGAGCCAGTTTCCCGGCATGACGTTCAACTTCACCCAGCCGATGGCGATGCGGCTCGACGAGGTGGTGAGCGGGGTGAAGGCGGACGTCGCCGTGAAGGTGTTCGGGCCCAATCCGGCGGAGCTCCAGCGCCTCGGCGAACAGATTCGCGTGCTGCTGGCCGGAGTGCGTGGGTCGGCGGACGTGCAGATGGAGGTGCTGAGCGGCGCCGCGCAGATCCAGGTGGACGTCGACCGGCGCGCCATCGCGCGCTACGGCCTGAACGTGGAGGACGTGCAGGACGTGGTGGAAACGGCGGTCGGCGGCATGCCGATCACGCAGGTGCTCGACGGCGCGCGCCGGTTCGACGTGGTGATGCGGTTCCCCGAGGCGCGCCGGACCGACATCCGCGCCCTGGCCGACCTGCCGCTGCTGGCGCCGGGCGGCGAGCGGGTGCCCCTCGAGCGGGTGGCGCACCTGGTCGAGATGAGCGCGCCAGAGGCGATCAATCACGAGAACGGCGAACGGCGCATCGTCGTGCAGACCAACGTGCGCGGGCGCGACGTCGGCAGCTTCGTGGAGGATGCGGCGGCGAGGCTCAGGGCGACGGTGACGCTCCCCGCAGGCTACTACCTCACATGGGGCGGGCAGTTCGAGAACCAACAGCGCGCCATGGCCCGCCTCCGGCTGGTGGTCCCGCTCTCGATCGCCATCATCTTCCTCCTGCTGTTCGTGATGTTCCAGCGCCTGCGGCAGGCCGCGCTGGTGCTCCTGAACGTCCCGTTCGCCCTGGTCGGAGGCGTCGCGGCCCTCTGGATTCTCGGCCTGACGCTGAACCTGTCGGCGGCGGTCGGCTTCATCGCGCTCTTCGGCGTCGCCGTGCTGAACGGGGTGGTGCTCGTCGCGTCGATCAACCGCCTGCGCAGCCACGGCGAAGCCATCCGTCCCGCCGTGCTGACCGGCGCGGCCACACGGCTCAAGCCCGTGCTGATGACCGCGCTGGTGGAGGTGATCGGCCTCTCGCCCATCGTCCTCTCGCATGGAGCCGGGTCGGAGGTGCAACGGCCCTTTGCGTCGGTAATCAGCGGGGGCATCGTGACCTCCACGCTCCTGACGCTCGTCATGCTGCCAACCCTCTACGAGATGATCGAACGCCGGGCGACGGAGGAACGGTAGAGCTACACTTATGACAACGGCAGCCTGGCCCGTGCGGATTCTGCTCGTCGAAGACGATCGCGACATCAGCCACTTCCTGATGAAGGGTCTCCGGGAAGAGCGCCACGTCGTCGATCTCGTCGAGGACGGCCTCGCGGCGGAGGAGCGGGCGTACTCCCAGGAGTACGACGTGATCGTCCTGGACATCATGCTGCCGGGGCTCAACGGCCTGGACGTCTGCCGCCGGCTCCGGAAGCTCGGTGTCGATACCCCCATCCTGATCCTGACCGCGCGGGAGGACACGCAGGACCGGGTGTCCGGCCTCGACGCCGGCGCCGACGACTACCTGACGAAGCCGTTCTCGTTCGACGAGCTGCTGGCGCGCCTGCGCGCCATCGTCCGGCGCGGGCGCACCAAGACGCTCTCCGCCGTCCTCAAGTACGGGCCGATCGAGCTCGATGTCCACGACCACACGGTGCGCGTCAGCGGGCACCGGATCGATCTGACGGCCACCGAATACCGGCTCCTGGAGCACCTCCTGCACCGGCCGGAAACCGTGGTCTCGAGGGAGCAACTGGCGGACCGCGTGTGGGGCCGCGACCTCGACCCGGCCTCCAACGTCGTCGAGGTGTACGTGGGGTACCTGCGGAAGAAGATGCAGGCCCATTACGACGAGCCGCTGGTGCACACGGTGAGGGGCCTCGGCTACATGCTCAAGACGTGAGGATTGCCGTGACGCGAGCTCGACCGCTCAGCTTCCGGGCGCGCCTGACGGTGCGATGGACGGCCGTGTTCAGCTCGGTCCTGGCCGTGGCGAGCGTGTGGATCTTCATCGGCATTCGGACCCAGTCCTACTCCGACCTCGACCGATACCTGCGTACGCTGGCGGGGACCGAGCTGACCGCCGCCATCGACGGCGCCGATCCGCACGTCCACGAGCTGCCGGTGACGGCGCTGGCCGGGGGAACCTTCACCGAAAAGCTGGTGCAGGTGTTCAACGCCCGCGGCGAGGTGGTGGCCTCCTCGCCGGGTTTGTCGCAGAGCGTGCGCCTGGTCGCCCCCGACGTCATTGCCGCGACGCTGCTCGGCGAGGCGCCCGTCGACACCGTCCTTGTCGAGGGCGTTCCCGTTCGCGTGGTCGTCCTGCGCACGTCGGTCACCGGCAGGGCGTACGCCATCGCTGTCGGGCTGGTCATTACCGATCTTGTGAGCAGCCTGACCCGTCTGGGCTGGCTCCTGGCGCTCGTGTGGCTCGTGAGCACGGCGGCGACCGCGGCGGTCGGGTTCGCGCTGGCATCGACGGCGCTTCGCCCGGTGAAGCGGATCACGCAGCGCGCCATGGACATTGCGACCACCGACCTCAGCGCGCGCCTCGAACCGCCGAAGGTGGACGACGAGATCGGACTGATGACCAGGTCGCTCAACACGCTCATCGAGCGGCTGCACGGAGCGCTCGACGCCAACCGGCGTTTTGCCGCCGACGCCGCGCACGAACTGCGCAGTCCGGTGACGGCGATATCGGGCGAAATCGACGTGGCGCTGCGGCGCGAGCGCTCGGCGGCCGACTACAAGGACACGCTCATCCTGGTGAAGACCCGGATGGCGTCGCTCTCCTCGTTGATTGGCGACCTCATGCTGCTCGTCCGGGCGCAGGAGGCCAACGCGGCCGTGCGCACGCAGGAAGTGCCGCTCGACGCGCTGCTCGGCGGCTCGGTGGAGAGGCTGGCGGAGCTGGCTGAATCGCGCGGCGTCGGCGTGCGCCTCGGAGACGTGAACGGGCTGCTCGTGTACGGAGACCCGGGCCTGCTGGGACGGGTCTTCGACAACGTGATCGAGAATGCCATCCGGTACAACCGGGAGCACGGCGAGGTGGCGTTGAGCGCCGCGTTCGAGGACGCGGCGCGGGGGGCCTGGACGCCAGGCCTGGTGACGATCCGGATCTCCGACACCGGATCGGGCATTCCCGAGAAGGAGCGCGAGCGCGTCTTCGAGCGGTTCTACCGCCTCGATCAGTCGAGGAGCCGGCATACCGGCGGCGCCGGGCTGGGGCTCGCCATCGCGCGCGAGGTGCTGGCCGTGTTCAAGGGCTCCATCCGCATCGCGCACTCGTCGGCCGCCGGGACGACGATGGAGATCCAGCTCCCCGGTCGAGCGTCGCACCCGGCGGGTGCGGCGGCGCCGGATCAGGAGCCGAGCCTGAGCATCGCCCCCGTGCCGACGCGGAACGTCTCCTTCTCCGCCGGGTCGCGCCACTCCTGATGGACGGGCAAGGACACCTGCCCGAAGAACAGGAGGCGCTGCGAGGCGCCGTACACGACCGTGGGGTGCACGTAGACACCCCACCCGCCGGTGTGCGGCAGGGCGAGGCCGCCTGCTTCGGACCGGCGCTGCGATTCCCGCGACAGTCCCACTTGCAGGCTCAGCAACTGGTCCTGGCGATCGACCGGCGTCCAGGCGACGCCGCCGCCGAGGAACACGTTCGCGCCTTCCTCGGTGTCCTCGTACCTCGCCGGATTGCGCACGAAGCCGTATCCGATGGCCGACATCGCGCCGGCCTCGACACTGGCGAGCCCGGCTGCGATTGGCGCGATCGAGTCGTGGCCGAACTCGTGGTCGAGCGTGCCCGTCGGCACTTCGACGCCGCCGACGGCCATCACGAACGTCTCGCTGCCGGACACCCCCCGGGTCGCACCGGGGAGATCGACGCGGTAGCGGAGGGCGACCACCGCATCCTCGAGCCCGGTTCGCGTGACCCCGCCCCCGCGCAGGACCGAGAAGGGCATCACAAGCGCCACCGACAGCCGGCCGAGCGGTGTGAATCCCCCGCTCAGTGCGGTCGTCGTCTCGTGAGTGCGGTCCGCCGGCGGTCCGGTCCCTCGCGTGAACACCTGGGCCGAGAGATAGGTGTCCACCGTCAGCACCGTGGCCGACTGCGGGCCGAAGATCGCTTCGTGGTGGGCCCGCGCGACCGCAGGCGTCAGCGCGAAGAGGAGCAGAACGACGCCGGCACGTCTGCGGACTGCCATTCGGGCGCCTGATGTCGGTGGCGTCCGACTCCAGACCGGGAGTGCATCAATTGCCCGGCACCATGATGTGCGCCGTCATCGTGCCCGCGTTCATGATCCAGGCGCCGCCCATCTTCGGGTTGTCGGGCAGCCCGATCGATTCCAGCGTGGCGCCCGGCACCGCGATCGTGAGGTGGCCGCGGCGGCTCTCCTGATCGGCGCCAAAGACCTCGTACCAGACCGACCCGTATTCCGGCTTCTCCCGCGTGCCGTCCTTCTCTGCGGCGGCCACGAGCGCTTGTGTCTTGGCCCGGTCGCCGGCTGCCTCGAACCTCAGGTTCTGCGCCTTCCGGGCGAGGTTCGCCGTGCTGGTGCATTCCACCGAGAACGGCTGCTGGAGGGGGAAGCCGGAGATGTCGTAGCAGACCAGCCGGTTCGTGCCCTTCCGCAGCGTGTCGTACGTGAAGTCGGACTTCCACTTGACGACCGTCGCCTGGTCCCGCAGGGCGGCCGGCGCGGCAAGGAGCGCCCTATCGACCTCCGCCTGCGACGCTCCCGGCTCGAGCGGGGGCGGGGGCGGCGGCGCGCCGCGGCCGGCCTGGGCCTGCGCTCCGGTCGACACCGCCATGACACACAGGGTGAGCAAGGCAATACGCTTCATGATGAGAACCTCCAGTTCCTACGCCAGTATGTTCATGGGTGAATGCGCGCTTCACCGATCGACATAGATGCCGTCGGCGGTCCGCTTGCTGAGGCAGTACTCGATGAAATCCCTGACGCGCTCGCCGCAGATGAAGAACTTGACGCAGGCGGCGCCGGCGAAGAACCGGCGGACGTCGTCTTCCGGCTCGTCGGAATGCACGGCCACGATCAGGGGGGCCGGATACTTCTGGTCGATCCACTGCGTGACCTCGCGTGCGGCCCCTTCGTCCTTCCGGAACACGTGGTTGAGGACGAGGATGTCGGGCTGAATTTCCTTGATGGCCTCGATCGCCTCGTTGCCCCACGCGCAGTACATGGCGAGGGTCTTGACCGGGATCTCGGGCGGCCAGAAGACGTCGAACCGGCTCTGGAGCCTCTCCAGCACGGGCCCGCGGTCGTCGAGAATCAGGACCCTCGTTTTTCGGCCGAACATCGTCACGCCCGCGGCGGCGCGTCCGGCGGGACCCGCCTCAGTATTGCGAGTGATCCGGAGGTTCTCTCCAACCGCCTAGCGAGGCGCGCGCCCCGATGAAGAACAACAAGCCAATCCAGAACGGCAGGCTCGACACGAACCAGAAGTTGAAGTCATGCCGGTCGATGAGGCGCGCGTTAATCGCAAACCACGCTGCCGATATCAGCAGCCAGACCCAGACCATCGCGCGGGCCATGGGAAGATTATAGTCCCGAGCCGCGCGCGGCAGGCGCCCCGGACGTGCGCGGATTTTTTCGCTGCCATCTGTCGCGTTCGGCGGCACATGGACGGCGCCAAGGGCTGGCTCCTGTCGCTACGTGACGGGCAGTTCCGCCGGCTGCGCGTCGCCTGTCCGCGCCCGTGCGCGCTTGCCGCTCGGCAGGCCCATCAGCACGAACGCCAGCGTCGCACGCAGGCGAACCCGCAGCCGCTTGCCCTTCCGCATCTTCGCGATCACATCGGCGGCCACCTTGTCGAGCATCTTGTCCACGTAGTCCTGCCGGAACGGAATCGGGCAGCGGTCGCAGATGATCTCGTGCTCCCTGGACGGAATGCTGCCGAGCTGCATGCCGTCTCGGGAAAGGTGCACCTTTCGCCCTTCGTGCGCGCCGGGCTGCGCCGCGCTCCGCCGGGCGCGCCGGTACACGGCGTTGTTCCACACGGTCCCGAGGATCGACACCCCGCGGGCATCGCGCACGAAGTCGGAGCGCTCGTCGACCACGCCGCAGCACGGCGAGATGGAGCCGCTCGGATTGGCGACGATGGCGCCCCACAACCAACTGCAGCGTTCGCTCGACGCGTCCAGGCCGGCGGCGCGGTAGAGGTTGAAGCCGTCAACGGTTGACGGGCGGATTCCGCGCTGCTCGGCCTGCTCGGAAACGAACGAGGCGGCAAAGGAGATCCCGTCGGCTCCCCAGTCCCGGTGCCGGCGTCGGGCCTCCTCGACCGAGCCCTGGTTGTGCTCGAAGACGTGGAACCCGATGACGATTTTGGGTGTCTTCGAGCCCAGCTCGCGCTTGATCTCCTGGATGGTCCGCATGTTGCGCGTCACCAGTTCGAAGGTGCCCTTCACGCGGTAGCGCGCGTACTCCTCCTGGCTCGTGCCCTCCATGCCGACCTTGAGCTTGTCCAGTCCGCTGCGGACCAGACGCTCCAGATATTCGCGCTCGAGGGGGAGGCTCAGATTCGACGAGGCAATCACGCGGATGCCCCACTTCTTGGCGTAGGCCACCATCTCGGGAAACTGTTTGTGCAGCAGCGGCTCGCCCCAGTTGTAGAGATTGAGGAAGAAGAGATACGGCCCGAGTTCGTCCAGCAGGCGTCGGTACCATGCGAAGTCCATGGCGACGCGCGGCCGGACGTCGAGCTTGAGGCCCGTCGGGCACGCCGGACAGCCGAGGTTGCAGTAGAGCGTCGGCTCCGCGTACGCCACGACGGGCCGCGCCGGGTTCGTGCCCCAGCCGAATCGGCGAGCCAGACGCATGAGCCCTACGTTGGCGTACGCCTTCAGCGGCTTCTGCTGCATGGCGAGAGTGTAATCCAGGCGGCGCCGCCCGTTCGGCCCGGGTGGGCCGCGGCGTCGATCGACGAGGCGGCGTCTACCGGAATGCGATCCCCGCGGAGATGACGTTGGAGTTGAGGCTCCGGCTGCGAGGGCCCAATCCGCCGTTGGAGATATGGTGCAGCCGATAACTGAAGAGCATCGCCCTGTGCTCGTTGAGGCCGACCCTGACCCCGACTCCCGCCTCGGCGGTGTAGTTGAACGCCGAAACGCCTTCGGGCACGCGGTGGCTGGTGTAGAGGGCTCCGCCCAGGATTTCCGTGTAGGGCGCCACGCGGCCAATCGCCTTCATCTGCCATCGGAAGAAGATCGGCGAGAACCCGACGCCGTAGG
Organism: Acidobacteria bacterium RIFCSPLOWO2_12_FULL_68_19; assembly: GCA_001767525.1. Taxonomy (GTDB): domain Bacteria; phylum Acidobacteriota; class Vicinamibacteria; order Vicinamibacterales; family UBA2999; genus MELF01. The sequence goes on along the minus strand of MELF01000042.1, from coordinate 4,562 downwards.
TGGTCTCGGTCTGATAGATGGTGTGAATCGGCTCGACCTCGACGCCCATCATCAACTGTCCTCGAACGGGCGACGGTCCGCGGGGCCGGAACAGCACGCGCCCCCACTGCACCATCAGGAACGCGGAGTTCCGCTCGTTGAGCGACCCGGCGACGCTGACCGGCTCGGCCGCGGCCACCCCGAGCGCCCATTCATTCGTGCCCGCCGGGAGGAAGCCCGGTTCGGAGGAGGACGCAACGGCCGGCGCGACGCGCGCGCCCTGCTCGGCGGCGGCGAGCGCGCCCGGCAGCAAGAGAGCCAGGGCCACGCCGGCGCAGGCGTGCCAGATCTGTCGTGGAGTCATGTTCGTGGCCGAACCTCGACACCGGAGCCGTACGAAGTGGAGACGGGCTTCGGAATCCTGTTCAGTATATGCGCCGGCTCGGCTGCAGGGAGCAACGGCCGACGGAGTCGGTTCCCGCTAATCCCTCAGCTTTGCTTGGCTCAGTTGGGTCGAGTGCTGAATGCCTGGCGTGGCAGGGTCTGCTCCGGCACGGCGACCCGTAGGCAATGTGGCCCTTCCCCTGAGGCCGCCCCGCGATAGATGCAGCTGAAACGAAGCACCGAAGACAAATCCTGCGGACCAGAGTTCACATCTAGACCGATGAGGGTATCCAGGTGGTCGGGGACTTCTGCGCATGGCGGATGTGGATGCTCCCACTCCATCGACACCGACACTTCATCCGGGCGACCATCGATGTTCGGGCCCACCATGAAAAATTCTTGCGCTTCCTGCGGCCCCCACCTTCCGCACTCTGGCGCGCCGTCGTCGGGGATGACCAGCCACGTCGTGACGACGAAGACGGCCTCAGGGTGTGGGTTGCGAATTGTGACCGAATACGTGGTCTTGAAAAGCTCCGGTTGGAAGAGTGCCGTGATAGGGGTCACCGTGATGCCCCGTTCCGTTGTCTCGCCCTCGTCGGCCGGGCCTGCCTGGCGTAGGCCAGGCTTCTCAGAGAGATGCGTGAATCCCGATTCCCCAGCTGTTCTCCTCGTCTCGTTCTCGACGGCGGCACCAGGTGCCGCGGCGGCGGAAGGTCCGGTCGGGGTCGACGGAATGACTCCCGAGCCGCACGCGGACGCTCCGACCGAGGCGACCAGGCCGCAGCAGGCGAAGACGCGACTTCTCATTCTTCCCTCTCTTCCGATAACCGACGGCGGGCCAGAAGGTCCGCCTCTACGAGCCGCACGCGGACGCTCCGAGCGACGCGACCGGCCCGCAGGACAGGAGCCCTATGGCGCTTGACCGCCGCGGCTGTAATCCCACGGGTAGTTGGCCTTGTCGTCTTGCAGTCTGCCGTGGAACCAGCGGCCTGACACGCGGTATGGATCGATGAGGATGGCGTCGTCAAGTGTTGCCGCCATTCCGATTCCGGTTCCCGCCCGGGCTGCATTCCGAGGCCCGATGGCAACGGCGTTGTGCTCATCGAGCCTATCGTTGGCGTTGGCGCGAATGCGAGTCATCCCGAAATGCCTTGGCCGTGGTCGAAGGGCGAAGAAGGCATCGGAAAACGCTTCCTGCCAGTTCGCGCAGATTCCGTAGAGCGTTTCGAAATTGCTGCGGCTGCCGAGCCTGTTCGCGACCTCCCCGATAGCGTCCGCAGCAATCTGCTGCAGGTTTTCCTGGAGGTCCCACCACCCGGCCACCCCTTCCCATCCTTGCCGGCGCCGCTGATGCCACTCGAAGATCATTCGGCTGGCCACGAACTCCGCTTCCACGCGTACGTCCTCGCTTGGCGAGGCGTTCAGCGCGCGCTGATATTCCGCAAGAAGAGCATCTCGCAAGCCCGCTTCATGTTCCCGAAAGGTGTCGACCGCGCTTTCCACTCCCTCCCGAATAATGGTGGCCTCGCGTTCCGCAATCCACCTTCTCATGTTCGTGATGCGTTCCTGGATTTCTCGAGGCGTTAACGTGCTGGCTGGCTCTGGGCTTGCCGTTTCCGATTCGGGCGTTGTCCCAACCGCTTGTCTGGTGTCGGAACACGCTTGCGCCTTGCGCTGCCATCGGACATTCCACCGATCGTCCTTCCGAACGCTGAGGATCCGGTTCGTCGCTGAATCGAATTCCACGCGATCGTGAACGCTCTGGCCCCTGAGCGCGTGTCCCTCCGGATCGAGCGTCAGCTCGAATTCGTTGGAAAGCGTTCCGATCACGGTGGCCGCAATTGTCGCGGGGAGGTTCTTGTAGCAGCCGGGATCCGTCGAGCTGTTCCTCAAGCGAAGCACGACGGTACCGCCCTCCGCGCGCGTGGCCTGCCCCTCGAACTCGTGACGGCATCCATCGGCAAAGCGAATTCCGAGTCCGCGGACCTGACTGCGGACCTGCATCAGCGCGACCTTCCCGGTCTGGGTCGTCCACGTTCCATTGGCATCGGGGTCCGCCCGGCTGGGTGCGCGCACCGTAGCCGCCCTGTCGGGCGACGTCAGCACGCCGCGCGGAGTGGCGGCCGAGCGGCCGACCGACGCAGTGGGCTCTGGAAGGAATACTGCACTGTCGGCCGGGACCCGCGTCAGGACAACCTTGTCCGACTTCGGTGTGATTCTCGTGATCTGCTGCGACTGCCGATCCCAGCTGATGGTGAACTGATCGAACACTCCTTCGAGCCGACGGCCGTCGGGGCTCAATGTCAAGCTGTATGTCAGCGTCAACCCCCTGCCGGCAGCCTCCTGCCTGACCCTGGCCGGAGTGGTGTTCGACTGGTAGTCGGTGAGTGGGGTGACACGATGCGTGAGCGTCACGGTCAGGCCGTTGATCGTTCCTCGGTACTCGTCGAAATTGCCGTCCGGCGGTACGTGATCCTTTCGCAGCACGACTGCGCCACCGGGCTGCTGTTCGACCGTCCAGCGTCTGTTGCCACGCCTCCACATGCCAGAGAGATCCGGCGTAACCCGGTCGGTGCGCGGAGATTCGGCGGCACGTGGCGACGCGGGGCGCTCCGCCGCAGGCGCCGGTGAAGCTGGTGGAGGCTCGGGGTCCTTCAGGCGCGCCTGCACGTCCTCGATCGATCGCGCGGCACGCGCGATGGCATCTTCGAGCCGCGCCAGCCTGGCGTTCAGGTCGCGATACGTGCGAAGGGCTGGCGCGGCGGCCCGCCGATCTTGCTCCGCCGTGAGCGCCTCGATGCGCAGCGCGGCACGCCGCTCCCGGAGTGTGGCTGCCTCCGCCCGCAGCTCGCCCACCGCACGCGTCCACCCGGAGACGACACCCCGTGCGCTGGCATTGGATCGCTGCAAGTTCCGGAGCACGCCATCGGCCCGTTGCCTGAGGTCCCGCGCCCGCGCATCGGCCTGACCGACGGCCCGTGCCACCTCGAGAATCGCGCGGGATTCGAGGTTGGCCGCTTCCGACTGGGCCCACGCCTGGGGCGCCACGCACGCCAACAGCACAACGAGCCCGGCAGTCGTGCACCGCGGACGTGCCGATCGCCTACTGCGCCACGAGCTCCACGCGACGGTTCGTCGCACGGCCATCCTCCGTCTCGTTGGTGGTGACGGGGGCCAGCGGTCCCACCCCCGCTGACCGAATTTGGACCGCGTCGCCGCCATGAGCGGCGATGAGCCGCTTGACCACGGCTTCGGCCCGACGCTGTGAGAGGTCGACGTTATACGCCAGGGCGCCCATGTTGTCGGTGTGGCCGACGATGTAGAGCTTCAGTGCAGGGCGAGCCCGCAACAACGTGGCGATTTCCTTGAAGGTTGGCTCGGATTCGGGCTTGACCTCCGCGCGATCGGTGTCGAAGTAGAGCGTATAGAGAGCCACGCGCCCCGTGCGCGCGATCTCGTCGGCCATCCGGCTCGCCGTAACGAGGCCTGCCGCGAGCGCCTTGATTTCGATCACATCGAGCTGGATCGTCGGGCTGTTCTTCGCGAACAACCCCCCGAGGGCAACGTACACGATCGCATAGACATCGCCTTGGGAGCGGCGGAGCTTCGTGACCAGGTACTGGGCTGACTTGGCGCCGAGCAGGTTCTGGCGACGCTGCGTGGGATCGGGGTAAGCCCGGTAGTACCAGGAGTCGTACCGGTAGCCGATTGTCTGGTCGGCGGCAGAGAACAAGACCTCGAAGCCGGCCTGCTTCAGCGCGTCTTCGTAGCTCCGGACAATCGCGAGCGGCGAGGCGGCGGCCGGCGCGAGGTACGTGACGCGCGTGACCTTCCCTTCGATCTTCTCAGCTTTCGCCCACTCGAAGGTGTTGACGTTGCCACGGTAGCTGAGCCGGCCGAGCCCGACGGTGTACCCGTCAAAATCCTTCGCTTCGTAGGCGCGGATGATGGCCCCCGCGAATCGTCCGACGAGCGGATGATCTGCGCCATCCTTGACGTCGGTCTGGGCCGTTGCCGGACGGACCGCGACCACCAGGAGGAGCGCGACCGTCGAGCGGAAGCGCAGGGTGGTCATAGTGGGTCCGATAGATGCTCGACGTCGGCCGGAAAGTTCCATGAATCTAGTCCCAAAATAAGCGCGTTTGCGGCTCGGCCCACGGCGTGAAGCGTGCGAGAACGGGGCGCGACACCTCACCGCT
>MELF01000041.1:16401-89425 GCA_001767525.1 Acidobacteria bacterium RIFCSPLOWO2_12_FULL_68_19 | reverse complement strand
CACGATCCGTTGAGGCGACGTGATCACCGATAGGGATATCGGGTCATCAACCTCAGTTCACATTTGTGCGCTTTTCGATGAGCGCCAACACTCTACGTCACCGGCAGCATCGGCATCAGCATCTACCCCGATGACGGTCTGGATGCAGAGAAGCTGATCAAGTGTGCGGACACCGCGATGTACCACGCCAAGGAAAGCGGCCGCAACAATCACCAGTTCTTCAAGCCCGACATGAACGCCCGGGCCGTCGAGCGGCAATGGATCGCAGCCAACCTGCGCCGCGCCCTGGCCCAGCACGAGTTCGTGCTGCACTATCAGCCGAAGGTCGATCTCGAGACGGGACTGATGACCGGTGCCGAGGCGCTCATCCGCTGGAGGCATCCGCATCGAGGACCGATCTATCCCGCGCAGTTCGTGCCGATCGCCGAAGACTGCGGTCTCATGGTGCCAATCGGTCAGTGGGTCCTGCGCGAAGCCTGCGCGCAGGCCCAAGCCTGGATCGACGCCGGCCGGCGGCCGACCACCGTGGCATGGACGTCCTGAAGGTCGATCAGTCCTTCGTCCACGAGATCAGTGCCGATCCCGTTGGCAACTCAATCGTCTGTGCCATGATCAGCATAGGCAAGAACCTCGGGCATCGGGTCATCGCGGACGGTGTGGAAACGCGAGAGCAGCTGGCATTCCAGCAGGGCCAGCGGTGTGGTGAGGGGCAAGGCTACTACTTCAGCCGGCCGGTGGTGGCCGAGCAGTTCGCGAAGCTGCTGGACGCCGGCATGCCGCCCGCGCTCCTCCAGTGACCGGCGTCGCGCCGCCTTCAGGCCGGTGCGCGCTCGAAGGTCACGGTCCGTGCCGACAGATTCGGCGTTGCCGTCCTGCTGGCGTCCGTCCACGCACGAGCCTGCGCTGACGGCGCGCTGTCCGCGCCGGCGTTCGCCCACCACTCCCGCTGGACGCGCGCGAGGGCCGGCAGGGCGAAGCCGAGCAGATCCTCGATTTGGCCGAAGGTCAGGACCACGACATCGGCGTATCTGTCCCGCAGGTACGTGTGCAACCCGTGATACTCGGCCGGCGCTGCGGCCGGCTGCGGCGTCGCCGGTGCCTGACCTGTCCCGTTCATCAGATTCTTCCAGGTCGTCATGCGTCTGCTCCTTATCGCTTGATTCGGACCGAGCGCAGCATCTCGTGGAACGCGCCTTCGTAGCGCTGGAAGTCGCGCTCGGGCGCGGTGAACACGAAGAACAGGAGGCCATCCGGACGTTCCAGGGTGACCAGCCAGTCGGTCTCGCGGCCACCGCCGGGCGAGTCGTTTGAGAGGTAGGTCGACAGCGCCGAGTCGCCGTCGACGCCGATCGCCTCGCCATAGCGAATCACGCGCATGCCGCGGTTCGACAGGCGCAGCTCCTGAACGAGCTGGTCGGTGGAGTGCTCCAGCCGCCCCACGGCGGCGGAGTCCTGCCGGGACCCTTGCTCGTACCCGGCGCCCTGCAGCCGCTGTGCGTAGCTCGTCGCGCGCGGTTCGAAGATATTGACGATGACGCCCCAGGCCAGCGCCTGATGGCCCTGTCCGTCGGCAATCAGACCGCCTCGGGGCGCGATCGTCATCGCGTCACCCTGCCCGTGCGCCTGCCAGTTGTCGGGGTGGCTGATGCGCAGGAGCGCATTGTTGACCGACACGAAACGCCCGGACGGCCGGTCGGGTGCCGTGCCGGCAGCAGGCTGCCCGCGATCGTCGCCGGCCCGCCGTCGGTCTGTGGCGGGCGGCCCCGCCAGCGACTGCAGATACCGCTTGATATCGCCGAATTCCCTGGCGCTCGTGCGCGCACCGCGCGATCCGCCCAGCGCGCTCACTTCCTGGTTCACCCGTTCGATGCGGTTGTCCGGGCTCGGGTGGTTGGAAAAGAACTCCACCGGGCCGCTGCCCTTCTGCTGCTCCTCGATCTTCTCGAAGAACTGCCCCATGGCGCGCGGGTCGAATCCCGAGTCGTACAGGATCTGAGTGCCCATGACATCGGCCTGGGTCTCCGCCGTGCGCGAGTACTTCAGCAGCACGGAATTGACCGCGAAGCTCCCGCCGAGCTGCGCCAGCATCGCCGTGGTGGAGGTGCTGCCGAGGATCCCGCCCAGGATCGCGAGCGGCACCTGTGCGGCCGACGCCTTGCTCGCCTGATTGGTGCCGTGGCGCAACGCCACGTGCGCCGTCTCGTGCGCGATCACGCCGGCGAGCTGCGATTCGCTGTCGGCGGCGTCGATCACGCCGCGGTTGATGTAGATGGGGCCGCCGGGCAGCGCGAACGCGTTGATCGCCCGGTCGTTCACGACCTTGAATCGATAGGGGTACTTCTCGCCGGGCGCCTTGGCGGCGAGCCGGCGCCCCAGGGCGTTCACGTAATCGTCCACGCGCGCGTTCTCGAGCATGGGCAGTTGCCGCTCGGCATCCATCGACACCTGCTGGCCCACCTCAATGTCCTGCTGGGGCGAAAACATGTTCCAGCCCGGTGTGAGCGCCGTGCGGCCATCGGCCGCCCAGGCCGCCGCGGCCAGAAGAAGAGAAAGCGCCGCGCCGATGGCGCCTCTCGTCATCGGCGCCATCTCTGAGTCGCGGTCCGCGGTCTTCCAAGGCTGTGCATGCATGGCCGGTTCTCCCTGGCCGTACAGTACGCGGGTACGCGGGCGGAGAGATGTGCTCAACGGCACAGGGCTGGCCGCGGGCGTACATGTGACCGCGAGTGGCACATAGTGCCCAAAACCCCGTACGTCATGTCTGCGACGCGGCCGTTCGCGCGCCTGCGGGCGCCACGCGGAGGCGTTCTTCCCCGCTGGGCTGGCACCGCGCTTGCTCACCTCTGCCGGTGAATGTGCGGAATCGCCGGATTCGCCGCGTCGAGCGCCCTGGGGCCGGACGAACGCCGCCGCGCGCGACGGATGCGCGACGTGCTGGCGCACAGAGGTCCCGATGGCGCCGGCCTCTGGGCCGACGACCGCACGGCGCTCGTCCATCGCCGCCTGAGCATCGTCGACGTCGCCGGCGGGCATCAGCCGCTCTCGAACGAGGACGGCGGCATCTGGGTCACCTTCAACGGCGAGATCTACAACCATCGCGACGTGCGCGCGGAGCTCGAGGCCGCCGGACATCGCTACCGGACGCGGTCCGACACGGAAACGATCGTGCACGCCTACGAGCAGTGGGGCGACGACTGCGTGCAGCGGTTCCGCGGCATGTTCGCGTTCGCGCTGTGGGACGCGCCCAAGCGGCGCCTCCTGCTCGTCCGCGACCGCCTGGGCATCAAGCCGCTCTACTGGGCCCGGGCCGGCGACCGCGTGCTCTTTGCGTCGGAGGTCAAAGCCATTCTCGCGAGCGGCCTCGTGACGCCGCAGGCCAACCGCGCGGTCCTGTCCGAGGTTCTCGCGACCCGCTACACGTCCGGCGCCGAGACGCTCTTCGAAGGCGTCTACAAACTGCTGCCCGGCCATCGGCTGGTCTTCGAGTGCGACCGGGTCCGCGTCGACAAGTACTGGGATCTGCCGCTCGACGGCCCCGATCCGGCGCTCGACCGTCTCGGGGACGGCGAACTGGTGGAGCGATTTCGAGGGCTGCTGCAGGAGTCGGTGCGGCTGCACCTGATGGCCGACGTGCCGATCGGGGTGTTTCTCTCGGGCGGGATCGACAGCGCGGCAGTCGCGGCGTTCATGGCGCCCTACGCTGCCCGGCCCCTCGAGACCTTCTCCGTGGGGTTTGCCGACACGGCGTTCAACGAGCTGGCGTACGCCCGGCAGGCGGCGCGATTCGTGGGGGCCACGAGCCACGAGGTCGTCATCGACGACGCCGATTTCTTCGGCGCCCTGCCGCGCCTGATCTGGCACGAGGACGAGCCGATCGCCCACCCGTCGAGCGTGCCGCTGCACTTTGTGTCGGCGCTGGCGCGCACGCGCGTCAAGGTGGTGTTGACCGGCGAAGGCAGCGACGAGCTCCTGGCCGGCTACGGCAAGTACCCGCGCGCGCTCTTCAACTGGCGCGCTGGCGGGATGTACGAGCACCTTCTGCCGCGCGCGATCCGCGAAGCGGTGGCGGCGTCGGTCGTGCCCTCGCTTCCCGGCACGCTCGGACGGCTGGCCCGGCGGTCGTTTCTGGCCATGCCGCGGCGGCCGGCCGACGTGTTCCTCGACAACTTCGCCGGCCTGCCGCTCGAGCTGCAGCGAACGCTTCTCGATCCCCGGATCGTGGCCGGCGCGGACCCGTATGCGGCATCGCTCGAGTACTTCAGCCGCCCGAACGGCGCGAGTGGCACGCTCGGCCGGCTGCTGTACACCGACATGAAGACGTACCTGGTTGAACTGCTGATGAAGCAGGACCAGATGAGCATGTCGGCGTCCCTCGAGAGCCGCGTGCCCTTTCTCGACCACGTGCTGGTGGAGTTCGCCGCGCGGCTGCCCCACCGGCTGAAGCTGCACGGACGCACGACGAAGCGGATCCTCCGCGAGGCGGCCCGGGGCCTCGTGCCGCCCGCGATCCTGACGCGCCCGAAGATGGGATTCCCGGTGCCGTTTCCGGGCTGGATGCGCGGCCGGTGGAACGACGTGGCGCACCAGGTGCTGCTCGATCGCCGCACCCGTCAGCGCGGCCTGGTCAACCCGGCCGCGGTCTCGCGGCTGCTCGAGCGGCATCGAGACGGGCAGTGCGCCGGCGGCGACGCGATCTGGGCCCTGCTGAACCTGGAACTCTGGTACCGCACGTTCATCGACCGCGACGGCATTCAAACGCTGCCGGAGGCGGGCCCGTTGCGCGCCGCGGCATGAGGCACAACGAGCCATGAGGGTGTCCGTCTTCGGTCTCGGCTATGTGGGCAGCGTCTCGGCGGCGTCGCTCGCCGCCGACGGCCACGAGGTGGTGGGCGTCGACGTCAACGCCGACAAGGTCGAGGCGATCCATCACGGCCGCAGCCCGATCGTCGAGCCGGGCCTGAGCGAGCTGCTGCAGCAGGGCGTCGCCGCGAGGCGGGTGCGCGCGACGACGAGCACGGCCGACGCCGTCGCAGCCACCGATCTCTCGCGGATTTGTGTCGGCACGCCGAGCCGCCGCAACGGCAGTCTCGACCTGACCTACCTCCTGCGCGTCTGTCAGCAGATCGGCGAGGCCATCCGCGACAAGCCGTCGTACCACGTCGTCGTCGTCCGCAGCACCGTCCTCCCCGGCACGACCCACGAACACGTGATTCCCGCGCTCGAGGCGGCGTCGGGCAAGACGTACGGCGAAGGCTTCGGCGTGTCGGTCAATCCGGAGTTCCTTCGCGAGGGCACCGCGCTGACCGACTTCCGTCATCCGCCGTTCACGCTCGTCGGACACAATCACGCCGCCGACGCCGCGCCGACCCTGGCGCTCTACCAGCACATCGACGCCCCGCTGCTCGGCACGAGCATCCGCGTTGCCGAGATGATGAAGTACACGAGCAACGCCTGGCACGCGGTCAAGGTCGTCTTCGCCAACGAGATCGGCAACCTGTGCAAGCGCGTGGACGTCGACAGCCACGAGGTCATGGACATCTTCTGCAGGGACGAGAAGCTGAACCTGTCGTCCTACTACCTCAAGCCCGGGTTTGCGTTCGGCGGCTCGTGCCTGCCGAAAGACGTGCGGGCGCTCCAGCACCGCGCCCAGGAGCTCGACCTCGACATGCCGCTCATCAACTCCATCCTGCCCAGCAACCGCCTGCAGGTGCAGCAGGCGATCGACCGCATCGTGGACACCGGACGGAAGCGGATCGGACTGCTCGGCTTGAGCTTCAAAGCCGCCACCGACGATCTCCGCGAGTCGCCGATGGTCATCCTGGCCGAAGCGCTGCTCGGGAAGGGATGCGCGCTGGCGATCTACGATCCCAACGTCTCGCTGGCGCGACTCGTCGGCGCCAACCGGCAGTACATCGAAGAACGGATCCCGCACCTGTCGCGGCACCTCTGTGAGTCGATGGACGACGTCATCGGCGGGTGCGAGGTCATTGTCGTCGGCAATGCGTCTCCCGACGTGCCCGAAGCCATCACCCGCTGCCGGCCGGATCAGATCGTGATCGACCTCGTGCGGACGCCGCTCGACTTCAGTCGCGTGCGCGCCCAGTACGACGGTCTGTGCTGGTAGCCGCATCCCCCCACGCCCCGCCGGTGACGACCAGGGCGCCGCACGGGTCTGGCGGCGGAGGGGGGATCTCGCGGTCATTCAGGTGGATCGACTGCAGTCCGCAGACGGCGGCGCCCGCGAGGCGGAGCTCCGCCGGCGGCTCGGATGCATGCAGGTGGAGCGCGCCGTCCGTCGCCGCCGCGTGCAGATCGATCACCGGCGCCGACGCGGCGATGCTGAACCACCCCTCGCGCCGCGTGAGCGCGTGGCTCCCGTCGATCAGATCGAGCGCCACGAGCGCCCCGGAGTCCTCGACGTAATGCAGCATCCGCGCGTCCGTCTGATAGTCGAGCATGCCGCACCCGCGGCCCTCGCGGCGCGGCGGCTCGCCCGGTCGCAGCAGGAACACCGAGTCGCGGCGGCCGTGGACGACGCGTGCGCCTACGGCGGCGCCACCGTCGCCGCACACCGGATCGAGCCGCTCGAGCGCCGGCGCACCGGACGACCCGGCGCCAAGCCAGGTCACCATCGTGAACGGCGCGTCGGACAGCCGCGTGACGCGGGCCGTCCAGGTGGGGATGAGCGTGCCATAGACCGGGGCGTACCAGCCCAGGCCCGAGTCCTCGTCGCCACGGGCCAGCCGCACTTCGCCGGCATCATGGAGCAGCCACGCCTCGACGCCGTCCGCACGGGTCGCGCGCAGCCGCCCCGGCGCGTCGCAGGTCAGCGTCCAGCCGGGATCGAAATGCCAGTGCGCGTCGGCGGTGATGCGGCCGCTGCCGACGACGTCGTCGACGATCAGCCAGCCGTCGTGGACCGTGCGCACCAGCGTCCGGCGGTGGCGCACCGGCGCATAGCCGTCATGAGACCCTTCGGCCCAGTCGAAGCGCGGGTTGTGCCGCGAGCCGTCCAGCCGGGCGTGGGCCCGCGTCTGCCACTGGAACGGGCCGGACGGGACGGCCTGCGATCGGTTGCCGAGCGTCACGGTGTTGTGACTCATGCTGCTGCGCAGCCGGTCGCGGAGCCGCCGATCCGCCGTATAGGTGGACGTCCCCGGGTCGACCAGCAGCGGCCGGCCGGCCAGCGTCAGTGTCAGGGCCAGCGCGCCGGCGTGCGCGTGGCCGCCGTTCAGATGGCCGTGAGGCCCCGCGTCGAACACCGCGTGGCTGCCGGCCGCGTCGCGCGCGACGACATACCCTGTGTCGGCAAGCGTCCGCGACGGCAGCGGCGGGGCGGCGGCGTGCGTCCGGTCGAGGAGCGGCCCACGCTCGATGGCCTGGCGGCCCGCGATCCAGACCACCTCTTCCTGCAGGCCCCACGGCGCAAGATCGGGCCGGTCGAGCACGACGGCCGCGAGCGCCAGCGAATCACGGACGTCGCGGCACTCCCGCCCCGCGATCGGCCACAGCATTCCGCCATCGTCGTCGCCGATGAGCGGCAGGTATCCGCGGTCGTCGGCCATCGTTCGTGTGAACGCCGCGAGGTGCCTGACCGCATCGGTGAACCTGGACACGGCCTCCGGGTCGCGCGCCCGTTCCGCGGCCGACAACGCCATCAGGTAGAAGTCGAGCGTGTAGCGCTGATAGTGGGTGGATCGCTCGACATGTCCGCCGTCGCCGCGAATCTGTCGGTCGATCTCGGCGAGGAGAATGCGGCGGCCGGTGTCGGCCCAGCGGCGGCTTGCCGCCAGCTCGGGCAGCGCGACGCCGACGACGTACAGCGCGAGCGCCTCGCCCGTCAGGTGCGTGTTGGGGCTGAAGTACACGGACAGATTGCGTTCGACGTGTGTGAGCTGGCGGTCGAGCGCCACGAACATGTCGACGAGCCAGGGGTACTCTCCGCCGGGATCCGGGACCCGGGATCCGGGACCCGGCGTACTCGGCACGTCGGCGAGCAGGAAGTGCAGTCCCCACATCCACGAGATCGCCCGCAGGCTGATTTCCAGCATGCTGGCCCAGTTGATCCCGACGAGCGGGGGGTTGGCGGCGAGCCAGCCCTGCAGCTGCTCGAGCAGCGCACGCCGGTAACGCGGGTCGCCGGTCAGCCACAGCGCGCGGCCGAGTTGCAGCCAGTGCTGGTGGCGATTCACCTCCCAGATGACCTTGTGGTCCCCGATCGCCGGGTCGAGGTACGGCACGTCCGCCCAGAACAGGGTGGGCGCCCTCCGGTGGTGCACCGGATCCAGGTGCCAATCGACGCCGGATCCTGCCGGCGCCCAGTCGAGGCCGCGATACCCAAGCAGGTCGTAGCGCGCCGCCAGAACGCGGTCCGCGCGTTCTCCCGCCACGGATGCCGCGCTCGGCCATCGTGCGAGGACGTAACGGCGCACGGCGTCGGTTGACGCCGGATCGAGGGCAAACCGGCTGGTCCGGGCGCGAAGGCGTTGCGCAAGTGCGGCGTGGACGGCCGTCCACGGGGGATGCGCCCCGGCGCGCAGCGACTCGTCGAGCACCCCCTCGGCGACGGCGTCGTGCAGGTCGCTTCGGCGCCATCCTGGCGGACGCATGCGGACGGCCACTCGCTGAGCAACGGTTCTGGCCGCCGACCTGGCGCGCCATGAGACTTCCGCGCGCGTCATGCGACGCAGGCGACTGAGTGTCATCGCCGTCATACGGATTCGGCCGATGGGACCCGCGCCGCCGGTGCATGCACCACCGCTCGGTACGCCTCCAGCCAGCCGTGGCGCACCACTGGCCATCCGTATCGGGCGCACGTCTCGTGCGCGGCCGCCGCAAGCTGACGCGCGTACGGCGGTGACGCGAGCAGCGTCAGCACGTGCGCGGCAACGGCCTCGTCATCATCCTCCGGTGCCAGCAGGCCGTGCACGCCATCGGTCAGCAGCGCGGGCACACCGCCCACCCGGGTCGAGACCACCGGCAACCCACTGGCAAACGCTTCGAGCACCGATAGGGGCATGTTGTCGGTCACCGGGGTCTGGACGTAGACATCGGCGCGGGCGTAGTACCCGGCGATCTCCGATGGAGGAATGCGACCGGCGAACGTGACATCGCGGAGATCGAGCTCCCTGGCGAGCGCGCGCAGCGGCGCCTCCTGCGATCCGCTACCCACGAGCACCAGGCGTGCGCGTGGATGTCGAGCCTGGACGCGGGCGAAAGCGCGCAGCACGCAGGCGACGTTGTAGATCGGCTCGAAATTTCGGGTGGACAGCAGGCGCGGTCCGAGGGGGTCGCGCACACGATACGGAAACAGGCGCACGTCGATCGTGTTGGGAATCGTCCGCGCCGCAATACCGAACGACCCGAGCACGTCGCGTAGAAAGGCTGACGGCACCACGTTGAGATCGACCCACTTCCGCATCACGTACCGCGCGACCGCGGACCGCCGCAGGTGATCGGGGGCCTCGCCGCTGTGATAGTTCAAGACGACCGGGCGGCCGAGCAGCCGCGCGATGAGCACGGCCGGGAGCACGGCGAGCAGGAACGACGAGTACGACGCCGAGAACACATGGACGACGTCGGCGCGCCGCACCTCGCGCACGAGCAGCGGCCAGTACCACAGCTGCGTGACGAGCGTGCGCAGGTACCTGACGCGCAGCAGCGCGTCGAACGGCCGTGGCGGCGCCGGATCGATGGGCACGAGCCTGGCGTCGACCCGCCGGTCGTCCTCCCAGCCCTGGAGGAGCCGCTGCGCCTGCACGGCGTGGCCGCCCAGGATGCGGAGCGAAGCGGCAACGATGGCGATGCGAAGGGGGCGCGCCACGGGGGATGTGGACTTCACCCTGCAAACTCCGGGCCCCATCGCAGGTCGGGCCGCTGGCGACGCGCCCCTGTCCTAAAGACGCCCCAAGTACGAGGAGGATGTGTGGCAAATAGGAGGCGCAGACCGATCGGCACATGTCGAATGTGTGAATCTTTGAGTGTTTCCTGCCGATAACCACGGTAGAAGGACTGGCATCTCGATTGCTCGAGGGCCAGCCGGTTCTCCACTCCGACCCGCGGAGCCACAAGGAGGGATCCCATGCGCGTGGACACCCGCGGCGTCCTCAACGCCTTGTTCGGATCTGCGGTCCTGGCGGCCATGTGGCAGGTGTGCGGCGCGGGCCTCGCGCATGCGCAGACGTCCCAGGCGCCCGGAGGGTTTATCGATTCGGCCACGGGCAGCGGCCTCAGGCCGCGTCTGTCGGCCGGCGAAATCCAGGCGTTCCTGCCGCCGCGCGGCGTCTTCGCGTTTCCGCCTCCGTACGGCACCGCCGGCGCGCGGCTGACCAACGCCGGCGACTGCGGCGGCGGCGACTGCGTCACCTACGTCGGCTATTCCTACTGGCGCAACATCAACAACCACGTGGGGAGCGAGACCTTGCTCGTCGTCCTCGGCCTCGATCGCCGGCGCGGCGGCGGCGGGCCGACGCTCTTCAGCTACAACAAGCGCACCGGCGAGACGCGCAACGAGGGCCCGCTGTTCTCGCCCGACAGTCCGCATTCCTGGGCGTCGGGCGAGGGGTGGTATTTCAGCGCCAACCAGCGCCACGTCCTCTACATGAACGACGGTGTGCGTCTGCTGAAATACGACGTAATCACCCACGCCGTGCAGACGGTGTTCGACGTCCGCGATCATCTCGGCAGCGACCGGCGCATCTGGCAGCTCCATTCGAGCAACGACGACCGCGTGCACTCGGCCACGGTCAAGGACGGCAACTACAGTGACGTCGGCTGCGTCGCCTACGACCAGTCCACGGGCAGAGCCACGTTCATCGCCCGCAAGGGCGACTTCGACGAATGCCAGATCGACAAGAGCGGCCGCTGGCTGCTGGTGAAGGAGAACGTCGACGGGCGCAACGGCGAGGACAACCGCATCATCGACCTGCAGTCGGGCGCCGAGCGGATCTTCTACGACGAGGAAGGCGCCGCGGGGCACTCCGATCTGGGCCATGGCTATCTGGTGGCCGAAGACAACATGTACAACCGGCCGGGCGCCGTACGCGTCTGGCAGTTCGGACAGGACCTGAATGCGGCCGGCCAAGGCACCCTCGTGTACGGCCTGGCGTCGTGGGACGGCGGCGGCGTCGGGCACCTCTCCCACGCGAACGCGAGGGCCGGCACGCCCGTCTCGCAGCAGATGGTCTGCAGCAGCAACGCGTACCGGGAGAACTTGCCGCGCGTCAACGAAATCGTCTGCTACCGGCTGGACGGCTCCATGAACGCGCTGATCGTCGCGCCGAACATGACCGACCTGGATGCCTCCGGCGGCGGCAGCGACGACTATTCGAAGCGGCCGAAGGGGAACCTCGACCCGACCGGCGAGTATTTCGTCTGGACGAGCAATGCGGGCACCAGCCGCAGCGACGCGTTCATCGTGCGCGTGCCCCAGCACAAGCTCGGCGTGAGCGGTGGCGCGCCGGCCCCGGCCCAGGCGCCCCCGCCGGCCTCCCCCGCGCCGGCCCCCGTCGCGGCACCGGCGCCCACTCCGGCTCCGCAGCCTGAGCCGCCCCTCGCGCCGCCGGCACCAGCGGGCGCCGTCCGCTGGATGAGCCTCATCAACGTGATAGATGCGGGCGACACGCTCCGGAAAACCGGCGGCTGCCACGGATGCGCGGACGCCAGCGCCGTGTCCGACGGGCAGGTCACAAGCAGCGGCGCGCTGACGTTTGTCGCCTCTGAGGCCGAGTCACTGCGGTTTGTCGGCCTGGGCTCCGGCGGGATCGGCACCGGCGCCGGCGACCTCACCTTCGCGCTTCGTTTGCAGTCGGGCGTGGCGGAGGTACGGGAGTTCGGCGCGTACCGGACCGAGATCGCGTTCAGCGCGGGGGACACCTTCCGGATCGCGGTTGACGCGGGAGCCGTGCGGTACTCGAAGAACGGCACGGTCTTCCATACGAGCGCGAGCCAGACGGGGTACGCGATGCGCGCGCATGCCGTCCTGTTCGATGCGAACGCGACAATCGGCGGCATCGCGCTGGGCGGCGCCGTCCGCTGACAGGCGCTCGAGGGCGTCGCGGTCAGTGCGTCAGCGTGAGCTTGAACGGAATCCTGCTGGCCGGCTCGAGGCTCACGACGCGGACCTTGTAGGCGGCCGCTTCCATCATCGGCCGGTGGAACCAGATCCGTGGCGGTCCCTCCCGCGGCGCGACATCCTCGTGCGCGAGCCCCTCGCCTGCCCAGTACAACTGCACGAGCATGGCCCGCGGGGCGCCCAGCCACGTCAGCGCGACCTCGATCGGTCCCGGCCGGGGAAGTGACAGGTCGAAGACCTCGCACGGATAGCGGTTGGCGAAGCAGGGCGGTGCCCCCTCGACGAGCGGACCCACCGCTCCGCTGATCACACGGGAGGTCGACCGGGACTCGGCCGTCGCCGGTACCGCGAACGGCGCCGCGGGCGCCACGAGGCCCGCACTCGTGGATGTGGGACCCGTCTGCGACAGCGTTGACAGGCCGCAGTACGAGGTGAGGACGACGAGGGACAGGCTTAATGCGACGACACCGGGGCCGTTCATGGTCGAGCGTCCTTTCCCACAATCGCGCCGCCGTTACGGCGACGCCAGCGAACCGACCCGTTCCCACGTCACCGGTTGGCGATGCGTGAGAAAGCGGATGAAGCCGACAACGGTCGCCCAGTTGAGCACGCAGATGGCGCAGGGCACGCTGAAGACGAAGGCCCTGCGTCCGGTCCCCCGCCGGAGATACCCGATCAGCGCCGCGGCGTAGAACACCAGTTGCCCCGCGAGCGCCCACCGGTAGAATGGCGCCGAGACCAGCGCCAGCGCCGCCAGCAGCACCGCCGCGTGGAGCGGCGGCAGCGCGAGGCGAAGCGCCTTGTGCGACATGGTCTCGAACCAGAGCCGGTTCCGCAGCGGATGGAAGAGCCAGCGCTCGCGCGTGAACAGCTGAAAGGTGCCGGCGGTCGTGCGCGTCTTCCGGACGAACTCCTGCCGGGCCGTGGCGGCGCCATCATAGGCACACGCGCCCGGCTCGAACACGACGCGAAGCCCCTTTCGGGTGATTCGCAGCGGAATCAGGACGTCGTCCAGGATGGTGTCGTCCGGGATCGGCTCGAAGAGGTCGCGGCGGATGGCGTAGATCGCGCCCGTGGCGCCCACGGTCGAATCGGCGCGTCCCTCGGTGGCGCGGATGAATTTTTCATAGCGCCAGTAGAACGCCGTCCCCTGCCTCGCCGCAGCCGGGCCGGCGGCAGTCGTCAGCACCAGCTCGCCGCTGACCGCTCCCACGGTGGGGTCGGCGAAGTTTTCGACGAGCGCGCGGAGGGCGCCGCGGTCGAAACGCTGGCGCGCATCGGCGAACAGCACCACGTCGCTGCGCAGGCCGGGCACGACGGCGTTGAGGACGGCCGCCTTGCCCCGGCGCACCGCGAACGGCCGGACCGTCACGCCGCGGTGCGCGTATTCGCGGGCGCGCTCCACCGTGGCGTCGGTCGATCCATCGGACGCGACGACGACCTCGAGCCGATCGACCGGGTAGTCGAGGGCCAGGAGGTTCGTGAGGCGGGAGGCGATCCGGTCCGCTTCGTCGTGCGCCGTCACAACGATGGACACCGACGGCTCGATCGGCGCGCGCACGCGCGGCCGGGGGCGCCACCTGGCGCGCATGGCGGCCACCAGCGGATAGCCCACATAGACGTACGTCATGAGCAGGAGCGACGCCCAGAACACGAACGCCGCAGGATCCCAGATCGTCAACGCCCCGCCTCCCAGGTCCGGCTGACGAGCCCGTCGAGCGCTCGCTTCAGCGCGGCGATGTCGGCGCCCGTTGCGGAAGGGCCGACGCCGTCGAGCGACGCCGGGTAGACGTTGCCCGGCGGATACGCGCCGGCGGGTGCACCGGCGATGACGTTGCCCCGCACGATGGCGCCTGGGAAATACCGCTCGAGGGTCGGATTGCCTGGGCCGGTGCCAGACCCGGTGATGCCATGCTCGTTGTGAGGCACCACGTTGTGCTCGAAGACGAAGTGCGTGTGGGGCGCATGGTCGCCGCCAAACAGGATGCCGCCGGTCTGGAACGCGGTGTTGCGGTCGATCGACACGCCGCTCGTGCCGTCCAGTAGCTGGAAGAGCCGCCCGTGGCCCCAGCGGCCGCCGACATCGACGAACACGTTGTTGCGAATGGCGATCCGCTGCGTCTGCCTGCTCGGATGGTTGTCGTCGCGCCCGAGCACGTTGATGCCGGCGGCGACGTGGCGCACGAGATTGTTCGTGAACGTCACGTCCTCGACGACCGACCAGGGCGCGCCGCCGTCCTGGTTGCGGACCGTGAAGAGAATCGCGAACCCGTTCTGCGCGTGCGGCCAGTTGTACTCGAACAGGTTGCCGTCGATGAGAACGCGGCGCGCGTTCTTCAGCTCGAACAGGTTCTTCACGCTCCACGCGACGCCCTCGAAGGAGGGGGCGTCCTGCTTCCAGCGCAGCGGTTTGGCCAGGTGGTTGCGCACGATCTCGATGTCGGAGGGGACCAGGCCCGGGATGTGGGGGTCCGCACCGCCGAACATCACGTTCTCGCCGGACGCCTCGAGGTAGTTGCCGGCAATCCTGAGCGGCCCTGGGCCGTTCCATCCTGCAATCGCCTGGGCGTCTGCGAATCGTTCCTTGAAGTCCGACAGGTGGGAGTCGACGACCGCCGCATGGCGGGCATTCAGCGCGATGCCGCGCCGCCCGCCCGTGGTCGCGTCCCCATGGATATAGCAGCGATCGACGATCAGGTGATGCGGCAGCGCCTCGACCGCCCGTTCGTCGTCTCCGAACTGCACCAGCGCAATGAGAGCGACGCCGTCGGCCGGCGCGATCTCGAGGCCGACCAGGCGATAGTGATGCGCACCCGGCTCGGTTCGGAAGACGGAGCCGGACGAGGCGACCAGCTTGGGCATCCTCGAGGCGTCCGACGGCGCGACGCGGCGACCGGGCGGGGGCAGGTCCCGTGCCGCCGATGCAATGACAATCCAGCCGTCTCCGTCCTTCCGGCGGAGCCGGAACGGTCCACGATACGTCACGCCCGGCTCGAGGGTGATCAGGTTGCCCCCCGTGGCCTCGTCCAGCGCGTCCTGCAGCCGGCCACCGGCGGGCACATGGATCGTCCGTCTCGGAATCGCGAGATCGGGGACGTCGACCCGCGTGCGCGGCAGCTCCGGCGGGCCCGCGTCGCCTGGCGCGGGTCCGTCGCCCGGCGCGGCCGGTGCCCCGGCCGCAGGCGGCGCGGGATCGGACGGGGCAAACCCGGTGCAGGCAAGCACCAGCACGACACCCGCGACGACGGCCCCCCGGCGCACGCTACCCATGGGGCGCGGCTGCGTGGGGTGGGACCTTCGTCGCAGCCCCGCCGAGGATCAGGCCGGCCACGCCCACGTACGCCGGACCCAGGAACGGCTTGATCAACCCCTTGGCGTTCCAGCTCACCCACGCGCGCCGCCGCGCCCAGGGCGGGGACATCACCAGGCGGCGCGCCTTATCCGGGCCGTCGTCGCGACGGACGGCGAAGCGTCCGATGACGGTGCAGCCCTGCTCGTCGCGGATGACGGTCGTGGGCTCGGAGGTGAAGAGCACCTGCAGGCCCGCGTCGCGCGCGGCATGCGCCACCGGTCTCGAGTAGTAGCCGCCGGGGAGCGAGGCGACGAGGACCTCGTGGCCGAGCAGGTCCTCCAGGATCTCGCGGCTGCGCGACCACTCCTGCCGCATGCGGTCGATGCCGCAGGCGCTGAAGCGGCCGGGATGGGACGCCGAGTGGCTGCCGATGACATGCCCGCGCGCGTCGAGGTCCCGTATCTGCGCGGCGTCGAGAAAACCACGATGGCCGATGACGTCGGTCGTCACGAAACAGTGACCGCGCCAGCCGAGGGCGTCAAGGCGATCCGCGACGATCCGGTGATACGACACGCCGCCGTCATCGACCGTGATCGCAAAAGAGTTGGACAGGTCGCCCGCGAGGCCCTTCAACTGCGTGTCGAAGGCCGGCGCGGACAGCTTGTAGCGGTCTGCGGCGGGCGACGCGAACCCGCTTTCGCGGGGATCGGCTGCATACACGTCATGAAACAGCAGGGATATGGTGTGCATACGCGGCTCGTTTCCATCGGAAGTAGTCGGACAGGCGCGGCTGGCCCCAGGCCGCCGAGCGGCGGCCGGCGGTGTCGACAGGCGCCACGTGCTCGCCGCGGCAGAGCGACAGGAGGACGCGGCCGATCGCGTCCAGGTGCTCGATCACCGCGCGGTGTTGAATGACGACGTGCGACTCGCGGACTTCGTCGATGTCGCAGCGGCCCTGCAGATAGATCGGTCCGGTGTCGACGCCGGCGTCGACGCGCAGCAGCGTCATGCCGACCCGGTCCAGATCGCGATTGACGAGCGCCCAGAAACAGCCGTGGGCGTTGCGGTACTCGGGACAGATGCCGGGGTGCAACGCAAACGTCCCGACACGCGGAAGCTCGAACACCTCGCGTTTCAGGATCACCTTGCACCGGGCGATGGCCAGGTCCGGTCGAAGACCGGCCATGAAGCGCCGCGCGGCTCCGCTGTTCGGGCTGGAGACGACGATGCGCGGCACGGCGGTGAGGTCCGCGGGGTATCGCTCGCGCAGCCGCTCTACTGCCTGCTCTTTCCATGCGGCGTCACGGCCGGCGAGCCGCAGACGCGCGTACGCCCTGAACGCGACGACGTCGGCGAACCGCAGCCATCCAGCGCGACGGATCTCGCGCCGGGAGGCCCGCCACAGGCGGCCGGGGCGGTCACGAATGATGATGAGACCAGCCAATCGCAGTGTGCTCGCCAGCCACGACGCGAGCCCCTCGGTGTCGAGGCGATCCTGTTCGTGACAGATCAGCACGGCGGCCGGCCGTTCCCCATGTGCGTGCATGCAGCTCCACCACTCCTTCACATCGCTCCTCGAACTCGCGGGCGACCGTCGGCCACGAGTAGCGCGCCTCGACGAGATCACGTCCCGCCCGTCCGAGCGCCCTCCGTTCCTGCGGATCGCGCAGCAGCCTCACGACCGCCGCGGCGAAATCGCCCGGGTCGTCGGCGGCCACGAAATGGCGCCCCGGCTGAATCGCGAGCCCTTCGGCGCCGACGGTGGTCGACACGACCGGCTTGGCCATCGCCAGCGCCTCGAAGATCTTCAGGCGCGTGCCGCCCCCCGCACGCAGCGGCACCACGTAGACCGCGGCTGCGGCCATCGACGGCCGCACGTCGTCCACGGTCCCCGTGAGATCGACGCCGGCCCGCGAGGCCGCCTGACGCAGCCGCGCGCTCGGGTTGCGTCCGACGACCGTCAACGCGGCGTCGGGCACCTCGGCGCGGATGCGCGGCAGAATCGCGTCGGCGAAATACAGGACGGCGTCTTCGTTGGGATGCCAGTCCATCGAGCCGCTGAAGACGAGGTGATTCGGACGTTCGGCGTGCGCGTCCGGTGTGAAGTAGGCCGTGTCCACGCCCGTGGGAATCGACGCGGTGCGGACGCCAGGGGCGAGCGCCTCGAAGCGGCGGCGGTCGTTCTCGGACACGGCAATGGTGAGGTCGGCCCGCAGGCATGCGTCCCTCTCGCAGGCGCGCAGCTTGCGCCACTCGATCTCGAAGAGCGCCCGGCGCCAGGGGCTCGACTCGAGCGCGCACAAGCGCTGCCAGATCAGGTATTCGACGTTGTGCTCGAAGAGCGCCACCGGCGTCGGGCCACCCATCGGCACGTTGGCGGCGGCAAACAGGAAGTCGGCCACGCAGAGGTCGACGCCGCCGCGATCGATGAGCGCCTGCACCTGCGTGCGCACGTCCGGCACGCGCCATTTCCAGAGATCGACCGGATACGACGACAGCCACGAGCGGGCCACTGCGCCCGGGAACGCGGCGCTCCCCCGCTTCGGGACGATGTGAGGGATCGAAATGACCTGTTGACAGTGCGACAGTACGCGGGCGAGCCCCTCGGGATCGTCGTCATGTCCGTGCGTGGTGACGAGGGTGACCGAGTGGCGCCGCGCCAGTTCCGAGACGATCCGCAGGCTTCGCACCCGGCCACCCGTGGTCGACGGCCAGAGCCCGCCCATTTTGATCCAGAGAATGTGCATGTCCCCGGCAGGAGTAGTTCAACATCGGTGCCGCCTGAGGCTTATCGTATTGCCTGACAATCCAGCCACTTAAGGCGCCAGCGGCCCGGGATTCAGCAACCGTGGGACGGCGCTGGGGAAAAAGGAGTAATCATCAGGTCGTCGTGAATCAAGAAACCGGCGGCACCACATCTCGAAGGAGAGCGCCGTCCAGAGCTGGAGATCGAGATTCCGGCCCCGCGCGTTCAGACGGAGCAGGCGCTCGATGTAGGAGAGATTG
The DNA here is from genome assembly GCA_001767525.1 of Acidobacteria bacterium RIFCSPLOWO2_12_FULL_68_19. Lineage (GTDB taxonomy): Bacteria > Acidobacteriota > Vicinamibacteria > Vicinamibacterales > UBA2999 > MELF01. The sequence goes on along the minus strand of MELF01000041.1, from coordinate 71,054 downwards.
AAGATGCCGCGGCGGCGGCAGGTGTCCGACAGCAGCAGGTCGTGCGCAAAGCCGGCCAGCTCGCCCCGGAACCAGTGCGCGAGCGGCACGGCGAAGCCGTGCTTCCGGCGATCGATGATGCCGTCCGGCAGGATGCCGCGCATCGCCTGTTTGAACAGATACTTCGTCGTCCCGCCGCGCAGGCGCAGCCTCGCGGGAATCGTCGCGGCGAACTCGACGAGGCGATGATCGAGCAGCGGCGGCCGCGCCTCGAGCGAATGCGCCATCGTCATGCGATCGACTTTGGTCAGGATGTCGAGGGGGAGATAGTGATGGAGATCGCGGTACTGCACGGCGGACAGCCAGTCGTGCGCCGCGTGCCCCAGCTCCGATAGGCCTGACGCCAGCGGATCGTGGCGCGCCACCTGTTCCAGCGCGTCGCGCTGGAAGAGGCTCGGCATCTCGTCGGCATGGAAGAGCGTCGACGCGTCCAGATACCGGCTCGGACCGTCGAGCGCGAGGTGTCGCAGGAACCGGCGGCCGCGCATGCCGTGCGGCATCATCGAGCCGATCGCTCCCGCCAGCGTCTTCACTGGACCCGGCAGGCGGTCGTACGCGCGCTCCTTTCCCTCGACGACGTACTTGTCGTAGCCGGCGAAGAGCTCGTCGCCGCCGTCGCCGCTCAGCACGACCGTGACGTGCTCGGCGGCGAGCTTCGAGACCATGTAGGTCGGGATCGCCGACGTGTCGCCGAACGGCTCATCGAGGTACCACGTCAGGTCCTCGACGATCCGGACGACGTCGGGACGGACCACGAGGTCGTAGTGGTCGGTGCCGAACTGCGCCGCCACGGCGCGCGCGTGCGCCAGCTCGTCGAAGCCGGCTTCGGCGAAGCCGATGGAGAACGTCTTGAGGCGCCCGGCAGCCGGCGCGGCCATCAGGGCAACGATCGCGCTCGAATCGATCCCGCCGGAGAGGAACGCACCCACCGGGACGTCGCTGACCTGATGCAGCGTCACGGTCTCGGTGAGGAGATCGCGCAGCCGCTCGACGAGGCCGGCCTCCGTGGCCGTCTCGTCGGGTTCGAACGCCACGTCCCAGTAGCGCATGATGTCGAGCGGGCGCCCCGCCCTGGCGATCGCCACGCGCGCGGGTTCGAGCTTGGAGATGCCGGCGACGATGCTCTGGGCGGGTGGCGTGGCGAGAAAGGTGAAGAGGTGGCCGACGGCTTCCCAGCTCAACGATCGGCCCGCCCGATCGATCTGCAGGATCGGCTTGAGCTCGGAGGCAAAAAGGAGCTCCCCGTCACGTTCGGCGTAATAGAGCGGCTTGATGCCCAGGCGGTCGCGCGCGAGCAGGAGCTGCCGGCGCGGCCCGTCCCAGATCGCCAGGGCGAACATGCCGCGCAGGTGGTCCACGCATCGCGGGCCGTAATCCTCGTAGAGATGGACAATCGTTTCGGTGTCGCTCGCGGTGCCCAGCGTGTGGCCGCGGCCCTGGAGCGCGCGGCGCAGCTCGCGGTAGTTGTAGATTTCGCCGTTGAAGACGACCCAGACCGAGCCGTCTTCATTCGAGACCGGCTGGTGGCCGCTGTCGAGGTCGATGATGCTGAGGCGGCGCATCCCGAGCGCCACGCCGTCCCCCACGTAAATCCCTTCGTCGTCGGGCCCGCGGTGCACCATGGCCGCGCACATGGCGCGGACCTCCGACTCGAGCACCGGGCGCCCGTCCCATCGGACGATGCCGGCTATGCCGCACATGCCACGTCTCCTTCGCCGGTGGTCCAGCGGCGCGCCACGTGCGCGCCGCCGTAGCCGAGCAGCGCATAAGTGGCGGCGTAGACGCCTGCGCCCGCCGCACACGTCGCCAGCGGCGGCCACGTCACGACGTGCTGGAGCCAGAGGACGGGCGCCGCCGCCACGCCGGCCATCGCCGCGATTCCCGCGAGGCGGCGCCAGGGCAGCGCGTCGCGCACGCCGGCGCCCATCAGCCAGGCGACGCGCGCCGCGCCGAGCGCCTTGGTGACGGTCATCGCCGCGAGCGTCACGAGCACGGCGCCGCTCAGCCCGAAGGCCGACAACGACGCGCCGATCAGGACCGCGACACACGCGAAGCGCACCAGGTTCATGAAGAGCAGGAACCGGGTCTGCGCGTACACCCGCAGAACGGCATCGACCGCCATCACCGCGGGCAGCATCGTCAGCGCCCACACCATGAAGATCGGAACACTGGCCGCGTAGGTCGCGGTGAACAGCCCGACGATCAGGGGATGGGCGCCGGCGAGCAGGAGCGCCGTCAGGGGGAAGATCAGGAACGCCAGGCGGCAGACGGTGTCGTGCCAGATCGCCAGCGCCGCGCGGCCGCGAGGCGCGCCGGCCATTTTGACCATCAGCACGTTCACGCTGGAGGTGACGACGAGATCGTAGAGCGGAATCTGCAGGCAGCCGACCGCGTAGATGGCGAACGTCGCCGTGTCGACGCGGGACGCCACGACGTACTGGTGGTAGTTGATCAGCACCACTTCGATGCCGACCGCCACGGCGAACGGCAGCGCGTAGGCGAGCTGCTGCCGCCAGAGCACCGGATCGAACCGCAGGTCCCGCCCGAACTCGCGCCACAGCAGGATGAGCGTGCCGGCCAGCCGCAGGCCGGCGAACACCGTGGCGCCGATGACCACCGCCCGCAGGCTCACGAACACCAGCGCCGGGAGGACGAGGAGCAGCGTCCGGACGATGTCGGAGGTCGCGTAGGTGACGGCCGCCGCCAGGTGTTTGCGGCGCGACACCATGACGATTTCCAGGACGGTCGACGTCAACGTGAAGGTGAGAAACAGACCGAGCGGCAGGACGTAGGCGGCCAGCTCGGGGTTGATCCATCCGGCCAGTGCGGTGCGCGCGAAATAGAGCACGACGGTGCTCGCACCGCCCGCCAGGGCCAAGGTCGCCATCGCGTTGCACACATAGCGGCCGGTGTGCTCGGATTGTCTCGGGACGAAGTAATACAGACTTTCCGCCATGCCGAGCTGCAGGACGCCGTAGAGCGTCGCGAACACCAGGAAGAACTGCTTGTAGGTGCCGAAGACCGCCGGATCGAACAGGCGGGCCAGCACGACCGCGATCGCGAACGAGGCGGCAAAGCCGATGCTGCGGCCGGTCACCAGGAGCAGCGTCGGGCGGGAGGTGCTATCCATGCGCGTGGGCCGTCCCGGCATGCACCCGCGCGCACTGGCGGGACGGCGGCCAGAGATCCTGTGCCTGGCAGTTGAGGAGGGCCGATGAAAAGCGGCCGTCCGCGTCGACCGACGAGCCTTCCCAGAGCAGCAGCCGCTCAATGGTGAGCGCGCGGTGATGGGGATCTCCGTGCTGACAGGCCGTGTACGCGAACCGGTAGTCCGCCTGCGCCACCGCCTCGATGACCGACGGCGTGAATTGCCCGCCAGGGTAGGCGAAGTGCACGATCGACTCGCCCAGCCTCGCCTCGAGCGCCTGCTTGGACCCGCTGAGTTCGTCCGCGACCGTCGCCGCCGACTCCGCCGGCAGCGAGACGTGGCGCTTCGTGTGTGACCCGATCGTGACGCCGCCACGGCGCATCACGTCGAGCTCGGCCCAGCCCAGCGTGCGCGGGATGTCGGAGACACCCTGTCCGACGCTGGCCTCGAGCCCATCCATTACCCGTTGAACATCGGCCATCGGCAGGCCGGGAAGGAGGGCCGACACGGTCAGGAGCGGTGTGCGCGTCGCCTCGCGCGTCTGGGCAATCGAGGAGTCGACGGAGAGGTCAAGCGCTTTGAGCAGCGCGCACAGTTCTCGATGCGGGTCGTGCCACGTGGCAAATGCCCTGCCGACCAGGTGATAGAGCCTGTCGTGGACCTGCCAGACGGACCGGCCGATGAGGTCGGTCACGACGAAGACGGCGGCCGGTATGCCCTTGCGGGTCAGCACCGGGTACGCCTGTTCATAGACGTCCTGGTAGCCGTCGTCGAACGTCACGGCCGCGACAGGTTTGTCGAAGGGCCTGCCGCTCAGCACCTGCGCGCCGATGTCGTCGAGGGTCACGAATCGGAAATGACGGGCGAGACTGTCGAGATGGCGCTCGAACATGCCCGTGCTCGTGAGCATGCTCGGCATCCCGGTGCGAGCGATCGAGGCGAAGTCGTCGACCACGCGGTGGTACGCGAGGACCAGCGGACGCGTCCGGCCGCGCGCCAGGGCCGCGGCGAACCCGTGGTCGTGCGCGAACGAGATCGTCGACGCGAGCGTCGTCTTCACACGCCAACGCCATCGCCGGCCCTGTCTAGGTGGCACGGGCGCTTCCACGGACACGGCGAGCGAGTCCTCCCAGGCGGCGCCGGGTCTCGACGGCGCGCTGGTGCATCCTCCCGGTCACGTCCGGCTGAAACAGATCGATCTGCGCGAGTGTATGGGTCTCCCGGGTCCAGAGCGACTTGTACGGCTCTGTCCCCCAGAGCAGGTCGAAGGTCTGCGCGCCTTCCTCGAGCGCCGCCCGAATCGTCAGCGCCATCACGACGAGACCGGCACTGGAGCGGCTGAAGCGCGCGTCGAACCCGTGCTGATAGAAGTAGAACTGCCGGTGGTGGAGGAAGCCGTACATCACCGCGGCCGGCGCGTCGTTCAGCCAGAGCACGTACATGCGCAGCCATCCGCCGGCGAGCGCGAGGCGCGTGGCATCCTCCTGAAACGCGCGCAGCGCCGGCGTGAGGAACGCTGTCGACCCGCCGTCGGCGCCAAAGCGACGCTCGTGGAAGCGGCCCAGCGCCTCGAGCGCGTCGCGGCGTCCCGACTCGGACGTCACCGGCTCGAATCGCATCTCGAACTGCTGGCCGATGGCGCGCAGCCGCCGCCGCACGTTCGCACGATGCGCGGAGCCGAGCGTCGCCAGGTACGAATCCCAGGTGTGTCCCGCGAGCGCGATGACCGGACACAGGCCGGCCGGACGGGCCGTCGTGGCCCACCCGTCCGACGCGAGCCGCTCGGCCAGGCGCGCGCCCAGCGAGGCCTCGCGGAGATGGTCGAGACGCATCGCCATCTGGTGCGTCTGGAGGAACGCTGCGAGGGCCCGGAGCGCCGCGTCTTCACGGCCGACCCGCACGATCAGATCGAGATAGTCGGAGCCGGCATGGCCGGTGCCGAGGAACGCGAGCCGGGAGAACCAGGGCATGGCGCCCCGCGCCAGCATCAGCGGAGCGATCGCAATCAGCGTCCTGCCCTCGCGCACCACGAGCACGTTCAGGACGGCACGGCCATGCAGGTGCGTCCACCACGCGTGGAGCCACTCCCACGTCAGGAAGGGGCCGTTGGCCGCGCTGGCGCGCAGCAGCTCATCCCACTGCGGGCGCAGCGCCGTCAGGCCCCAGAGGGTGTCGATGCACTCCACCTCGATCGCCTCGGACGGCGCCACCAGCAGCCGGTAGGCCTCGGAGCCCCACCGCGTCATGCGGACACCCATCGCGCCACATGGGCAAGCTGCCGCGGCGTGAGGTCCTGGTGGATCGGCAGCTCCAGGACGTGCGCCCGCAGGAAGCGCGCGTCGGCGGACATCTCGCTGCCCGGGTCCATGCTGTCGTTCCAGAACTCGAGCGCGTCGACGCCACGCCGCTGCAGCGCGCGCGCGGCTGCCGGCTTGTCGGACACCAGAATCGGGAAGAACAGCGGACAGACGCCCTCCGGCAGGTCGGGGAACACGCGCACCACCTTCGGGTCGAGCTGTGCGTCGAGGCGCCGATAGTTCTCCACGCGCCTGCGGCGGATGCCGGCGAAGTCGAGCCGATCGAGGAGGCGCGCCGAGACGGGCGACATCGCCAGGTCGACCTCCGCCACGTTGAAGCCGATGTCGCCGACGTTCGCCCGCCGTACGTCGAGGGCGCCCGCCGCCCGCCCCAGGCCACGCTTGACCACCTGCAGCGCGGCGCCGATCCGGCCCGCGCGGCCGCGTATCCGCTGTACCAGGAGTTCCGCCGTGCGCCCCGCCACCGACGCGGCACCCGCCCGCCGCAACTGCAGCCGCGTCAGCGCATCGAGCCGGGCGGTGTTCTGGACGAGCAGCGCGCCGTTGGGCAGTGGCAGGGTCTTGTAGAGGCAGAACACCGCCCAGTCGCCGAAGGAGCCGAGCGGCCGGCCGTCCATCTCGCTGAGGAGCGAGAGCGCGCAATCCTCGACCAGCCGCATCCCGCGCCGGCGGCACAGGTCCACCAGCGCCGGCATCGGCTGCGGCCACCCGATGTAGTGGATCACATACAGGATGTCCGGGCGATGGCGGTCGCACAGCCGCGCCACGACGTCGGGGTCGAGCTGCAGGCGACGGTCGACCGGGCAGTACTGAACCCGCGCGCCGGCCGCCTGCATGGCCAGGATCTCGTTCCCGCTGTTGTAATCGGGCGCGAGCACCGTCACCTGCCGATCGCGCTCGACGAGTGCCGCAAACAGGTGATAGATGGCATTGCGGGCGCGGTAGAACGGCAGCCGATCCGGGACGTCGAACGGGAAGCAGGCTTCGCGCGACGCCGGCGCTGCGCGCACGAAGTCGGTCGCCGAGAGACCCTGGTAGGTCGGGACGAACGTGCCGGTCATGCCCGCCATCGCTTCAGCCCCGGCAGCCACCGGAACTTGACGGCATGCAGGAGCCGCGCGCGCCACGTGCCGCCGTAGACGAACACCCAGTCATGGCCCCGGCTGGTCGCCGTCCATTCGAGCTTCCACGGTTCCGCGTCTCCCAGGAAGTCGACCTCCGCGAGCCCCTGCGCGTACGCCTCGCGAATCGCGAGATACGTGAGGATCTTGAACGGCGCGCCGGTGGCGAATTCCGGGTCGTAGCCGGTCTTGAAGAGGAACAGGCGGTTCTCGAAGCAGGCGCCGTAGGAGGTGGCGATGCGCCGGCCGCCCGCCGTGAGGAACAGGAGGCGCAGCCACCCCGCGGCGGTCCCGCGCTCGACGAGCGTCGTGTAGAAGCGGCGCACGGCCGGGTCACCGGTGATGGCCGTCCCGGCCTCGCGCTTCCACCCTGAACTTTCCAGCCGAAACGCCTCCTCGCACGCCTCTTCGATGGCGCGGCGCTCGGCGAGCACCTCCAGGGCCGGCTCCCCGAGGCGCGTCAACCGCGACACCCGGTTGCGAAGATTCGAGCGGAATTTCGCCGGCAGCCGACTGAGATAGTCGTCCCACGTGCCGGCCAGCGAGAGGTACGGCGAGTCGTTGCTCGGCCAGATCCCCGTGGCGCATCCGTCGGCGGCCGCCAGCCGGCAGATCGCGCGCCGGGTGTCAGACTCCCGCGGCAACTGACTGAGCTGCAGCACGTCCCAGCGCTCGCCGTCCGAAAGAAGTGCGCGCCAGATCGCCTGGTACGCCTCGGCCGGGTGCTCCGCGACGATGATGTCGGTACGGGGTGTGTGATCGTTCTGGATGAACCGGATCCGCCGGGCCGGCAGGCCGTACATCCGCGCGGTATCGCGCATGAACGGCGCGATCGCAATGATCCGGCCCCGCGCCCTGACCACCTGGACGTAGAGCCGCGCACCGGGCGTCTTGAAGGCGTCCCACCAGGTGCGCACCCATTCGTGCCGGAGGAACGGATGCGCGAGACCGGCGCGCGCCACGGCCTCGTTCCACTCCGCCTCGAGGCGCACGAAGGCCGCTTCGTCGCTGACCACCTCCACGGCGCAGGCATCCCGCCGGATCGCCGGGAGCGCGGCGGTCCACGCGTGGGCGCGTGCCGCAGCCGGCATCAGGCGGACACCGGGAGCGCCCCACGCTTGCGCGCCAGGAGCTCCAGATAGAGCTGCTCGGTCGACCGCACCATGCGGTCGACCGAGAAGCGGTCCTCAATCACCTGCCGTGCCGCCCGGCCCAGGCGCCGCGCCAGGCGTTGATCGTCGAGCAGCCGGGCGATCGCCTCGGCCAGCGCCCGGGAATCGCCCGAGGCGACGAGCAGGCCGGACACGCCGTCGGCGAGCGCCTCAGGCGTGCCGCCGACCCGCGTGGCCACGGTGGGCGCGCCGGCCGCCATGGATTCGAGGAGCACATTCGAGAGCGCCTCGTTGAGCGAGGGCATCACCGACAGGTCGGCGCCCGCGAGCAGTCCGGGGATGTCGGCGCGAAATCCGGCGAATATCACCCGGTCGGTCACGCCGTACTCCCCGGCCAGACACTTCAAGGCCTCCAGATAGGCGGTCTCGTTCGGCGCCGTCTCGCCGGCGATGAGAAACCGTGCGTCGGGATGGGACGCCTTGAGGATGGCCGCCGCTTCGAGCAGAGGCTCGAGGCCCTTCAGCCGCGCGATCCGCGAGACGACGACCACCAGCGGAGTGCCGCGCGGCAGACCGAGCGCGCGGCGAATCCCATCGGGATCGGGCGCACCCGTGAACCGCGTCAGGTCGACGCCGTTTCCGATGACGACGATCTTCGAGCCGTCGTACCCGTCCGCGATTAGCCAGTCCCTCACCGCCTCCGCGTTCACCAGCACGCAGTCGGCCCACTGGCACGCGTAGCGCTGCACCCGCTTCTGCATCGCGGTGAGGTAGGGGGCGCAGTCGCGAATCGAGGCGATCACCACCGGCGCCACGAGCCGTGCGGGCGGGACCGCGAAGACGTTTCCGTAGAAGTTGTACGCGTGGACGATCTGGATCCGCCGCCGGGCGATGTGCCGCATCAGCCGCGCCTGCTGCGCGATGGCCTGCACGCTGCGGAACGTGGCCACCCGGTATTCCGACAGCGGGATCTGCCGGTCCGCGAGCTCCTGGACGAACGGGCCCCACCGCCGCAGGCACGCGAACTCGAGCGTGAATCGCGCGGGATCGAGCCGGCGGCTGAGAGTCATGAACTGGTGCTCGGTCCCGCCGCACATTAGCGTCGGCACGACGTTCAGAATCCGGGCGGCGGTCACGCGACGCTCCCGGCCGTCGGTGGCGCGGCGATCTCGGCGCGGCACGTGTGCCCGAGCGCCACCGCCAGCCCGGCGACGCTGAAGAAATAGAACTGATAGGCGATGGGATGAAACATCGCCGCGACGGCAAAGGCGACCAGCGACACCTGGACCGCGGCCGCCAGCAGCGCCAGATCGCGATGCGCGGGGGAATCGGCGGCCCGGCGCTCGACGGCACGCGCCGTCCGGAACGAGCGCACGTGCAGCCAGACGAACAGCAGCAGTCCCGGCATGCCGAGGTCCACCCCGTACTGCAGGTACGCGTTGTGAACCCGCCGCCACGTATCGCCCCGCTCTTCGTTCATCGCCAGCACGTCCTGGCCGATGCCGACGCCGGTGAGCGGGTTCCGCGCCACGACGCCGACGGCCACTTTCGTGTCGCGCCATCGCCCCTGCGCCGATCCGGTCGCATCCGTCTCGATGTCGGTGATGGTGCCGAGGCGCGCCACGTAGCCGTCGGGCAGCAGCGGCGGCACGCAGACCGCGACGAGCAACAGCGCCACGGCGGCGCCCGGCGCCTTGCGCCGGGTCAGCACGGCCAGGAACATCACGAACGAGGCGGCCAGCGTGAGAAAGCCGGCACGGGAGAACGTGAGGATCACGGCCGCGACGCCGAGGAGCAGGGCCGCAATCGCGACGGCGCGGCAGGCGCCGCGCGCGATGAAGATCAGGGCGCCCGCGATGGGCAGGATGAGATTCAGCATCAACGCGAGATCGTTCGGGTTCCCGGTCAGTCCGGAGCCCCCGGTGTAGCCGGCGATCCGGTAGAACCCGCGTACGCCCGTGGACAGGTGCTCGCCGGACAGGTAGTGGCTGACGCCGGTCGCCGCGAGCGGAACGGCGCACAGCACGAATGTCCAGGCCAGTACGCGGAGCCGATCCGTGGTCGTCACGACGGCGCCGATCAGCCAGAAGAACGCGACCGCCTTCAAATAGTGATCGACGAGCACCCGCACGCTGCCGCCGGGCCAGGAGGACAGCGGGACCGTCAGCACCGACCAGCTAACCAGCGCGACCGCAATGCCGAGCTCCGGCGAAAACAGCGTGACGGGCTGGCGGCGAATCGTCCGCCCCACCAGATGCGCGACAATCGCCAGGCCGGCCGCGAGCAGCGCGATCCGGAAGGCTTTCAACCAGGGCACCCATTCCTGCGGCGACAGCAGCAGGATGACGGTGAACGAGACGAGCGCGATGAACGCCACCCGGCTGCCGGCGGCCCTCGTCAGGGTCGTGCCCGGCAGCATGCAGACGGGGGGCGGCGTCCACCAGGTCGCGTCCAGATGTGCCACGGCCTCCGGCCTAGCTCCGCCCCGCCGAGGAGCGGACCCGCGGGGAACTGGCCAGCCACGGTATGGACGTCGCCTCCCCCACGCGGCGGCGCGGCGGTGCGGGCACGAGCGCGCTGCGGCTGGGCGACGGCCGCCGGACTTCGCTGGAGCCCTGGCCGAACAGAATGATACCGACCGTCTCGGCGAGGATCCGCATGTCCAGCCACAGCGACCGGTTCTTGATGTAGTACAGGTCGTACCGCATCTTCTCGGTCTCCTCGTCGAGGTTGTTCGCGTAGCCGTGGCGGACCTGCGCCCAGCCCGTCACGCCGGGCCGCACGCTCGACCGCACCTCGTAGTACGCGATCTGCTTCATGAACAGCGCGTGGTTGCTCGTCGGGTGCGGACGCGGCCCGATGAGATTCATCTCGCCGCGCAGCACGTTGACGAGCTGCGGCAGCTCGTCGAGCCGGAATCGGCGCAGCCACCGGCCGAGCCGCGTGATCCGGTCGATGTTGTCCACCACCCATTCCGACGTCGCCTCTGCGCACGGGTGCATCGTCCGGAACTTGACGAGGGCGAACGGCCGGCCGTCACGCCCGGCCCGCTCGTGCCTGAAGAGCACGGGCCCGCGCGAGTCGAGCTTCACCGCGGCGGCAAGCGCCGCCAGCAGCGGCGCCACGAGCACCAACCCGACCGCGGCCACGACCAGGCTGACGATGCGCGCCACAGCCGGACCGGCGCCGTGGTTCCTGAAGCCCTTGGACATGATGAGCGCGATGGGCCGGAGCGTCTCGATCGCGATCTTGCCGGAGAGCCGCTCGTAGAACGCGGCCGCGTCCTCGACCACCACGCCCCGGACGCGCCAGGCGAGCAGCGACTGCAGCGGGAGGCGGTCCGATCGGTCCGCGATCGCCACGACGATGCGCGCGGGATGGACGCGCTCGACGATCTCCGTCAGCCGGTCGCAGGGCCCGAGCCATCGCGCCGCGACCGGCGCCGCCGTGGCCGGACGCTCGTCGGCCACGATCCCCGCCACGACATAGCGCGGGTGGCGGGACGACTCGATTTCCTCGATCAGTCGCGCCGCCATGGGGCTCGACCCGAGGATCAGCAGGCGCGGCGCCTTCGCGCGGATCTCCCGCGCGACGAACCAGACGAGGACGGACGTCGCGAGCGCGAGGAGCACGACCGGCAGGTAGCGCATCTCGGTCAGGGGAAACACGACCTGCGAGGCGACGATCAGCGTCGAGGCGAAGTGGACGGTGATGGTCGGCCTGGGACACATGGTTACGCCTGGCCGGCGATCCGGGACACGCCGGGGAAGTACTGGCGGCAGTACGCGTCGTAGTAGCCAAAGAGCGGGTGCGCGTCGCGGTTGAAGACAATGCCCAGGACCTTCGACGCGTCGAGCAGGTTCAGCGCCTCGCCGAGGAGCTTGCGCGGCGTCCGGTTCGCGCTGACCACCATCAGCACGCCGTCGACCGATTTCGCGATGAGCGCGGCGTCGAAGACGGGGAGCAGCGGCGGCGTGTCGAGCACGATGTACGCGTAGCGCTGCCGGAGCTCCTGGAGGAAGGCGTCGAGCCGCGGGGACCGGAGGATCTCGCTGATGCCGGCGCGGGGGCTGCCAGCCGGAATGACATCGAGGAGGCAGCCGTCAACTGTCCGGACCACGTCGGCGGCGCCGCGGCCGCTGCCGAGCGCGTCGGCCAGCCCCAGGCCGCCGCCGGGGATCGCCAGCAGGCTCGCCACGGACGGCCGCCGCAGGTCCGCATCGACCAGGAGCACGCGGTCGTCGGAGCCGCGCGCCAGTGTCCCGGCCAGGTTGATCGCCGTCACGGTCTTGCCATCGCCCGCTGCCGGGCTGCTGACGGCAATCGTCCTCACGTCGCGCGCCCGCGCGAGGCGTTCAACCGCCAGCCGCAGGCCCTGGTACTGCTCGGCGGCAAACGACGCCGGCGCCGTGAGACTGACCAGGAGTGTGTCGCGGGTCGCCATCGAGTGCACCTCAGAACGCGATCAGCCGGACGAGCGTCTCGTTGCCGCCTGCGACGTAGGCGGCCGTCATGCCCGCAAGCGCAATCGCCGCGAGCGCGCCCATCGTCGCCAGCGCCACCGTGACGCGGCGCCGGATCGGCGTCGGCCCGATCGGCGGAATGGAGATGAGCACCGGCACCGTGGTGAATGCACGAACGTCGTCCACCGAGTGGAACGCCGTGTCGACCTGCTCGCGCGCGAGGGCCGCCGCGGCGGCGGCGGCACCGGCCAGGAGCAGGCCCATGAGGAGGAGCCGCATCCGGTTCGGGGCCGCGGGCCCCTCGGGCGGAAGCGCCGCGTCGAGGATCCGGAACCGCTCCCCCGCGCGATCGGTTTCCAGGCGCTCGGTGAACTGGGCGTCGCCGTACCGCTTGAGCACCGAGTCGTGCAGGTCCCTGGCCGCCGCGTAATCGCGGGTGACGGCCTCGTATTCCTGCTGCCGTTGCGGGCCGCTCGCGAGACGCTGCTCGAGGGCCGCGATCGTGCGGCGGACGCCCGCCTCGTCCTGGCGCAGCCGGGCCAGCTCGGCATCGAGGCCCTCCATCGTGCGCCGGCGGAGCGGCGGCATGGGCGCGGCCGGATCGGCGATGGGGGCAGCCGGCGCCGCGAGGTCCGCGGCGGCGCGTGTCCGCTGCTCGACCGCGTCCGCCTGATCGCGTTCGCGCTCCATCGCCGCCAGCTGCTCACGCAGGCGCAGGACGTCGGGGTGGCGGGCGGTGAACTGCGTCTCGGCCTGCGACAGCTTCTGTCGCTGTTCGTCGATCTGGCGCAGCCGCTCGAGGGACTCGGGCGAGACATCGGCATTCCCTGTGGTCGCACGCGCGAGGAGGCCGGTCTCCCGCAGTGCGTCGAACAGCGTGTCGCGCTGCTCGATGATCCGGATCTGCTGCTCGCCATTCAGCCGTAGCTGGGTGTTGAGCCGTTCGAGCGTGGCGAGATTCACGCCCACGTGCTGCGGCAGCTCGCCCGTGTAGCGAGTCGTGTACTCCCGCACCGCGCCTTCGCGACGATCGAGCTGCGACCGGGCCTCGGCGAGCTGGTCCCGGAGGAACTGCGTGGTGCGGATGGCTTCTTCCGACCGCATCCGGTCGTTCTGCTGCACGTAGAAGGCCGCGACCGCATTGGTCACGTCGGCGACGGTCTCGCGACGATCGCTCGTGTAGCTGAGGGTGAACGACACGGTCTTCGTCCGGCCACTGACCTGCTCCGGCCCGGCGGGCTGGACGATGATGTCGTTGCGCGCCCGTGTCAGCACGTCCTGCTGCCCGGCCCGCCGCCGCAGATCGGGATACAGGTCGAAGCGTTCGATCAGCCCGATGAGCCGATCGCGGCTCAGAATCTCCTGTTTGATCACGTAGAGACGGCTTTCCAGTTCGCCGCTGACGGGCGCCCGGACGATCGACTCCGAGATCGAACGTTCGACGAGCACCAGCGCCGTCGCCCGGTAGAGGTTCGGGAGGCGGAGCGCGAACGCGGCGGCCGACACCAGGATCATCGCGAAGACGGCGGCCATCAGGAGCCCGCGCCGGCGGACGATCCCCATGACGCGCGGCGCCAGCGAGTCGTCGGCAGCGGCGGAGAGCAGGTCACGGGCCATGGACATCTCTCATGGAACGACGATGATGTCGCCAGGGCGCACGTAGAAGTTGTCCTGCTCGGAGTCCTCGGCGACCTTGCGATAGTTGAAGGGGATCCGCTTGGTGGTGACGCCGTTCTGGCGCAGCACCACAATCCGCCCGCGGTCGGCGAACTCGGTGAGGCCCTGCGCCCGGGCGATGAGCTCGAGGACCGTGGCCGGGCTCTTCATCTCGTAGTGTCCCGGCATGCGGACGGCGCCCAGCACCGCAACCTTGACGCTGTGTACCTCGCGGACGATCACGGAGACCTCCGGGGAAGGCACGAAGTCGGCGAGGCGCTCGGTGATCTGCCGGCGCAGCTCAGACGGCGTCAGCCCCGCAGCCTGAATGTCGTTGACGAGCGGCAGCGAGATCATGCCGTCGGGCCGCACCGGGACGATGCGGCTCAGGTCGCCGTTCTTCCAGACCTGCACGTCCAGGACGTCTTCGGGACCAATACGAAAGGCGCTCGGCGCCGGCTCCTGGGCCGACGCAATCGCCGTTGCCGCGAGGCAGGCGGCCATGAATGTGAGTGGCCAACCGGTCATCGTGTGACTCCCTTCGCGCGTGCGGCCTCGTCAGGCGGCAGAATTGAGCGACCGTACCGCGGCGCGATGGTGATACCGACGCGAAAGACGTGCCGCAGCACCCGGTCAGCGAACGGCCCGAGCTGGTGATCCAGGACACTCGGGTCTCTGAGGCTTCCCCGTTGAAAGTCGAGTCCATACGAGGCGGCGATGCTGTAGAGCCCCCCGGGACTCCACGAGCCGACGAGCGTGCCGCGGTAGATCGTGCTGTCCCTGGCGTCGAGCGTGGAGACGCCGGAGACCCCCGCATGGGTGCCGAGGTCGATGCGTCGCGTCACGGGCCAGGTGGTGCGGCCCGTCACGCTGTCGACGCCGACCGGTCCCGGGATGCCGAGCACGATGGTTTCACCGTGCCAGTAATCGAGCGCCAGCCGCACGCGGCGGGTCCCGCGGGCGAGGGCAGCCGTCAGTTCGGGCGTGAGCCCGCGATACGAGGTCACCTTCGGGCCTGCCGAGAGAGTGAGCCGCGTGCCGGGGGCCAGCTCGCGGTCCCAGCCGACGAGCGCCGCGTGGGAGCTGTGATTCGTCACGTGATCGACGAAGGAACGGCCCACGTAGCTGCCGGTCAGCGTCGTTCGCGTCGTCAGCTCCCGCGACACGCCGACGCGGCCGACGTGGAGCGCTCCGTGCTCGTTGTCCACCAGGTGTTCGGTCGTCCAGTTGTACCCGGCGGTTATCGTCGCGCGGGGACCTAGACGTCGGGCCAGCGTCGGTGTCACCTCCAGGCGCTCGGCCTCGCGGCGATCTCCGAGCACGCCCGTGTCGACGTTGATGTCTCCGGGCGTGTCGCTGCGGTCGTACCGCACGGCGACGCCGAGCGTCGTGACGGGGCTGGTGCGCAGCCGCGCCTCGCCGAGGGCGTGCCGCCGCGCGTCGAGCGTGTTCAGCGAAGAGAAGTTGGAGCGCTGGATGTCGAACGAGTAGAGGCCGAGCAGCCTGACCGTGGCCGATTCGTGGCTGCCTTCGACGCTCGGCCGGAGCTGCAGGATCCGGCCGGCGCTTCCGTCGACGCGCGCAAAGAGGTTGTCGTCATACACCGTCGACAGCGACAGCGACGGGATGAACTCCGTCCGCGCCTGCGCGTATGCCGGGACCGCGGACAGGAGCGGAGCGCTTGCGACGATGAGGAGAGCTGCCAGGTGCATTCACACGACCACGAACAGCTCTGCAAGAAGCGATCACAGCCGTTTCCGTTGGGAAAAAGGGTCTTGTGGCGATCGCATGCCCTGCGGGTCGGGACGTTCACGTTCCACTATCCTCCTGCGGTGCCGAATAGTCCCGTCCGGCGGGTCACATTGGCTGGTGCGGCGGCGCGTGCGGTGAGCCGTCCCCAGAGTGGCTGCACGCCGAAGCGCACGACGCGCGCAGCCGTGGCGCGCGGCCGACGCGGGAAGAGGAACACGCGGTGCTGCGGTACGAACGCCGTCGCCCAATGCCGCTTGTACTCGTGGGCGCCGTGCGAGATCACGGTGGAGATCCCGGTCGCGGCTAGACGCTGCAGCGTCGCCTGCATCAGATACGCGCCGGGCGAGAGCTTCGCAAACGAGTCGTCATAGGCAAGGGTGACATCGTAGAAGCAGCCGCGTTCGACGACGCCGAGGATGAACGCCGCGTCGCGTCCGCCGATCGTGAGGATCGGCAGGCTGAGCATGTGCCTGGCGCCGAAGCGCCGGGCGATCTCTCCGAGGAAGGCACGGTGACGATCGGCGAGCCGTTGCCCTTGCAGCTTGTAGCTCGCCTCGGTAATGGCAATCATCCGGTTGATCGATGCCTCGATCCGATCGCGGTCGTCCCCGGGCTGGACGCCTTCCACGGTGGCGACTGCGGCGTCCACTTTCCGTGCCTTCTGGTTCAGCGCGCCGCGACACCTTCGGGTGAGGCCTGCCCGATACCTCTCATAGCCCCCGGTGAGATCGACCATGGCGTACGCATGCTCCTCCGTGTGAACCGCAAGACGATGCCCACCCGCGGCGTGCTGGACCTCCAGCAGCTGAGCGGAGGCAGGGTCGAACCCGTTGAGGCATATCACGTCGAACCGCGCCTGCTGCACGAGCGAATCCAGCAGCGCGGCGACGATCTCCGGCTGATCGTCTCCGGCGAGAAACTCGCCGGCGATCGAATCGTTCGGCGCGAAGTCGACGCGGGTCACCGGGATTCGTCCGAGGCGGCCACGCCGGATCGTCAGCGGCGCCACTCCCGCGAGCTCGGTGCCCTGCCACGCCAGGCCGATGAGCGGCGAGCCGCCGTACGCGCCGGCGTAGTGCCGGTACCAGGGCGCCAGGAAATCGAACGTGGAGACATGCGTCCGGCGCCGGACGGCACCCTCGAGCGCACGCCAGCCGGCCGCAATCGGCTCGAGGGCCCCGGCCTCCCGGACCCAGTCGATCCGCAACGGCGTCCGATGGGCGCTTGACACCTGGCGTCACGAGGCCTTGTTCAGGCCGTTGTCCTTGATCTTGTAGAGCAGCGCCTTGTAGCTGACGCCCAGGATCAGCGCCGCCGCCTTGCGGTTCCACCGGGTGCGCGTGAGGACCTCCAGGATCAGCTCGCTCTCCGCCTCGCGCGAGGCGGAGCGGCCGATGTCCTTGAGCGATACGCGCTCCGCCGCCCGCACCGGACTCGCGGCGGGCGCGGCCTGGAACGGCACGGCCACAGGCGACGCCGGCGGCGGCAGCGGGTGCGCTCGGTTCGAGAACCTCGGAGCGGGCTGCTGCAGCTCGGCCAGGATGGGCGCTTCGCTGGCGAGCACGACCATCCGCTTGATCATGTTCTCGAGCTGCCGGACGTTGCCCGGCCAGTCGTACTCCATGAACCGGCGCTCGAGCTCGGCGCTGACGCCAGGCACCGGCCTGTGGTAGTCCGCCGCGTACTTCTGCAGAAAATACTCGGCCAGACACGGGATTTCGTCGCGACGCTGCCGAAGCGGCGGGACGACGATCGTCAGCACGTTGAGCCGGAAATACAGATCTTCACGGAACGTGCCTTCCGCCACCGCCGTCTCGAGGTCGCGGTTCGTGGCGGCGATGACGCGGACGTCCACCCGCACGTCACCCCGGCCTCCCAGGCGGGAGAACTCGCCGTCCTGGAGTACCTGGAGCAGCTTCGCCTGGAGAGGACCGCTCATGTCCCCAATCTCGTCCAGGAACATCGTGCCGTGATTGGCGAATTCGAACTTGCCCGCCTTCTGCTGCAGCGCGCCCGTGAAGGCGCCTTTCTCGAATCCAAACAGCTCGGACTCGAGGAGCTCCGTGGGGAGCGCGGCGCAGTTCACCTTGACGAACGGTGCGTCCCGGCGCAGCGAACGTGCGTGCAGCGCCCGCGCGACGAGCTCCTTGCCCGTGCCGCTCTCGCCGCGGACGAGCACCGTGGCGTCCGTGTCGGACACGCGCTCGACGAACTCGCGCACCTCGGCCATCCGCTCGCTGTGGCCGAACAGCAGCGTGTCGCGAGACCGCGCGGCGACCTCCGCCCGGAGCCCTTCGACCTCCTCCGCGAGCTGCCGCTGTTTCAGCACCGTCAGGAGCATCGCGTCGAGCTCGGCGTCCTCGAACGGCTTGCTCAGATAGTCCGACGCGCCAAGCTTCATCGCCTGCACGATGACGTCCGTGCGTCCCTGTCCGGAGATCACGATGACCGGCACGTCCTTGTCGATCTGCTTGAAGGTGGCCAGCGCGGCGAGTCCGTCCATGCCGCCGGGCATGACCATGTCCAGCAGCACGGCAGCGGGCCGTTCGGCGTGGAAACACCGGACCGCTTCGCCGGGATTGCTGATCGTCCGCGCATCGTATCCGCGCGCGCCGAGGAACGCGCGAAGAAACCCGCACATTGCCAGGTCGTCGTCGACCACCATGACCTGCGGCTTGCTACCCATCGCTCCGAATAGTCGAGCAATCGGGATGCCACACCGGGCGCCTCGCGAATACCAGGAAAAGCGGCGTGCGGCGAGCCGGTTCGGGTGATCGCGCCGCCACTATTCCACTAATAGGGCCGCTTGAGTCCCGTCTGCTTGATCTTGTTCAGGAGCGTCTTGTAGCTGACCCCCAGGTGCCGGGCCGCCTCGCGGCGGTTCCAGCGCATCTGCGTGAGCGTGTCGGCGATGACGCGGCGCTCGGCCCTGAGCGCGGCCTCGCGCGACACGTCGGCGAGACGCCGCCCCGGTAGATTGGGGCCCGGAGCCGGCGGGGGGACGGAGTCCGCGCTCGTGGCGTCGGGCTGCGCGGCCGGCGGCGACTGACACGGCGAAGACGTCGTGAGCTCCTCCAGGAGGCGCCGCTCGTCCTGCAGGATGACGAACCGCTTGATCATGTTCTCGAGCTCGCGAATGTTCCCCGGCCAGTCGTACTGGACGAAGCACCCGCGCAGGGCATCCGACAGCGCCGGCACGGGGCGCTTGTAGTGCCGAGCGTACTTCTGGATGAAGACGCCGATGAGCTGCGGGATCTCGTCGCGACGATCACGCAGCGGCGGAACCACCGCCTCGATGACCTTGAGCCGATAGTACAGGTCCTCTCGAAACTCCCCCCGCAGGATCATCGTCTCGAGGTTGCGATTGGTAGCGGTCACCACGCGCACGTCGGCGCGGATCTTGGCGTTGCTCCCCAGCCTGGTGAACTCGCCGTCCTGAAGCACGTGCAGGATCTTGGCCTGGAGCGGCGGTTTCATTTCGGCAATCTCGTCGAGGAACATCGTGCCGAGGTGCGCCTGCTCGAACCGGCCGATCCGCGTGCCGGCGGCGCCGGTGAAGGCGCCTCTTTCGTGCCCGAACAGCTCGCTCTCCAGGAGCTCGGCCGGCAGCGCGGCGCAGTTCACCTTGACGAACGGTTTCGGTTTCCGGGGGGAGAGACGATGAATGGCCCGGGCGACGAGCTCCTTGCCGACACCGCTCTCCCCGCGGATGAGGACGGTCACGTCGCTGTCGGCAACGTGTTCGATGAGGTGGGCCACCGCCCGCATGGCGGGACTCGCACCCCACGCGAGGACCGGCTCGTCCTGCGTGTCGCCGAGCCGTCCCCGCAGATCGGCCAGTTCCTCGACGAGACGATTGCGCTCGATCGCCTGCCGGATCGCGGCCTCGAGCGCGACCTCGCCGAGCCCCTCGGGGTCGGCCGGCTTGACGACGTAGTCGACGGCGCCGAAGCGCATGGCCTCGACGATGATCGACGCCTGGTCGCGGCCCGACAGCATGATGACCTGCAGCTCGGGCCTGGCGGCCTTCAGCGTCTTCAGCGTCTGCAGGCCGTCCATGCCGGGCATGGCGACGTCGAGCAGCACGAGATCGGGCGGTTCACCGTGCCGGATCGCCGCCACGATCGCATCGCCGCGCGTATACACCCGCGCCTCGTGCCCCCGCTGCGTCAGGAACGTCCGCAGGTAGCCTGCGAAGCCGGAGTCGTCATCCACGACGGCAATCGAAGGCCGGCGGTGTTCACCGACCGGCGGTTGGAGGGTGCGTGCGGTCGCGCCAGCCATGGTCGTCAGTGTGCGGCCGGCAGCCGGAACGCCGAGGCGCCGCCGCCCGCGGTGCCCGGGGCCGACCAGACCGCGCCGCCGTGCGCTTCGATCACACATCGTCCAATCGGCAGCGCCAGGCCGAGCCCGCCGCGCCACTCATCGAAGGCCGGTGGCGTCGTCGCGCTGGCGCCTTCGACCAGCGACGGGGTGACGGCGTCGTCGCCGATCGTGACGACCGCCCAGGCCTCGGGCGTATGTTCGAGCATTGAGCACGCCACCACGATCACGCCCGGTTCGCCCCGCTCGCGCAGCGCTGTGTGCATCAACCCCCTTAGCGCCGCCGCCAGGCGCGTTCGATCGCCGGTGACCATCACAGGATGCGTGGCTCGCACGTCGAGTCGCACTCCGCGGTCTTCATCTTCGGGCAGCCCGGCCGCCAGCTCGACGACGAGCGCGGCCAGGTCGAACGGGACGCGCGGGACTTCGACGTCCCCGGTGTTGAGCCGCGCGAGCTCGCCCATTTCCGCGATGAGCGCCCCGATGCGCGCGCAGGACCGGTCCGCCTCCTCGAGCATCGTCCGCTGCGGCGCGGTGACGGCGCCGGCCTGCTCGCGAAGCAGCATGCGCACGTAGCCGGACACGACGGTGACCGGCGTTCGGAGTTCATGCACCGCCAGCGACAGTTCGCGAGGAGAGTGAACCGTCATGTCTCAGTCGTGCAGGACCACGGTCAGGAGGGAGCGGTTGACCGTGATGCTGCCGTTGTACCCGATGAAGCCGAGATCCCGGAACTTGTTCATGAAGAAGTTGACACGGGAGCGGGTCGTGCCGACGATCTCGGCAAGCGTCTCCTGCGACAGCTTCGGCAGCAGGAGCGACTCGTCCTTCGTGCCGTAGCGCGCCAGCAGGAGCAGGGCGCGCGCGAGCCGCTTCTCGCTCGAGTTGAAGAGCTGATCGATCAGGTCCTCCTCGATCCGGATGTTGCGGGCGAGCATGTGGGAGAGAAACCGCTCGGCCAGCGAGGGCTGCGTGTGCAGCAACGTGAGCATGTGGGACTTTTCGATGACGAACACCGTGCTCGCGTTCAGCGCCCGGGCGGTCGCCATGCGCCGCGGCTGCCCCGCCAGGCACCCCTCGCCGAAGAACTCGCCCGGCCTCAGGATAGCCACGACGGCCTCCTTGCCCGTCTGCGACAGTACCGAGAGCTTGACGCTCCCCTGCCGGAGGTAGAACACGTCGGTGGCGGGATCGCCCTGCGAGAAAACGACGGCCCCGCGGGGGTGTTTGGTGACGCTGCGAGGCGCGCCGGCGGAATCGAGGGAGGCGAGCAGATCGAACGCAGGGAGCGCCTGCGTTCGCTTGCGTGCCGCTTTCGTTGCGATCTCCATCACCGGGTCTCTAGCTCGTGCGGACGCGCACCGTCAGCGGCGCCGTGAGCTGTGCGGAGACGTCGGCGCCTGGCCCAAGGCGCACTTCTTGCCCCTTCGTCGCCAGCACGACACCCGTACCGGCGCCGCCGCCGATGACCGCGCCCTTAGCCGCGCCATCGCCCCCGCCGAGAACGCCTCCGATGATCGCACCGGCGCCCGCGCCGATGCCGATCTTCGCCGCGTCCTCACCCTTGGTTGCCGGGGCGACATGCGTGAGGGGCGCCGCCTGCAGCTCGTACTGCTCGTCGCCGGTCCGAAGCGACGTGAAGCGGAACGCGATCATCGCCCGCCCCTTCACGCGCCCAGAGCCATCGACCTCCGTCACAGTGCCCGCCAGGCGCGCGCCGGCAGGCAGCACCTCACGGCCGTCGATCATGACGGGCCGCGCGAGCTCGGCGGTCACTGCGTCTTCGACCGCGCTGGTATCGGACCCGATCGCGCTCGTCAGCGCCAGCGGCAGCGTAGTCCCGGCCGGAATGGTCACTTCACGGTAGACCGGACCGGCCGGAACCGCTGCTTCTGCGGCCGTCCGTGGTGGCGCCGGTGCTCTCGCGGCCGGCCCTGGCGCCGGTGCTTCGGCGGCCACGCCGCTCCCGGAATTCAGTGGAGCGTCTGTGGCGTCCGACGCGGTTGTCCCGCACGCGCTGGCGGCAAGCGCCGCGCCGAGCGCCAGCATGAGGAATCGGTTCATGGCTGTAACCTCACAATCAGTGCCACCCCTCGATCGTGGATGTTGGCCGGTGCGGCGGACAGGCTCCGCGCGCGCGCAGCAGGCGACCGCACGGTGGTCAACGCCACAACGAAGGAACACAGCGAAAGACGAGGGGGGGTCTCATAGAGGCCATCGTAGGTGCCCGGCAGAACGGGGTCTGTCCCGTTTTGCACAACAGCCCTGGCCGGCGGTGGCACGGCACCCTCGGGGCGTTCGATTCGCTCGACCGCAACGACGACGGCCTGCTGAGTCGCGCCGAAGTCGGCGGCAACTAGAGGAGATGGGAGGCTAGTTGGGGTCGAGCTTGTTCACGTCGCGTATGTCACGGAGGGTCCGCCGCATCTCCTCGACGACCTTCATGTTGTCGAGCGTCGCTCGTAGCGTTTCGGCGGTCGCATGCACGGCCTCCATCGTCGCGTGACGGGCCGCCTCGGCTGCGGCTCGTGCCTCCTCACCGGCGATCCGCGCGCTCTCCCCGACTTCCCGGAGGCGCTCCCGCTCTTCCCGGACTGTCTCGAACGCCTCACGGTGCTGGTCGCGGACCTCCCGCGCTTCCTCGGCCAGCCGCCTGAACTCTTCCGCCTCATTCCTGCCAGACTCGGCGGAAATGCGGTGTCCTTCGGTCAACCCACGGTCCTGCTCTGCGTCCTGACGACTGTCCTCGGCCTTCTCGCGCACGCCCTCGGCGTGCTGCCGGTGCTGCTCTGGCGGGATGTGATCGTTTGGCATGTGGCATCCGCCCACCGCTCGGTGGATCAGTCGTGCAGGACGACACTGAGGAGGGAGCTATTGACCTTGAGGCCGCCGTTGTACTCGATGAGCCCGAGCTTCCTGAACTTGTTCATGAAGAAGTTCACGCGTGAACGGGTCGCGCCGATCATTTCCGCGAGCGTCTCCTGCGAGATCTTCGGCAGCGTCCGCTGGGGATTGGCCTGGCCGTAGCGCGCCAGCAACAGCAGCGTCCGAGCGAGGCGCTTTTCGCTCGAGTTGAAGAGCTGGTCGACCAGGTCCGCTTCAATGCGAATGTTCCGGGTCAGCATGTGGGAGATGAAGCGGCTCGCGAACAGAGGCTCCTCTCGGAGCAGCCGGACCATCGCGTCCTTTTCGATGATCAGCACGCTGCTCGCCGTCATCGCCGTCGCCGTCTCGATGCGAACCGATTGACCGGCCAGGGCGCCCTCGCCGAAAAAGTCGCCGGGCGCCAGTATCGCGACGACCGCCTCCTTGCCGATACGGGAGAGCACCGAGACCTTGATCGCGCCCTTCTGGAGGTACCTGACGTCATTGGCGGGGCCGCCTTGTGAGAAGACGACCGCTCCCTGTCGATACTTTACAATTTTTCGCGCCGGGCCTGTCGATTCGAGATACGCCTCCGCATCGAATCCGCGCCGTGTCTTGGGTTCGACGGATCGTGTCTTTCGTCTCATGAGGGTGCCGTCGATTGTCGCACGGGGGGCGAACTCGCCGTGGTATTCGGCCATTTCGTCCACCTCCTATCGCCATTTTATCAACGCGCGCCACACGCCGCCAGGTCGTCCCTCCAGCGCGAACACGGTGCGAGGACCGGTAATTACCCGAGGACCACGCCTTTGCGATGTCCTTGGCTATCGCAGGCCGCAACCCTGCGCAAATCAAGCGGATCAAGCACTGTCCAATATTTAACAGCTTGGAGGCCGACGAGCTGTCAAAGTGCCCTCTGAACTCGTCTCGCGGCGGGCACATTATATGGAAAAACAAAAGAGCGAGGGCGTCGGCGTGTTGCCCGGTCTGCCGCGCGGCCGCGAGCTGGCGAAGACGCTCACCGGAATCCGTGGCTTGGACGAGATCACGCGTGGCGGGTTGCCAAAAGGGCGGCCGACGCTCGTCTGCGGCGGGCCGGGATCCGGCAAGACCCTGCTGGCCATTACCTTCCTGGTGAACGGCGCCGTCCATTTCGACGAACCCGGCGTGCTCATGACGTTCGAGGAGAACGCCGAGGAGATTGCCAGCGACGTCGTGTCGCTCGGGTTCGACCTTCCGGAGTTGATCAAGGCGCAAAAACTGGCGGTCGACTACGTGCGCGTGGAACGCAGCGAGATCGAGGAAACGGGCGAGTACGACCTCGAAGGCCTGTTCGTCCGGCTCGATTACGCGATTCGGAGCGTAGGAGCCAAGCGCGTCGTCCTCGACACCATCGAGTCACTCTTTGCGGGCCTCAAGGACGACGCCATCCTCCGGGCGGAGTTGCGACGCTTGTTCCGATGGCTGAAAGACAAGGGCGTCACCGCCGTGATCACGGGCGAGCGTGGCGAAGGCCAGCTGACCAAGCAGGGGCTCGAGGAGTACGTCTCGGATGCCGTCATCCTGCTCGACCACCGCGTCCACGACCAGGTGTCGACGCGCCGCCTCCGCGTCGTCAAGTACCGCGGCTCCCACCACGGCACGAACGAGTATCCGTTCCTGATCGACGGCTCCGGCATCGGCGTGCTGCCGGTCTCTTCCCTGGCACTGCAGCATGAGGCTCCGCTGGAACGCGTGTCGTCTGGCGTCGAACATCTCGACGGGATGCTCAGCGGCAAAGGGTACTACCGCGGAAGCACGATCCTTGTTTCCGGCACCGCCGGCACCGGGAAGACGAGTCTGGCCGCCCACTTTCTCGACGCGGCCTGCCGCCGGGGCGAACGCTGCCTGTGCTTTCTCTTCGAGGAGTCGCCGCAGCAGCTCCTCCGGAACATGCGCTCCATCGGCATCGACCTCGAGCCGTGGGTGGCAGGCGGACTGCTCCAGTTCCATGCGGACCGACCGTCGCGGTACGGGCTCGAGACACACCTCGTCACGATGCACCAGGTCGTGGCGGACTTCAGGCCAACCGTGGTCGTCCTCGACCCGGTGACCAACCTGATGACGGTGGGGACCTACGCCGACGTCCAGGCGATGCTCACGCGCATGATCGATCATCTGAAGACCGAGAACATCACGGCGATGTTGACGAGTCTCACGCCCGGGCAGACCGACATCGAGCGCACCGAGACGACCATCTCGTCGCTGATGGACACCTGGATCGTGCTGGCGAACGATGAGATCGGTGGCGAGCATCGCCGCGGGCTGTACGTGCTCAAGTCCCGCGGCATGGCGCATTCGAACGAGCTTCGCGAATTCGTGCTGACCGATCACGGATTGAACCTGTTCGACGCCGCTTCGCACGGAACACCGGATGACTCCCGACACGGTGCGCGGAAAGGACGCGATCGCCATGCAGTTGTCTGAGGACCGGCTCGCCACGTCGTCGCCGGAAGCCAAGGCGTACGTGTTACGGCTCTACGTCGCGGGACAGACGCCGAAATCGGTCCTGGCCTTCACGAACCTGAAGCAGATCTGCGAGGACCATCTGCAGGGGCGCTACGAGATCGAGATCATCGACCTCTTGAAGAATCCACAGCTCGCACGCGGCGACCAGATCCTGGCCGTGCCCACGCTCGTGCGACGGCTGCCGGAACCGATCAAGAAGATCATCGGCGACCTCTCGAACACGGAACGCGTTCTCGTCGGGCTGGACTTGCAGGAACGCCGGTAGACAGCGATGACACTGAAGGAGCGCAACGGCGCCCGTGCGGCATTCGAGCGGGCCGCTCAAATACCACCGGCGGACCGGTACGTCCTTCGGCTGTACGTCACAGGCATGACGCCCCGATCGGCGCGCGCGGTCAAGAACCTGCAGGCGATTTGCGACGAGTATCTCGAGGGGCGGTACGATCTCGAAGTCGTCGACATCTATCAGCAGCCGGTCCTCGTGAAGGGCGAGCAGATCATCGCGGCCCCGACCCTCGTCAAGAAGCTGCCGCTGCCGATGCGCCGGATCATTGGCGACATGTCGAACCGCGATCGCGTGCTCCTTGGACTCGACCTCGTTCGGTCTTCTGACCAACACGGGGGGGGGGGGGGGGGGGGGTAGGCGGCGATGATCACACGCCAGGCTGATCACTACGACGAGGCGGAGACGCTGCGCGTGCGCCTCGCCGAGGCCGAGGAGATGCTGCGGGCGATTCGGCAGGGCGAGATCGACGCGCTGGTCGTCGAAGACGCCGGCGGCAATCAAGTCTACACGCTGCACAGCGCCGATGAGCCGTACCGCCACCTCGTCGAAGAGATGCAGGAAGGCGCGGTCGTCCTCACGAAGGGCGGCGAGATTCTGTACGCCAACGCACGGTTCGCGGCGCTGGTAGGCGAACCGCTCGAGTCGGTGGTCGGCAGTCGCATGGGCCGATTCGTCAACCCGTCTGACAGGGAGGATTTTGAGAGCCTGCTGAGTGCCGGCAGCGGAAGGCGTCGCAGCCGCTTGATCGGCTCGGATTCTGGCGCCTTCGAGGTGAGTCTGTCGCTCACCCCAACCGGGTCGACGAATGGCGATCGCCGCCGGAATCTGATCGTGACGGATCTCAGCGAGCTCCTCGAGGCCAACAGCAACCGCGACCGCGCCGAGCGCGACAACCGCACGAAAGACGAGTTCCTGGCGATGCTGGCCCACGAGCTGCGCAATCCGCTCGGCGCGATCAGCAATGCGGTCCGAGTGCTCGAGGTGACGCACGCCGAAGGGGAACCCGCGGCCCGCGCGCATGAGGTGATCGCGCGACAGGTCGGCCACATCTCCCGTCTGATCAACGATCTGCTCGACGTTGAGCGCGTGGTCTCCGGAAGGATCCGACTGAATCGACAGCCGCTCGACATGGCCGAGGTGGTACGCCGAGCCGTCGCCATTGTCACCGGCGATGCCCGGTTGGATCGCCACGTCGACATCAGCACCGAGCCCGTGTGGGTCGATGGGGACGCCATGCGGCTCGAGCAGGTGCTGACCAACATCGTGACCAACGCGGTCAAGTACACGCCGCCAGGCGGGCGGATTCGGGTGGCACTCCGAGCTGACGGCAGCGACGCCGTACTGAGCGTCGAGGACACGGGGTGTGGCATCTCGCCCAGGCTGCTGCCCTTCATCTTTGAGATGTACGTGCAGGCCGGTCGGACACTCGACCGCGCTCAGGGCGGCCTCGGGATCGGCCTGACGCTCGTCCGCCGCCTTGTCGAGCTGCACGGGGGCACGATCGTGGCGTCGAGCGAGGGAGAAGGGCGCGGAAGCCGGTTCACCGTCCGACTGAGGCAAACTCCTTCGGCCAGCAACCCTGCCATCTCATTCCCGCCGGAATGTCGTGCGAAGCCGAGACGCGTGCTTCTGATAGAGGACAGCGCAGACGCACGCCAGATGTTGCGAATGATGATCGAGCTCGCCGGGCACGTGGTCTACGCCGCCGCCGACGGCGTTCGCGGCCTCGAGCTCGTGAACGTCGTGCGTCCCGATGTAGGGATCATCGACATCAGCCTGCCCATCATGGACGGCTACCAGGTTGCCAGGCGGATTCGTGAGGAGCCGCACGGCCGCGGGATGCTGCTGCTCGCCCTGAGTGGCTACGATTCTTCTGGCGACTCGAAACGCTCGTCGGACCACGGGTTCGATTATCACCTCGTGAAGCCCGTCGACCCGGATCACCTGATCCGCCTGGTCAGCGAAGGTGCCGACGCATCGTAGTGTGATCAGTGGCGGGCATGGAGGAGTGATGGGCGACACCCCACTCGTTGCGGAAGCCTTAGCCCGCATCAAGGGCATGTTTGAGGAGATACCAGGGACTGAGTGGACGGTGACCGACGCAGCGCGGCTGTTCGGACTGGAGACCTCCGTCTGCCGAGCCATCTTCGATGCGCTGCGGCACGCAGGCTTCCTGACGCAGCGCGCCGATGGGTCCTACGTGCGGTACGGAGTGTTCGCCTCCGGAGGACCGGTTGCTGTGCGTGGAGGATCGCGCATCTGTGATGATGCTCCGGGCGACGCCGGCTGAATCGAGGACTGTGGCGTGAGCAGCGCCGCGTCGCGGGTGATGTACACGGACCGGGCGCCCGGATAAGGATAAGCGTCAATCGTGCAGGACAACGGTGAGCAAGGAACTGTTCACCTTGATGTCGCCGTTGTACTCGATGAATCCGAGGTCACGGAACTTGTTCATGAAGACGTTGACGCGCGACCGGGTCGTGCCCACGATCTCGGCCAGCGTCTCCTGCGACATCTTGGGAATGGGGAGCGGTCGATCGGCCTTCCCGTAGCGGGCCAGGAGAAGCAGGACGCGCGCGAGCCGCTTTTCGCTCGAGTTGAACAGCTGATCGACGAGGTCCTCCTCCACGCGAATGTTTCGCGCCAGCATGTGCGCGAGGAACCGCTCGGCCAGCGCGGTCTGGGTGTGAAGCACCTCGAGCATCTGCGGCTTTTCGATGACGAGCACCGTACTCGTGCTCATCGCGGACGCGGTCGCCATGCGCCGCGGCTGCGCCGCGAGACAGCCCTCTCCAAAGAAGTCACCCTGACCCAGGACCGCGACCACGGCTTCTTTGCCGGTGCGTGAGAGGACGGACAGCTTCACGCTGCCGTTCTGGATGTAGAACACGTCGGCCGCCGCGTCGCCCTGTGAAAAGATCACGGCCGACCGTTCGTACTTGCAAATGGTGCGCGCGACACCAGCCGAATCGAGGAAGGCCTGGAGATCGAAGGGAGGGAGCGGCAGAGCTGGGGGATGGGACTGTTTCTTCGGTGGCACCGGAGACATTCTCGCACGACGGGTGGCGGCGCTTGCGGGGAGACCGGCGAACCGCATCGCGTCGCGCGCCGCCAGGGTCGCGGGTCAGGTTGTGGAGGCCGTTTCCGGCATACGCGAGATGACCGCTTCCGTGGTCAGCAGCAAGGCCGCCACTGACGCGGCGTTCTGCAGGGCCGAGCGGACCACCTTGGCGGGATCGATGACTCCTGCCGCCACCAGGTCCTCGTACTCCTCGGTCAACGCATTGAAACCCTCGTCGCCGGTCATCTCTTTCACGCGCTGGACCACAATCGACGCCTCATGACCGGCGTTGGCCGCAATCCACCGCATCGGCTCCTCGATGGCGCGGAGGACGACGGTGACGCCGACCTGTTCCTCGCCGGCCACGCGTAACGTCGCGAGCACCTTCGAGGCACGAAGCAGTGCCACGCCGCCACCGGCGACGATGCCCTCTTCGACCGCGGCCTTCGTGGCATGCATCGCGTCCTCGACGCGCGCCTTCTTTTCCTTCATCTCGGTTTCGGTGGCCGCCCCGACTTTGATGATGGCGACGCCGCCGACCAGCTTGGCGAGCCGCTCCTGCAGCTTCTCGCGGTCGTACTCGGACGTCGTGTCTTCAATCTGCGCGCGTAGCTGCCTGACGCGGCCGGCGATCGATGCGGCGCTGCCTGCGCCTTCTATGATCGTCGTGCTGTCCTTGTCGATCGTGATCCGCTTGGCCTGACCAAGGTCTTCGATCGTCATGCCTTCGAGCTTCAGTCCGAGGTCCTCCGTCAGCGCCTTTCCGTTGGTCAGCACGGCGAGGTCGTCGAGCATCGCCTTCCGGCGATCGCCGAAGCCCGGCGCCTTGACGGCGGCGACCTGAATCGTTCCCCGCAGCTTGTTGACGACAATGGTCGCCAGCGCTTCGCCGTCAACGTCCTCCGCAATGATCAGCAGCGGCCGGCCGGCGCGGGCGACGAGCTCCAGTATCGGCAGCAAGTCCTTCATCGAGCTGATCCGCTTCTCATGGATCAGCACGACCGGATTCTCCAGCACCACTTCCATGCGCTCCGGGTCCGTGACGAAGTACGGCGAGAGATAGCCGCGGTCGAACTGCATCCCTTCGACGAACTCGAGGGACGTGTCCATGCTCCTGCCTTCTTCGACCGTGATGACGCCGTCCTTGCCCACCTTCTCCATGGCTTCGGCGATGACGCGTCCGATGCTGTCATCATGGTTCGCCGAGATCGTGCCCACCTGCGCGATCATCGGGCCGGTGACCGGCCTGGACATGCTCTGGAGCTCGCGCGTGACGGCCTCGACCGCCTGCTCGATTCCGCGTTTGATGGCCATCGGGTTCGTGCCGGCGGTGACGTTCTTCGCGCCCTCGCGATACATGGCCTGTGCGAGCACGGTCGCGGTCGTCGTCCCATCTCCGGCGATGTCCGACGTTGTGCTCGCGACTTCCTTGACCATCTGAGCGCCCAAGTTCTCGAGCGCGTCCGGTAGGGTGATGTCCTTCGCCACGGTCACGCCGTCCTTGGTGATCGTGGGCGATCCAAACGCGGTACCGAGAACCACATTGCGTCCTTTCGGTCCCAGGGTCACCTTCACGGCGTTCGCCAGGCTGTTGACGCCGCGCAGGATCGCCTGACGTGACACGTCCCCGTACGTAATCTGGTTCGCCATCAGAGGCTCCGTTCCTGGACCGCGAGGACGTCGTCTTCCTTCATAATCAGATAGTCGATGCCATCCACACGGACCTCCTGACCCGAGTACTTGCCGAACAGGATGGTGTCTCCGGCCTTGACGTCCATCGGCACCCGCGTGCCTTCGTCGTTGGCCTTGCCGAGGCCCGCGGCCAGAACCGTCCCAAGTTGTGGCTTGTCCTTGGCGGAATCAGGAATGACGATTGTCCCGACGCGCTGCGTCGATTCCTCGTCGAGGCGTTGAACGATCAGACGGTCGTGGAGCGGTCTGAGGTGCATGAACGTGGACTCCAAGCAACGGGTGTGAATGTGTGGGGCGACGTTGCGTGCGCGTCGCCGCGTCGGCCCAGGCCTACGGAGAAAGGAGCTGCACGCCACACGCGATGGCCAGGGCAGTCAGGACTACGGTGAACACGATCCGCACTCGTGTGGCGGTCTTGCGGCTGCCCTCCGCGAAGGCCGATTGCCACTGCCGCCAGCGTTCGGCATGGACGACGTCCTCGGTTGGCGCGATCATCGTGATGCTCATACGTCGCCTCTGGCATGGGTTGCGGGATGAACTGACGCGGCCGTGCGCTCTGACACCCACAGGTCATAGGCAGCGACGGCTGCCAGCCGCACGGCGTCCCACCGCGAGCCGCACCGCGAACACTGCCAGTCAGCGCCTGCGCTGACGGCAAGGTTCGTCATGCTGCGATCCTGCGTGTGGCACGAGGGGCACACCGCGAGCCCGACGAGTTCAGGCGCGGGCGTGGACGGCGTATTCAGCGACGGGCGAGGCGCCACCACAGTGGAGACCATGAATGCACTCCTGTTGACCGACACGTCTTGTGTGCTCTATCCGCAGGCGCTACAGCGGCCTGCGGCTGTGGGGCGACGCGACGCGGCCGCTGACTCACCCCGCCGCCGCCCTCCATCTCGCGATCGGCCACCGTCGCCGCACTCAACGAGCTGGGGCCTATCGGTATGTCCGTCGAGCCAAACGGGGGACCGCCCATCGAACCCATCTGTCGGTGCGTCAATGTGTTCCGCTCGTACGCGCCCGGAATGAGAGCGTGCGCCTGCGGAATGTCGGACGATGCCACGCATATGCCTTTCGAGAGGGCTTTGGTGAGGACTGACCCGGTAGGAACGGAAGGTGCGGACGATCAGGACTCAGGAAAGCTGTCCTATTCAATGTACGCCTTTTGTGAAACGCGCGATGTTCAGTTGTGCACAGGTACGTCTCAATGACGTGAAGTGGAAGGCAATCATTGCCAGTGGCGGTTGACAAGCATCGCGCGTGGCGACCGTGACAGCCCGGATCGACTGACGTCGATGGACGTGGCGTCAGGTGCGATTCTGCTGAGCCAGCGGGCAATAGCGGGCAATGCGCCACGGCGTGTTCGGTCACGGCATTTCGCATCGAACGATGAGCCAGCAGGGAACTCGCCAAACTCAGGAATAGCGCGAACCCACTTCTCCTCTTTCGACCAACGGCCGCGAGCTCGTGCGTTGCACGCATCGTGCCAGCGACGCTCTTACCTGCGTGTCGTCTCCCAGCCGTCAACGGCGAACACAAGCGACGGGATGAGGACTGTCGTGATCACGAGCAGCAGTGCGCCCATCGCGACGGTCGGCGGTGGCAGCCAACACAGGGCCACCACCCCGACGAACACGAACCACGCAGGCACGAGAGCACGCCAGATGGCACGAGGCGGGCTCGTCATGGTCAGTTACTGGGCTTTGTGTGAGGACTCCATCAGCACGAGGCCCGATCCAACGCCAAGCGGCAAGTTGATTCTCCCGCCTTCGTACGGGTCTGCGGCCGGTTCGGCGCGAAGTTAGCCTTCACGGTTTCATTCATGAGCTGGACCGATCCAACGATTTTTCGGAACGTGCTTTCGTAGTCCCGGAAGCGGTCGCTCGGCGCGACTCCGAGCGCGTGGAAGAGGCTGGTGTCGGGCAGCAGCACGGTGAACATAGCGATGCGTTCTCGCTGGTCGGTCGCCTCCGACACGTTCGAGATCACTAGGTGGAGGCCCTGTCGGCCGCCGATCATCACCCGATCGTAGCCAGAGGGCTGACTGAGATTCGGGTTGGTCTGCGCAAGTGACACGACGAGATCGTCGGTCGCAGCCCGCAAGTCACGGGCTTGGTTACGGGTCACCCCGAACTCTATGCCGTGGGTGAAGACAGCCTGCCCGCCTGCGTTGCCGTAGGCCCCGTCTGGCGCGAAGACGACTGTGTTGCCGCCGGGCAGTTTGCGCCAGTTCGATGGCACGCTGACGCGAAACAGGTCGCCTTCGGTATACACGATGTACGTTGACGAGGGCGGCGCCACGCGACCGGGCTCGAGACGTCCGTCGGGCACGGGTGCGCTGCCGCGACCGGCCGCCTTCCGGGTCGCCTCTTCGGTGGTCGGCGCCGGCGGCATCTGGCTCAGGCGCGCCTGCACCTTCGTGAACGCGCGCGTATCGTTTACCGGGTCCTGCACCTCCAGCAGCGACGCTTCGCGTGTGATGTACGCGTAGCGGTCTCCTGGATTCGGATGGCTGCTCAGCCACTGTGGGCCGCCCGAGCCCCCCTGCTTCTCGATCGTCTTGAACATGCTGGCCATCTCGATCGGGTCGTACCCGGCGTCGGCCATGATGTGCGAGCCGAGCAGATCGGCCTGACGCTCGAACTCACGGCTGAATCGCAGAAATGCCGTGCCGAGCCCGAACTGCGTGCCCTGCGCCACCGCGCTTCCGACGTTGCCGCCGATGATGGAGCCGACGACGGCACCGATGAGCGTTCCGATCTCGTATTTCGTCGCCTTGGTGGCCTGGGCGGTGCCGTGCCGCAGCGCGACGTGGCTAAGCTCGTGGGCCATCACGCCGGCCACCTCGCCTTCGGTGTGCGCCGCCGCGATCATGCCGCGGTTGACGTACATCGGCCCGCCAGGCAGCGCGAACGCGTTGATCTCCCGCACGTTGACGACCTGGAACCGGTAACGGAACTCAGGATGTCGCAACTCTTGAGGGATCGCGTCGACCAGTCGCCGCCCGATCGACGACGTGAACGACGTCACGTCCCCGTCGCGGAGCATCGGAAGCTCCTTGTCGACCTCCGCCGCCGCCTTCTGCCCGAGCTCCACGTCCTGCGCCGGTGTGTACTTGTTACTCGGCGCTGTAATGACGGCCTGCCCGCCAAGCGCGGCGATCGACAGCAGTACGCCGACGCCGGCGGCGGGCAGGACGCGCGCGAATCGTCTGTTCATGGCCGGACACTAGCGTTCGGCCAGAAGACTTGCGGGCGTGCTGAGCTTGAATGTGAGCAGCGTTTCCGCGGGCACACGCACGTCCTTGCCCCTGTTGAGCACCTGCACTCCCGCCCCGCCGGCCGCGCCCACCAGGACGCCGATGACCGCACCCTTCTTACCGCCCGCGATGGCGCCGATGATCGTACCTATCGCGGCGCCCCCACCGATGGTCTGGGCCGTCCGCTTGTTCGCGCCGATACCGGTGCCGGTGTCCTGCTTCAGGTCCGTCGTGCTCACGAGGTACCGTCGCCCCCCGACCGTCATCGATTGCAGATCGAGCACGATGTCGGGGCTGCCCGTCACTCCACCGGACGAGATCTCCCGCACGACGAGCACTGCATGGGACCCTGCGGGAATGACGACGCTCTCCGACTCTCCGAGGATGTCGCGCTCAACGACGGCCGAGAACGTCTGGTCCACGACGGCGGTCGAGGAATCGATCTCTTCAGCCGTTCGAACCGTCAGCTCCGTCCCGGCGGGGAGCACTTCGAACCTCGGGCTGCTGCTCCCCGTCCGCGCGGCGGCATCGCGTTGACTTGGCAGCGTGAATTCGAGCGCGTCCACCCGGTCCGCGTTGTAGCGACGCGAGACGCCAGACCCGTCCTCGAAAGTAATCGTCCGTTCGGCGATGCTCACCACCCTGCCGTTCACGCGCGTGCCGTTTCTCAGGATCAACGTGTCGGCTGAGGCGACGGCGGCCAGCGACACCAGACAGATGATCATCGCCGCGGCGATGACGAGTTGTTTCATACAGCCCTCCAGTAAACCGAAACTCTTTTTGGGTCATTCCGTTCCTACCTCCCATCCCTATGGCAAGAGGTGGGCCATGCGCTGCAGCGCCGGAACGCCGTTGATTTCAGCGGCCGGAGGGCAGAAGTGAGCAGGCCAGTGGAGATTGTAGGTGGACGTGGGGGGGGTAAGGACAAATACCGAGTCACATCGGCGTGGTGGTTCTGATGCCTTGGTGTCGCGCGCGCACTCGCAGCACGGCACGCAGTGTGCACATACAGGACAGAGATCAGGACACCGTCGAACTCAACAGGAGCATCAAAACATGGACCCAGACACGCAGAAACACTCACACTACGGCTTCGCGATCGGACTATTGACGGGCACGTGCGTCGGCGCCGGCCTGGCGATGTGGCTCGCGCCACGATCGGCTGGAGAGCTTCACGGTCGGATGACCGATGCGGCCAAGCGGATTGGTCAACGCGCGTCCGAACAGTACCAGCAGGCCAAGGTCCGTGTCGGCGACGCGGTCGACGAGCTCAGCCTGAAAGGGCAGGGCGTCCGGGACGAGGTCGCCCAGGCCGTGGCGCGCGGCGCCCATGAGGTGGAACGCTATGCCACCGCTGCCAACTCGGCCTCCACGCCACAGGAGAAGAAGGACGCAATGAACATCAAGTCCATTATCAGAACGGTCGGCGTGCTCTTCTTAACGCTGGCGGTGGGCACGGTCGCGCACCCGCAGGCTCAGCAGAACCTCGAGGATGAGGTGGGCCAATCCGACAAGGCCGCGCGTGTCTTTCGCGAGATCATGGACACGCCCGACAAGGGGATTCCCATGGACCTGCTGGCGGATGCCGAATGTGTGGCGGTCTTTCCGGCGGTGATCCAGGCCGGGTTCATTATCGGCGGGCGCGGTGGGCGTGGCGTGGCCAGTTGCCGCACCGCACAGGGCTGGAGCGCTCCGGCGTTCTTCAATCTGGGCGGCGGCAGCATCGGACTCCAGATCGGCGCGCAGGCGACCGACTTCGTGATGCTGTTCATGAACACCGACGGGCTGAATAGCCTGCTGTCGAACGAATTCACGCTGGGCGGCGACGCGTCCGTGGCCGCCGGGCCCGTCGGTCGGCAGGCCGGCGCGGCTACCGATCTGAAGCTCAACGCCAAGATCCTCTCCTATTCGCGCAGCAAGGGGCTCTTTGCCGGCCTCGAACTCAAGGGCGTCGTCGTCAAGCCGAGCAAGGATGACATGCGCGATGTCTACGGCGCAGGCGTCACAGCCAAAGAGGTGTTGCAGGACAACACGGTCACTGCGCCCATCGCCATCCGGGCCTTTCCGGACACGCTTGGACGCTACTCGGCGCGCAACGCCACGCAGTAAGTCGTGGCAATCGTGAGCCCATCGTCGGCCGGTCGCCGTTGGCATCGCGCTGGCATATCAATCGACAGCCCCGCTCGTTCGGCGCTCTGCGGAACGACACACATCCCATCTCTCTGGACGGGAGGCTCTACAGGGCCTCCCGGCTCGCCTTGCCATGCGCTGTTGGACGTGATGAAGATCGATCGCACGAGCTGACCATGGAGCGTGTGCAGCTCGACACCACTAACGTTCTTCTGGGCATTCTCGTCGGTCTGGGCGCTGCGCAGATGATTGCGCTCGTCGTCGCCGCCATCTGGTTGAAACGCACCGTAGGACACCTATCACAGGCGGCAGCCAGGTTCGAGTCGGAGCGTGTGGCCCCCTTGCTGGGTGAGGCGCAGCAGCTGGGGAACCAGGCGCGGCAGCTCATGACCGAGTTGCAGGCAGCCGTTCATCGAGCCAGCGCCCTCGTCAACGGCGTCGAGCTCCGCACGCGTCGCGCGATGGCGACAGTCGACTCCGTGAACAAGGCAGTGGGCGCGGTCGTGAACACGGTGTGGAGCCAGGTGCGCCGCGCGCTCGAGTCCGGACTGCGTCGACGGGTAAGTGCCCTCGTGCGCTCGACACGTCGCGCTGACGCGCCCGTCAGCGGCGAATGATTCCAGCTCCCGCCGTCGTCGATGTCCACGAGGGCGGGTCGCTGGCAGGGAACGAGGCGTCCAGTGTGTCGTCCACGGAGGCTGACGCCTTCGAAGGACCCGAGAGGAGCCACGTATAGAACACTCTGGCCGCCGCGCCGGCCACGGTCAGAAGCACCAGACGGGTCAAGGATCCGTGGCGCACGGGCGTCCTCAGAGGGCCGGGCTTCGTCCCTGGATCACACGGATGAGCACCACCGCCACGGCGATGAGGAGCAGGACGTGAATATATCCGCCGATCGTGTAGGCACTCGCCATCCCTAGCGCCCACAGCACCAACAAGATCATGAAGATGGTCCACAGCATATGTTCTCCTCCTGTCAGCCGACTTGACTCACTCTCACTGGGTGCATGGCCCGTGCCACGCGATTGACCGGCGGAGGATTCTGAATGAGGCCTCCTTTGATCGGAGCCATTCCGGCGTGGCGCATCGTCGCAATGGGGTTGTCCCCCGACTAGCCACCGTGTGGAAGCAGCGGTGCGTGGAATGGTAGGTCAGTTCACAACAGGGCCGGTCATGCGCACTATCGACCCGGCCACGGCGCTTGCCAACCGGCGGAGAGCGCGACCCGCCTGTCTCGAAGGCCCCGCGCGATATCGACACGCGTCGTACCCCCGTTGCCGGGAAGGGCGAGTCGAACGCCCGCTCCGACATCGGTGTGCCACGAAGCACGATCGTTGTCACCGGCCCGGCACCAGGCCCTGGCGGTGTCGGCACACGCGTGCTGCCGATCTGATCGGCGACGAGAGGTGCAGCGAGATCTCCTGGACCAGTGGCGGCGCCCGCGTCGACCGCCCACCCGAGGAGCCCGGCCGCGGCCCACACCAGCTGCTCGACCTTGGTTGAACAGGCGACTACCACACTGCTCCATGGGCCCAGACGGTATATCCGACGGGTCAAGGCGGGGGCCCTGAGGCGTGCCGCGCCCGCGCCTTTCACAACAGCCGTACTGCTTCAGCCAGGTCAAGTCCCATCAGCAGCCTGCCGTCATCACCCGCTTACCGCGTCTACTGAGATCGCGCTCGATGTAAGTCGATGATGTTCGGCATGACGGGGCCGTGCGCGATGCCTGGCAGGCGGCTGCGGACGCCGCCGGAACCGTCCGCGGCGCGGTTGCCCCGCCGCTGACATGCATCGTGCTTACGTTCGGGGCCCTCCATGAACAACAGACTTACGTCTAGGAAGGGGCCACTGGGAAGGAACGTCGCGGAGCGGGTTCGAGTAGAGAAGAAGCGCAGGCGATGGCCGAGCTGTGACGTGGATTGTGACGCAGCCCCCTCAAGAGATGCTTTGTCACGTTCATTTACAATGATCGATTATCGATCGGCGGATCGCCGGAACTTATTGATCGTTCGGATCTTCATCGCTCTTCGTCGCATCCGATTGATCTTCCGGGTCACTACTACGAATCAGGAGGTTCAGACGCTGGGACGCGAGCCAGTCGTGACGGCCGGTAGGCGGACCAGTGTCGAGTGACGCATCAACGCCCATCGCGATGCATAGCTCGACACCGACCAGTGCCGATCACGCTGCGCTGATGAGCCAGTTGCAGAAATCGTCCAGCCCGAGGAGCCAAACCCAGTCGCTACTGCGCCCTCACGGACACGGTGAACGACCCCGCCTGGCCCGCTTCATACGTCGTCGCCTCGACCACATACGTTCCAGCGGACAACGTCGCACTGATGCGCGAATTGAAGCTCCCGCCAGAATCGTCGTCCTCGGCAATGACGCTGCCGTTCTGGTCACTCCCCAGTAACAGGTAGAGAAATGCGTCTACTCCGGCAGATGACAGATCGACTTGCACTCGCGTCTGTGCGGAGAGCGAGAAGCGGTAGTACTGGGCATACCGACCGGCACGGTGTGTCGAGGCGCAAGACGAGGTCCACGTGCCCTGCGCCGTGCTCCCGACAGCGATGGATTCAATGCAGGTCGCTGGCGGCGGTGGTGGCGAGGTCGTGCGCGAGCGATCCCAGATCGGCTGCCCGCTCGCCGTGTAGATGACGACATTGCCGTCATTCTGCACGACCAGATAGGCGTTGGTGCTCCCAGCGGTGCTGGTGGTGAAGCGGGGAGCGCCCTGGCCGTCGTAGAGGACAAAGTTGCCATCCGTCTGCATGACGGCTTGACCGGTCGTCGTGCCGGACGTGCCGCTGCTCCACGGCGCGGTGCGGGCCACCTCGTCGTAGAGCACGAGGTTGCCGTCGGTCTGATAGAGCAGGCGGTAGCGGCCGTTGCCCGACCAGAGCGACTGGCCCGCCAGCAGGCGGGCACCCGATTGCACCCGGTCGGTGCGGACGACCTGAATCGAGACGGTGGCCGACGCGCTGCCGCCGCGGCCGTCCTGAACCGTGATCGTGACCGTCACGGTCGCCGCGTCGTTGGGCGCCGTCCAGGTGGTGCTCGACGCGGTCGAACTGCTGAAGGTCCCCTGGGGCGCGGTCCACTGGTAGCTCAGCGAGTCGCCGTCGGCGTCGCTGGCGGTCGCCCGGAGCGTGCTCGTCTGCCCCGTGTTGACCGTGCAGGGACTGCAGCTCGCGGTGACCGTGGGCGCGCGGTTGGTCTGGCTCTCACGATACCTGGCGACGAGTGGCAAGGTATTGGCGAACGCACGGGCGATGTCGGCGTCGCACGGCGGGTTGTTCCGGTTTCGAGCGGTACACCCCGTGCTGGTGCCCACGGAAACGCCTTGCCGATAGCCACCGTGGCTGCGAGCGGGATTCGCATATGCCAGCAACTGTTCACAACTGACGCCAGAGTCCACACAGAGGTCCCAGTAGGACATGATGTCGATGAAGCGCCCCGCAAGACTCACGTGTCCCTTCGCATAGCTGTATGCACCGGGCGAGGCGGTCTCGTACCAATCGTGGTGCGCGCCCATGTTGTGGCCGAGTTCATGGGCGAGGGTCCTGCCGTTCGCGGCGCAGCTTCGCCTGGTGACGGAAAACCCGTACCGGTCTTCACCGCTGTAGGTGTTCGGCTTGGTGATGTATCCCCTGCCACAGAAATTCGTTTCCGTGCGCTCGGTAATCACGGCGACCAGGTCCGCGGCGTACTGATCGCGCAATGTGTGCAGAGAGTCGAGATAACCGTCATTCGACACCCTGAGCCGGGTGAGATCCTGCGTCGAATCACCAGTTTCAGCGTAGTCAACCATGACCGTCCGCACCAGGCGAACCCGAGTACTCAGTCCAGTATTGCGAAGCGCTTCGGTCGTTTCCGCAATGGCCTGGTCGATCACGGCGCGCGCCCGCGATTCGCTGCCGAACCCATTCAAGGCATCGCGCGTGTAGGCCACGAGCACATCGATGATGCTTCCATCATCCGCGCCGGCGATGGGAGCGGCGGCGGGAGCACTCGCAATCTCGTCTCTGGGTGGTATGACTGCGTCAGACTCCTGTCGGGTCGTCGGCGCAACCTGCTGAACGAGATAGGTCCCACTGCGCTCGCGATCGAGACGAAAGAAGCCGAACGGCGTGTACAGGTGGCCGACGACTTCATCGTCGACCTGCACGAACACGGCCGTGCTCCCTGGATAACCCTCGAGGGTTCCCACCCACGACATGCCGTAGAGCGTCGGCTCGAGTCGCTCGCGAACGGCCCTGAACGACACATCGGCGAACAGGTCCAACTGCAAGACGGCCGAGCGCTGCGGATCCGACAGGAGCATGGGCGACGGGATGTCAACGGTCTGCTGCCGCAGGACATCCGGGTCGACAACGGTGGGGGTCCGCGCCGTGGAAAGCCGGACGAACGGGACGGCTTGACCGGCCGCGTTGTGGCAGTGCAGAAGGACTGCGACAAAGAAGACGCAGACCCGTCGAAGCGTCATCAGCCTCCCGGAAGCAACTTACGTCAAGAGATGGCGACACCGAGCTTAGTCAAAAGCACGGCGGACTGCAATTCGGAACCCCTGACGGGGAGGCCGGTGAGGCCGAATGAGCCGGAGAACGCACGACGGACGTTGTAGAATCGCCGCACCATGAGCCAGATGATGACCTTCACGCGTCCGGACGGAAAGACCTGTTCAGGGTATTACGTCGAGCCCGCCGCGGGGAGCCGCGCGCCGGGGCTCGTCGTCATCCAGGAGTGGTGGGGGCTGAACGACCAGATCAAGAAGGTCGCCCAACGCTTCGCCACCAACGGCTACCGCGTGCTCGTCCCCGATCTCTATCGCGGCAAGCTCGGGCTCGACGCCAAGGAAGCCGAGCACCTGATGGGGAACCTCAACTTCGCCGACGCCGCCGGCCAGGACATTCGCGGCGCCGTGCAGCACCTGAAGAAGACGAGCGCCCAGGTGGGCGTCACCGGCTTCTGCATGGGCGGCGCGCTCACGCTCCTCTCCGCCGTCTTCGTCCCCGAGGCGGACGCCTCCGTCGTCTGGTACGGCTTCCCGCCGCTCGAGTACATCGACGCGACCAAGATCAAGGCGCCGCTGATGGGCCACTTCGCCACCGAGGACCAGTTCTTCCCGATTGCCCAGGTCGACGAGCTGGAGAAGAATCTGACGGCGGCCGGCGTCGGCTACACGTTCCACCGCTACCACGCGCAGCACGCCTTCGCCAACGACGCGATTCCGAAGCTCGATCCGCCGCCGCCGATCCGGTACAACGCGGCGGCGGCCGAAACCGCCTGGGAGCGCACGCTGGCGTTCTTCGGGCAACACCTCGGCTAGGCGGTAGCTGTCGCGGCCACCGGCTACCACCTACCACCTACCACCTACCACCTACCACCTACCGGCTACCGGCTACCACCTACCGGCTACCGGCTACCGGCTACCGGCTGAAAACGAGTTACTATCTCCCGATTTCACCGGGCCCGACTCGACGCCAGGCTCCCGCAGGAGGACTGCGCCATGCGACACGGGTTCTCGAGTCCGCTCCTGGTCATTGCGCTCCTCGTCGCGACGCCCGGTACGGGCGCGGCACAGACCTCGGCGATCCCGCGGATGCCGGACGGCCGGCCCAACCTGCAGGGCATCTGGCAGGTGCTCAACACCGCCGCGTGGGACATTCAGGATCACTCCGCGCGCCTCGGGGTGCCGGCCGGACAGGGCGTCGTCGAGGGGAACGACATCCCCTATCAGAGGTGGGCGCTCGAGCGGAAGCAGGCGAACTTCGCCGGCCGGACGACGGCCGATCCGGAAACCCGGGGACTGCTGCCGGGCGTGCCGCGGATCATGTACATGCCGTTTCCGTTTCAAGTCTTCCAGACGCCAACCCATGTCGCCATGACGTTCGAGTACGCCCAGGGCGTGCGGATCGTCTACACGAACGGCACGCCGCATCCGCGCGGGCCCATCGAATGGTGGCTCGGCGACTCCCGCGGGCGCTGGGACGGCGACACGCTCGTGATCGACGTCGTCCACTTCACCGACCAGACATGGCTCGACCGGGCAGGCAACTTCCACAGCGAGGCGCTGCATCTGGTCGAGCGGTACGCGATGACGGGCCCCGATCACATCGACTACGAGGTCACGGTGGAAGACCCGCAGGTTTTCACACGCGCCTGGAAGATGCGCATGCTGCTCTACCGTCGCAAGGAACCGAACGTTCGGCTCCTCGACTACTCACCCGGCCACCTCATGGAAGAGGAACAGGCCGACCGGGAGCGCCGGACGCCGAAGTAGCGAGAACGGAGGGGAGACGTGCACACCCGACCTGCCTGCGTCACAGTCGCGCTGGGCGTCCTGCTGGGGACGGCGACGGCGGCCGCTCAGACTCCGGTCAGACCGCCGACGCTCGCCGGCTGTCCGACCGAGAACCTCGCGTTCCACACCTGCGCGCTGCAGAAGGCCACGACCTTCAGTCCGCCCCGGACGCCGAGCGGCAGGCCCGACCTCCAGGGGTACTGGCGCAGCCAGCTCACCCAGGCGTTCTCGGTCGAAGGCGTGGCCGCCGACGACCCGCTCGTCAAGGATCCGATCATGCCGTGGGACGCGGCGCCGCCCGAAGTCGTCGACCCGGCGACTCGGAAGATTCCCTACCAGCCGTGGGCCGCCGCCATCGGCAGTCGCGGGGTGAATTTCAGCCAGTACGTCGATCCGCGCTCGACCTGCTCGACCGGCGGCATTCCCCGGCTCGCGCTCCAGGACGCCAGCCAGATCCTGCAGCCGCCGACCGACGACCACGTCCTGTGGCTGCACGACGATCACCACCAGTTCCGGGTGATCGCCATGGACCAGCGGCCCGGTGTGGGACGGGACGTCAAGACGTGGAACGGGCTGTCCCGGGGCCGCTGGGACGCAAACACGCTGGTCATCGAGACCACCAATCTCAACGGCTACACCTGGATCGACGACTCGGGAAACTTCTTCACCGACACCGCACGCCTCACCGAGCGCCTGACGATGATCGATCCGGACACCATCCACTACGAGACCACCTTCGACGACCCGGCGGTCTATACCCGGCCGTGGCGCCTCGCCTGGGCGCTCGTGCGCGAGAAGGAGCCGGGCTTCCAACTGCTCGAAGAGGCGTGCCGTGAAGGGGAACGGTCCCTGGGGCGCATTCGCGAGCAGGGCTACAAGTTCTATTTCGGGGCGCCCTGGCGCTTCCGCTGACGGCCGGGAGCGCCGATTCATCGGCGCGGCCCGTTGCCGGCAAGGACCGGCGAAGGCGCCGTCCTCGAAAAAGGTCGCCTCGAAACGGGGCGTGGGGTTACAATTCCGCCGTTACCCGGGTGCCCTCGAAGGCTTTACATCCGGGAGGAGGTCCAATGCGAGCAGCACTGGCGGTCACGATCCTCTGCCTCGGTCTGACACTGTCAGCGACACCTACAATGGCGCACCACTCGTTTGCAGCCGAATTCGACGCAGGCCAGCCGATTACCCTGACGGGGACGCTCACCAGGATGGAATGGGTGAACCCGCACGGCTGGATTTACGTCGAGGTCAAGGATCCAAGCGGGAAGGTGATCAACTGGGCAATTGAAGCGGGTGCCCCGAACGCGCTGCTGCGCCGGGGTTTGCGTAAGACTGACTTTCCCGTTGGAGTCGAAGTCGTCGTCAAGGGGTACCGCGCCAAGAACGGCACGCCGACGGCCAACGGCCAAACAGTGACGTTCAAGGATGGCCGCAACTTCTTCCTGGGTGCCTCTGACAGTCCGTCGCCGACAGCCGAAGCACGTTAGCGTGGCGGCCCGGACGATCTCTACCCTCACGGCGGCTGTGTGCCTGGCGGCTGTGCCGCTGGGCGCGCAGCAGGCCGGCATCCCCCGCGCGCCCGACGGCAAGCCGGATCTCTCCGGCTTCTGGCAGGTGATGCACACGAGCGCGTGGCTCGACATCCAGGACCACTCCGCCGAGAAGGGGGTGCCCGGCGGTCAGGGGATCGTCGACGGCAACGACATCCCCTACCTGCCGGCGGCGCTCGAGAAGAAGAAGCAGAACTATGCGACCCGGCTCACCGACGACCCGGTCCTCAAGTGCTTCCTGCCGGGCGTGCCCCGGATCATGTACATGCCGTTCCCCTTCCAGATCTTCCAGACACCGCAGAAGGTCGGCATCCTGTTCGAGTTCGTGCACGCGGTGCGTGAGATTCATCTCGACTCGAAGCACCTCCAAGGGCCGATCGAGTGGTGGATGGGCGATTCGCGCGGCCGCTGGGACGGCGACACGCTGGTCGTGGACGTGCTGCACTTCAACGACCAGACCTGGTTCGACCGGGCGGGCAACCATCACAGCGAACTGCTGCACGTCGTGGAGCGCTACTCGTTCCTCGACCCCGATCACCTCAGATACGAAGCGACGATCGAGGATCCGAAGGTCTTCAGCCGGCCGTGGAAGATGAACGTCCTCCTCTACCGCCGCCGCGAGCCCAACTTCCAGCTCCTCGACTACGAGTGCCACGCGCTCGAACCGGTGGGTTGATTCGCCGCCGCACAGGCTGAGGCCTGCGCTCACCGGCGCTCGTAGCACAGGATCCGGTCGCCGACACCCGTCTCGGTGTAGACGATGTCCGTGTGCGCGACGAGGGCCATCGGCAGCTGTGGCAACTCGGCCACGAGCGTGTTCGACAGGAGGAGACCGCCCGGCCGCAGCATCGTGGCGATGTTGGCGAGCGCAAGCGACTGCTCGAAGACGTCGTAGTAAATCAGGACGTTCGTCGCGATGACGAGATCGAACCTCTCTGCCGGCGGCAGCAGCGAGAGCCGTTGCAGGACGATGTTGAGCGCGCGCGGAACGATCGACTGCACGGTGTCAGGGCGTACCCGGAGTGCCCGCACCTGCACGCCAGCGGCGGGCGGGAGCGTCGCCGGCAGCGCCTCCTCACCGATGCTGTCGCCGAACCGGCTCCAATAGCTCCTCAGCTCCGCGGTCCAGGGCTGCTGCGGACCGAGCGGTAGGTGGACGAGATATCCACTGCCGCCGGCGGCGCGCCGCCGGGCGGCTTCGAGGTGTCCGTTCACCCTCGGACTCACATCGAAGGTGGTCACCCTCAGGTCATTCGTGGACGACAGGCCGAGACGAGCCAGCGAGTCGACGACCGCG
The DNA here is from genome assembly GCA_001767525.1 of Acidobacteria bacterium RIFCSPLOWO2_12_FULL_68_19. GTDB lineage: Bacteria > Acidobacteriota > Vicinamibacteria > Vicinamibacterales > UBA2999 > MELF01. The sequence goes on along the minus strand of MELF01000041.1, from coordinate 26,176 downwards.
AAGGGCTGAATCGTCTGGACGGGGTAGAAGTCGTATCCCTCCCGCTTGTCGACGAGGTCGAGGCCGGGCCCCACGATCGCCACCCGACGGACGGAGTTGGGACCCAGTCGGCCCACAGTCCGCAGGTCAGACAAGGCGCGCTCGATGCCGAAGCTGGGCACGATCGAGGTGTCGGGCGACAGGCCGCGGTCGCGATAGATTGTGGCGTCGAGGGCGAGCTTGGCGACCGGGTCGTCGAGCCGGCTCATCGCGGCGACCGTTCGGGCGAACTCCTCCGTCTCGCGCGTCACGCGCGCCAGGATCGCGAACAGGTACTCTCGTGCCTGCCGGCGCCCCGTCGGGGTCTCCACGGCGATGCCGGCGCCCGCGATCACCTCGCGGGCGAAACGCATCCGCTCGTCTCCGCTGGAGGCCGCCAGCGCGCCGACCAGATCATCGGCGCGTCCCCCGGCCATGCGCGCGGCGGCATCCGCCGCGCGCAGGCTGGCCAGCTCGGTGACGCGCGGATGCCGCGTGAATGTCGTGCCGAGCAGCAGCAGATTCAGCAGCGAGTCTTCATCGGCGCGAGCGAGCCGGGCGCGGATCGCGGCGTCGCGGCGCGAGGCCCAGTCCGGCCAGAGCGCCTCGCGACCGGCCGTCGTGTTCGTCCTCAGCTCCGCCGGCAGCAGGTCGTCCCGGAGCACGTCGACGATCGCTTTGACGTCTTCGTAGGAAATGTTCGTGGTCGCCGTCTGCGCTCGGGCGACAAGAAGAAAGCAGGAAGAAGAAAGGAGGCAGGAGGCCAGGAGGACGGAGGTGGCCCTCCTTCCTCCGTCCTTCTTCCTCTGGCCTGCTGCCATCAGAACGTCGCGCGGAAGCCGAGCTGAATCATCCGCGGCTGGTACGCGACGTTCGTGCTCCGAACAGGCCCACCGTACCGGGCGTTGCTCTCGACGATCGTGTACGCGCCGAAGTTCTCGCGGTCGAGGAGATTGAACACTTCGATGATCCCGGTGACCGCCATGCGCGATCCAAACGGAAAGCGGCGCTGGACGCGCGCGTCCACACGGTGAATCGGTTCCCCGACGAAGCTGTTGCGCGACACGATCGTCCCGTTCGGACGGAGGCGGCTGTTCGACCGGCCCGTGTTGCGCGGGTCGCCGCCGTAGTAGTTCTGGTAGCGGTCCCCCGATCCGTAGAGATACAGGCCGCTCACCTGGAACCCGTAGCCCACTTCCCAGAGACCATTGAAGACGAACCGGTGCCGCTGATCGGTTTCTGCGAGCCCATATTCGCCGCCGAGGTCCTCCGGCACCGCGAACCGCACCTGATCGAAACCGCTGAGCGGCAACGGGTCGTCATCGCGCAGGGCGCCCACCGTGTACGACGCCGAACCCTGCCACCGGTTGCTCATCCGCTTGGTCAGGCTCGTCTGCAGCGCGTGATAGTTCGACCTCCGGTCGAATATCTCCCACTGAACCACGCCCCAGTTGGGATCGACGCGGCGGCTGATGTCGTTGAAGCGATAGTTGACGCCGGTGGCCGGGTCGAACGTCAAGTTCATGTTGAACTGTGGGTTGTGGCCCTGACCGAACCGCTCCTTGCGCCCTCCGGTGTAAACGTAATCGGCCTCGACGGCGATGCGCTCGCCGATCTGCCGCTGCACGCCGATCGAGCTCTGGTAGCTGTACGGAACGGCCGCCCAGGCTGGCGGCGGCGCCATTGTGTTGGTGAACGGCCGCAGGCAACGCGGCGCCGGGTTCACGGGGCACATCCGTTGCTGCGCCTGCTCGAAGGTCGGAATCGGCCCGTTGAAGGGGTTCGACGCAAAGTCGGGCCGGCCGTCGTTGTCGAGTTCGATCTGCGCCGTGTTGGCGTACGACAGCGTGAAGGACGAGATGTTGTTCAACACCTCGCCGAAATAGAGCCCGCCGCCGCCCCGGACGACAGTACGGTCGTTCAGGCTGTAGGCGAATCCAAGTCGCGGTGCGACATTGAAGGGCTCGCCGGGACGATTCGGCTCCAGCCACGGCAGGAGCGCCACTTCGTTGGCAAACGCGCCGAACGCCGAATCCCACCGGAGCCCCAGGTTCAACGTGAGGCGTGGCGTGACGGTCCAGTCGTCCTGGACCCAGGCGGCCGCCACGTGCCGCTTCTGGTTGTACAGGAAGTTGCCGATACCGATGGTGTACCGCCGTACGAGCGGCGAGATCGCATTCAGGTTCCACGTCGAGGCATCGTCCCAGACCGGAAACAACTGCTCGAGATTGGCCGGCGGCCGCCCGCCTTGCGCGTCGATCACCCCCATGCCGTTCCGCGTGTTCAACATGCGGTAGTCGGCAAACAGGTATTCACCGCCAATCTTGACGTCGTGACGCCCGCGCGCCGTGAACGAAGCAGTGAGGTCGTCCCGCAGCGAATAGACGTCCTGGCCCAGATACTGGGGCTGGTTCGCGTTGCCCGAAATCGCATAGCCGACGAACGTGATGCGCGGTGATCCCCTGGTAATCCCCTGCGCAGCCGCCGGGTGTTGCGCCCATTGCGTATAGTTCTCGTTCGCATAGTACAGACTCTGCCACCCGGCCTTGACCTCGTTGACGGCACGACTGCTCAGTACCTGCGTGAGCGACGCGTTCGCCCCCCACATGCGGGTGCGGTTGTCGAACATGGACGCCGGGTGGTTCGTGGCGCCGGACGCCCCGTCGTACGGGGTGTCGCGCCGGTACAGGTTCCCGCGCACCATGAAGCGGAGCTGCGGCGAGAGCTGGTGGTCGAGCCGCAGTCCCGCGAGGTCCGTCCGCCGGAGGCTGGTCAGGGGGAAATTGAAGCTCGGGTACGGCGTCTCGAATCCGACGGTGGCGGGATTGCGGTCGTACTCGTAATAACCGAAGAAGTGGAACCGGTCACGCACGATCGGTCCGCCGTAGGTGCTGCTGATCTGCTGCTGGGAGTACGGCAGCACTCGTCCCGCGATCGGATCGGCGGCATTGAGGCTGTCGTGCCGGAAGTAGCCGGACAGCGAGCCGGCGAAGGTGTTGGTGCCGGACTTCGTAATGGCATTCACCTGCACGCCGCTCGAGCGCCCCTGCGTCGCGTCGAAGCGGCTCGACACGAACTGGAACTCCGCGATCGCGTCGCGGCTGACGCGCGGCTGGCTCGCCGTGGGCGTCAGATTGGTCGTCACCTGCTGACCGTCCAGATTGATCTGAAAATCGCGCCGGCTGGTCCCGGCGACCGGCTCGCCCTGCTCGGAGACCGCGTTGGCGCGGCTGCCCGGCGCCAGCGTGACGAGATCGATCCAGTTGCGACCCAGCACCGGCAGATCCTGCATCTGCCGCGGGTCGATGTTGCCGCCCAGCCTCGAGGTCGTCGTGTCCACCAGCGGCGCCTCGGCCGTCACGGTCACCGACTCCTGGACCGTCGAGAGCGCCATCTGGAAGTTCACCACCACCTGCTGGCCGACCAGCAGCTCCACGCCGGTGCGTGTGACGGTCGTGAAGCCCGCCAGCTCCGCCGTGATTCGGTACGCGCCGGCCCGCGCCGGGATCCGGTAGGCGCCCGTCCCGTCCGTCACCGCCGTGAAGACGTTGCCGGTCGCCTCGTGCACCGCCGTCACCGTGACGCCAGGCAGCAGACCGCCGGTGGCGTCCGATACCGATCCGCTCAGCGCCGCCTCCTGCGCCTGCCCCACGCCGGCCGACGTCAGGATAAGGGTGACCGCCATCGCCAGTACCGCCAGAGTCCTTCGTGTCATCGCACGCTCCCTTTGTCGCGCCCACTGAACATCAGTTCGAGAGGGTTGTCAACTGCGGTATGCTGTCCAGCATGCGGACGGCACGGAGGCGTCGCAACAACATCCTCGTACCGGCGCTGGCTGTCCTGGTCGGTACCGGACTCGGCGCACAGACGTCCTCTGCCGCGTCGGCTCAGGCGCCGCGCGAACAGCAGCCGCTCGAACGGACGGAGTTGCCGACCCGCCGAGCCACGATCGCGGGGTGTCCGGCGGATCCGATCGCGTTCTACGCCTGTGCGAAAGCGAAGATCGGGACCTTCACGCCGCCGCGGACCGCCGACGGCACGCCCGACTTCCAGGGGTACTGGAACGCCAACCGCCAGGCGTTCAACATCGAAGCGCACGAGGCGAGCTACGCCTACCAGGGCGGCCCGACGCTCATCGTCGATCCGCCGGACGGCCAGGTGCCCTACCAGAGGTGGGCGGCTTCCACGCAGCAGCTGCGCGAGCGGAACACGCTCGACCCGCCGTCCATCGAGTTCCTCGATCCGAACGCGCAGTGCTTCCTGCGCGGCGTGCCCAGACAGATGTGGATGATGGACTACCAGTTCGTCCAGCCGCAGGGGTCGCCGTTCATCTTCACGCTCCACGAGCAGAACCACGCGTTCCGCGTGATTGCCATGGACGGCCGCCCCCGTCCCGGCGGCGCCGTCCGCACGTGGATGGGCGACTCGCGCGGCCGCTGGGAGGAGAACACGCTCGTCATCGAGACGACCAACCAGAACGGCCGCGAGTGGCTGGACAACGTCGGGAACTTCTACTCGGCGGCGGCGCGCGTCACCGAGCGCATCACGATGGTCGACCGCAACACGCTGCTGTGGGAAGCACGGATCGAGGATCCGACCGTGTACACGCAGCCCTGGACGATGACCTTCCCGCTGCGGCGGAACGCGACGCCGGGGTTCCAGTTGATGGAGTTCGCCTGCCACGAAGGGAACCGCTCCCCGGAGATGCAGTTGCGGAAGCGCGGAGGAGAGGGCAGGTAGTCGCGGGGGAGCTGGCGGGCGAAGGCGCCTGGAGCGCCGCCGGCGCGCGAGGCGCCTCGGCGCTCCAGGCACGTCGAGTTACTGCGTTCCCGCCGCCGGCTTGAGCGTCACCTTCTGCACCCGCCAGTTCCCGATCTCGCCGACGTAGAGCTCGTTCTCGCTCCGGCAGTCGATCGAGTTGACGGTGCCGAACTCCTTGAGCAGCTTTCCGGCCCGGCCGAACTTCCCGACGATGCGGCCGTCGAGCGACATCTTGATGATCTCGCCGTCGTAGTCGAGGTTGTTGGGCGGGTTCGAGTTCGAGACGTACAGGAACTGCCGCGGCCCCGGCGTGACGCAGATCGCCCACGGCGAGCCGACGTTGCGGAACTGCGTCTTGAAGGTCCCCTCGGTATCGAACACCTGGATCCGGCGGTTGTCCCGGTCGGCGACGTAGACGTTGTCGGCGGCGTCGATCACGATTCCCTTGACCACCCGGAACTGGCCGGTCTCGGTACCGGTCGAGCCCCAGTTCTTGAGCCACTTGCCGTTCGGGTCGTACTTCGCGACGCGGGAATTGCCGTAGCCGTCGGAGACGTAGATATTGCCCTTCGAATCCCACGCGACGTCGGTCGGACGGTTGAAGTTCTCGCCCGGGGCCGCCGATCCCGGCGGCGCGTTGGGCCCGGCCCCTCGCCCGGCGGGCGTCGGCTTGCCTTGCCGCGGCACGAGCGCGTAGGTGTCGGCGAGGGTCGAGAGCGGGAGGTTCGGCACGCGCATCGCTTCCGGCTTGCGGCCGAACACCATCTGCACGCGGCCGTTGGGATCGAACTTGATCACCTGGCTCGACATCTGATCGACGACCCAGACGTTGTCCTGCGTGTCGACGCGCACCTGCTGCGCCTCGAGGAAGCCGTAGACGCCCTGGCCGATCTCGCGGACGAACTTCCCGGTGCGGTCGAACTGGAGGAGCCGCGCGCCGCCGTGCGAGACGTTCCGCGACCCGGCCGTCGCGATGTGCGGCGTGCCGGTGCGCGTGTAGACGAAGATGTCGCCCTTCGAGTTGGTGGCGACACCGGCCGCCTCCCCGATGTACACGTCGCGCGTGAGCACCAGCGGATCGACCGCGTCGTACGGAATCTCCGGAAAGCTCAACTGCGCCGATACCGACACCCCGAGCGCGACGGCCGCCGCGGCGAGGGACACGAGAAGCAGACGTTTCATGGCACTCTCCCTCAGCGGCTCGATGTCGTGGTGGTCTGACGGAGACGGACCTTCTGCACCCGCCACGCCGAGATCTCGGAAATAATCAGCTCGTCCGGGTTGCGGCAGTCGATGCCGTGGACCGTCTGGAACTGGCCGAGCGCCTTGCCCGCGCGGCCGAACTTGCCGACGATGCGGCCGTCGAGCTCCATCTTGTAGATCTCGCCGGTGATGTCCCACGAACTCGCCGGGGTGTTCGAGTCGGGGTTCGAGTTCGACGAGAAGAGGTACTGGTGCGGCCCCGGCGAGATGCACACCTCCCACGGGTTGCCGACGTTGTCGTAGATCGCCCGGAGCACCAGATTGTTGTCGAACACCTGAATCCGCTGGTTGCCGCGGTCGGCGACGTAGACGTTCCCCTGCGCGTCGACGGCCAGCGAGTGCGGCGTGTTGAACTGGTACGGCTCGCTCCCCCGCAGGTTGCTGCCCACCTTGCGGATGAACCGCCCGTTCCTGTCGAACTTCACGACCCGGTGGTTGATGTAGCCGTCGGAGATGAAGATGTTCCCCTGCCCGTCCCACCCGACGTCGGTCGGACGGCCGAACAGGTACCGCTCGTCGGCCGGCGGGTCGCCCTCGGGCGTCTCGACGGCGCCCTCGATCGCCTCCGGACGGCGCCCGAGCACCATCACGACGCGCCCTTCGGGGTTGAACTTGATCACCATGTTCGTCCCTTCGTCGACCACCCAGACGTTGTCGTCCCGGTCGACGCGGACCTTGTGCGCGAATTCGAACCCGTACAATCCCGGGGTCCATTCACGCACGAAGGTGCCGTTCGGATCGAATTCGAACAGGCGCGTATCGTCGCGGCGGTGGTAGACGAAGATGTTGCCTTTCGAGTTCCTGGCGACGCCCATGCTCTCGCCGAAGTACACGTCCGGCGGCATCTTGAAGAAGTTCGGTACCGATTCAAACGGGATCTCCGGGACGTTCTCCGCCCTGGCCTTGTTCTGGGCGAACCCGACGCCGGCAGTCAGCACGGCTGCGACGACCAGGCCACCGATGACGCATCGCTTCATGTCAGCCTCCGCATACCTCCGCACAGGCGGGTAGGTGGGGGTGGAACCAGCCAAGGGGCTCTGCCCTTTGATATCCCCCGGCAGAGCCCCTCGGCTGGTTGCCAGTGTCTTCTTGGCGCGCATCGCGCGCCTAGGACCGCTATACGGCCCGCCCGCGCGGGACAACGAGTACAAAATTCTCGCAAGGGGCCGTATAGCGGTCCAAGGGCCACCCCGCCCCGAGAATGTATACCCCGGCGGCGGCCCGTGTATAGGGCAAACTTCCGGCCCGGCCGGTCCGAGCGACCGGTCAATCGGCTAGACTGCCGGCGATGCGCAGGGCCGTGCTCCTGGTGGTCGTGGCACTGGCCGGCTGCCTCGCGGCGGCGGCGTTCGTGCTCCGGATCGGCGGCAGTATGCCGGACTTCGAGGTGTACCGGACCGCCGGCGCCCGCGCCGCGGCCGGCGAGCCGCTCTACCGCGCCACGGACGGCCACTACCAGTTCAAGTACTTCCCGGCGACGGCGTTCGTCTTCGTACCGCTGGCGGCCGTTCCCGTCACGGCGGCCAAGGCGGCCTGGTTCGCGCTCTCGGTCGGAGCCCTCGTCGGCCTGGTCGCGCTGTCGGTCGGCGAACTCCCGCACCGTGCCGTGCCGTCGTCGCTGCTCGTCGGCGCCGCGCTCCTGTCCCTCGGCAAGTTCTACGCGCGCGAGCTGCTGCTCGGCCAGATCAACCTGCTCGTTGCCCTTCTGGCGGTGATTGGCCTCGCGCTCCTGCTGCGACGACGCGACAGCGGCGCCGGCGCCGCCTTCGCCGCGGCCGCGCTCCTCAAGCCGTACGCGGTCGTGTTCCTGCCGTACCTGCTGGGCGCCCGGCGCTTCCGGGCCGCTGCGGCGTGCGCGATGCTGCTGGCGGCCGCCCTCGCCGCGCCGGCGCTCGTCTACGGAACCACTGGCAACGTGGAACTGCTCCGGGCATGGTGGGACACGGTCACCAGCTCGACGCCGCCCCTGCTCACCAATCCGGACAACGTGTCGATTGCGGCGATGTACGCGAAATGGATCGGCCCTGGGCCGGCCGCCAGCGGGATGGCGCTCGCCACCAGTCTCGCGCTCGTGGCGGCGTTCGGCGCGGTGGTTCGGCTGCGCCACCCGGCGGTGGCGCAGCCGGAATACCTCGAAGTCGCCCTGCTGCTCACGCTGGTCGTCCTGCTCGCGCCGCAGGGATGGGATTACGTGCTGCTCGTCTCGACGCCCGCCGTCGTGCTGCTCGTCAACGCGCTGCCGCGTCTCGAACGCCCGCTCCAGATCCTCACGGTCGGGTGCCTGGCCGGTGCGGGCCTGACGACCTTCGACCTCATGGGCCGCGCCGCGTACGGGCGCTTCATGGGGCTGTCGGTCATTACGTGCCTCTATGCCGTGCTCGTCGGCGTCCTCGTCCATCTGCGGGCGCGCCGCATGGCGTAGCGACCGGCAACCGTCAGTGCTAGAACTCCATCCGATAGATCGCAGACTGGCCGAAGTTCTCCTCGACCTCCATTTCGATCGCGGTCAGCCGGCTCGCACCGAGCGCCTCGAGCGCGGCCCGCAGGCGTTCGGCCAGCAGTGCCGCCAGCATCTCCACGGTCGTGTTGGCCACCGGCAGCAGCGCGCAATCGCGCCGCGGGAACCGGTACCGCGGCGTGCCGTCGACCGCCACGAGCACGGCGTCGCCCTCCTGGGCGACGGCGATCCGGGCGCTCTCGGTGGGCAGCAGCACCAGATGATCGATGTCGCGGCAGAGCCGCCGCATGATCCGCTTCAGCTCGAGGAAATCGAAGACCAGACGGTCGGCGGGATCGAGCGCCCCGTCGACGGTCACCCGCGCGCGGTAGTTGTGCCCGTGCAGTCCTTCGCAGCGGTGCCCCGCGTAGGTGATGAAGTGCGCGGACGAAAAGACCAGATCGTCCTTGCTGACCACAACCCGAAATCGCCCGCTCCCCTCCATCGACTGCGTTCTCCCCGCGGGATCGTACCACGCCCCTTCCGCGTTAGGATGGAGCGGCACCGGCCATGACAGAAGACGCGCGAACCAGACAGCTGCAGATCGGCATCGCCGTGGGGCTGCTCGCCCTCACCGCCCTGTGCTGGCTGTGGATCGTCCCGATGGCGCGCGACATGTACGGCCCGATGACCGGGCCGTCGGCCTGGATGATGGCCGGCACGTGGGACGTGCGGTACGTGCTGCTCATCTGGGCGATGTGGGGCGTCATGATGGCCGGCATGATGCTGCCGTCCATCTCGCCGATGCTGCTGCTGTACGCCGGCGTCGCGCGCCGCGGCGCCGGCGCCGGCTCAGCCGTGGCGCGCGTGTCCGCGATGGCGGCGGGCTACGTGCTCGTGTGGCTGGGCTTCAGCCTCGGCGCGACGCTCCTGCAGCGGGCGCTGAGCGACTCGTTCCTCATCACGCCGATGATGGAAACGGCGAGTCCCTGGGCGGCCGGCGTCCTGCTGCTGACAGCCGGCGCGTACCAGTTGACGCCGTTCAAGGCCACCTGCCTGCAGGCGTGCCGCTCGCCGCTGTCGTTCATCATGCAGCGCTGGCGCGCCGGCGCGATCGGCGCCTTCCGCATGGGCCTCGGGCACGGGCGCTACTGTCTCGGGTGCTGCTGGGCCCTCATGCTGCTGCTGTTCGCCGGCGGCGTCATGAACCTCTGGGTCATCGGCGCGCTCACGGTGTTCGTGCTCGTCGAGAAGCTCGCGCCGTTCGGAGCCTACAGCGCGCGCCTCGCCGGCGCC
>MELF01000041.1:0-16392 GCA_001767525.1 Acidobacteria bacterium RIFCSPLOWO2_12_FULL_68_19 | reverse complement strand
GCCGATCACGCCATCGCCGGCGCCGCGACGTTCGACCAGTCGAACTCGTAGAAGATCCAGTTCGAGTTCTCGGCGCCAATCGAGATGCCGTTCGCGCTCGCCCGGTACGAACCCCGCCCGCATTGCCCCTTCTTCCAGATGAATCCGTCCGGAAGATCGACGTTGGCCAGGTGCTCCTCCCCGCTCACCGGATTCGTGAAAGCGCCGCCGCGCGCCTCGGCGATGCCCTCGGCCTGGAACGTGCTCTTGCGTCCCTCGCCGCCGATCGTGATCCGGGCCTTCTGCAGACCCACGACCTCGTAGGTCGCTCCCAGCACCTCCCACGGCAGTCCGCCCGCCTTGCCGGTGAAGATCTGCGCGAGCATCTCGATCTGTCCGTCCGTGGTCGACGGATCGACGATGAACACCGCCTTGCCGTTGCCTTCGTGAATGGCCTTGGGCCAGTCGAAGATACCGGCGCACTTCACGCCGGACAAGTCAATGTTCCCGGCCCTTCCCTCGAGGATGTGACACCCCACGAAGGCGCGGCAACTGCCGTCCTTCGAGTTCGGAAACCCGCCGAAGTTGCAGCCGCAACCGAAGTCGCAGTTGCAGAACTCGTACCCGCGCCCGCGCATCTCCCATCGAACCGCCGGAGCTGTAGCCATGACGAGACCTCCTTCCAGCCGATGCTCACGATGTGCGACGGCGGCAGCCTACTACGACCGTGGCTGCGGCACAATCCGAAGATACGGCCTCGGCGCCGTCCACCCTTGGGGGTAGACCTTCTTCGCCTCCTCGTCGGATACCGAGCCGGCGATGATCACGTCCTCGCCACGCTTCCAGTTCACCGGCGTCGCCACCTTGTGCTTCGCCGTCAGCTGGATCGAGTCGATCACCCGGAGCACTTCGTCGAAGTTGCGCCCCGTCGTCATCGGATAGGCGATGATGAGCTTGATCTTCTTGTCGGGTCCGACCACGAAGACGTTGCGCACGGTCTGGTTGTCGGCCGGCGTCCGTCCCTCGGACGTTTCCCCGGAATCGGCCGGCAGCATGCCGTATCGCTTCGAGACCTCCAGCGACGGGTCGCCGATGAGCGGATAGTTGAGTGCGTGGCCCTGGGTCTCCTTGATGTCGTTCGCCCACCGCCTGTGGCTGTCGACCGGATCGACGCTGAGGCCGATGATCTTGACGTTGCGCTTGTCGAACTCGGGCTTCAGCTTGGCCATGTAGCCCAGCTCGGTCGTGCACACGGGCGTGAAGTCCTTCGGGTGCGAGAACAACACCGCCCACGAGTCGCCGATCCACTGATGGAAGCGAATGCGGCCGTCTGTGGTGTCGGCCTCGAAGTCAGGCGCGGTTTCGCCAATTCGAAGAGTCATTGCAACCCCCTCCTTGAGTCTACGGATCATACTGTGAGTCGCGGCCCGAGCCCGCCATCGCGGGGTCAGACCCGGGGTCAGACCCCTGTGGCTCAGAAGCGCCAGCGGACGCCGGCATTGACGGTCCGGCCCTCGAGCGGCGCCCAGGCGTCGACCGTCCAGCGTCGGTCGGCCCCGCGAACCGGCTTGACGAGCGGGTGCTCCCGCGTCTGGCGCACGTCGCCCATGTTCTCGATGTTCACGTACACGCGCGAGCCGCCAACGGCCCAGTCGATGAGCCCCCCGTAGAGGACGTGCGGGAAGCCGGCCCGCCTGAACGGGTTGTCGTCGAGCGCCTGGCGACCGGTGTAGAAGACCTCGACGCCGATCCGGGCGGGACCGACCTGCTTCAGCAGATCGAAGGTCGCCGCATGCCGCGGGTTGAGCGGCACCTCGCGCCGCCGGCCACCGCCCGGCGCGGGCTCGGTGGACCAGAGATACATGTGCGTGGCGATGACGTCGAACCCCTCCCGGTGGAACCGCGCGAAGAACTCGGTCCCCCGCGTGAGGGTCCTGCCCTCCGCGTTCACGACCGCCACGGGTACGTCGGTGAGGCCGCTGTCCTGCACCGCCAGGGCGTCGCGAACGCGCGAATAGAACACCGTCGCAGTCGCTTCGAGCGGCGCCCTCGCCCACGTGAGGTCGGCCGACACGCTGTCGGCGCGCTCGGCGTGCAGCGCCCCGAGCGGCGCCACGTGGGTCAGGCCGATCGCCTCGGTCTCCTCGGTGAACGGCGTCGGCGCGAAGTAGCCGCGGCCGGCCGAGAGGCGCAGGCTCCACGCCGCCGCCGGACGGACGAGCGCCGAGATGCGGGGGCTGAGGAAGGCGCCGAACTCGCTGTGGGCGTCGAGGCGCGCGCTGCCCGACACGGTGAAGCGCCGCAGCGGACGGAACTCGTCCTGGGCGAACACGCCCGGCACGACGTGTGTGTAGTCGAACCGCGGCAGCTGGCGCGCGCGGTACCGGTCGCTCTGGACCGCTCCGCCGGCGACCCACGTGTGCCGGCCCGCCGTCCCGGTCATGGACGCCTCGCCGAACAGCGTCTGATGCTCGTCCTCTTCGAGATCGGCGCCGAACGTGCGGGTGTGGCGCTGAAGGGTGGCGCTGCCACGGGTCGAGAGCACGCGCCCGCCGGCGGTCGTCGCGCGCCAGACGGCGCCGCCGTCCACGCGCGTCGTGTCGAGGTCTTCGGCGAACGGCCGGCCGTCCGGCGCCTGGCGGCCAGGCGTGGTGCCGCCGCGCCGCTCCTCCCCCATCGCTCCGAGCGCCACGAGCAGCGAACGGCCCGTGCCGTCGCTCCAGAAGAAACGCGGCCGTGCAGCGACCCGCCGGTACGTGGGCAGGTCGGTCCAGCCGTCCTCGTCGAGATCCGACCGCTGCTGCTCGTGGACACCGCCGACGAAGGTGTAACCCCAGCGCTCGCCGAGCGGACCCGCCAGCCAGTTCACCAGGTCGGTCCCCCCGTGGCTGGTGCCGTTGACGAGAATCTCGCGCTCGCGTCCCTTTGCCGGCGGCCGGCGCGACACGAGGTTGACGACGCCGCCGATCGCCGACATGCCGTAGAGGGCCGACGCGACGCCCTTGATCACCTCGACCTGGCCGAGATCCATCGGTGGAATCTGGAGCAGCCCGATCGATCCGGTCTGTCCCCCGTAGAGCGGCAGGCCGTCCGCCAGGATCTGCGTGTAGCGTCCGCGCAGTCCCTGGATTCGAACAGTGGCGCCGCCGAGCGAGGGAGAGGTCGTCTGCACCCGCAGCCCGTTCGTCTCGTTGAGGAGCATCGAGACGTCGCCCGGCGTCATCATGATCTTTTCCTGGACCTCCTCGCCCGGGACGACTTCGACGCGCATCGGCTGGTCCTCCAGGCGCGTCTCGGTACGCGTCGCCGTGACGACCACTTCTTCCTCGAAGCTGGGACGCTCTTCCAGGTCGACGAGCACCCGCTGCGCCTGCCCGGCGGCGACGGTCACCGCGGACGTGAGCGGCGCGAACCCCTCTTTCACCACGGTAATGTCGACGGTTCCGGGCCGCACCGGCGCCGCCACCACGCCGTCCGGGCCGGTCCTGTACGTCACGCCGTCGATCACCACGTCCGCGTCGGGGACCGGGGCGTCATCGGCGCGCACCTCGACACGCACCGTCGTCGGCGCCTGTAGGGCGAGAACAGAATGGGCGTGGAGTACGAGCAGCAAGAAGAGCACTCGAGAAGATCTCATCGAAGGCCCGCGTCGGGCTGAGGCCCGCCGCCATTTACGTCATGGACCCTGCGCGAATCACCACGCACGTCACGGTGTCGCCGCAGGCGGCAGGAACGCTGCGGTGACCGGGGTGCCGGTCAGCACGACGCCGGTCATGAGGTTGTTCGCGACTCCCGCGACGGCCGTGCACTCCTCCGGCCTTCCATGCGTCCGCGAGAGGTCGCCCCTCACGGCCGCGAGCACGGCGGCAGCAGCCAGCAACATCCGAATATGGATGGGTCCGGCATGCTCGGGCGGCACTACCGCGCCCCAATCGGCGGCACGACTCGTATCTCGATCGCCAGGGAATCGTCCTCGGTATCGCCGTAGGCGTCCACGACGACACTCAGGCCCGTTTTCAGCTCGGCGGGCGGGATCTTCTTCTTGTCGCGCGTAATCACGGTCTGTTTGTCGAGCCGAACCGAGATCGTCTTCCCCTCCCGGTTCTTCACCTGCAGCGTGGAGTTCTGGTGCCTGGCCACCGTTCCGATGATGCGAAATTCATCGTGCGCGAAGGTTGACGCAGATCCTGGTGCGACCATCGCGAGCACCGCGATGATCAGAACTTGTCGCATGACAGCCGCTCCTTGTGTCAGTGGTCCGCGGTGATCGTGTCGAGCGCCCTGATCTCACGCCTCTGACGCGTACCGTCGTACCGGAACTGATGGGCGCTCGTGTAGAACCCCGCCGTATTCAGCCGGATCGTAATCGTCTCGCCTCCGGGATTCTCCCAGTACCAGCCGTGGATACCGGTGAAGGGCGCCACGAAACTGCCAGCGGCCCGTCGGCGCGCCGCGGTGTCGAATGACTGCGCTGCGTCGGGGGGCGCCCCTTCCGGATCGCCGTGGAAATCATGGACGACGTCACCGCCCGCCGTCCACGAAAACAGCATCGTCGCGTCCTTGGCGAGATGGTACTTGAACTCCATGTACTCGTACGGCCCCAGCACGATTTCCCTGGAATCGAACTTGTACTCGCCGGGGTACAGCGCCACGGCGCCCATGGGGACCGGCGCGAGGGCGTCGCCTTCCGGCGGTGGAATCGGCGCCAACGCCGGCGCTGACAGCGCGGTCAGGCCGAACGCCCTGCCGGTCCCGAGCGGATCGACGCCGTACTCGGCAGGGAGGACGACCGCCACGAGCACGGCCGACGCCACGACGAACGCCCACGCGATAGCCGTCCACAAGGCGCGTACCGACACCGCCTCCCCCGAGGGGGGGCTCTCTCCATCCTGTGTCGTACGTGGCATGGTCATCCTCCTACGGCCTCGGCGCGGACGTCAGCCGCGTCACAGCCGTCGGACGCACGGCGCCCTTGGGGTCCACGGTCCAATCGGTGACGGTCCCGTCGGCAAAGCGCTGGCGCAGGGTCCAGACGATCCGATCGCCCTGACGCGGATTCCGCGCGACGAACCCGACCTCGATGAACTCTCCGGGCTTCACCTCGACGTGCCAGGCCATCGCGACGATGCGGTCGTCCCGGCGCTTCAGCTCGTGCTTCCATCCCGCCGGCGCCTGCACGACCTCGACGATGACGCCCTCCGGCACGTCGAGCTCGGCGCCCGTCGTGGTCACATTGCCCTCGGTCGGGATGCGGACCGTGTACCGCTCGGTGGCGCCGTGCGTGGACGCGCGGGGCGTGATGCTCACGTGCGCGTGCGCTGTGACGGGGAGCAGCAGCGCGAGCACGCCGGCGCCGCACCATCGAGCCAGCCAAGGGCTGGCCCTTGATATCCCGATGTGTGTGGGATTTCGCCCTTGGCTGGTCGACAGTCTCTGCTTGGCGCGCTCCGCGCGCCCAGGGCCGCTATGCGGACCGGCAACGAGTACAGAATTCGCGCTTGGGGCCGTATAGCGGTCCAATGTCGTCGTCATGATTCCTCCTCTGCAATAGAGTGTCGAAGCACAGAGCCGTCCCGGATGCGTCATGTCGCGTCCGGCGCCGGCCTCAGCGGGCCAGGTGCCCTGTCAGGCCGGTCGGCCGCCACGCCGGGCGCCGCCTGCGCGCCCTCATGCCGTACGAGCCCCAGCGGGCGTGCGTAGCGCAGGTACATGGTCGGGACCACCACCATGTTCAGCAGCGTCGACGTCATCAGCCCGCAGAGAATCACGATGGCCATCGGGGTCTGAATCTCGCTGCCGGCCTTGCCGCCGCCGAAGGCCAGCGGAATCAGGGCCAGCCCGGCGGCGAGGGCGGTCATCAGGATCGGGATGAGACGTTCGCGGGCGCCTCGCTCGACGGCTTCCCGGAAATCGGCGACGCCTTCCTCCCGCATCAGGTGCTGGATGTGCGACACGAGCATGATGCCGTTGCGCGTGGCGATCCCAAACAGGGTGATGAACCCGATCATCGACGCCACGCTCAACACCCCGCCGGCCAGATACACGCCGGCCACGCCGCCGATGAGCGCGAGCGGCAGGTTGAGCATCACGAGGAGCGCGTCGCGCGGGCGGCCGAACGCGAGCACCAGCAGCATGAACACGCCGGCGATGACGCCGATCCCGAGCACGAGGAGGCGCCGCGACGCGCTCTGCTCGCTCTCGAACTGCCCCCCGTACTCGACGCGGTAGCCCGGCGGCATCGGCACCGTCCGGGCGACGGAGGCGCGCATGTCCTCGACCACGCTGCCGAGGTCCCGGCCCGCCACGTTGCTCGACACCACGATCCGGCGCTGGACGTTCTCGCGGAGGATCATGTTCGGGCCCCGTTCGCGGCGCACGTCGGCAAGCAGCCTGATCGGCACCGGCCCGCCGTTCGGGGTGTCGACCGGCAGGTCCGCGAGGCGCTCGAAATCGGCCTGCGCGGCGGGATCGAACTTGACCACGAGGTCGAAGGCGGTCGAACGATCGAAGATCCGCCCGACGACCGCGCCGGCGAGGCTCGTTTCGACGGCGTCGGCCACATCGTTCGGCCGCAGGCCGTAGCGGGCCATCGCCGGCCGGTTCAGGACGAAGCGCACGACCGGCACTTCCGTCTGCTGTTCCAGCGAGACGTCGACCGCGCCGGCAACGCCCATCATGGCGTCCCGCACCTGCTCGCCCAGGCGGCGCAGCGTCAGGAGATCGTCGCCGACGATCTTGACCGCGATGTTCGCCCGCGTGCCCGACAGCATGTGGTCGATCCGATGGGAGATCGGCTGCCCGATCGTCACATTCGTGCCCGGCAGGCCGGCAAACGCGCGCCGCAGCTCGGCCAGCAGCTCCTCGCGCGGCCGGCCGGTGTCGCGCAGGCCGACGTCGATTTCGGCCGCTTCAACGCCCTGCACGTGCTCGTCGTACTCTGCACGGCCGGTTCGGCGCGCGGTGGCCACGACTTCCGGCTGGGCCAGCAGGATCTGCTCCACGCGGCGGCCGATCTCATCGGACTTGGACAGAGACGTCCCCGGCAGCGTGTTCGCCTGGATGGTCAGCGTGCCTTCGTTGAATTCCGGCAGGAACGCCGTGCCCAGCCGCGTCATCGCCGCCACGGCGCCGACGAGCAGCACGGCGCAGACGCCGATGACCAGTCCCGGGTGATCGAGCGCCCGCGGCAGATCCCGGACGAAGCGGGCCTTGAGCGTCCGCGCCAGCCAGCCGTCGTGGCCGCGCAGGATCGAGCGCGCGCCGGGCAGGAACGCGTAGCTCAGCGCGGGGGTCACCACGATGGCCACGACCAGCGAGGCCATCAACGCCACGATGTACGCCACCGCCAGTGGCGCCAGGAGCCGCCCCTCCACACCGGACAGGCCGAAGATCGGGAGGAACACGAGCACGATGATGACGGTCGCAAACACGATCGACGTGCGGATCTCGAGCGTCGCATCACGGACCACCGCGGAGGTGGGCTGCTGCTCCGCCGGAGGCCTGGCCGCGTTCTCCCGCAGCCGGCGCACCACGTTCTCCACGTCGATAATCGCGTCGTCGACGAGCGCGCCGATCGCGATCGCCATGCCGCCGAGCGTCATCGTGTTGATCGTGGCGCCGAAGGCGCGCAGCACGAGCACCGCCGCGGCCAGCGACAGCGGGATGGCGGTCAGCGTGATCGCCGCCCCGCGCAGATTCGCGAGAAACAGGATGACGATCGCGACGACCAGCAGGCCGCCGTCGCGCAGGCCGTTGACGACGTTCTGCACCGCCACCTCGATGAAGTCCGACTGGCGGAAGATCCGGCGATCGATGGTCATCCCCTGCGGCAGGTCCTCCTGCAGGGCGTCGAGCTCGACATCCAGGCGCTCGGTCAGCGCGACCGTATTGGCGCCGGGCTGTTTCTGAACGCCGACGATGACGGCCGGGCGGCCGCTCCGCGATCCCTCGCCTCGCTTCAGGGCGGGCCCCTCGCGGACATCGGCGATGTCGCGCACGAGCACAGGGCGCTGGCCGCGCAGCGCCACGACCGTCTCGGCAATCTCCCCCGGGGTCCGCGCCCGTCCGATCGTCTGCAGCACGTACTCCTGCGGGCCCTCCATGTAGATGCCGGCGGACGTGTTCTGGCTCGCGCCCCGAACCGCCTCCAGCAGCTCCGTGACCGTGACGGTGTTCGCGCGAAGCCGGTCGGGATCCGCCACGACCTGGAACTGCCGTTCGGCGCCGCCGATCGGCGTCACCTGCGACACCCCCGCCACCCCGAGCAGACGCCGCCGCACGACGGTGTCGGCCACGGTCCGGAGCGCCAGCGGATCGTCGGCCTCCGACGAGATGGCGAAGAACAGGATCTCGCCCATGATGGACGAGATGGGCGCCAGGATCGGCCGCTCGACCTGCGGCGGCAGGCTCCCGCTCACGAGCGCCAGCTTCTCGGCGACGATCTGGCGCGCGAGGAAGATGTCGGTGCCCCAGTCGAACTCGACCCAGACGACGGCAATCCCGACCGCGGTCGCCGAGCGCACGCGGCGCACGTCGGAGGCGCCGTTGATCGCCGCCTCGATGGGAAACGTCACGAGCGTCTCCATCTCCTCGGGCGCCATCCCGCGGCCTTCGGCCAGGACCGTGACGGTGGGCGCGGTCAGGTCGGGGAACACATCGACCGGCATGGAGCGGGCGGTCCACGCGCCGGCTCCCGCCAGCAGGATCGACAGCGCAAGCACCATCCAGTGGTGGTCAATCGACCATTGAATCAGTGGTCTCATATGTACTGTCGTCTCATATGTACATAGCGTCCGGCTTCAGCCGGACCTCGTCCTCAGTGCACGTGCCCTTCTGCCGGCAGGCCGCCGGCCGCCGCCGCGAGCTGCACGTCGTACGCGCCACGCGTCACGACGCGCTCGCCCGGCGTGACACCGCTCGCCACGCCGACGAGCTCGCCGTCGCGTGACGCGATCTCGATGAACCGCCGCACGAACTGCTCGCCGCCGATCTGCACGAAGACATACGGCCGTCCGGCTTCCATGAGGACCGCCTCCTTCGGCACCGCGGGCACGCGCCGCCGCTCGCGCCCGTACAGCACCGCGGTCCCGCCCTGGCCGATCAGCAGCCGTTCGCCTGGGTTGATGACGTCCATCTGGAGCGGCAGGGCGCGCGTCGTCGCGTCGACGACGCCGGCATCGTACACATGGCGAGGCTCCAGCACGACCGGCTCCACCACGCCTGGGATCTCCAGTTCGACTCCCGCCACCTGCCGCGCCGTCGCCGCGTCGGCCGCCTGGACCTGCACCTCCAGCTCCACGCGATCGGTCCGCACGATCCTGAACAGCGGCGTGCCTTCCTCGTAGGCCGCTCCCAGGGTCGCGGACACCGCGGCCAGCCGTCCCGTAATGGGCGCCACGAGCGCAAACCGATTGCCGCTGGCGGTGCCGCCGCCGGTCCGCAGCGTCTCCTCCCACTGCGCGAGGCGGGCCTCCGCGGCGCGCAGACGCGTGTCCGCGATGGCGGTGGCACGACGTGCGTCCTCGACGCGCCGCGCAGGCACGGCGCGCTCGGCCAGCAGCCGTTCGGCGCGCGCCTGCTCGACGCGCGCCGCCTCGAGCGCCGCCTGCGCCTCGGCCACGTCGGCAGCCAACGTGGCCCGGTCGGCGCCCGCCGACAGCCGCGGCTCGATCCACGCAAGCGTCTGGCCCACGCGCACGCGGTCGCCGAGCGACGGCAACGCGGCGGCCGCGAGCCGGCCGGCCGCCGGCGCTGACACCACCGCCTCGCCGCCCGGCAGCGGGTGCACCGTGGCGGGTGCACGAATCGACGTGCGCACGTCGGTTTCCTGCACGAGCGCCGTGGCGAACCCATTGGTCCACTGAGGCTCTTTCAGGTAGGAGATCGCCGCCGCGCCTTCCTGCGGCTGCTGCTCGGCGCCGGCCAGGGCCGCTGGCTCATCGGCGAACACGGTGACCGCCCCGAGGTCGTGGCGATCCGACAGGTCGGGCGCCTCGACGATGAGCGCCCAGCGGTACCGGCCCGCGGGCGGGGCCGCACCCTCGACACGGAACACTCCGGGACGCGACGGCGGGTTCCCCTGCAGCACGACAGGAGCACCACCCGACTCCGGCGTGAACTCGAGATGCGGCCGGCCGGTGGTCATCGCCGAGAAGTCGCTGAGCCGCGTCAGGTGTACGGCGTACACCGCCGTCCGCCCTGCGACGAGCGGCGGGTACTCCATGAAGAGTTCGGTCTTCTCCGTCCACCCGGTCACGGCCACGGTGGGCAGCTCGGCGCCGGCGTCGCTCGGCGCGCCCGGCCTGGCGCAGCCGGTCACGCCGAGCGCGGCCACGAGCGCGGCCGCGAGCAGTTTCGTGCTCATAGTGGAATCTCCCAGCCGGTTGCGAATTCGATCTCGATTTCCGCCTGGCGCACCCCGAGATCGAGCGTCGTCTGACGGACGCGGGCGGAGGCGCCGAGACGGTACGCGTCGAGCAATTCGAGGATGCCTCGTTCGCCGGCGTCGTAGGCGACCTGCGCGATCCGCTCGATCTGCGCGGCGCTCTGCACCGCCTCCGCACGATAGCGGTCGGCTCCCGCGCGCCGCTGCAGGACAGCGTCACGCAGGGCCGCCACCTGACCACGCAGCACGGCGCGGAGCGAGGCCACGCCCGCTTCGGCGCGGGCCGCCTGCGCGGCCGCCAGCGCACGCTCGGGCCGGGCGCGGTCGAAGAGCGGGATCGTGGCATGCACCGCGACGACCGGCCCGCTGGCGCCTCCGCTCATCGTCAGGGCGCTCCCGACACCGCCGCTCGAGGCCGTCGAGGATTTCGTCCCCACGACGATCTCCGGCTCCGGCACGAGGCTTCGGCCGGCGGCGCGGGCAGCCAAGCGCGCCGCCTCCAGTTCGTGCCGGTACGCGACCAGGTCGCCGCGCGTGGACTCGGCCTGCTCGAGCAGCGCGTCGAGCGCCGGAACGGCCGGCGCGGATGCTGGGCGATCCACCGCCAGAATCTGCGACGGGTCGGTGCCCGCCGCGAAGAAGCCCGCGAGCGTCCCCTGGGCGCGCGCGCGCTCGGTGGCGGCGACGACGAGGTCTGCTTCGACGTCGAGCACCTCGCGCTCGGCCCGGAGCCGATCGAAGCCGGCCGCGTCGCCCTCGCCTTCCCGTTTCGCCAGCACCCCGCTCAGCTCGCGCAGGCGGTCCCGTGCCGCCGTCAGCTCGCGTTCCCGGGCCTGCGCGGCGAGCAGTTCCGCGAACGCCAGTCGCAGGTCGGCCCGCAGGCGGCGCACCTCGTCTTCGACTCGGCTCGAGCTGGCTGACACGAGCGCCGAGACCGCCTGCACGTCCAGGCGCCGCCGGCCGGTGATCGGCAGCGGCTGCGACACGGTGAGGTAATGCTCCGTCACGCCGGCGACCGACTGTCGATCCCAGTTCACGCGGGGATTCGGCCACCGGCCGGCCGCCAGGACGTCGACCCGTGCGATATCGACGAGGGCGCGGATAGCCGGCACGCGCGGGCTGTTCGTGGCCAGGCGGGCCAGCGCCTCGGACTCGGTGAGCATCAACGATTGCGCGCCGGCACCAGACGACGCAACGACGACGGCCAGGGCGGCCAGAGAAACCGCTCTACGCATAACACCTCGGCTGAAACGAAGGGACGACAGGAGGACGGCCAGCGAGCCGTCAGACCAGGACGGAATTAGGTGGGAGGGGCGCGAGACTCGGCGCGGCCAAGGTCGGGGGGGCCGTGGCTCCGCACGAGATCGGGCAGCCGGCGCGGGCCCGATGCGAGCGCCGGCGGCAGCGTAAAGCGCGCCGGCGGCAGCGCGGGGGTGGCGAACGCGGCCGCCGCGACCGCGACGAAGATCTGCAGCCGTGTCGTCTGCTCGGGCTCGTCCTGCGACCCGATCGCCGGTTGGTCCGTGGTCCCTCTGACGCCGGACGCTACGTACCCGCGTACGTGATGTCCGATGCTATCCGGGCCCTGCGGATGGCCGCCGAAATGCGCGTGGACGGCGGGCGCGTCGTGGTGATCGTCGTGGTGGTCGTCGAGGTGAGCATGCACCAGCGGTGCACACCACGCGCCCACCTGCAGGGCGGCACAGAGTCCCGCGGCGATCAGCCTACGTGCCACAGGGCGCATTGTTCCGGTTCGGTGCATGAGAGTCAAGACACCAGACGAGATCCTGCATTCCTGTCCAGAAAGCCCGGTATGTCAGAATGCGGGGGTCCCTATGCGAGCTCTGCCCTGGCTGTTCCTCGTCAGCGTCGCGCTGTTCATCAGCGGGATCGGATTCGTGATTGCCGGCGCCCGCGCGTCGAGGCAGGCGGCGCCGGCCGAGGAGGCCCCCGCCACCGCGCCGGTCGCCAGCGTCGCGCAGATCATGAACGGCATCGTCCAGCCGAATGCGCTCGTGATCTACAACGCCGTCGGCACCTTCGTCAGCGCCGCGGGGGTGAAGGAAGTGGCGCCCCAGACCGACGAGGAGTGGGCGGCCATCGGCACCAGCGCGGCGGCGCTGGTCGAATCGGGCAACCTGCTGCTCCTCGGCAGCCGGGTGGTCGACTCCGGGGATTGGATTACGATGACGCGGGCCTTCATGGACCGGTCGCAGATGGCGCTGCGGGCGGCCGGCGCGAAGGACACCGACGGCATCCTGGCCGCGGGGTCGGACATCAACGACACGTGTGACGCCTGCCATGCGAAGTATCAGCGCCAGTAAGGTCGTCGGTCTCGCGGCGGTCATGCTGCTCGCCGGCTTCGCCGCCGGTCTCGAGGCGCACGGGGTCGCCGGTAAGGACGCGGTGTTCCTGCAGGGGCTGCAGGGCCGCGCCATCGGCCCGCTGATGTATCTCGGCGCCAAGCACATGGTGACCGGCTACGACCACCTGCTCTTCCTGGTGGGGGTCATCTTCTTTCTGTACCGCCTCCGCGACGTCCTCCTCTACGTGAGCCTGTTCACGCTCGGCCACAGCCTCACGCTGCTGGCCGGGGTGCTGGGCGGCATTCACGCCAATCCGTACATCATCGACGCGATCATCGGCTTCTCCGTGGTGTACAAGGCGTTCGAGAACATGGACGGCTTCACGCGGTTCGTCGGCGTCCAGCCCGACACCCGGCTCGCGGTGCTCGTCTTCGGCCTCTTCCACGGCTTCGGCCTCGCGACCAAGCTCCAGGAGTTCACCCTCGCCCCCACCGGGCTCGTCGCCAACATCGTGAGCTTCAACGTGGGCGTCGAGATCGGACAGGGGCTGGCGCTGACCGGCATCCTGATCGCGTTGACCTACTGGCGCACGCGGAGCGGCTTCCTGCACTACGCCTTCGCCGCCAATGCCGCCGTGATGGCGTGTGGATTCCTGCTCATCGGCTACCAGCTCTCCGGCTATTTCCTGGCGGTGTGACGGCATGGCTGACAACAGAGAATCGCTCTCGAGGATCCGGCATCGCACCGCGGCCGCCGCCGGCGCCGCGCTGCTCGTCGCGGGATTGATCCTCGTGATGTTCGTGCTGCCGGCGGAATTCGGCGTCGACCCGCTCGGCACGGGCGCGAAGATGGGGCTGCTGGATCTCGGCCTCACGGGGCAGCAGGTGGAGGCGATCGAGCAGGCGGCCGCCAGCGGCGCCGGACAGGCGGCGCTCATCGTTCCCAAGGAACGCGCCTTCCACACCGAGACCGTGGAGTTCACGGTGGGGCCGCGCGAGGGGATGGAGTACAAGTACCGGCTCGACAAGGGCGAGGCGCTGCTCTACTCGTGGCGCACGCCGACGCCGGTCGCCTACGAGTTCCACGCCGAACCGGACGGCGCGCCGCGCGGCTACGCGCAGACCTACGAGAAAGCGCAGGCGAGCGAGGCGTCCGGCACGCTGACGGCGCCCTTTTCAGGCATTCACGGCTGGTACTGGGAAAATCTCAGCGACCAGGCGATCACCGTCACGCTGGCGACGGCCGGCTATTACAACATGTCACACGAGTTCCGCGCGGGCGCGCCGGTGAAGAACAAGATGTTCTCTGGTAAATAAGCCGGACGACGATCCCGTAGATAGCAGGAGATGCACGCTCCGTTCCGACGTCTGGACCGCTATGTGGGCCGGTACGCGAATTTCGTACTCGTTAGGTCCGCCCGCATAGCGGTTTCGGTCGTCGTCGCCGGTGCAATGCTCGCCGCGGCCACGCCACCGGGTGCAGCCGCCCAACAGGCCGCCTCGACAATCCCGCAACTGACCGTCGGCCGGCCGCTCGAAAACGCGCGGCCGGTCCTCGACGGCCGTGTCGATGAACCGCTCTGGCAGCAGGTGCCGCCGTTCAGCGCGTTCGTGCAGCAGGAGCCGGACGAGGGCGCGCCGGCCACCGAGCGGACGGAGGTTCGATTCCTGCTCGACCGGCAGACCCTCTACATCGCCGTCATCTGCTTCGACTCGAGTCCCGACGACATCGTCGTCAGCCAGAGCCGCCGCGACGCCGATCTCGACGACACCGATTCGATCCAGGTCCTGCTCGACACCTTCAACGACGGCCAGAATGCGTTCATCTTCGGCACCAACCCGTTCGGGATCGAGTACGACGGCCAGGTGATGGCGGAGGGCCAGGCCGGGCAGAGCAACCGGGGCGGCTTCAACCTGAACTGGGACGCCGACTGGATCGTGCGGACGCAGATGACCGAGCGCGGCTGGGAGGCGGAGTTCGCGATCCCGCTCAAGACGCTGCGGTACAGCCCCGGGCAGGAGCGGACCTGGGGCGTCAACGTCCTCCGGAACATCCGCCGCAAGAACGAGCAGGTGTTCCTCTCGCCGGTGCCGCGCGGCTACAGCCTGCACCGCGTGTCGGTGGCCGGCAAGCTGGGCGGCCTGGCCCTGCCGGCGCGCCGCGACGTGAAGCTGCTGCCGTTCGTCTCCGGCGCGGTCAACGACGAGAAGAGCCTCCGGACCGACACGGTCAGCCGCACCGGCGACGTCGGGATCGACGTCAAGTGGGGCGTGCGCGCGGATCTGACGCTCGATCTGACGGTGAACACCGACTTCGCGCAGGTCGAGGCCGACGAGCAGCAGGTGAACCTCACGCGCTTTCCGCTCTTCTTTCCCGAGAAGCGCCCGTTCTTCCTGGAAAACGCGCAGCTCTTCGAGCTCGGCCAGCCCCGGTCCATCGACCTGTTCTTCTCGCGGCGCATCGGCCTCTCCGCCGCGGGGGAACCGATCGACATCCTCGCGGGCGGGCGCCTCAGCGGCAAGCTGGGCGGCTTCAACGTCGGGCTGCTGAACATGCAGACCGACAGCGCCGTGAACGAGCGGACCGGCCGGACGCTCGCGCCGGCCAACAACTTCACCGTCCTGCGGCTCCAGCGGGAAGTCGGACGGTCGACGTTCGGCGCGATGTTCGTGGGCCGGCAGGGTGTCGGCGACCGCGCGCCCGCCGGCGACTACAATCGCGCCTACGGGCTCGATCTCGGCTGGCAGGCCTCGACCAACGGGCGGTACACGGCGTTTCTGGCGCGCACGGAGTCGCCCGCGAGCAAGGGTGGCACCGACTACGCGGGCGGCACGTCCTACACCTATACGAACGACGTGTGGACCGGAGGCACCGGCTACACGCAGGTCGGCGAGCGGTTCAATCCGGAGGTCGGCTTCCTGCGGCGGCGAGGCTATCGCAGCGTCGAAGGCCGCACCAATCTCCGGTATCAACCAAAACAGTGGCCCTGGATCCGCCGCATTCAACCGCACGCGAACTTCACCGCCTACCTCGACCTCCAGAACCGCCTGGAGAGCTCCCAGGGGCACTGGCACTTCTTCGACATCCAGACGCTCTCGGGCTCGCGCTTCGGCTACGTGTTCATCACCGGACAGGACCGCCCGCGGCGTCCCTTCACCATCTACCAGGACGTCACGGGGCGGCGCGTCGTCGTGCCCGCGGGTGAGTACGCGTGGACCTACGGCGAGTTCGAGGGGCACACGGATCTGAGCGACCCCATCAGCGCGACGCTGGCGCACAAGGTCGGCGCCTATTACGACGGCGACTACCACGGCTGGGATCTGACGGTGGGGCTCCGCGCCGGGGCACGGCTGCTGTCGGAGCTCGGCTGGAAACGTGACGACATCACGCTCGCGGGCGGCCGATTCCGAAACGACCTGGTGCCGATGAAGGTCAGCTACGCCTTTACGAGCCTGGCCAGCCTGCAGGGGCTCATCCAGTACAACAAACAGGCGTCGAGCCTGTCGTCGAACATCAGGCTGGCGCTGCTCAACCGGAGCGGCACCGGCTTCTTCCTCGTCTACAACGACCGGCGCGACACGTCGCCGTTCACCCCCGACGAGCTGCTCGGGCGGTCCTTCATCGTCAAGTACACGCGCCTGCTGGACTACTGAGCGCCGCCTCTCGTTTGCGGAAGCGGGCGATCTCGCCCCAAGGCAGATCGCGCCTCAGGCTCTCGCTGGG
>MELF01000040.1:56117-63156 GCA_001767525.1 Acidobacteria bacterium RIFCSPLOWO2_12_FULL_68_19 | reverse complement strand
GGGACACCTCCTGTCGCCCAGAACCCCGCATCACTATTGGCTTTCAAGTCAGTGATCCTGAAATTAACCGGACACTACTGACCCTCCTCACCTTCCCATCGCGCGCTCTTTCCAGATCGGCCAACTCCGGGGGTACTGCGTCGTCTGGTTGGGCTGCGCGGTCTGACCGCCGCCCGGGCCGACATCGGCGGCGGTCAGGTAGTTCACGGTGCCGCCAAGGGCGATCGCCTGCGTCTGGACGCGCGCGTTGACGTCCAGGAAGATGCTGCGGCTGACCGCTTCCGGAATATTCGGGCCGACCGCCACGTAGCCGTGGCCGCGCATGAGCGCCACCGCCTTGTCGCCGAGCGTCTCGGCCAGCGCGGTGCCGGTGCGCATGTCGTTGACCAGCATCCCCTGGTGCCCGGCCACCTTCCGGATCTCGTACATCGGCACCCCAGGCACGAGGAACGACGCCATGTGGTAGATGGGCCGCAACGGAATGCTGGACACCGCGAAGGCGAGCACCGACGGCGTATGCGCGTGCACGACCGAGCGGACGTTGGGCCGCGCCTTGTAGACCGCCGCGTGGATGAACCGCTCCTGGTAGCCCCGGGGCGCCTGCGGGTTCACCGGGTTGCCGTCGAGGTCGTACTCGACGAAGTCGGCGGCGGTGACGAGCCCCGGCGCCAGGTCGCGGGAGAGCAGGAAGCGGTCGGGGCGCTGGTCGTGGCGGACGCTGATGTGGCCGAGCCCGTCGAGAATCCCCTCGTTCGCCAGGATGCGGTTGCCGACGACGAGGTCGTCGATGCGCTGGAGGTCCGGGCCGCCGCTCCCGGCGCGGCTGTCCTGGCCGGCGGCCCCCCCGACCGCCCAGAAGCACGCCGCGGCGACCACGGCGGTGGTGTAGACAACGACTCGCACAGACAGACCGATGCGGCGCATACGCCCTCCCCCTCCGTCGAACACTCCGCGACCGTTCAGTTGGTTCCCGTCGTCCCCAGACGGCGCCCGCCGATCCACACCGAGTTGATCTGCCGCAGGTTGCGGATGTCCTGCAGCGGGTTGGCGTCGAGGACCAGGAGGTCCGCCGCCTTGCCCGGCGCGATGGTCCCCACGTGGTCGAGCTTGGAGACCCGCGCGGCGGCGCCGGTCGCGGACACGATCGCCTGCATCGGCGTCAGCCCCGCCTTGACCATCATCTCCATCTCGACCTGCTCGAAGTACCCCGGCCAGCGCCCTTCGTCGGTGCCGCTGTCGGTGCCCATGGCGATTGTCACGCCGGCATCGGACAGCAGCTTCAGGTTGCGCGTCCCCTGCTCGAGCGCCTTCTCGATGACCTTTGTCTGCGGATCCTGGCGGAACTTCGCCTGGCGTCCCGGATCGCTGAGGACCTTGACCTGCTCGCCGTACACCGCCATGCCGCGCTGGAAGAACGGCTCCTTGAAGAATGCCGGCGTCGACTGGTAGACGACGAGCGAGAGATCGCGCGTCAGCGTCGGGATGTAACCGACGTCTCGCCTCTTCAGCGTGTCGATGAGCGCCTGGTCGACGTCGCGGTCGCGGACGCTGTGGGCGATCAGGTCGACGTTCCGCTCCAGCACCATCTTCGCCTCATCGAGCGTGAAGATGTGCGCGGCGACCCGCATGCCGCGCGTGTGCGCCTGGTCGATGAGCGCGGCGTACTGATCGGGCGTCATCTGCGGCGTCACGTGCGTCTTGATGCGGTCGACCTTCTGGTCGACGTAGCGGTCGACGGTCTGCCGGGCTTCCTCGACCGTCTTCAGCCCCCGGATGCTCGGCCCCGAGGTGTACACCCGCGCCCGGTCGAGCGCGCCTCGGTCCTGTTCGTCCCGCAGCCGGACGACCTCCATCTGCTCCGCCGTGTCCACCTGGCCGAGGCTCACCGCGGTGGTCACGCCGTACGACGCGTACAGACGCAGGCGCCGGACGAGGTCGTCCCGCATCGGCATCGTCTTGGTCTGGTTCTGGACGTGGGCGTGCGCGTTGATCATGCCGGGCATGACGGTCTTGCCGGCGAGGTCGATCCGCGTGGCGCCCGCGGGCACCGGCACGGAGGCGCCGGCCGCGGTGATCCGGCCGTTGCTCACCAGAATCGTTCCCCGCTCGACCGCCGGCTTTCCGATCCCGTCGATGATCCGGACACCGGTGAGCGCGATGACCGCGCCGTCAGGCGGCGCCTGGGCCGCCAACCGCGCCACTCCGAGGCCTCCCGTGAGCACGAGCGCCCACAGACACCCAACGACGATGCGTGTGGAGATGCGGAACATATCGAGTCTCCTCCTGAGAACGCCCTACGGGCGATCGGGCAACGCGTAGGCGAGGAGCAGCGCGGGCGTCGCCGTCTGCGCGCTGCCGCCGGTCGCAAACACAATGTACTGCTTACCGCCGTGCATGTACGTGACGGGCAATCCGGTCTGCGGCCCCGCGGGAAGCCGGGTTTCCCACACGATCTCGCCGGTCCGCTTGTCGTGCGCGCGGAAGACCGGCATGCCGCCGTCGCCTTCGCCGGCGAAAAGGAGGGTTCGGGTGGCCAGCAGCCCGGCATGCGAGATGCTGCCGGTCCTGGGCACCGTGACGCCGGCGAGCTTCGGATGGTTCTTGACAGCCGGCGGCGCGTCGCCGTTGGCCATCTGCCAGACGATGTCGCCCCTGTTCATGTCGAAGGCGACGATCCGCCCGTACGGCGGCTTCTGCAGCGGAAGGCCGTCGATCGTCGGCAACGGCGGCGCCAGCGCCGTGGCCACGTAGTTCAGGTCGGTCTTCTCCATCTTCACGAGCTGCAGCAGCGTCGGACGCGTCACCGAGGAGACGTAGACGTAGCCCGTCTCCGGATCGACGGCGCCGCCGTTCCAGTTCGCGCCGCCGCGGTTG
Source organism: Acidobacteria bacterium RIFCSPLOWO2_12_FULL_68_19 (assembly GCA_001767525.1). GTDB lineage: Bacteria > Acidobacteriota > Vicinamibacteria > Vicinamibacterales > UBA2999 > MELF01. The sequence goes on along the minus strand of MELF01000040.1, from coordinate 60,282 downwards.
CCCGGCAGCATGATCGCCCCCTTCGTCCCGTCGGGGGCGTCCATCAGCGACGGCGGAAGGTAGGGCGGACCCATCCGGTAGGGCCGCAGCAGCTCGATCGCCTCCTGCCGCAGCGCCGGGGTGAAGTCGATGAGGTCGTCGTCGGTGAAGCCGACCCGGTCGAAGGCGGGCGGCCTGGCCGGAATCGGCTGGGTCGGCGAGGTCCACTCGCCGGGCACGTCGGTCTGCGGCACGGGACGCTCTTCGATCGGCCAGACCGGCCGCCCGGTCACGCGGTCGAACACGTACAGGTAGCCCTGCTTGGTCGGCTGCACGACCGCCTTGACCGGCGTGCCCGCCACCACGATGTCGGCCAGCAGAGGCGGAGAGGAGATGTCGTAGTCCCAGATGTCGTGGTGGACGAGCTGATAGTGCCAGACACGCCGGCCCGTCCTGACATCGACGGCGACCAGGCTGGATGAATAGAGGTTGTTTCCGGGCCGGTGCCCGCCGTAGTACTCGCTCGTCGCGGCCTCGACCGGCAGATAGACGTACCCGAGCTCCTCGTCGGCGGCGAACGTCGTCCAGACGCCGGCGTTGCCCGTGTAGGCCGCCGAGTCCTCGAGCCACGTCTCGTGTCCCGGCTCGCCGGCGCGGGCGATGGTGTGGAACTGCCAGCGCTTCTTCCCGGTGCGCACGTCGAACGCCATGACGTCGCCCTTGGTGTTGCGCATCGACGGCGGGCGGGCTCCCTGGGCGTGCGCCGGGCCGACGATCACGGTGTCGCCGACCACGACCGGCGGCGACGAGTTGCCGACCGTCCCGGTCAGATCCACGGCCGGATCGATTTCCTCGAACAGATCGACGACGCCCTCCTGGCCGAAGCCGGCGGCGGGACGCCCTGTCCTCGCCTCGAGCGCCACCAGGCGGAAGCCGGGCGTGACCGTCACGACCCGCTCGTCGCGGCCGTCGGACCAGTACGCGACACCGCGCCCGGACCCGCGGCGCGGCGCCCGCGCGGCCCGTACGCCTTCCTCGTTCTTCCACACCCAGAGGATCTCGCCTGTGCCGGGATCGGCGGCGACGACCGCGCGATTGCCACCCGCGGTGAAGAACAGGCGTCCGTTCGCCATGACGGGAGAGGTCTGGCTCCGCGCCTCGGCGGGGCTGCTGAAGTTGTCCATCCGGAAGGTCCACGCGAGCCGCAGATCCTTCACGTTGTCGCGGGCGATCTGATCGAGCGGCGCGTACCGCGTCTGGCCGTTGTCGCCGCCGGCGCTCGGCCACTGGCCGGACACGGCGCCGCGCTGGGCGTAGGTCGCAGGCGCCATGAACGAGCCGAGGCACGCGACGACACCGGTCACGGCGCTCAATCGAACCAGGGATTGGGTCATCCAGTTCCTCGAGGGGGCGAATCGCCCGGCATCATAGCGCAACCGAACCTCGAACACGAACCTCGAACACGAACTGAGAAGGGAGAACGAAGAAGTGTGAACGACGATCGTCTACGATCGCCGCTGGAGCAGCTCGATCTTCACGCCCCACGGGTCTTCGATGAACGACATCAGCACGGGTGCGTGCGGCGCCTGCGGGCCGGCGTACGGCTCGGAGGTGAAGGTCACGCCCTTGGCCTTCAGCTCAGCGGCGCTCGCGAGCAGATCCGGCATGCGCCATCCCACGTGGTCGATGGCGTGTCCGCGGCTGGGTGGGGCGGCGCCGGCGTCGAGGAACATCCACACGTCCCCGTACCGCAGCCCGTCCAGCGTGCCCTTGTGCCGCGCCCGGGTGCCGCCAAACCGTTCCAGGTACCAGCGGCGCGCCGATTCGGGATCCGGTACCCGCAGGTGGATGTGGTGGAAGCCGAGACGCTCCGGATCCTGGACGAGCTGGATCTTCGATCCCCACGGGTCCTCGATGACCGCATGCGTCCCGAGCCCGGGTAGATCCGAGGGGGGCGTCCTCACGCGGACGCCGGCGCGCTCGAACGCGCTGGTCTGCGCCGCCACGTCGGCGTACGACAAGGCGAAGTGATCGATCGCGGCCCCCTCGCTCGGGACGGGCGACTGGTTCTTCAGGAAGATCACGCGCACCGCGTCGAACCACACCCGGTCGACGTGCTCGCCCGGCGCGGCGCCGAGCGCCTGCACGTACCAGCGCGCCGCGGCCTCGGGGTCGGGGACGCCCAGGTGCACCTGGTCGAAGGTCAGCGTGGCTGCGGCCATCACGCTCCTACCGGGGAAAGGCCGCGAGCGGCGCCGGCCCGCCCGGGGGCAGCGGCGTCCGCGCCGTGTTCAGCACCATCGCGATGAGCGAGTAGTGGCCCATGAGGCCGATCGTGTCGAGGAGGCCGCGCTCGCCGAACTTCCCCACCACCCGCGCGTAGGTGGGATCGCTCACGCTGCGGTTCTGGAGCAGTTCGGTGCAGAAGTCGTAGAGGATTTCTTCGTCCTCGGCCATTCCGTGGGGACGCCGGCCGTCGGCGACCGCCTTGGCGATCTCGGGCGCGAGGCCGCCCTTGACGGCGAGCGGATAGTGGGCGTTCCACTCGTAGGCCTGCGACCACTGCCGCGCCGTGATGAGAATGACGAACTCGGACAGCCGAGGCGGCAGCGCGCCGTTGAAGCGCACGTAATCGCTCAGGCCCCGCACGCGGCCCATGAGCTCAGGGCTGCGCAGCAGGACGTTCCACGGCCCGGTGAGCGATCCGCGCGCGGCGGCATGATCGGAGGCCGCCTTCTTCTGCGCGTCCGTCATCTTCTCGGCCGGGACGGGCCCCATCCGCTCCTGGGCGTACGCGCCCGCAGCCAGGCCAAGAGAGAGCACGAGCGCCAACGTGAGCTTGATCATGTCTGCCTCCGTTCGAAGCGTGTCGAGTATACGTCCACTTTCGCCGGCTGGAGGCGACGCCGGCGGCCGGCGCGACCCGTCTGCAGGTTACGCGCGCGACTCTCGGACCACGTGACGGGACACGACCTGGGCTCCGTGTGGGGGCGGTTATCGCTTTGCGGTCACGCATCTTCGTGATTCGACGACCGGCCTGAAAAGATCTGTGCCCTCGACGAGCGGAGGGCTGATAGGGGTTTGGCGGCCCGTCGTTCACAGGCTCGGCCCGTGACCACGACTCGCATGCCAGAGAGCGAGCACTTGGAGAGCATTCTCCGTAACCCGGTAGTACAGGGAGTAGCGAATCCGCGAAAGCGTGACGCGCCGCACCCCAGATAATCTGGCGCCGCGCGCCCGTGTGCCCATCTCAGGTTGCACGCACAGCAACGCCAGAGCGTGGTCGAGTTCCTCAAGAACTGCTCCCGGTGCCGCAGGTCGGTTCGCAGACCACCACGCAGCAGCCGCAACAAGCTGCCTCCGTGCGTCCTCGGTGATCTCGATCCGCAGCGGAGGGCTCACGCGGAGCGGCGCAGCTGTTCTCGCAACGCTTCCCAGGACACGACTTGACCGCGGTCGGCCTGGGCCATGGCCTCAAGAAGTGCGCGCTCCTCGTCGGCGGATACATCGAACGTGTCCTCGTCGTCTCTGGCGACGACTGTTACGACCGCGCCCTCGGCCCATCGTTCGCCCTCAACCACGACTTTTCCTTCGACGACTCTGCCGGTGGCAACTCTCATGATCGGATCCTACACCCCTGCCAAGTAAATGCGCGCCGACACGAACCGCGGGTAGTGGGCTAAAGCGCCATGTTGCTGAATCATCGTGAGGCGGCCCAAAAACTCGGCTGCTGAGACTCTTCGTACACGTTGACCGCCCCGCACGTCGGACACGCGATCCGCGCTGAGAACGCCGGGCGGGTGCAGCGGGTTAGGCCGATTCGGTACCAGAGCCCCAATTGGTTGATGGTCGATCCACTCAGAGATCCGCTCCGTCTCGTCGTCGTTTTGTCGAGCGAGGGCAATCAGAATCACAAACGCGGCCAGCCACGTTACCACCGTGATCCAGAAGAGCAGGGTATCGCCTCGCGCTGGGCAGAGATGCAAGAAACGTCTCAGAATGCCGGCACCAAGAACGAATAACCAGGCGGCGATCGCAGCAGAGTACACCAGGCTCAAGGCGAGATCGTGCCAGACGACCGGGATACCCAACACCCTTCTTCTGTTCGGACGATCGGCGAAGGCGCCTCCAAACTCCCGCTTGCTGTCGTTCGGCGGCAACTGCATGGGTGGAAACCCGAACAACC
>MELF01000040.1:12918-56111 GCA_001767525.1 Acidobacteria bacterium RIFCSPLOWO2_12_FULL_68_19 | reverse complement strand
CGCGGCTATGCATAGCAGCGGCGCGCCCGTAAAAGAAGGCTACCGCGCCTGCGCCCGGAGAGCCGACAGCTCCGCGTCGGTGCGGACCGTCATCACGCCCATCTGGCTCGCCCGGTAGATCGGCACGATCACCTGGAGCCGCCCGTCGCGCTCGAGGAGCGAGATGTGGCGAATCTCGGTGCCGTGCACCGGCAGGTCGAAGAGGGTGAATCGGTTCGCCGCCGGGTCGTACTTGAAGAGCTGATCCGCCGTCCAGAGATCGCCCCACGCGTTGTGCCGGCTGTCCACCGCGATGTGATACGGCTGCAGCGCGGAACTGGGCAGCGGGATGTAGGTCGTCTCGCGCGTCTTCGTGTCGATCCGCGTCAGCGACGCGCCCCACGAGTTCCCCACCCAGAGGACGTCGGCGTTCTTGTCGGTGCCCATGCGCCGCGGCCCCTGCGACCAGGGGACCGGCGTGTTGAAGCTCAGCTCGTTGAAGTTGAAGTAGAACTCCCGGTCCTCCGGCTTCACCTTCTCCATCTCGGCGTTCACCGGCGAGAGCTTGATCTCCGACACCTGGCCGGTCTGGCCGTTGGCCGTGCCGATGGTGTCGAGCGCCATCTGCGCCCACCAGCCGTTGCCGTCCCGGTCGCCCGCGGCGCCGTAGGTGGCGACGGCCCCCTTCGCGCTCTTGGACGTGATCGACGTGTACGCGGTGAACGTCTCGGTGGCGGGGTCGAAGCGCACCGCGCCTTCCGGCGCCGACGCCCAGATCTTCCCCTTGCCGTCCACATCGAGCGTCACCGCGCCGCCGAGCGGCGTCATCTGGGCAGGCGTCTGGTACACGGTGATCCTGCCGGTCTTCGTCTCGAGCTTGCCGAGAGCGCGTCGGCCGGGATTGACGTCGAACCAGAAGTTCCCCTGCCCGTCGCGCGTCAGCCCGTGCGCGGTCGCCGCCTCGCCGTTGCGGCCGTCGACCTTGAGGTAGGTGACCTCGCCGGTCCTGCCGTCGACTTTGCCGATCGTGACGCCTCGGTTGGGATTGTTCACGGTGTAGTACAGATTCCCATCGAGCCCCATGCCGCCGTCGTGCGGCAGCTCGCCGAGCTTGGAGGGCTGTCCGAGCGCCCAGTCGGTCGATCCGTCGTTGTCGTTGTACTTGGTCCCGATGCCCGCCTCGGGGTTGAGCGGCAGGTCATAGATCTTCCAGGCGACCCGCGCCGCCTCGCCCGCCGGCCGCGCACGCGGCGGAAACTTCATCGACGTCTCGCCGGGCCCCCGCGCGCGCGTCAGATAGGCGACCAGCTCCTTCTGGTTGCGGTCCATGATCTGATTGACCCGGGCATTGGGGCCGGGATAGACGCCGGTGCCCGGGATCACCTTCATCAGGTTGACCACCTTGTTCCAGCCGGCTTCGTCGAATCGGAACTGCAGGATATAGCCGGGCGGATGACACGCGGTGCAGTTGTTCAAGAAGATCTTCTTGATCCGGGCGTCGTCGGGAGTCGCCTCGGGCAGCGCGGCCGCCAGCATCTCGCTCGGCATCTGCCGGATGCGGCGCTCCGGATCGGTCATCGGCCGCAGCACGAGATCCTGACGACGGCGCGCGGAGAGATCCACCGTGCTCCTGGCGGGCTCGAAGCCGAGCGCCTGGGCCCAGACCCGGTACTTGCCGGCCGGAAGCGGCGGGAAGTAGTAGGAACCGCTCTCGTCGGTGTAGACGGTGGTCGTGACGGTCGAGCCTTCCATCTTCGCGTAGACCGTCACTCCCCCCAGCTTCTCTCCAGACGGAGAGGCGATGGCGCCGGCGAGCGCGTGGTCGGCGGCTCGGGCCCCGGTCGCAACCAGCAGACTGGCCGCTCCCACCAGGAGCAGGGTTCGCAGCTTCGTCATAACGCTTCTCCTCTTCATTCGGCGGGTCCGCTTCGCGGCCCCCGCCCTACACCCTACAGGTCAGCGAGCCACCGCCGGCGCCGGGGCGGGCGGCGGGAGGGTCCGGGCGTACGCGATCACCGCGTCGATCTCGGCTGGCTGAAGAAAATACCGGAACGCCGGCATGCGTGGAGTGCCTTCCTGAATGATCTTCCGCATCAGATCGTCTTTGCCGCCGCCGCTCGCCTTGCTCAACGCAGGACCATAGGTCCCCGCGCCGCGGGCGGGCGGCAGGTGGCACACCCCGCACGCCTGCGCCACGACCTGACGGCCCAGACGCTGCTGCTCGGTGAGACCGTCGGCCGCCTGCTGGCCGTACGCCTGCGGCGCGCCGGCGGCCAGCAGGAACAGGAGCACCAGGGAATGACGCCTCATTGAGCTTCCCTCCTGGACCCCACATTCTGCGCCTTTTCGGTCCGTTTCTCCAGCGACTTGATGGACCGTTGACAGGACGAGGCCCCGGCGTTACAACGCTGCTGCGACACGGGAAACGCGCGCCTACAGTCGGGAGGTCTACACATGGTCAAACGACTTCTCGCGGTGATTGGCGGAGTGGCAGCCATCCTGGCGGCGGTCATGCTGCTCCGGCCCACGTCGACCAACCCGGAGGAGGCCCGGACACCCTGGGGCGAGCCGGACCTGCAGGGCCTCTGGACCTACGAAGAGGAAATTCCCCTCCAGCGACTCGCCCGCTTCGGCAACCGGGAATTTCTCACCGACGAGGAACGGGCCGCCATCGACAAGGAACGGGCGGAGATCCTGACCAGGGGCGCCGAGGTCAGCGATCGCCGCTACGAGCGCGGCACCGAACAGGACGTCGGCGGCGCCTACAACGCGGCGATCTTCACGACGCACCGCCCGATCGGCCGGCGGACCTCGCTCATCGTCGACCCGCCGGACGGCCAGATCCCACCGCTCACCCCGGAGGCGCAGGCGAAGCGTGCCGAGATCCGCGCCTTCCAGGTCGCGCTGCTGCAGGCCACCGACGTCTGCCGAAACAACCTGCCCGGGTGCGCGGGGGGCAAGTACGGACCGCCCTCCCCGCGGCGCGCGGACGCGCCTCCCCACTACCTGACGGTGGTCGGCGCGGGCGGACCGGGCGGCGGCGGCGGCGTGGTCAACCGCGCGAACGGCCCCGAGGACCGCAACCTCGGCGAGCGCTGCATGGGCGCCATGCTCCCCGACTTCGGCGGCAATACCGGCTTCATGCTGCAGATCGTGCAGTCGCCGGATTCGGTGGCGATTTTCTACGACACGGCGCAGGGGCAGGGATGGCAGCGCGTCATCCCGATACGGGACGGCGCGCATGCGCCCGCTCACCTGCGCCAGTGGTGGGGCAACTCGCGGGGGCGCTGGGAGGGCGACACGCTCGTCGTCGACGTCACCAATTTCACGCCGAAGACGTACTTCCTCGGCTCGTACGAGAACCTGCATCTGAGGGAGCGGTGGACGCGCCTCGATGCGGCCACGATCGAGTACGCCGTGACGATCGAGGACCAGGCGGTGTGGACGCGCCCCTGGACGGTCAAGCAGGACTACCGGAAACAGGACGACTTCCAGAACCGGATCTACAAGGAGCCCCGCTGCCACGAAGGCAACTACGGCATGGCGGCGCTGCTGGCCGGGGCGCGCACCGAGGAGCGCGCGTTCGCGGCGGGACGCGGCCCCGACCCGGCCACCAAGTGCAACGCGGGATGCGGCGGATTCGCCTTCGGCTTCGCCGACACCGGCGACGAGAGCAATCCGCTCACGCGATGAACGGCCCCCGTCAACGCGGACACACCCAAGGGAGATCGCCTATGCAACGCTGGTCCACCGGCGCGGTGATACTCGTGGCGCTCGCGGCGGCAGCGCTTGGCGCGTCGGCCGCGCTGGGGGCGCGCAACCCCGCGGCGACCTCGGCCGACATTGCACGGCAGCCCGACGGCAGGCCCGACCTGAGCGGCATCTGGCAGGCCAACACCGAGGCGCACTGGGATCTCGAGGCGCACGCCGCGCGTCCCGGGGCCGTCACCCAGCAGGGTGTCTATCCGTACGACTACGCCCGCGTGCCCGCGGCGCCGGTGCTCGCGCTCGGCGCCGCCGGCGGGGTCCCGCCGTCGATCGGGGTCGTCGGGGGCGACGGCCGGATCCCGTACACGCCCGAAGCCGCCAGGATCCGGCAGGCGAACGGCGAAAACTGGATCGATCGCGACCCTGAGTTGAAGTGCTACCTGCCGGGCGTTCCACGCGCGATGTACATGCCGTACCCGTTCCACGTCGTGCAGGGGACCAGCAAGATCCAGATGGCGTTCACCTTCACGAACGCGGCGCGCACGATCCATCTCGACGCGGTGGAGCCGCCGCCCGACGACACCTACATGGGGCATTCCCTCGGCCGCTGGGAGGGCGACACGCTGGTCGTCGAGGTGACGCACTTCAACGGCAAGAACTGGTTCGATCGCGCCGGCAACTTCCACAGCGAGGCGCTGCGCCTGGTCGAGCGCTTCACGCCCATGACCCGCGACGCGCTCTGGTACGAAGTCACAATCGAGGATCCGAAGGTCTTCACGCGGCCGTGGACGATCGCGATGCCGCTCTACCGGCGCCTGGAGCCGAACATGGAACTGCTCGAGTACCGCTGCGTCGAGTTCGTCGAGGAATTCCTCTTCGGGCATCTGCGGAAGGAGCAACTGGTCAGGCGGTGGGAAGGCGAGACGATGATCGTCGACATCACGCGGAAGGTGCCGCCGGGAGACAAGCTCTACGAATGGTATCGACGGTGAAGGAAGGACATTATGACAGCGAGAAGACTCCTGCTTCCAGCACTCATCGGCGTCGGCATCGCGGGGCTCGCCCTCGCCTCGCTCACAGGCGTGAGCGCGCAGCAGTCCCCCGTCGCCATCGACAACGATGACATCGGCGGGGTCGTCACCAGCACGAAAGGAGCTGAGGCGGGCGTCTGGGTCGTCGCCGAGACGCGCGACCTGCCGACACGGTTCGCCAGGATGGTCGTCACCGACGACCAGGGGCGCTACGTGCTCCCCGACCTGCCGAAGGCGAACTACACCGTCTGGGTGCGCGGCTACGGGCTCGTCGACTCTCCGAGAGTGCGGTCGACGCCCGGCAGCGCGCTCAATCTCACCGCCGTCGTCGCGCCCACCGCGCGCGCCGCCGCCGACTACTATCCGGCCAACTACTGGTACTCCCTGCTGCGCGTGCCGGACCGGAGCGAGTTCCCCGGCAAGGGCGCCAAGGTGAACGGCATCGTCGAGACGGTGCGGAGCCAGGCGGAGTGGATGGGCCGGCTGCGAATGGGGAGCTGCGAAGGGTGCCACCAGATGGGCAACAGGGCGACGCGCCAGGTCCCCGACATGTTCAAGGGGACGTCGTCGGTCGATGCGTGGCGCCGCCGCGTCCAGTCGGGCCAGGCGGGCGGCGGCATGTACGCGACGCTCAACAGCCAGATGGGCCCGCGGTCCTTCGAGCTCTTCGCCGACTGGACCGACCGGATTGCCAAGGGTGAGTACCCGGCCGAGGCGCCGCCGCGCCCCCAGGGGCGCGAGCGCGACGTCGTCATCACAGCCTGGGACTGGGCGGACCCGAAGGCGTACCTGCACGACGAGGTCACCTCGGACAAACGCAATCCAACTGTCAACGCGAACGGCCCCATCTACGGCGCGCTCGAGGCGGCCGCCGACTACGTGCCGGTGCTCGACCCGGTACGCCACGCGACGAGCCGGCTGGAGATTCCGGTCGACAACCTGCCGGCCGGCGGCGGCGAAGGCGGCGGCCCGATGCTCGCGTCGGCGTACTGGGGCGAGGAAGTGCTCTGGCAGAGCAAGGCGGTCAATCACACGCCGATGATGGACCAGCGCGCGCGCACCTGGTACGCCGCGCGGGTGCGCGGGAACGAGACGCCGGCCTACTGCCGGCAGGGCTCGAGCCACCGGTCGGCGCAGGCGTTCCCCATCGATCGGAGCGGCCGCCAGTTGAAGATGTACGACCCGCGGACCAGGACATGGAGCGACATCGACACCTGCTTCGGCACGCATCACCTCCACTTCGCGGAGGACGTGGACAACACGCTGTACGTGGACGGCAGCGGCTCCGACCAGCACGGCGTGCTCGGCTGGGTGAACACCCGCATGTGGGACGAGACGAAGGACCCGGCGCGCTCGCAGGGATGGACGCCGTTCATCCTCGACACGAGCGGCAACGGCCGGCGCGACGCCTACGTCGAACCTGGCGACAAGCCGGATCCGGCCAGGGACACCCGGATCGGCTTCCCGCTCTACAGCGTGATCCCGAACCCGGCCGACGGCTCGGTCTGGGGCGGCGTGAACCGGTTCCCCGGCGGCCTCCTCCGCGTGGCGCCGGGCGCGAGCGCATCGCCGGCCACCTCGCTCTCCGAGTACTACGAGCTGCCGTCGGAGGGACCGCATCTGGTCAGCATCCGGGGCGTCGATGCCGATCGCACCGGCGTGATCTGGGCGGTGCTCTCGAGCGGCCACATGGCGAGCTTCGATCGCCGCAAGTGCACGGGGCCGCTCAACGGCCCGAAAGCGACCGGGCAGCACTGCCCGGAAGGCTGGTCGTTCCACGCGTATCCCGGCCCGCAGTTCCAGGGCGCCCAGGATCCCGGCAGCGCCGACACGAGCTACTACCCGTGGGTCGACCAGCACAACGTGTTCGGGCTCGGGGCGAACATCCCGATCGCCACTGGCGGCGGATCGGATTCGCTGCTGCCGTTCGTGAACGGCCGCTACATGGTGGTGCGCGTGCCGTACCCGATGGGGTTCTACTCGAAGTCGATGGACGGGCGCATCGACGATCCGAACGCGGGATGGAAGGGTCGGGCGCTCTGGTCGACCAACGCCAGCCGCGCGCCGTTCCACACCGAAGGGGGCAAGGGGACGCCGAGCCAGGTGCTCAAGTTCCAGCTGCGCCCCAATTCGCTGGCGAAATAGACCGAGTTCACCGAGGTTCGCCTCCACGGAACACCGAGGCACCGAGGCGCCGAGACAAATTGGAATATATTCCTCGGTGTCTCAGCGCCTCGGTGGTACGTCGGGGCGGAATGCGGAGGATGCGAGCATGGACACGAAGAAGCCGGTCGACCCCGAGGTCAATCGACGCGATTTCCTCAAGACAGGCGCCACGGCAGGACTGGGCGCGGGGGCGCTCGCCATGCTCGGTGTCGAGGAGGCCGCCGCGCAGTCGGCGGCGCCGCGCCGGTGGGACGTGACGGCCGACTTCGTCACCATCGGCGCCGGCGTGTCCGGACTCGCCGCGGCCGTCTCGGCGCTCGAGCACGGCGCGACGGTCGTCATGGTCGACGAGAACTTCGACATCGGCGGGCACGGAATGGTCAGCGGCGGCATCGTGCACCTCGGCGGCGGCACGAGCCGGCAGAAGAAGCACGGGGTCGAGGACTCGGCCGACCAGGTGTTTCTCGACTGGGTGCGCCACGACCACCTCGAGAGCCGGTACAGCGACCGGGAGCTCGTGCGCGCGTTCGCCGACGAGAATGTCGCCACCTTCGAGTTCCTGATCAGGAACGGCGTCCAGTTCCTCGACGAATCACGGGGCCCCGAAGCGGCCTCGACGGTGGCCCGCCAGGGCGCCACCGTGCAGTGGCCGATCAAGAGCGAGCTCATCACGTCGGTGCCCAGCCGGCGGGGGTCCGGGCTGGTGCGGGCGCTCGAGAAGACGGCGAGGGCGAAAGGCGCGCGGATCCTGCTGCGCCACAAGATGACGAGCATCGTCCGCGAAACGCCCTCGTCGGGACGCGTGCTCGGCATTCTCGCCACCTACGAAGGCAAGACGGTGAGCATCCGGGGCACCAAAGGCGTCCTCGTCGCGACGGGCGGACATTCGAGCAACGTCACCTTCCGCCGCATCTTCGACCCGCGCCGCACCGAGGAGTATCAGGTGGCGGGCGAGCCGTACTCGCGGCAGACCGGCGACGGCGAGATTGCCGCGATGGCGGTCGGCGCCTCGCTGTGGGGCACGGCGAATCAGACGATCGAAGCCGGTATGCACATGGACAAGACGGCGCACATCGGATGCCGGTGGGGTTACAGCAGCCTCCACTGGCAGCCGGACAGCCCGATCTTCGACCGCGTGCGCGCCTCGGGCCTGACGCGGGTGAACTGGCAGAACGCGATCCTCGTCAACCAGGCAGGCAAGCGGTTCTGGAACGAGATGGACGACAGCCACGCGTTCTTCGCCGCGGCGATGGCCTACAGCGGCAACTCGACGAAGGTGAACGGCGGCGGGCCGATCTGGGCCGTCTTCGACCACGACGCGGTGGTGCGGCAGGAATGGGACCCGCGTCCGCCGCACGTCGATCCCGAGTACTTCTTCAGCGCCGACACCGTCGCGGAACTCGCCCGGCGCATCGCGAATCCATACCAGACGCGGCCGATGCCGGCGGGCGTCCTGCAGGAGACCGTCGCCCGGTACAACTCGTTCGTCGACAGCGGCGCCGACGCCGACTTCAACAAGCCCACGCCGCGCTACAAGATCCAGACGCCGCCCTTCTACGCGGCCTGGTCGACGCCCATCATCCACGACACCCTCACCGGCCTCCGGACCAACGCGAAGGCGCAGGTGATCGACGTTCGCGGCGAGGTCATCCCCGGCCTCTACTGCGCCGGCGAGTCGCAGGGCGGTTTCGCGCAGCACGGCCTGGGCAGGGCCACCGTCTTCGGCCGGATCGCCGGGCGGGAGGCGGCACTGAACGGCGCAAGGACCTGAGGTGATTCGCGCTCGGTTCGATTCGCATGTCCACTGACGCTCCCGCCGCCAGGCCCCACGCGACCAGCGTCGCGGTCTGGGACCTGCCGTCTCCGGTGGTCGCCGGCGCCTCGTTCACGGCGAAGGTCGGCATCGCGTGCGAGGTCGCCTGTCCCCTGGCAGGGCAACTCGTCGAGGTGCGCGACGAGGCCGGCGCCAGAATCGGCCAGGGCCGGCTCGGCGAGACGCCGTGGCCCGGGACCGCCGCGCTCTACGTCGCGGAGGTGACGTTGACGGCGCCGGCGATCGAAGGAGTTCGCTCGTGGTCCGCGGTATGTCGGGCGCCGGAATCAGGGGTGCCGCACGCGGACGCCTCCGCCACTTTCACCTTCCGAGTCGCGCCGCGGCCGGACCATCGGGTGACCATCTCGGTGACGGACAAGGAGACGAAGAAGCCACTCGAGGACGTCGACGTACGAATGGGCCCGTATCGGGCATCGACCGATGCCGGAGGAGTGGCCCACCTGGCGGTCCCCCGCGGCGTCTACGCCCTCGACGCCTGGAAGCTGGGGTACGAAACGGCACCGAGGTCCGTGGAGGTCGCGACGGATCTGGTCGTCGCCGTCGAAGTCACGTGTGCGCCCGAGACCGATCCGGACGAGGGGCGCGTCTGGATGTAACGATCGATCCCACTCCCGCTCGACAACGTGGCAGCACGCCGTGTCGCCGTGCATCGGCGTGACGAACCCGGGCAGGTATCCCTGAGAACCGTTCCCTGTCTTCCGCCCATCTGGCGTGAAACGACGGGTCACCTCGTGCGGCGGGGTACCGGATATCCGTGTGAATACGGCGTCTCGTACCGGATCCGCTGGCCTTCCTTGTCGAGGAACACGAGCGACTGCTGGAAGAGCGCCGGCGGCGGCATGCCTGCCGGCACGGTCCCCTCCAGGATGTAGAGCCGGTATTCGTGCATGTGGATGACGGCGAAGGTGCTGGAGCCGTCCTTGTTCAGCAGTTGCAGCCGGATCCCTTCGACGAGATCGGCGTTGTAGCTGGCCAGGTAGGTCACCTCGGACCCGCGCCTGATCAACCCAAACGACGCATGGACGGCCGCGCCGCGCAGGTCGGCGCGCCCCGCATTGTTGCAGATGTCCGGGTAGGCGCCGGCCGCCTTGCAGGCCGCGGCCCGCTCGGCATGCATCGTCTCCGCGTTCGTGTAATCGACGACGGTCGCGGAGTAGCGTCCCGCGGCGTTCTCGACGCGGTAGGCCCGCCCGGGCAGCTTGAGGCCGTACTCCGTCTCGTACGTGAGGGCACCAATGGCGGGCTGACCCGGGAAATTGACGCTGAAGAAATCCTGGCGGCTGGCGTACTCGATCCATTCCTGAGCGAACGACGGCGCCGCGACCATCAGGACCAACGCGGCCGGACGCATTACATTCAGACGCATGACGTCCTCCCGTCGCGCACGGACAACGCGGCCGATTATACGCCCGGTCACCTCGCCGGATCGGCGGTCAGATGAGCCGGCGCGCTGAACTTCACGTTGCCGCTCACGGCCACATCGGCGGGTGGCGCCTGCGCCACCTCCGGCGCTCCGCCGCCCCAGTAGTTGTTCGATGCGTCCACGTCACGGCCGCAAGCGGCTTGGCGTCCGCCTTCACGTACCAGGTGGTTGCGGCTTCACCGGCTCCCGAGAGGGACGCCAGCACGAAGGCAGCCAGCAGGGCTGGCCGTGGACGCGGCATCCTGCACCTCCCCCGTTGAGGAGCACGTGTCGTTCACGCTTCTTGCTTCTTCCTTCTCGGTTCGTGTTCGAGGTTCGGTTCAGCGTTCGGAATTCCTCGTTCGGGGATTCTCGTTCGGGGCTCCGCTGGTCCGGCTGGGGCCGAACGCCACGTACGAACCTCGAACGCCGAAGTCAGAAGAGGGAACCGAACCAGAACACGAACCAAGAAGAGAGAACGTAGAAGTGTGAACGACAGTCCTACGTCCTCTCGCTCGCGCAAGAACGCGATCTAATTGGTGGCCGTCGGCACCGGCAGCGACGCGTCCTTCACGAACTGCGCGTACGGCGCCACCTTCGCGTGCAGCGGGACGACGCGGTCGATCCGGAGGTTGCGCTTCTTCACCTCCTCCAGGAACGGCCCGGCGAACATGAACACCTGCCCGCCCGGGTTGTAGACGTCCGCCTCGACGAGCAGCCGCTCCCGCGGGAAGTACGCGATGAGCATCGTCTCGGAATGCGGCCCCGAGTACGGCAGCAGCTGCATCGTCATCGCGCTGTCGCTCAGCGTGGTGTCCTGGCCGATCCCCTTGATCATGGCCGGCTTCGGGCCCTTCGCGAGCGCGTCGGGGACGACCGTGTGCGGCCGCTTCGCCATGCTCTCGAAGAGCGCCACGTTCCCCTGGTGCGTGATGACCGTCAACCCCTCGGCGACGGCGGCGCGGATGCCACCCGAGTGGTCGAAGTGATGGTGCGAGTTGACGAGCTCGGTCAGCGGCTTGCCGGGGCGCAGTTCGCGGGCCCTGGCGACGACCGCCAGCGCGCGCGCGTCGTTCTGCGGCGCCTCGATGAGCGTCAGGTGATCCCCGAACTCGACGAGCACGCTGTGGTGCGAGCCGCCCGCCAGGTACCAGATGCCGCGGGCGATCTCCTCGACCGCCACGGTCGGCGGGGGCGGCGAGGACGCCTTGACGGCGTCGGAGGGCGCCGCCAGGTCGCCGGTGTCGCCGTCGATCGTCTGCTTCGCCACGCGGTACTCGGCCGTCGTGAAGTCGTCCACCTTCACGGTGAGCCGCGTCGGCGACTGCAGCCCGCCGGCGTCCTGGTAGTCGGCGAAGCTGGTCTCCAGCGCGACGTCGCCGAGATTCGTGTTGTCCACGCGCGAGATCACCCGCGTCGGCAGCTTCGTCACGACGTCGATGGCGAGCGTGAAGGCGACGCCGTTCGCCGTCGTCACGTCGACGAGCGATTCATTCGCCTCGGTGCGCAGGTTGGCGAGTTGGGCCATCGCGTTGCGGGCGGCACCCACGGCCGTGATGGGATGGTGCAGGATACCGATGCGCCGCTCGGTGGCGACCCCGTCCGGCACGCGCGTGGCGGCGCCGTTCGGCGCCACGTTGTAGCCGACCTGCCCGTCGATGCCGTTCACCTGCCGCTGCGGCTGCGGCCCCTGGAAGTACGCGAAATTCGGGCGACGCGTCATCTCGACGCGCATGCGGCTTCCGGCCACGTCGATCGCCTGTTTCAGGTCGGTGATCGCGAATGTCTGACCGTGCGCCTCGGGCGTCACGTCCTGCCCCAGGTTGTACTGCGTGCCGTCCCCTTCGATGACGAGCGTCCTCACGGCGAAGATGCGTTCGGCGCCCCCGAGCGCCGCCGCCGCATCGTTGACGATCTGCTGCTCCGGCGGGGCCTGCGTGCAGGAGGCGAGCAGGACGGTCGCGAGCAGCGCGAGAAATCGTGTGTGCATCATATCGAGCTCCTACGGTCCGGCTGCCCTTCGACGTGCTCGGGGCGCCGGATGCTGCGTACGTAACGGAAGACTACGTCCTCAACGAGAAAGATCCATCCTGTGATCATCGCGAACTCGTCGTCGTCGGCGGCATGTCCCCCGGGTCGAGCGCACCGATGCGCCCGTTCAGGAACTGGGTAAACCAGATCCGGCCCTGCGGATCGATCCCGATGCCGAGCCTCGGATTCACGTTGCGGCTCGGGAACGGGTACTCGACGAACGTCTCGGTGCGCGGATCGAACCGCGTCAGGTTGTTGCCGTTCAAGTCGCCGAACCAGATGACGCCCCGTCTCGTGTCTTCGACGAAGCTGTAGGGCGACGCCTTCGTCGTCGGCGGCTGGTAGAACGTGAATGCGCCGCTCCTCGGATCGAGCTTCCCGACCTTGTGGTTGTCGAAGGCGGCGAACCAGACGTTGTCCTGGGAATCGACCATCACGCCGCGAATCTGCGGCGTATCGGGCGGAAAGTACGCCTTCGTCTCGCCGGTCCTGGGGTTCACGCTGACAATCATTCCCATCGAATACGTCACGCCCCATCCGGTGCCGGTCGAATCGACCTTCGCGTCGTACAGCCCGGCGCGAACGGCCGGCGTCGGATCACCCTCTGCGGTGTCGCGCAGCGCCTTCGATCCCGCCGGATACGCCGCGGGCAGCGGGTACTTGTAGCTGCGGAACCGCCGCGTGGCAGGAGTGTACACGTAGAACCCCTCGTCGGACTCACCGAGCGAGGAGAACCACAGGTTGCCGTCGCGGTCCTCCTGACAGTTGTGCGTGCCGGGCTGCTTTTCGTCCCATGCGATCTCGGCCAACTGGTCGGTCGCCGGGTCAACCATCGCCACCTTCGCGGTGCCGCGCGCGTTGAGCGCCATCCAGACGCGACCGTCCCGGCTGATGCAGGGCGTGTGCGGAACGGCGTTGGGCGTGGGCACCGGGTAGGTGCGGAACTGCTCGGAGGCGATGTCGAACCGGACGACCGCGTTGGTCGCCGCGTCCCAGCCAGCCACCCACACGCGCCCGGCCCGATCGACGGCCAGGCTGTGCGGCATGGTGCGCGGATTCGGCATCGTGTACTCGTAGAAGGTCGCCCGAGCCACCTCGGGCGCCATGCTCGGGCGGCGGACCTGCTCGGGCTTCGGCGGCTCGGCGCCCGGTCCGAAATACCGGCCCTTCGGGCCGAACCAACGTTCGAGCTCGCTCGTGATCACCTTCCACTCGGCCTCGCTCGCGCCGTAGGGGCGGCCGTAGCGCAGGGGCATCTGCTTCTCGACGTAGGCCCGCCACTCGGCGGCGGTCCCGCCGCGGCGGCGCAGCATCACGTCGAGGGCGTGGCAATTGATGCACGTCGACTTGAGGAGCTGCGCCGGCGCGTGATCGTCCGGGATCAGCCGATCGATGTCGGCGCCGGTGAACTGGGTGACGCTCCAGCTCGGCGCCAGCGCGAAGTTGGTCGCCCCGGCCTCGGAGGCGTCCTTCGATCGCCGCTCGGTGGCGAACCCGAACGCCTCGGCGGCCAGGGCGTAGGTGCCGGGCTGGACCGTCAGCTCGTAGCGGCCGTCGGCGCCGGTGTACCGCGACACGCTCTTGCTCCCGAGCGTTGCCTTCACCAGGGCGCCGGCGATCGGCTTGCCCGCCGTGTCGGCGACCGTCCCGCGGATCACCGCGTCGGCGGCCTGCGGCCCGACCGACGCCCACAGCACCACGATCGACAGCGACAGCACCACCGTTCGTGCGATTCGCATGTCCGTCTCCTCACACCTTCAGAGAACACCCGGCATCTCAATCCCGAACCGCTCCGCGAATGGCCGGAGGGCGTCCATGATACCCGGATACATGACGACCCCGCGCGCCAGCGCGTCGCGTCTGCGCGCGAGCGCCTGCTCCCCGGGAAGGCGCACCCGCTCCACGCCCGGGCGCGGCGCGGCCCGGCGGCACGCCTCGGCCAGCCAGCCGGTCTGGCGCCCGAACGCCTCGCGCCCCCCAAATGCCGCCGGATCGACGACTTGGACGAACGCGCAGGCGCCCCAGCCGTTCGGCGCGTCGGCCCGCCCGAAGCCCGCCAGACCCTGTGTGAGCGCCTCGGCGACGAGCGCCCACCCGTAGCCTTTGTGCCCGTGGTCCAGGCCGCCCGCCGGAAGAATCGACCCGCCCGCGGCGAGCACCGCCGGGTCGTCGGTCGGGTGCCCCGCGGCGTCGAGCGCCCACTGGCCGGGAAAGCGACGCCCCTGGCGAACCAGCCGTGCCCCCATGTTGTTGGTGGTGATCGACGCGCTGATATCGACGAGCACCGGGTCCCCGCCGGTGGGATGCCGACGGCAATCGGATTCGGCGTGAAGAGCGCCTCGCGTCCGCCGAACGGCGCCACCGTCCGCTGCGACGGGTCCGAGCTCGAGACGACGATCAGGAAACCCTTCTCGGCGGCGCGCGGCAGGTACGCCGCCAGGCAGCCGATGTGATGACTGTTGCCGATGGCCGACGTGACCGTGCCGTACTGCGCCACGCGATCGAGCGCGAGATCGACGGCCTTCGAGACGAGCCAGACCCCCGGCAGCCGCCGGCCGTTCCAGCACACACAAGCGCCTCGGTCGGAGATCACCTCGGGTTCGCCCGTCTTCGCCATCGAGCCGCTCTCAATCTCCTGCAGGTAGCGCGGCGCGAGCGCCAGGCCGTGCGTCGTGTGGCCCATCAGATCGGCCTCGACGAGCACGTCCGCGGCGACCTCGGGCTTGTCGCCGTCCAGACCCGCGCTCCGGAAGAGATCCGCCGCAAAGCGGCGGATCTCCGCGGCATCGTATGCACCCTGGGGCAGGTCGGTCGTCGTCTCGTGTGTCAAGAAGCCGCCTCCGTGTCTTCGTGTCTCTGTGGCCCGTGACAGATCACTCGGCGAGGTCCCGCATCACGCGAATGAGATCCGACTTCCCCTCGAATCCGATCCCCGGCAGGTCGGGCATCCGGACGTGGCCGTCCTCGACGCGAACGGAATCTGGAAACCCGCCGTAGGGCTGGAAGAGATCCGGATAGCTCTCGTTGCCGCCGAGGCCGAGGCCCGCGGCGATGTTGAGCGACATCTGGTGGCCGCCGTGCGGGATAGAGCGGCGCGGCGACCAGCCGGCGGCCCTCATCACGTCGAGGGTGCGCTGGTACTCGCACAGGCCGTACGACAGGGCGCAGTCAAACTGCAGCCAGTCGCGATCGGACCGCAGGCCGCCGTAGCGCAGCAGGTTGCGCGCGTCCTGGTGACTGAACAGGTTCTCGCCGGTCGCCATCGGACCGGGATAGTACTCGGCGAGCGCCGCCTGGAGCGCGTAGTCGAGCGGATCGCCGGCCTCCTCGTACCAGAACAGCGGGTACTCCCGGAGCATCGTCGCGTACCTCGTCGCGGCGTCCAGATCGAATCGGCCGTTGGCGTCGACGGCGAGCTCGGCCTCGCCCCCGATTTCCTCCAGCACCGCCTCGACGCGCTCCCGATCGTCGTCGATCGGCGCGCCGCCGATCTTCATCTTGACGACGGTGTAGCCGCGATCGACGTAGCTGCGCATCTCGCGGCGCAGCGCGGCGACGTCCTTGTCCGGATAGTAGTAGCCGCCGGCGGCGTAGACGAACACCCGCGGGTCGGGCTCGACGCCGTGCCGCTCGGCCAGCAGGCGGAACAGGGGCTTGCCGGCGATCTTCGCCACCGCGTCCCAGACCGCCATGTCGATCGTCCCGACGGCGACCGAGCGCTCGCCGTGTCCCCCGGGCTTCTCGTTCGCCATCATCGTCCGCCACACGCGATCGGGATCCAGGTTGTCCCCGGCGTCGTCGACGAGCGTCTTCGCGCCGGCCTCGAGCAGGCGCGGCGCGAAGCGCTCGCGGATGAGCCCGCCCTGGCCGTAGCGGCCGTTCGAGTTGAAGCCGTAGCCGACCACGCGCCGGCCGTCGCGCACCACGTCGGTGACGACGGCCACGAGGCTGGTGGTCATCCTCGTGAAGTCGATGTAGGCGTTGCGGATGGAGGACGCGATCGGCTTGGTCGCTTCCCGAATCTCGACGATGCGCACGCTATCCGAGCGTCGGCATCACGAACCCGGACGAGCCGGCGTCGTCTTTCGGCCAGCGACTCGTGACCGCTTTCGTGCGCGTGTAGAAGGCAATCCCCTCCGGGCCGTACACGTGGAGGTCGCCGAACAGCGACTGTTTCCAGCCGCCGAACGAGTAGAACGCCACCGGCACCGGAATCGGCACGTTGATGCCGACCATCCCGGCCTCGACCTGCTCTTCGAAGCGGCGCGCCGCGCCGCCCGAGCCGGTGAAGATCGCCGCGCCGTTGCCGTACGGATTTCGATTCACCAGATCGATCGCCTGGTCCAGCGTGTCGACGCGCAGCACCACGAGCACCGGACCGAAGATCTCGTCCTGATAGATCGCCATGTCGGGAGAGACGCGGTCGAACAGCGCGGGACCGAGGAAGAACCCCCGCTCGAACCGCGGAACCGTCAGGCCGCGCCCGTCGACGACGAGATCGGCGCCTTCGGCGACCCCGGCGTCGATGTACGCGGCCACGCGGTCGCGGTGCGCCTGCGTGACGAGCGGACCCATGTCCATTCCTTCGGCATCGCTTGGGCCCACCTTCAGCGCCCTGGCCAGCGCGGCCAGCGTCGCGACGAGCGGATCGGCCGAGGGACCGACGGCGACGACGGCGGAGATCGCCATGCAGCGCTCCCCCGCCGACCCGTACGCGGCGCCGACCAGCGCCTCGGCGGTGAACGCCAGGTCCGCGTCGGGCAGCACGACGGCGTGGTTCTTGGCGCCGCCAAGCGCCTGCACGCGCTTGCCGGCCGCGGCGGCGGTCGCGTACACGTGCTTGGCGACCGGCGTCGAGCCGACGAACGAGACCGCCTGAACGCCCGGGTGCCGGAGGATGGCGTCCACCGCCTCGCTGTCGCCGTGCACCACGTTGAAGACGCCGTCGGGCACCCCCGCTTCCTCGAGCAGTTCCGCGAGGACGACGCTTGCGGACGGATCCTTTTCCGACGGCTTCAGGACGAACGTATTGCCGCACGCGAGCGCCACCGGAAACATCCACATCGGCACCATCGCCGGAAAGTTGAACGGCGTGATGCCGGCGCAGACCCCGACCGGCTCCAGCCGCGAGTACGCGTCGACCCCCCGGCCGACCGTGTCCGAGTACGCGCCCTTGACCAGATGCGGCGCGCCGCAGGCGAACTCGACCACCTCGATCCCGCGTTGAACCTCTCCCATCGCGTCGAGAAACACCTTGCCGTGCTCCTGGCTGATCACGGCGGCGAGCTTCTTCTGGTCGCGCTCGACCAGTTCGCGGAAGCGCGTCAGGACGCGCGCCCGGCGGACCGCCGCCGTGCCGCGCCAGGCCGGAAGCGCCGCCGCCGCCGCCGCGACCGCCCGATCCACGTCGGCGCCCGCGGCGAACGGCACGAGGCGCGCCACTTCTCCCGTCGAGGGGTTCATCACGTCACCGAACCGCGTCGTCTGGGACGCCGCCGGGGCGCCGTCGATCCACAGCGGCACCGCGGCCAGGGCCGGAGACGAGGGCTTGCGCTCGACACTGGTCGCCATGGTCGTCCTCGATCAGCGGCCCCGCGGCGGGAACGGAAACGCGTGGTGGTAGAGGTCCGGGAAGTTGCACGTGAAGCGGTCCTCCCGGCTGAGGAACTCGGTCCACTCCTGGACCGAGACAGGCGCGGATACGAACACGATGAGCGTGAACGCGATGACCGACCCCAGGCGCATGTCGCAGCCTCCTGCGCCATCCATCCTACTCCGATTGAGTGGAGCGCGACGCGGCGCGCGGATCTCGATCACGCGCGTACTCTTCTGACGGCGGAACGGACCCCGGTCTCGACGGTCCAGCCGCTCACGACGACGCGCGCGACGACGTTGGTCCGCGACGTGCGCGCCGCACGTGTCAGGAGACGCGTGTGTCAGGCCCCGGATCCGGCCATGGGGAAGGGACTGCGGCGACCTGCATCACCGTCGATGATGCGTCCCCGCGCCGTCGGTGCGGGCACCGTGACTCCGGTGGCGACCCGTCGGCACCGCCCGACCGTTGCACCGCTCGCCGCCGAATCGTTCGAACTCCAATAGCGGCGCCCGTGCCCGGATTCAGTCCAACCCAGGATTCTGTCGCGGCTGCGCGCGACAAGAACCCTTGATTCGTTGGACCGTCTGGTATGATGATGTATCATACTGCCGAGGACGCTATGCCCAAGACAAAAGTGGCCGTCACCGTGGACGCGGAGCTGCTCGACCGCGTGGATGCACTGGTTGCCGCCCGGCGCTTCGCCAACCGGAGCCAGGCCGTCGAACGCGCGCTCGCCGACACGGTGGCCCGTCTGGCTCGGACGCGCCTGGCCCGGGAGTGCGCCAAAGTGGACCCGCGCGAGGAACAAGCATTGGCCGAAGAAGGCTTTGCCGGGAGTCGCGACACATGGCCCGAATACTGAGGGGCGAGATTCGTTGGGCTGACCTCAACCCCGTGCGTGGCCATGAGCAAGCCGGCGAGCGTCCGGTGCTTGTGCTCAGTCACAATGTGTTCAATGAACGTTCCGGCACCGTCATTGTCGTGGCGCTGACCAGCCAAGAGCCACGGGCGGGATTCCCGCTCACCACGGAGATTCGCGCGGCCGGGCTGCCGAAACGCTCTTGGGTCAAGATCGGCCAGATCCGCACTCTCAGCACCCAACGCGTCGGCCGACGGGTTGCCCGGGCCTCCGACGAGGACCTCGTTCGTATCGTCGAAGGGCTCAACGAAATCCTCGGCTGATTTTCCGTCCGCTTGTTTCGTCGGTCCAACGTTCTTTCAGTGGAGGGCGTCCATTCCGGTTGCCAGGTCGGAACCGTTGTCGACCTCCACGGAAATGCCGTCGCCGGTGCCGGCATTCCTGCGCGCTGACGACCGCAACTCAAGTGTCAGTCGCGCAGCAGGTTGGAGCAGGCCGACACGGCTCTCGGCGTAAGGTGGCGCTCGCGCCATAACCAGGAAATCCCCGGCTGTTCCGGACGGCGCCAATTGCCGGTCCGGCGGTTGGGCGTCACCGTCGGTTGTCGCTCGTTGACCTTCAACAGGCTGTTGCCTCCGGGCAACCGCCGGCAACCAGTGGCGCCAGTGTCACTCCCAGCGACGGCCTCGGAACGGCACCCTCATTGCCACGGCCCCGCCCGGAGGTGCGCTATGCTCGAACTGGAGGCATCGGTACAGGAATATGCCGAGTTCCTCGTGAAAGCCCGCCTGGTCAGGGAGAAGACGGCTCGCTACTGCGTCCGCTGGGTTCGCGGCTTCCTGAACCGCCCGGCCTCACCCGAGCCCCTCGCGGACCAGGTCCTCCGCTTCCTCGCCTACGTCGGCCAGCGACAGCAGGTGCCCGCCAGTACCCAGAATCAGGCGCTCTGCGCCGTCTTCTTCCTCTGCCGCGAGGTGCTTGGCTTGGACGTCGAAGGTCTCACAGTCACCGCCAGGGCCAAGCGAGGGCCGCATCTGCCCGTCGTCCCTGAGCGTGCCGGAGACGGCGGCCCTCCTGGGTGCCATGCGCGGCGCGACCTGGCTGATAGCCGCGCTTGTACTTTCTCCTGACGACCATCCCGGGGCTCAGGGCAGCGGGAGCAGCGGCTTCTGCCCGGGCGGCATCTGGATGTCGAAGGTCGCGTTCGAGCTCAGATAGAGAAACTCATAGAAGGCCATCAGCCCCGCCAGGTCGGTCACGTTTCGGGTTCCGAAGACGTCGAGCGCCTGGGTGAACGTCCCGGCGCTGACGCGCCGATCGCCGACGAGCTCGTGTCCGAAGCGGATCACGAGGGCGTCCTTCTCGCCGAGCCCCGCCGGGCTCTTCCGGTTCTTGACGATGTCGATGATGGCCGGCTCCAGGCCGGCCTTCAGGGCCACCGGCTCGTGCGACGTCCATTGATACTGGATGTCGAGCTCCCGGGCCGTCACCAGGATGGCCAGCTCCGTCAAGCGCGTCCCGAGCTGGTTGCCGAACCGCAGGTACATGTAGGCCGGAAGCACGTGCTGCGCCATCTCCGGGCTGTGCATCCACATGCCGATGGGCGACGGCAGCCCGTCGCGATAGGGCGTCTTCGGATTGACGATGGCGTCGTATGTCTTCCGGCCGTCCGCGTCCAGGTCCTCGCGCCTGACGCGCGGGAGCCGCGCCCGCGACTCGGGATTGATGTCCGCCGGCACCGATGACAACGCCCGCCGCCGAGGCGGAGACGCCACCGGCAGCGGCGCCAGCGCCGGCCATTTCGTGCTGGATTCGAGATCGAACGTCACGTTCGAGCTCAGATAGAGGAATTCGTAGAACGCCATGAGGCCGGCCAGGTCGGTCACGCCCTTGCGTCCGAACAGCGTGATCGCACGGGCGAACGTCTCCGACCCGACGCGCTTGTCGCCGAAGAGCTCGCGGCCGAAACGAATGACGAGCGCGTCCTTGTCGGCAAGACCGTCGAGCGGCGAGCCGTTCGCCATGATGTCGATGACGCGCTGCTCCACGCCGACATCCCGTGCGTTTTCGCCGTGCGTGCCCCACTGGACCCTGCTGCCGTCGTACCGGGCGGCCATCAGGATTGCCAGTTCCTTCGTGCGGATGTCCAGTTGAGTGCCGAACCGCAGGTACATATAGGTGGGCAGGATGTGATCCGCCATCCGGGGGCTCCACATCCACATCCCGATCGGCGCCGGCAAGCCGGTGCGGTGCGGGCTGGTCGAGTTGACGACGAAGTCGTAGGTCTTCTGTGCCTCGGCGTCCAGATCCTCCCGCTTGACCCCCTCGCGAAGGCGGACCCGCGGATCGGCGGCCGTCCCCTGCGCCCACACCTTCCCCGCGACCAGCACGACCGCGACCAGCACCAGCGCCCTGCAACTCACTCTCGGCATGATGTCCTCTCACGGGATGGGCAGGAGCGGCGTCGTACCCGGCGGCAGCTGGATGTCGAACGCCGCGTTCGAGCTGAGGAACAGGAACTCGTAGAACGCCATCAGGCCGGCCAGGTCGGTCACCCCTGCGGTGCCGAACAACTGCTGCGCCCGCGCGAATGTCGCCGCGCTGACGCGCCTGCTGCCGAACAACTCGCGGCCGAAGCGGACGATCGTCGCTTCCTTCTCGCCCAGGGCGTCGACGCTGCGGCGGTACTTGACCGCGTCGATGATGTCCGGCTCGAGGCCGACCCTGCGTGCGGTCGGTTCGTGCGACGTCCATTGATACTGGCTGTTGATCTCCCGCGCCGCCACCAGGATCGCCAGCTCCGTCAGACGTACCGAAAAGTACATCGCGTCGCCGGAGTCGCCGCCGAACCGGAGGTACAGGTAAAGCGGCAGGACGTGCTCCGCCATGTTCGGGCTGTGCATCCACATCCCGATCGGCGTCGACAGACCGCGGCCGTACGGGGTCGTCGCGTTGACGACGGCGTCGTAGGTTCGCCTCGCCTCGGCGTCGAGATCGTCGCGCTTGACGCCCTCGCGCAGACGCACCCTCGGATCGGGCGACCTCTCCTGCGCCCGGGCGTGTCCCGCCAGCAGGACCAGGGCCATCGGCACCGCGATCCAGCACACGACTCTCGACATGGCGCCTCCCATTGCACCCCACCGCGCAAGATTGGCGCGGTGGGGGCCTTGCGTTCAGATTCCGGAGCGGCCGCTCCTCAGAATCCGACCTGCACCCCCAGCCGCACCACCCGGGCCGACAGGGCATTGGTCACATTCAGCCACTGGGGTCCGTACTGCGTGTTGAGATACTGCGGCGTGTTCGCGTTGAACACGTTCGACAAATCGACGTTGCCCGTGATGCTCGTCCGTCGTACCCGGACTCGCTTCGAGAAACGCAGATCGAGCATGTTCGTGCGGTCGTCGAACATCGTATACGGCTCGACCAGCGCGACGTCGGACGTGCCTTGCGCGCCCGCCGAGAAGTTCCGGCCGAGCGAGGGGGCCGCCAGCGCGCTGGTGACCACGTAGCTGCCCAGGACGGGGAACCCCGCGACGCTCTGGAACACGTAGCTGACCCTGAGGTCCCACGGCAGCGGATACGTGCCGTTGATCTTGAACTGCACGTCGTCGGACCAGCCGTAGACGGTGCGGCAGTAGCGCCGATCCTGCGGCGAATCGACGGCAATCCCGCAGTTGTCGGTCACCGTGTTGCCGAACGCGATGCCGCCGCCGACGGTGGCGCCGTCGCCGAAACGTCCGCTCACGTTGAGGTCGATGCCGTCGAAGATGCGCTTCATGCGGTCGCCCGCCAGGCTCTGGAAGCTGTCGACCTGCCCGAATCTCGACGGCTTCACGTCGTACAGCCCGCAGACCCGCTGGCCGCTCGCCGGCAGCCGCGGATCGACCGGCGCCGTGATGCAGTACTCGTCGAAATCCGACGGAGACACCAGCAGGTTCTCGGTGAAGCTCTGGTTCCCCCACCACGTCCGGTAGTACGCGAGCTGCACGCCGAAGCCCGGCAGCAGCTCGTGGTCGACCGAGACAATTCCCTGCCACGTGTACGCGCGATTCCCCCACCCGAATCGCACATCCTTGTCCACGGTCAGCGCTTCGGGCCTCGGGCTGCCGAACCGGCTGTTGGAGAGCGGCCCCAACTCGCTCTCCTGGGGAACGAAATCGCCGTTCCGGTCGGTCCACGTCCGCGTGGCGCTGGT
Organism: Acidobacteria bacterium RIFCSPLOWO2_12_FULL_68_19; assembly: GCA_001767525.1. GTDB lineage: Bacteria > Acidobacteriota > Vicinamibacteria > Vicinamibacterales > UBA2999 > MELF01. The sequence continues at coordinate 33,310 of MELF01000040.1, read as the reverse complement.
GACGACCGCCAGGGCGGGCTGCGACGGGACATCGCCGGCCTGGCCGACGATGAACCGCCCCACGAAGCCTTTCACGGCCGTGCGGCCGTTGCCGAACAGATCGTAGGCGGCTCCCAACCGCGGGTTGATGTCCTTCAGGTTCGTCAGGTCGTCCGTCTCGTCGAAATGGCGCGCAGGGACGAATGGACCGGCCGGCGCGTTCACCTCCCGGGCGTACCCGCGATAGCTGTCGTAGCGCAGGCCCAGGTTGAGGGTCAGCCGCCGCAGGGTCCACTGATCCTGGGCGTACACGCCGATGTTGTGCGCCATTGTCTCCTGATACTGCGGCGAGGCGTAGAGCACGACGGAGGTGGGCACGCCGTTCCGGAAGTTCTCGAGCATCCCGCCGTTGACGAAGTACTCGGCGAAATTCGGCCACTGCTGGACCCAGATGCCGGTCTTGAGGTTGTGCGACCCGGTGACGTACGACACGTTGAACCGCTCGCTCAGGTTGTTCTGCATCGACCGGCGCGCGTAGGCGCCGGTGCCGGCGATGTTGTCGGCCCGCGCGTTCCAGCGGAAATCGGTGGTCAGCTCACGAATGGCGATGTGGTCGGCGGAGACCCCTTCCACCGCCTCGCTGTCGCCGAGCCCGCGGTACCACGAGAAGCCGCCCTCGAACAGCAGCCGGTTGCTCCTGGCGTACTGCCACGACGCCTGGGGCACGCGGTGATGGTACAGATGGTCCCCGGTTGCCTCCGGCGCCCGGTTGAGCGCAATCAGCCGGATCACGCAGTTGCAGTTGTTCGCGTATTCGAAGGTGAAATTGAACTTCTGCTTCCCCGTCGCCGCCCAGGTGACGCGACTCGTGGCGCTCCCGTAGTAGTCGCTCGAGAACGCCGGCCGGCTCAGGTCCGGCGTGTAGAGGTGCGTCCCCTGCGTCTTGTTGAAATACTTGCCAGGCAGCCACAGCTCCGAGCCCCACCGTCGATACGACCCGAAGAACCACAGCTTGTCCTGGCGGATGGGGCCGCCCACTGAGCCGCCGGCGTTGTACGCCTGCTTGACGTACGGCGTTCCCGCCAGCCCCCGGGCGCGCAGCTCGTTGTCGATGTTGCTCCCCTGGAACGCCTCGGTCGTGCCGTCCAGCTCGAAAGTTCCGAACAGCGTGTTGGCGCCCTCCCTCGGGATGATGTTGATGCGAACGCCGCCGGTCTCGGCCTCGGCCGGGTTGCCGCCCATCTGCACGGTGATTTCCTGCGTGTCCACCCGGTTCATGCTGTAGACGCCGCGCATCGCTTCCATGCCTTCGCGCACGACCCTGATGTCCGCCGACCCGCCATGGACGGTGATCTCCGCCTGCGACCGCTCGCTCTGCGTGGCGCCCACGTCCATGCCGCCGGTCGCGCCGGCGTCGGTGGCAATCGGCTGTCTGATGGCGGGAACGAGCGAGGCCCAGACGCCGGTCGTCTTGGCGATCGGCAGCGCTTCGACGGTGTCGCGCGTGAAGACCTCGCGCGCCGAGACGTTCTGGGTATCCACGACCGGCGCCTCGCCGGTGACGGTCACGGTCTCCTCGACGGCGCCGACTTCGAGGGTGCCGTTGACCGTGGCGGTGAACGCCGACGTCAGGACGACGCCGTCGCGCACCAGCGACCGGAAACCCTGCAGCGTGAAGGTCACGCGATAGGCGCCGGGCCGGAGGTCCACGATGCGGTAGACCCCCTGCCCGTCGGTGACGGCGCTGCGGGTCCCTTCGATCAAGGCGGGGCTGCCGGCTTCGACCGTGACGCCCGGCAGCACGCCTCCGGAGGCGTCGCGTACGACGCCGGTAATCGCGCTTCCCGCCTGCGCCGCACTGATGGCGGGCAGCGCCAGGAAGGCGCACGACACGACGAGCGCGACGACGCGTGTCCTGCCTGTCATGGCTCCCTCAGTTCTTCGACGTGTCGAACCGGAACTGCACGCGCGCCATCTTGCCGGCGCCGGTGTACGGCACCCAGACGGTCGGGATGCCGGTCGTGTCGTCCACCGCCAGGTGCCGCGAGTTGGTGCCGCGCGTCGGCAGCGGATAGAGCGTGATCTTCCCGGTGGTCGGATTGAGCTGCCCCAGAATGTCCGCCGCGGAATTGCTGAACCAGACCATGTGGTTTCTGTCCGCGATCGGCTTGTAGGGCTGCGCCCATCGGAGCTCCGGCACCGAATGGATCTTGACGAACGTCTTCGTGCGGGCGTCGATCTGCGCGATGCCCCCGGCCCAGTACAGCCCGGCCCACACGTAGTCGCCCCGGGCGTCGGCGCTCATGCGCCGCGGCCCCTGCTGCCCCGGCGCCGCGTTGTGATCCCAGGACCCCACCGTGCGCAGGATCTCGAGATCCTCCGGGCGGAGATCGGGGGAGGTGAACGGCGGCAGCGCGACCTCCTTCACCTCACCGGTCCGGCCGTCGACGACCGAGAGCCTGTCGAGCGCGAGCTGCGACACCCAGGCGTTGTCGAACCGGTCCACGCCGAGGTCGTAGGGCCGGCTGAACGGCGTGATTGTGTTGAACTCCTTGATCGTGCCGGTTGCGACGTCGAGCCGCACGAAACCGAGCCCGAACGAACCCCAGACGTTCCCCCGGCTATCGACCTGCGTGCCGTGCGACAGCGGGTAGCGCAGCCCCGGATGCGACGTGATGGTGTCGGTTCGGGTATCGACGCTCGTGATCTGCCGGCCGTTGGAATACCAGACGTAGCCCCGGGCGGGATCGGCGCTCATCGCATTCATGCCGAAATAGACGTTGCCGTTGACGCCGATCGCGATGTCGTGCGTGCCGCGCTCGAGGTGTTCGTCCCGCGTGCCCCAGCTCCAGTCCGAGCCGCTCCGGTACTCGTTGCGGCCGACCACCGGAACCTCCTGCACCATCGTCTTGCCGTCGCGGACCGTGAGGAACGACACCTTGCCCGTGCGTGGATCGAGCTTGCCGACGCCGCCGGGGCGCTCGAACGGCAGGTCGTACTCGGTGACGACGATCTCGGTGGCGACGCCGGTCGGGCGCGGGAACGGTTTCGCCTGGAGCGCCAGGCCCTTCGGCCCGGCGACGCGCGTCAGGTACTCGATCAGATCCTTGCGGTAGAACCGCATCAGCTTGGTGTGGATGCTGACGGGATCGCCGTTGGCGTCGAGCTCCCCGGCGGGGAATTCGGCGCCGCCGGGGCGCCGCCCCGGCGGATCGCCCGCGGAGTTCTCCGGCACGTCGCCGTGCGGCGCGATCTTCTCCATGTAGTCGAGGAGCGTCTCCCAGCTCGCCGTATCGAAACGTTTCTCGAGCCAGTTCGCCGGCAGGTGGCAGTTGCTGCAGTTGTTGAGCACCACGATCTTCATGCGCCGATCGAGGCTCGTCTCGGCGGGCAGGCTCTGCATCCATTCCGCGGTCGAGAGCGACCTCGGGATGATCGCGGTCGGCTCGAGCGTGAAGTTCTGCTGCACGCCGCGGCCCGGGGTGACGGCCGCCTCGGCGACCGGGCGACTGAAACCGATCGCCTGCGCCCACACCCTGTAGCGGCCCGCCTCGAGCGCCGGGAAGGCGTAGGCGCCGTTCTGGTTCGTCCAGACCGACGTGGTCACCGGCGACCCCTCGGCCTTGGCGGACACCGCAACGCCTTCCATCGGCTTGCCGTCCGCGCCTTTGATCGTTCCGGTCAGTTCGATGCCGGGTGCGGCGCTGTCGGACACGGCAGGCAGCGTCGTGGCGAGTGCAACCGCCGCGAGACCGACGACCAGGACCATCACACGGGATCGGGACATCGCTCTCCTCCTTCGCGGAAGTGCGGACGTAATGTGGGCGGGTCGCTAACGGACCTTCAGGTACGCGATCAGATCGTCCACCTCGACGGCGGTGAAGTTGTACCGGAAGGACGGCATGCGCTTCGGGATGCCCTCCTGAATCAGCTGTCGCACCGCCGGCTCGCTGGTGTTCGGCCGTTTGAACAACCCGACGAGCTCGTCGGCGTTGATCTTGAGCTCGCGCTTCTGCGCCGTGGCGATGTGGCACAGGTGACAGTTCTTGTGGAAGATGGCGTCGCCGCGCTTCTGCTCGTCGGTCTGCAGCTTGCCGACGGTGACGCCAAGCGCCGACGTTCCACCGCCTTGCTGGGCCGTCACGCCGATCGGCGGGAAGGCGAGGACCGAGAACAGCAGAAGCCGGACGACCAGCCGACTACCCATAGATCTCCCCTCCAGACTCGTGGCGGTGTGAAGGTTCTCAGAAACGCGCCGCAACGTCAATACGGCGTGATACGATGCGCGCCCATGCTTCGCGCGTCCGCCGCACTCGCCCTCGCCCTCGTCCTCGCCACGCTCACGGTTCTGGCGCAGTCGCCTGGACGCTGGATCACCAACAGGTACGCGCCGCTGCCGCAGCCCGAGGAGGAGTACACCGCCGTCGTCGCCGGCGACCGGCTCTATCTGCTTGGGGGCAACCGCGGCGGACGCAAGGAGTGGCCCCGGCACGTGCTGGAGTACGACCTCGCGTCCGATCGGTGGACCACGAAGAAGCCCGTGCCGTTCCCGGGCGATCACATGGCTGCCGCCGCATTCGGCGGGAAGATCTACGTCTTCGGCGGTCAGGCCGAAGGGGGCGTCAACAAGCCGCTCAGCTCGACGTGGGAGTACGACCCGGCGGCCGACACCTGGCGGCCGCTTCTGCCGATGCCGACCGGGCGCACCGCCGCGGCGGCGGTCGAAGCAGGCGGGCGCATCTATGTCGTGGGCGGCAACACCGCGAACGGTCTCACCGTGGGCGCCAACGACGCGTTCGACCCCTCCGCCAACCGGTGGGAGAGCCGCACGCCGATGCCGACGCCGCGCAACCATCCGGCCGCAGGCGCCGCCGGCGGGAAGATCTACGTGATCGGCGGCCGGCTCGCCGCCCCGAACATCGGCGGCTTCGTGTCGAGCAACACCGACGTTGTCGAGGAGTACGACCCCTCGACCAACACGTGGCGGGCCGTGAACAAGATGCCGACGCCCCGCAGCGGGCACGGCTACACGACCTTCCAGGGCCGGATCTACGTGGCCGGCGGCGAAGTGCGCGACAGCCACATGGACGCGATCTTCCGCGACGTCGAGGTCTTCGACCCGGCGACCAACGACTGGTACCGGCTGCCGCCGATGCCCACGGCGCGGCACGGCGTCAATCTCGCGGGGTTCGGCAACCGGCTGCACGCCATCGGCGGCCACATCGCCTTTGCCGCCACCGGCGAACGGGAGCTTCACACGCCGGCGCACGAGGTCTTCGAGTTCACGGCGCGGTAAGCGCCCTCCGGCGGCGGCGATGCGATACTCTACGCGGATGCCGTTCCGACCTTCGATCGCGTGCGCGTTCTTCCTGCTCGTCGCCGCCGCTCCGGTCCGGGCGCAGCTGACCGAGCCGTTCGACCACGTGCACCTCGCCGTGCCCGACGTGGAGCGCGCCCACGACTGGTACATCCAGCACATGGGGGGGAACGCCGGCGAGACGCCCGAGACCGTCGCGTGGGGAAAGTGGCCTGGCGATCATCCGCTGCCCTACCAGCTCCTCTTCACGCTGTCGGCCGATGCGCGGCCGAGCGCCGGCAGCGCCATCGACCACATCGGCTTCTCGTTCCCCGATCTCGACGCGAAGGTGGAGGCGCTGCGCACGGCGGGCGTGAAGATCGTGAGTCCGGTGGCCGAGGCGCCTGGGCTCGGCCGGCGCGCGGTCGTCGAAGACCCGTGGGGGACGACACTGGTGCTGCTGGAGGATCCGGATGCGCCCGGCCTCCACCACGTCGAGCTGCGCGTGCCCGATCCGGATGCGGTGCTCCGGTGGTACGTGCGCGCGTTCGGCGGCGACCGGACGAAGTACCGCGGCGCGCTCGACGCGGTGCGCTATCGCGAGCTCGGCGTCTTCTATCTGTTCGCCGTCAAGGACGACCGCGCCGCGCCCAGTCCCGGCCACGCAATCGATCACATCGGCTTCGGGCCCATCGAGCTCGACAAGGTCATCAAGGCGCTCGAGGCGGAGGGAACCATGTTCCTGTCCAATCCCAATCCGCGCATCAACCCCGCGTGCCGGTTCGTCACCGGCGACGGCGAGGACGGCCGCGGGGTTCGCCGGCTCTACTGTGCCCAGCCCGACCAGCTCGCCCACCGCAGCGTCCACCTGGAAGGACCCGCCGGCGTGCGGATCGAGCTGCTGCAGCACCTGGAAGCCGGAGGACACTAGTGCATTGTCGCGATCGCGGACCGCAGAGACACAGAAGCACGGAGGCGTCTTAGTATTCTTCGTGTTGTTCGTGTCTGCCGAGGCCTCTCGCGTGAATAGCGCCGCACATGCTCAACCGGATCATTGAGCTCTCGCTCCGCAACCGCGTCCTCGTCATCCTCCTGGCGTCCGGCCTCGGGGCCTGGGGGTGGTGGGCGGCAGGGGCGACGCCGATCGACGCCATCCCCGACCTCTCCGACAACCAGGTCATCGTCTTCACGGAGTGGCCCGGCCACGGCGCGCAGGAAGTCGAAGATCAGGTCAGCTATCCGCTGACCGTCAACCTGCAGGGGCTGCCCGGCGTGCGTGTGGTGCGCTCGCAGTCGGCGTTCGGCTTCTCGATGATCTACGTGATCTTCGAGGACGACGTGGATCAGTACTTCGCGCGCACGCGGGTGCTGGAGCGGCTGAGCCTCGTCGCCGCGCAGCTGCCCGAGGGGACCGCGCCGACGCTCGGTCCCGACGCCACCGGCGTCGGCCACGTGTTCTGGTACACCGTCGAGAGCGGGCGCCACTCGCTGCGCGAGCTGCGGACCGTGCAGGACTGGTTCATCCGCTACCAGATCAACGCGGTGCCGGGCGTCGCCGAGGTCGCGTCGATCGGCGGCCACGTCCAGCAGTACCAGATCGACGTGGACCCGAACCGGCTGCGCGCCTACGACGTCTCGCTCGGCGAGGTCGTCGAGGCGGTCCGCAACAGCAACCAGAACGTCGGCGGCAACGTGCTGGAGGCCAACGGCACGTGGTCGATCGTGCGGGGTGTGGGGCTCGTCGAGTCGGTCGACGACCTCGCGCAGATCGTCGTCGGCGCCTACCGGGGCGTGCCGGTGTACGTGCAGCAGATTGGCGAGGTGCGCGTCGGCGACGCGTTCCGCAGCGCCTCGCTCGTCAAGGGCGACCGGGAAGCGGTCGGCGGGGTCGTCGTGGCGCGCAGCGGCGCCAACGCCCAGCAGGTCATCGACGCCGTCAAGACGCGCATCGAGCAGATCAGCCCGGGCCTGCCCGACGGCGTGCGCATCGTGCCCTTCTACGACCGGTCGGCGCTCATCTCCCAGGCGGTCGACACCCTCCGCCTCACGCTCCTCGAAGAGATCGGACTCGTCACGCTGGCGCACATCGTCTTCCTGATGCACGCCCGCTCGATCCTGGTCGTCACGCTGCCGCTCCCGCTCGCGGTGCTGATCTCGTTCCTCTGCATGTACTACGCGGGGATCTCGGCCAACATCATGAGCCTGGCCGGCATTGCCATCGCGATCGGCGTGCTCGTCGACGCCGGCATCGTCGTGACGGAGAACGCCTTCCGCCAGGTGGAGCGGAGCGGCATCGACGTCGGCGACCGCCGCGCGGTCTGGAACGCGGTGCTCGAGTCGACGCGGCTGGTCGGCCGGCCGGTCTTCTTCTCGATGGCCATCATCCTGCTGGCGTTCGTGCCGGTGTTCGCCCTGACCGGCCAGGCGGGCAAGCTGTTCCAGCCGCTCGCCTTCACCAAGACGTTCGCCGTGCTCGCGGCCACGGTGCTGGCGGTCACCCTCGTGCCCGTGCTGTGCACGCTGCTGCTCGGCGGACGGATGCACGACGAGCGCGCCAATCCGGTGATGCGCGGATTGCAGCGGCTGTACCGGCCGGCGCTCGAGGCGGCGCTCGGCCACCGGTGGGCCACGCTGACCGCCGCCGCGCTGGTGCTGGCCGGGGCGCTCGCCGTCGGCGCGCGCATCGGCAATGAATTCATGCCGCCGCTCAACGAAGGCGACCTGCTGTTCATGCCGATCACCGACCCGAGCATCTCGCTCGAGCAGAACACCGAAATCGCCCGGCGGCAGAATGCGGCCCTGATGCGGGTGCCGGAGGTGGCGTCCGCGGTGGCCAAGGTCGGCCGGGCCGACACCTCGACCGACCCGTCGCCGCCGAACATGACCGAGACGGTCGTGCATCTCAGGCCGCGCGACCAGTGGCGGCCCGGACTGACGCTCGAGACGCTGCGCGCCGAGCTCAGCGCCGCGGCCCAGCTGCCCGGCGTCACCAACATCTGGACGATGCCGATCATCAACCGGATCGACATGCTCTCGACGGGCGTCCGGTCGGAAGTCGGCGTGAAGATCTACGGCGGCGATCCGGGGGTGCTCGATCGGCTCGCCCGCGAGGTGGCCGGCGTGCTGCGGTCGGTGCCCGGCGCCGCCAACGTCTACCCGGAGCCGCTCGTCGGGGCGCAGTACTTGAACGTGCGCGTCGACCGTGACGCCGCCGCCCGCTACGGCCTCAGCGTGGCGGCCGTGCAGGAGGTGATCGAAACCGCGATCGGCGAACGGGTCGTGACGCGCACGCTCGAGGGGCGGCAGCGCTTCCCGGTGCGCGTCCGGTACGCGGCCGAGTACCGCGACGAGGTGCAGACGCTCGGCAACGTGCTGGTGGCGACGCCGTCGGGCGAGCAGGTGCCGCTCGCGCAGGTCGCGCGGTTCGAGCAGACGCGCGGCGCCGCCATGCTCACCTCCGAGAACGGCCTGCTGCTGGCGACGGTCCTGCTCAACGTGCAGGGTCGCGACGTCGGCGGCTTCGTGGAAGAGGCGCGCGGCGCCGTGAACGCCCGCGTGGGGCTCCCCGCCGGCTACTTCGTCGGCTGGAGCGGCCGCTACGAGAACCAGGAGCTCGCCCGGCAGCGCCTCCAGGTGATCGTGCCGATCGTCGTGCTCGTGATCTTCGGGCTGCTGTACTTCACGTATCACTCGGCGCTCGAGGCGGCGCACGTCCTGCTGACCGTCCCGTTCGCGCTCACGGGCGGCGTCTACCTGCTCTGGCTGCTCGGCTACAACTTCTCGGTCGCCGTCTGGGTCGGCTTCATCGCGCTCTTCGGCACGGCCGTGCAGACGGGCGTCGTGATGGTCATCTATCTCGACGAGGCGGTCCGGCGAAAACAGGCCGAGTCGGGCGGCGCCCTCACCCGGCAGACGCTGCGCGACGCGGTGATCGAAGGCGCGCTGCTGCGGCTGCGGCCGAAAGTGATGACGGTATCGACCGTGGTGGCCGGGCTCCTCCCGATCATGTGGAGCGGCCGCGTCGGCGCCGAAGTGATGAAGCCGCTGGCGACGCCGGTGCTCGGCGGCATGGTGTCGTCGCTGCTGTACGTGCTCGTGGTGACGCCGGTCCTCTACTGCTGGATCCACGAGCGGCGATTGCGCACCTCGGCGATCGAGGCGCCCGTGCCGGCGGGGCCGCTTCGCGGCACCCGCCCTACCTACGACGAGAGATCACCGGCGTTCGTAGGCCGGGTTCCGCTCCGTGAACGGAACGGCGGACCCGGCAGTGCACGAGTGGTGCTCGCGCTCCTCGTGCTGCTGGCGCTCGCTGCCGGCGGCTGGTGGCTCTGGACCCGCCAGGCGGGGCCGGCCACCGGCACGGTGCTCGAGACCGTCCGCAGCGGCAACCTCGTGATCACCCTGTCCGGCGCCGAGGGCGGGCTGCGGCAGCGCGAGAATCGCATCCGCATCGAGTTCCGCTCCGCCGCGACCAACGAGCTCGTCGACGTCGGCGCCGTCCAGCTCGGCGGATCGATGACGATGCCCGGAATGGTGATGACGAGCCCGGTCAGGATCACGCCGACCTCCGAGCCCGGAGTGTACGAGGTGACGGCGGAATTCGGCATGACCGGCACATGGCGGATGACGCTGGAGTGGGACGGCCCCGCCGGCCGCGGATCGGCCGTCTTCGAGGGACACGTGCGATGAAACGGATGACACCTCTCGCAACGTCGGTATGGCCCCTGGGAGCCACAGAGGCACAGAGACACGGAGCCATCTCTGCGTTCTCTGCGATCCTTTGTTTCTGTGGTCTGTTGGCGCTCGCGCCGGACGCGCGGGCGCAGGACGTCACGGTCGAGCAACTCGTTGCCCTGGCGCTCGAGCGGTCACCCGACCTCCAGACGTCGCGTGCCGGGATTGGCGTCGCCGCCGGCGAGGTGCTGCAGGCCGGGCTGCGCCCGAATCCGACGCTGGCGAGCAGCCACGAGCAGGGCTCGGCCGGCATGATGACGACGACCGTCGGCGTCGAGTGGCCGCTCGACCTCTTCCGGCGGAACGCGCGCATCGCCGCCGCGCGGAGCAGCGCGGACGTCACGTCGCTCTCGGTCCGCGAGCGCGAACGTGTCGTCGCCTCGACGGTGCGCGAGTGGGCGGGACGGCTCCTCGCGGCCGAACGCACCCTCGACGTCCTCAACGAGTCGCTCGCCGCGGCCCGGCGCGTCCGGGATCTGCTCGATCGCCGCGTCACCGAGGGAGGCGCGCCGAAGCTGGACGTGAACCTCGCGTCGGTGGAGGCGATGCGCCTGGAGGCGGAGGCGGCCCTCGCCGCAGGCGAGGTGGAGGCGGCGCGGATCGAGCTCAAAGCGGTTGCCGGTCTCGCCGCGGATGCGCCGCTCGTGCTGCGCGACTCGCTCGAAGCGCTGGCCGGAGCCCCGGCCTCGCCGCGGTTGACGCCGACCGCCGCCCTCGAGGCGCGGCCTGACCTTCGGGAAGCGGTGGCGCGGATCAGCGCGGCCGAGGCGCGAGCCGCGGACGCCCGTCGGCAGGCGCGTCCGGACGTGACGCTGGCGGCCGGCTACACGCGCCTGGCCTTCGGTTTCGACCAGCTCGGGCTGGACCACCGGGGCACGCCGGTCCGGATCCACGATATCTTTCATACGGTGACGTTGGGAGCACGCGTCAGTCTTCCCGTCCGGAACCGCAACGAGGGGACGCTGGCCTCCGCCGAGGCGGAACGCACAGGCGCCGAGGCGCTCTTCGCCGCGCGCCAGCGGGCGGCCAGGGCCGAAATCGAGGCGGCGGTGGCACGCGAGCGCGAGGCGCGCCGGGCCGTCGAGCTGTACGCGACCGGCATCCGGAGCCTGGCGCGCCAGAACGTCGACGTGATGCTCGAAGGCTACGACCTCGGCCGTTTTCCGCTGGCGGAGGTGCTCGCCGAACAGCGGCGCTACCTCGACGTCGAGGCGGCATACACGGCCGTGCTGACGCGGGCGTACGACACGCGGACCGCGGTCGCTCGCGCCTTCGGAGAGATTCCGTGAACGATTCCCCGTCCAGGTCGCCGTGGCCGCTCCTGCTGGCGGGTGCAGTGTGCCTGCTGGCCCTCGGGATCGCGATTGGCTATTCCGTTCGCGGCGCCGATAGGCCGGGAGCCGCGACCGGGGGCCAGCGGCCCGACGCGCCCATCGCAGAGGTTCCCCCGGCGCCGGACCATGGAACCGCACACGCAGGAGCCGGATCCCCGGGCCCGGATCCCGGAGAGGCGATTGTCGTGACGCTCACGCCGGAAATGACGGAGCGGGCGGGCGTCAGGACGGTGGAGGCGACCGCGGGCACCGCGACGACCCGGCTGCGGATTCCCGCCATCGTGCAGCCGAACGCCTACCGTGAGGTGGTCGTGACCTCGCTCGTCTCGGGCCGGGTCACGCAGGTGCAGGCCGAGCTGGGGCAGCGCGTCAACGCCCAGGACCCGCTCGCCACGATCTACAGCCCCGAGCTGGCGGACGCCCAGACCGAGTTCATGGCGGCCCGGGCGGAGCAGGTGGCGCACGGGCAGCGGCAGACGCGCACGCAGCGGCTGACCGCGATCGGCGCCGCCAGCCGCGAGGAGCTCGAACTGATCGAGGCCGAGCGCGCCCGGCACGATGCGATGGTGGAGATCGCCCGGGCGCGGCTCACGCTGCTCGGCATCCCCGAAGAGCGGACCCAGCGGCTCACCGGTCCGCAGGACGTCATCACCACGATGCCGGTTCGCGCCCCGCTGGCCGGCGTGGTGACCCGCCGCGCGGCCAATGTCGGCCTCAACATCGATCCGTCGACGCCGCTCTTCACGGTCGTCGATCTCTCGACGGTGTGGATCATCGCGGACCTCTTCGAGCGCGACTTCGCGCGCGTGCGCGTGGGGAGCCCGGCGACGATCACCAGCGCCGCCTATCCGGGGCTGGCGCTCGACGGGCGCGTCGGCTACATCGATCCCCAGGTGCAACAGGAGACGCGAACCGCGAAACTGCGCGTCGAAGTGACGAACGCCGGCGGCCAGCTCCGCCTCGGGATGTACGTCGACGTCGAGGTCGGCGAGGCGGCTGAACGCCACGGCGTCTTCGTGCCAAGGGCGGCGGTCCAGATCGTCGGCAGCGACTCGGTGGTCTATCTGGCGGACGCGGCGCAGCGCGGCCGCTTCATCGAGCGGAAGGTGGAAGTCGGGCAGGCCAGCGGGAACCGGGTGCTCGTCCTCGCGGGTCTGCAGGCGGGCGATGACGTGGTGACCGACGGCGTGTTCTTCGTCCGCGCCGAGCGCGAGCGCCAGCACGCCGTTCTGCCGTAGGGCAGCAGGAACTTCGTACGACGGGCCGCGACTGCGCGGCAGATTCTGTGTACGCGGGTCTACCGGCGCCCGGCCGGCACCGGCACGAACTTCTGGATGCGCTTGGCGTGCTCCACTTCGCCGGTGTAGATGTTCAGCCGCGAATCCTGCGCGATCGAATTGATCCAGTGGATCAACGGGCGAATTCAAAGGCATCGTGCACCGGGACGTTGAGCGGCGCGCCCCCGCTGAACGCGGCGGTGATGTGGCCGCCCACGATGTGGAACCGGTTTCCGATGACGCCGCCCCCCTGCCCGTGCCGCGCCAGCGGCACGTTCGGCAGGATGCTCCAGCTGTTGGTCGCCGGATCGTATGCCTCGAGGGCGCGCGACACCGAGTTGCTGATCGCGGTGATGCTCTGTCCGCCGGCGACGTAGATCCGGCCCTGGTAGACGCCGGCGGTGCCGCCGTCGCGCGGCGTCGGCATTCGCAGCTTCACCGCGCCCCAGCGGTCGGCCGCGATATCGTACTCCTCGACCAGGTCGGTCGTGCTGCCGGTCACCACCTGCATGGAGCCCACGCGGCCGCCGATGACGTAGATCTTCCCGTTGACGGCCCCCACGAACATGTGCGTGCGCGGCGTCGGCAGCGTCTGCCGCGGCTGCCACGTGTTGGTCGCCGGGTCGTACATGTGGGTGGCGTCGACGATCCGGTGCGGCGCTTCGCCGCCGAGCGGCTCGTTGTCGAGCCCGGGCCACGGCCCGGCGCCGCCGATGACGTAGATCCTGCCGCCCCACTCGACCGCCGCGGCCGCCATACGCCGAATCGGCATCGGCGCAAGCGCCCGCCATGAATCGGCTGCCGGGTCGTATTCCCACGAGTTGTCCATCGGATACTGGGTCGGCCCGCCCGGCTTCCGCTGCACGGCGCCGCCGAACACATAGACCTTGCCGTTGTACCCGACGACCGCGTTGTGGTGCGCCGGCTGCGGCATGTTCTTCTTCTTCGTCCAGCGGTCGGCCGCCGGGTCGTACTCGAAGACGAGCCCCGGCGGCGCGCCCTGCTTGCCTCCCTCCGCCACGGGGTTCCCGCCGAACAGGTACAGCTTCCCGTTGGCCACGGCGCTGTCCCACTCCTCGTTGACTTCGGGCAGCGGCGCCAGCCGGACAAAGCGCCCCTGCGTCTGCGCATCCGCGACGACAACGGCGAGGAGGACGACAAGTCCGACACATCGGGTCACTGCTGCCATGGTTCACACATCTCCGTGTTCTGTGTCTCTGGATCTCTGGGTCCTGTGGCCCGTGATCGCTATCTGCTCGCGGTCGCCCCGGGCGCGCGCTCGAACTCGAATGCCTCGTGGGCCGGCGTCGATCCGGGCCCGCCGCCGCCGGTGCCGCTCTGGAGCTGTCCGCTCACCGCGTGGAACCGGTTGCCGATGAAGCCGCCCGCAAAGCCGTGCCGGGCGGTCGGCATCGGGGGCATGGCGTACCACCGGTCGCGCGCCGGGTCGTAGATCTCGAAGGTGCGGAAGACGCCGACCATTTCGGTGTCCAGGTACTCGCCCCCGGCCGTGAAGATCAGCCGTCCGTCGGTGCCGTAGGCCATCCCGCTGCGCGGAAAGAGCATGCGCGACCGGATCCGCCACCGGTCGGTCGCCGGGTCGTACTCTTCGACGGCGTCGACGGCGCTCGATCCGACGAACGACCAGCCGACGCGGCCGCCGATCGCGTAGATCTTCCCGTTCACCGCCGCGCCCGCCAGGTGATTGCGCGGGACGTTCATCGGCGCGCGGGTCTCCCACGTGTTCGTCTTCGGGTCGTAGACCTCGCTCGTCGCCAGCGACCGGTGCGGCACCGTCGCGCTGATCGAGACGTCCTCCTTCTGGCCGGGGTGGTAGCCGGCGCCGCCAATCACGTAGATCTTCCCGCCGAGCTCGGCGGCGAATCCGCCGCCCCGGCGGGTCGGCATCGCCGCGATCTCTCGCCACGCGTTGGTCTCGGGCGTGAACTCCCAGGCTCGGTTGGTCGGGAACCAGTTCCCGCCGCCGGGCGTCGGCATGACGCCGCCGCCGAACACGTAGACCTTGCCGCTATAGCCGACCATCGCCATGTGGTGGACCGGCGTCGGGATGTCGGGTTTCTTCGTCCACCGGTCGGTGGCCGGGTCGTACTCATTGAACCAGCCCGCGAGGCCGTTCGGCGCGTTGTCGCCGTACCCGCCGAGGATGTACAGCCTGCCGTTCACGATCGCGCTGCCGATCTCCTGGGTCGGCTGCGGGTACGGGGCGCGAGCGATCCAGCGCCCCTCGGGCGCCTGCGCGCCCGCGATTGGCCCGGCCAGCCACAGCGCGAACGGCGCGGCGACGAGCGCCGCAAGAGTGCGATGCATGCGTGACGACATGGGTCTGTTCTCCATCTGCCTGCTGCCTACCTGCCTGCGACCGGCGGGGCCTGGACCTTCCCCTCGAGCGCCTTCCACAACCTCTCGGCCGGCACCGTCCCCGTGCCGTGCGACGGCGCGATCCGTTCGACGTCGAGCCCGAGCCGCCGGATGCGGTCGCCCAGCGCCGCGTAGTAGGGGCTGACCAGCCCCGACGGCGGGTCGTTGGGGCGCGGCTCGCCGAAGTCGTTGAAGATGTCGGTGATGATGAGCAGCTTTTCCTGCCGGATGTAGCCCATCAGCAGGTTCGCCGCGTGCCCGTTCTCCACGTGATACAGCTCCAGCGTCCGCGTGGGGTCGCTCAGCACGTACTTGTCGTTCACCCACACCCAGGCGGGGGGCCGCGGGTTCCGCGCCAGCAGGTCGGGCGCCAGCGTGTGCGGATTGCGCAGCACGGTCTGCTCGTAGAAGGGCCTGTTCGTCTCGTGCGTGATGAGGGTGACGCCCTCGGCGACCATCGCCCGCAGGCCCGCCGCGTGATCGCCGTGATGGTGGCTGTTGACGTGATAGCGGACCGGCTTCCCCGGCACGAGACGGCGCGCCTCGGCCAGATTCAGGAGCGCCCGCGCCTCGGTCACCGAGGATTCGATGAGCACGGTGTAGTCGCGGAACTCGACGAGCTGGCTGTTCGGATCCGGCCTTCCGGCCAGGTACCAGACGCCCTCGGCGATGCGCTGTCCCTCCGAGCGCGCCGGCTGCGGCGCGCCTCCCTCCGGCGCCTCGAGCGCCACCGCGGCATTCGGCCGCACGTCGGTGACGGCAATCTCGAGGGTCGGGAATCCGCCCTGGCGCTGCGCGATGCGCGTGGGGAACTGCACGCCGCCGAACGCGCGATACTCCGCGAACGTGGTTTCGATGAGCATGTCGCCGAGGATGGGGTTGGCCGCGCGGGTTTCGATCCGATCGATGAGATGCTGCCCGTTGACGAACGCGTCCACCCGGTACCGCTCCCTGGCCGTGAAGGAAATCACCGTCACGGTCCCTCCGCCGACGCGGCGGGTGCTGATGGTCGGGGTGGCCCGCATCGCCGCCTGGAGGAAGCCGTGCGGCGTCAGCGCCAGCGCGCCCGCGCCCCACGGCGAGTTCTCCGTCACGACGCCGGCCGCCCGGGCGTCCCGATAGAGCGGCTGGCCTCCGCCGCCCCGTGGAGGATCCTCGAACTGCGTGCGCACCGTCTCGTCACGGGACAGGCCGCGCTCGAAGTCGATCGCCCGGGAATAGGTGGCGTGGAACTTCGGGTACGGTCCGCCCGGACGGTAGCTCTGGGCGAACGCGTAGACGAAGCCGGTGCCCGAGTACTGCACGGTCCTGAGCTCGGAGGCGCCGAGCGCGCGCGCGGCATCGTTCAGGACAGAGGTGGCGTCCTGGAGCGTAGCGCTCGCGCCCCCGAGCGCGAGCGCCGCCACGATGCCGACGTACCTGCCCGTCAAGGTGCTACCAGAGGAAGCGAACGGCCACCTCGCCCTGCTGGCGGTTGAACGCCTGCCGGATGCGGCCGAACTGGTTCGACAGGGCGTTGGTGACCCACGCCCCCTGCAGGTTGTCGCGGCCGAACAGATTGAACACCTGCCCGATGAGCTCCAGCTTCCGCGTCCCTCCGAGGGCGAATGCCTTGGTGGCCCGCACGTCCACGGCGGTGTAGTCGTTCTCGTCAATCTGCGACTCCGGGATGGCGGCAAGGCCTCGCGAGCCGCGCCACGTGTTCACCCCCTGGAGCATCCGTCCGTTCTCACGATTTCCCAGGTTCCGGGTCGTGCCCGGCACGTAGTCGGTGTTGACGCCGTCGCCGTTGAGGTCCACCCCCGCGGTGGCGCTGAACGGCATCGACGAGCGCACGGTCCAGACCGCGCCGAGGCTCACGTCGTAGGGCAGCAGCACGGAGCCGCTGGCGACGAGCGCGTGCCGGCGATCGCTCACCGCCGGCCCCTCGTCCAGGTTCGGCGCCTCCGACTGCGTCACCCGCGAGTTGATGCCGCCCGACGGGACGTTGCCGTCCGAACTGGCCAGCGTGTAGGACACCGTGTAGAGGAACCGGTCGTCGAATCGCCGATCGAGCTTCAACATCAGCGCCTTGTAGTCGATCTCGCCGTTCGAGCGCGTTTCCTCGATGCGCCCGAACTGGTTGAGCGGCCGCGGCCCGGTCGTCCCCTGGGCCCGCGGGTTGATGTCGATCGCCTGCGGCACGTTGATCATGTGGTTGTAGACGAAATCGACGTGCACGCCGAGGTTCGTCGTCAACTCCTGCGAGAAGCCGGCGCTCGCCGCGTGCGACTCGGCGTTCTCGAGGTCGTTGGCGAGGATGTTGACGTTCTGCGGCGCCGTGGAGACGAAACGCTCCGGCGACAGCCCCATGTACGGGTCCGGGTACGACGGGTTGGTGACCGTGATGCTCGCCTGGCGGAAGTTCGTCCGCTCGTTGGTCGTCACGATGAGGTTCATCGGGTTGTAGTAGATCCCGTAGCCCGCCCGGACGACCGACCGCCCCTCGTTCAGATCCCAGGCCAGGCCGACCCGCGGTCCGACGTTGTCCCTGTCGCCGCGCTTGGAGAAGTCGACGTACGGAATCTGCGTCGGCGTGCCGGTGGTCGGAAAGACCGTCTTGTCGTTGAGGTCGAGCTCCTCGTTGAACGCCTTGTGCTGCAGGTCGTAGCGGAGCCCGAGGTTCAGCGTGAGGTTCGGCCGCACGCGCCATTCGTCCTGGACGTACCCGTTCCACATCTGGTTCGGCACGTAGCGCGGGAAGCCGCCGAGCGCCGCCGTGAAGAGCCGCGCGCCGGTGAGGTTCCGCACGATCGTCGCGTTGTTCGGGTCGAACAGTTGATCGTTGGTGAACGTCCAGGTGCCGATGTTCTCCCGGAGGTCGCCCATGATCGTCAGATGCAGGAACGCGCCGCCGAACTTCCAGGTGTGCGCGCCCGCCGCAATCGACAGATCGTCCCGGAACTCGCGGGCGTACTGCGTGGTGTAGTAGTTCGTGTTGGTGCCCCAGGTCAGGCTGGGGAACGTGTACACCTGCGTGAGGGGCGCGGTCCGCGCCGGCGAGTTGTCGAACAGGTCCTCGAGCGGGCGGACGCCGGGCGGGTGCTGCCGGAAATGGTAGTTGGTGACCTGACCACGCATCTCGTTGAACACCCGCGACGAGATCACCCACGTATGCCCCGCCACGAGCGAGTAGCGCTTCTGCTGAATGCCGTTGCCCGAGAAGAACGCCTGGTTGCCGCCGCACCCTTCGCAGGTGAAGTCCGAGTCCTGCCAGGCATACCGGGCAAAGGCCGTCTGATCCTGGTTGACCTGCACGTCGCCGCGTGTGAACACCATGTTGCTGTATTCGGGAATCGCGAACGTCCCCTCGACGGCGCGGTACAGATCCGGCCGGCCGGTGGTCACCGTCGCATAGGGGGTCGTGTCGGTGCGTTCGGCCGCGACGAAGAAGTGCAGCCGGTCGCGGATGACCGGCCCGCCGAGCGCGCCGCCGAACTGGTGCCGCTCGAAGTTCGGCTTCCGGACGCCGGCCGCCTCCTCGAAGAGGTTCCGCGTGTTCAGCGAGCGGTTCCGCAGGAACTCGAACACCTCGCCGGTCCAGAGGTTCGTGCCGCTCTTGGTGGCGAAGCTGACGGCGCCGCCGGCCGTCCAGCCGTATTCGGCCGGCGCCTGGCTGACCAGCACACGAAACTCACGGATCGCCGACTGGGGGAAATCCTGCCGCGGCTCGCCCGTGTTCCCTTCCTTGTTCCACACCCCGTCGACCAGCAAGGCGCTCCCCATCGTGAACGCGCCGGCGCCGATGTTGGCGTTGAACTTCCGGGGACGGACCGCGTCCTGGCTCGTGCCCGGAAGCAGCAGGGCAAGGCCGATAGGCTGTCGCGACTCGAGCGGCAGCATCTGCATCTGCTGCTGGGTGACCACGCCCGACACCTCGCTGCGCGTGGTCTCCACGACCGGCGCTTCGGCACTCACCGAGACCGACTCCTGCACGCCCTGCACCTGCATCGTCACGTCGCGCACCACGTCGCCGCCGGTCGTCACGGTGATGTCGGTGACGGCGACGGGACCGAATCCCTGCAGCTCCAGGCGCAGCTCGTAGCGCCCCGGCGCCAGACCGGCCAGTCGATACCGGCCGTCGCTCTCGGTGACAACGGTTCGCGTGAACCCGGTCTCCGCGTTGCGGCCCGTCACGGTCACGCCGGGCAGCACGCCGCTCTGCGCGTCGCTGACCACTCCTGCGATGACGCCGTTGGTCGTCTGCGCCGCCGCGGAGGCGACGGCGAGCGCCGCCAGCGCGCCGACGAGCAGCACTGTCGAACGAAGACGACGTGCCAGGACGAGGCAACCAGCTCGAAGCATGTAGGACCTCCTCGGAGCGAAACAGTACCGAACAGGAACCTGAACTCAGACAGTCGGAAAACGGACGCAGATTATATCCCGTGTCGGGGTCAGACCCCGACGGGCGAGGCGACTCGAGATGTTGGTGTAATCTGTGGTCACCGGGGTCAGACCCCGACGCGCGAAGGAGGAAGGCATGTCGGCAACGCTCCGTCGAACCGTCGCCGTGCTCGCCACGGCATCAGTCGTGCTCGTCCTGCTGGTTGCAACCGGCTTCGCGCAGGCTCGGTGGACGAGGCTTGCCCCGTTCCCGGAGCCCGACGAGGAGCTGTACGGCGTCTCGGTCAACGGCAAGCTGTACGTGCTGGGCGGCTTCGGCGCCGGCAAGGCGCGCGGCGCGGTGTTCGAGTACGACCCGGCCGCCGATCGCTGGACCAAGAAGAAGCCGATGGCGCGGCCGGTCCACCATCAGGCGATGGTCGGCTACCAGGGGAAGATCTACGTGTTCGGCGGATTCGTGGCGCCGGCGACCGGCGGCGGCTGGGAGCCGGTCGACAACGCCTGGGAATACGATCCGGTCGCCGACTCGTGGAAGACGCTGGCGCCGCTCCCGATGAAGCGCGGGTCGGCGATCGTGGCCGAGGTCGCCGGCAGGATGTACCTGATCGGCGGCGCGACGACCGTCGAAGGATCGAAGGAGCCGGCGATCAACGGCAACGGCCCGGCGCGCGTGCTGACGACCAACGATGTCTACGATCCGGTTTCGAACACGTGGCAGAGCCGCGCACCGATGGCGCTCGGCCGCAACCACGCGTTCGGCGGCGCCGTTGGCGGCAAGATCTACGTGATCGGCGGGCGCACGGCCCACGCCTTCATCACCGTCTCCAGCAACACCGAGATCGTCGAAGAGTACGACCCGGCGACCAACACGTGGTCGGGGCTCAAGGCGAAGATGCCGACGGCGCGGAGCGGCGGCGGATGGGGCACCTACAACGGCAGGATCTACGTGGCGGGCGGCGAGGTCTCGACGCCGGAGGTGGCGGGCGCCTTCCGCGCCGTGGAGGTCTACG
>MELF01000040.1:0-12891 GCA_001767525.1 Acidobacteria bacterium RIFCSPLOWO2_12_FULL_68_19 | reverse complement strand
TGGTCGGAAGCCGCTTCCACCTGGTGAGCGGCATGATCACGACGGCCGCGGCGGGAGCCGGGCAGGACCCGAAGATGGAAGTCCACACCCAGCTCCACGACGTGATCGAGCTGGGGCCGGCCGGCGCGTCGAACTGAACGCCTACCGAGCGGGAGGCTTCGCGCCCGGATACCACTTGAAGCCGAGCGTCCGCGCGCCGTCGACGTGCGGGCCGTTGCCCTCATGGCACGCGTGCTCCCACGACTCGGCCGCGTACGGGTCGGCGTCCCGCTGGTTCGCCACCCCGCACTCGGCGCAGCCGCCGCTGCCGGCGCGCCGGAGCGGCGCGTTGATCTTCCACGGCCGCGTGAAGGTGGCCGGATCCTCGATCGTCACCTCGTAGTCGAGCGTGTTGATGTCGGCGAGCCGGAACCGCTCGACGACCCGCGCGAGGTCGCTGAAGAAGTTTCCCACGCTGTCGAGCCACATCTTGCCGTTGAGGTTCGTCGAGTCGACAACGAGCGTGTCGCCGTCCCACCGGCCGCGGGCAATCCCCATCCAGAACTTGGCCGACGCGGCCGGACGCGAGCGCCCGTCGAGCGGAATCCGCCGGTGGTAATGGCCCCAGTTCAACATCTGGACCACGTAGCCGGGCGTCTGCACGAGCTCGAAGCCCCGCTGGGCGTAGCGCGGCACGTTCTTGAGGCAGAATGTCTGCGGGTCCATGTAGAGCCGCTGCCCTGTCTCACCCGGCCAGTCGCGCGCGAGATTCGCGCGGTAGCGGTTGCGCTCGGCGAGCGCCCACGGCTGGTACGGGACGCGGCCGTCGGGCGGGTCCGACACACGGCTCTCCGCCGGCGGCGTCGTCGCATCGATGCGCTCGGTTTCCTCGATGTCGTCGCCGCTGTAGCTGCCGCCCCAGCGCCCCTGCAGGTCCGGCGTGCCGTCGGGCAGACGAGGCGCCTCGAACGGCGGCAGCGCCGCCTTGCGCGCCAGCCACGACCGGGCGCCGGGTTCCTTCGGTGTCTCCGACGTGTACACCGCCTGCCCGGCCATCGTAGCCGGCACGAGCGCCGCGCCGGCGAGCGCCAGCGCCATCAACCGCCATATGAACCGAGCCCGCATCTCACACCTCGCAAGCAGGCCACGGGCCCCAGGCCCCAGGCCCCGGAACGCACTTACTTGTTCGGCCACGTCTCCTCGAGCAGATACGCGTAACAGTCGTATTCCAGGAGTTCCGCCTCGGCATCGACGCGCCGGTAGAGCGGCATGCTCATGCGCCACGGCCGGGTGAAGACCTTCGGATCCTCGATCGTCACCTCGTACAGCATGTGGTCCGGCCCGGTGCGCGTGAACCGCTCGACGACGTGCAGATCCTCGCTGTGGAAGTTGCCGGCCCCGTCGAACCACGACTCGGCGATGAAATGGACCGTGTCGACCACGAGCGTATTCCCGTCCCAGCGGCCGCGCGAATCGCCCATCCACCATTCGATCGGCCCTTCCGGATGCGGATTGCCGTTCATGTAGATGTGGCGCAGCGCGTGGTTGTACTCGTACAGGATATTGACCTTGTCGCGCTGCTGGACGATCTGGAACGGATACGGCATGTACGTGACGCGGGGCACGCCCGGGAGCAGGCACTTGCGGTCGGGATCGAGGGTGGTGCGATTCGCGTAGTTCTGCGCCTTCTTCTCGAGGGCCCACGGCTGGTAGGGGATCTCGTTGCCCTCGACGACCCCGCGTCCGGCCGGCACGTCGAGCGACCCGTGGTGATCCTGGATGTCCCAGGCGGCCGTGTTCATCACCTGCCAGATCCCCTGCAGGTCGGGGTGCCCGAAGGAGGTCCGCGGCGGGGTGTACCCGGGCGCGGGGCCCGCGGTCTGACCGGCGGCGGCCGACCACGCACCCGACAGCACGACGAAGGCCGCAACCGCCCCTGATTGCACCGCCGAGAATCTCACGCGCACACCCTCCCTGCCCGGTCAATACCGACACGCGATTCTATATCGGACGGGTGGAGGACTTTGGGTGTTGGGCGTTGGGCCTTGGGCCTTGGGTGTTGGTCTAGGCGCCGGTGGGGACCTGACGCCCAAGGTCCAACGCCTGAAGCCGGACGGAGTGGCGGAATCGTGATACAAGAGACGGCCGGAGGCGACATGAGCACCGACGGTCGACTGCTGACGCTTGCGGTGATTCTCGTGGCCGCGGCGGCCGCCGCGGTCAGCGGACAGGTGGCGGCGCCGCCGCCGTGGGCGTTCGGATTCACCTCTGTCGGGACCGAGCCGGCGGCGCCGCCGTGCGCGAAGGAGTCGAAGCCGCTCGACTGCGCCCGGCTCGGGGCGCCGCGGCCGAAGGATGTCGTCCACAAGCTGCCGGACACGGGCCGCACGTTCACCGAGTACGACATCCACTTCGACTACGGTCCCGCCGACTGGTATCCCGACGACCATCCGGCGATGCCCGAGATCGTCGCCCACGGCCGCGAGCGCGACAAGCTGCGCGCGTGCAGCCTGTGCCACTACCCGAACGGCCAGGGCAAACCCGAGAACGCCCCGGTCGCCGGCCTGCCCGCCGACTACATCCTGCAGCAGCTCCAGGCATTCCGCGACGGCAGGCGCCGGAGCGCCGATCCGCGCAAGGCGAACACCAACGAGATGATTCAGATCGCCCGGCACCTGACCGACGCGGAGATGAAGGCCGCCGCGGAGTACTTCTCCTCGATCAAGTGGCGCCCCTGGATCACGGTCGTCGAGACCGACACGGTGCCGAAATCGAAGCCGGGCATGAACGGGCTGTTCCTGCCGCAGCCGGGCAACGAGATGGAACCGCTCGGTGCACGTATTCTGGAGGTGCCGGAGAATCCGGACTTCACCGAGCGGGCCCGGGCGCCGCATTCCGGCATGGTCGCCTACGTCCCGGTCGGGAGCCTGGCGCGCGGCGAGGAGCTGGTGACGAAGGGCGGCGGCAGGACCGTGCAGTGCACCGCCTGCCACGGCGCCGACCTGCAGGGCGTCGGCGCCACGCCGCCGATCGCCGACCGGCAGGCGAGCTACCTCGCGCGGCAGCTCTACGACTTCCAGGCGGGAACGCGCGAGAGCGCGCTCATGCAGCCGGTGGTCGCCAAGCTGACCGAGGACGACATCATCGCCATTGCCGCGTACGTCGCATCGAAGTGACGTGCCGGCTGCCCGTCGACTGCGCTCAGATCACCCTGAGCGCCAGTCGAGGGGTGAAGCGGCGCACCACGTTCGACTGAGGCCATCATGAAGAAGACATGTGTCGTCGTCCTGGCAGTCGCAACGCTTGCTTCCTCCGACGGCAGAGCGCAGGACGGGCGATCGACGCTCGAGGCCGCTGCCAAGGCGCTCGGCGCGGCCAGCGTGAAGACGCTCGAGTTCTCGGGCTGGGGGTACGACTACGTCTTCGGCCAGGCGTACCACGGCACCTCGCAGTGGCCGCGCTTCAACGTCCCCGCCTTCACGATGAGCATGGACTTCGCGGCGCCCGCGGTGCGCGACGATCGGCGCCGTGCGCAGCTCGAAAGCCCGCCGCTTGGCGGCGGGTTCCAGCCGCTCCTCGGCGAGCAGCGTCAGATCTGGGTCGCCAGCGGCCAGTACGCGTGGGACATGGTTGGCGGGAACCCGGTCGCACCTCGCATCCGCGACGACCGCCGCCCCACGGCGGAAGGGCGGCTGGAGCAGTTGACGCTCACGCCTCACGGCTTCATCAAGGCAGCCATCGCGAACACGGCCGCCGTCAAGGAGGAAACGATTCGGGGCGTCCGCAAGACGATAGTGTCGTTCACGACGCCTGTCGCCAGATACGAGGGGATCCTGAACGACGAGCGCATGGTCGAGCGTATCGAAGGATGGTTCGGTCACGTCGTGCTGGGCGATACCACGATCGAAGCGGCCTTCAGCGACTACCGCGACTTCGCCGGCGTCAAGTTCCCCACGCGCATCGTCCAGCGCGAGGGCGGCTACCCGCTGCTCGACGTGACGGTCACCGACGTTCGGCCGAACGCCGCGGTGACCATTGACGTGCCGGCCGGCATCCGGAACGCGAAGGCCCAGCCACCGGTCGGCACGCCGGAGCGCCTCGCCGACGGCGTGTGGCTCCTGCCGGCGTACGCGCAGAGCGTCGCCGTCGAGTTCCGCGACCACGTCGTGGTCGTGGAGGCCCCGGAAACCGAGGCGCAGTCGGTGGAGGTGATGGCCGCCGTCTCGAAGGTCGTCCCGAACAAGCCGATCCGGTACGTGATCAACACGCACTCGCATTTCGATCACATCGGCGGCCTCCGGGCGTACGCGGCCGAGGGCGCCACGATCGTCACCCACCGCGACAACATCCCGTACTACCAGGCGCTCTGGGCGGCGCCGCGGACGATCGGCCCCGACCGGCTCGCCAGGTCGGGGCGAACGCCGGTCTTCGAAGGCGTGCTGGGGCACCGGCTGATGACCGACGGCTCGAGAACGCTCGCCATCTACCACTACCCCGGCAACATGCACAATCCGACGATGCTGATGGTCCATCTGCCGAAGGAACGGATCCTCGTCGAGGCCGATTCCTTCTCGCCGCCGCCGGCGCCCCTGACCTCGCCGCCCAACGCGCTGCCCAACCTGATTCACTGGTACGAGGCGGTGCAGCGGCTGAAGATCGACATCGAGCAGGTCGTCCCGATCCATGGCCGCGTGACCACGATGGACGAGGCGCGGCAGCTCATCGAGCGGTTCTCGCCGCGTCAGACGAATTAGGCGGTAGTCGGTAGCCGGTAGCAAGAACGGGGAACCTTGTACCCGGAACCCGCTACCAACTACCGACTACCAGCTCTAAAAGACCCACCCACTGTCGGTGAGCCGCGTCCGCGCGGCCGCCGCGGTCCGCACACGGGAAGAAATCATGTTCGCCTCCACAGGAGGAGGCGAGGCGGGTCTTTCTAGACCCGCCTCCCAGCCGGGTCCGAGAGGACCCGGCCTACGTCCCGCACTTTCGCAACGTGCCCTTAGAACTGCAGTCGGAAGCCGAGCTGCAGCGCGCGGGGCGAGTAGGCGATGTTCGGGTTGCGCTCGGGCTGGCCGTACTGCCGGCTCGCCTCGTCGAGCACGTATTGCCCGTAGTTCGCCCGGTCGAACAGGTTGAACACCTCCAGCAGGCCGTCGGCTCTCACGCCGCGGCCGAGCGGCACTCGCTGCGAGAGCCGGATGTCGACCCGATGGATCTCGTCGCCGACGAAGTTGGCGCGCGGGATGAGCGTCCCGTTCGGCCGCAGGCGCTGGCTGCCGCCGCCGAGGTCGCGGAGGTCCTGGCCCCAGAAGCTGTCCTCCCGCTCGCCGGAGCCGAAGAAGTAGATCCCGCTCACCTGGAAGCCGCCACGGACCTGCCACAGACCGTTCAGCGTGAGCCGATGGCGCTGATCGGTGACGCCCAGGGTGTACTCGCCGCCGAGATCGCCGGCCACCGCGAACGGCACCTCCCTCACCACGCCGCCGATCATCGCGAGCGGCGCCGGATCTCCGTTCCAGTACCCGGACAGCGTGTAAGTGGCCGATGCCTGCCAGTTGTCGCTGAAGCGCTTGGTCACAGACGACTGCATGGCGTGGTAGTTGGCCCAGCCCTGGTACGCGTAGAAGCCGACTTGCCCCCAGTCCGGAAGCGGCCGGTTGGCGGCCGCCGCGAACGGCCGGTTGACACCGGTCGCCTGGTCGTACGTCACGTTGACGTTCGGGTGCAGCACCTTCTGGTTGTCGTCGCGCTTGTAGACGTAGTCCACCTCCACCACGGCGTTGCCCGCGATCTGCCGCTGGACGCCGATCGAGGTCTGCCACGTCCGGGTCAGCTCCGACACGCCCTCCGGCGGCGCCAGCTCTTCGGCGGCGCGCAGGATGCACCCGGGACGATTGTTGTTGCTGCTGCAGGTCTGCTGCAGCGCCTGCTGATAGGTCGGGTACGGCCCGTTGAACGGGTTCGACGGAAAGTCCGACCGGCGGTCGTTCGACGGCTCGAGGAACGTCACGGTATTGATGCGCGTCGAGTGCGTGAAATTGCCGGCGATGATGTCGGGGTAGTAGAGACCGGCGCCGCCCCGCACGACCGTGCGATCGTTCCACTGGTAGGCAAATCCGAGCCGAGGCTGGATGTTATCCGCGTCCTGCGGCCGCCCCCCCAGGATCCACGGGGCCGCCACGGTCTCCTGATTCGTGGCGTTCCAGATGAGATCGTACCGGACACCGAGGTTCAGCGTCAGCCGGTCCGTGACGCGCCAGTCGTCCTGGACCCACGCCGCAGACTTCGGCTGGTCGAACCGGACCGGGAAGCTGTCGGAGATGCCCACGCGGTACCGCCGGGTGATCGACGCCAGCGCGTTCAGGTTCCAGGTGTCCGCGTTGTTCCACACCGCCAGGATCTGCTCGATGTTGGCCGGCACCGGTCCGCCGCGGGCGTCGATGCGCCCCATGCAGAACGAGCAGTTGGCCGCCACCTTCTTGTCCCACAGGAACTCGCCGCCCGCCTTCATGTCGTGGCGACCGCGGGCGTTGTACGAGAAGGTGAAGTCGTCGCGCACGGTGTAGACGTCCTGCGTCCAGTAGCGCGGCCAGTTCGTGTTGCCGGCCACCTGGAAGCCGGTGAACTGGATGCGTGGATGCCCGTTGGTGATCCCGTTGGACGCCTGCGGATGATTCGACCACGTCGTGAGGTTGCTGTTGTTGAAGCCGTAGCCCGCGTAGCCGACCTTGACTTCATTGAGCGCGCGGCTGCTCAGCACCTGCGTGTACTGCGCCAACAGGCCGATCGTCGTATTGTCCTCGGTCCCCGAGCTCGACGGGTGGTTGCTCCCCAGCTCCGGCGTCAGGAAGTTGTGGTACTTGGACAGGTTCCCCTTGACCATCAACCGGTTCTCGGGAGAGAGCTGATAATCGAGTCGTGCCGTCCCGAGCTTCGCCGTGTTCTTCCCCTCGAGCGCGATGTTGAAGGCGGGGTACGGCGTGTTCGCGATGCTCGTCCTGGGCTCCCGGTCGTACTCGAAGTGGCCGAAGAAGTGGAACCGGTCGCGCATGACCGGGCCGCCGGCCGCCATGCTCCACTGCTGCTCGGAACCGGGTACCACGCGCTTCAGGACGGGATCCTCGGCGTTCCAGTCGGAGTCGCGGAAGTAGCCGGAGAAGAGGCCCGAGTAGGCGTTGGTGCCGGAGCGCGTAATCGCGTTCACCTGCACGCCCGTCGAGCGCCCCTGCGTGGCGTCGAACCGGTTCGCAATGAACTGGAACTCGGCGATGGTGTCGCGGCTGAAGCGCGGCTGGCCGCCCGGACCGAGCTGCGCGGTCACCTGCTGGCCGTCGATGTTGGTCTGGAACTCCGGGTTGTCCTCCCGCGAGTCCTGCACCGGCACGCCGCCCATGTCGTTGGTCCGGTTGCCCGCCGCCAGCAGCGCCAGCGTCATCCAGTCGCGCCCCTGAACCGGCAGCTCCGACATCTGCTGCGGATCGACGTTGGTGCCGAGCTCCGACGTGGTGATGTCGAGCAGCGGCGCTTCACTCGTGACCGTGACCGTCTCCGCCACCCCGCTCACGGTCATCTGGAGCGGGACGTTGGCGGTCTGGCCGACGAGCAGCGTGATGCCGCTGCGCGTCACGGTCGTGAATCCGGACAACTCCGCCGTGAGGCGGTAGCCGCCGACACGAGCGGGTATGCGATAGATGCCGCGTTCGTCTGTCACGGCCACGAACGTGTTCCCCGTGGCCTCGTGCACGGCCGTCACCGTCACCCCCGGCAGCACGCCGCCGGTCGCGTCGGTTACGGTTCCGGTAATCACCACCTCCTGCGCGGCACCCACGGCGGGCAGCGCCAGGATCAACGTGGCGGCGATGGCGAACCATCGCAACGCACCCGATTTCATGAAATCCTCCTCACTCGGAAAACAAGCCGTCAGAGGGGGCCCACCCCTCGGATGTGGCACCCTAGCCCACAAGGCGAAGGTTCGTCAACCGCGAAGAACCGGCAAATCCGGTCCCAACGACAGGGATCGAACGCATACGTCGCCCTACAGCAGCGCCGCAACGGCCTTCCCGACTTCGCTCGTCGAGGCCGTCCCGCCCAGGTCGCGCGTCACGGTCCGGCCTTCCCTGACGGTCCGCTCGATCGCCTCGACCACCGCCCGGCCGGCGTCCTCGTGTCCGAGATGATCGAGCATCATGGCGCCGGTCCAGATCTGCGCGATCGGGTTGGCGATCCCCTTTCCGGCGATGTCCGGCGCTGACCCGTGCACCGGCTCGAACATCGACGGGAACTCCTTTTCGGGATTGATGTTCCCACCCGGCGCGATCCCGATCGAGCCGGCGACCGCCGGCCCGAGGTCGGAGAGGATGTCGCCGAACAGGTTGGAGGCGACCACCACGTCGAACCAGTCCGGGTGCTGGACGAAATGCGCGGTCAGGATGTCGATGTGGTACTGGGCCGTGCGGACGTCCGGGTAGTGCTGCGCCATGGCCGCGAACCGCTCGTCCCAGTACGGCATGCTGTGGATGATGCCGTTCGACTTGGTGGCGGAGGTGAGGTGCCGCCGCGGGCGCTTCCGCGCCAGCTCGAACGCGTAGCGGATCACCCGGTCGCACCCCGTGCGCGTGAACATCGCCACCTGCACGGCGACCTCCTCGGGCGTGCCGCGGTACAGGCGCCCGCCGATCTCCGAGTACTCCCCTTCGTTGTTCTCGCGGACGATGACCATGTCGATGTCGGCGGGCGTGCGCCCGGCGAGGGGCGACCGGGCGCCGGCGAGCAGCCGCACGGGACGCAGGTTGATGTACTGGCGAAAGCCGCGGCGGATGGGAATGAGCAGCCCCCAGAGCGACACGTGGTCGGGCACGCCGGGAAACCCGACGGCGCCGAGGAAGATCGCGTCGAAGGCGCGGAGCTCGTCCAGCCCGTCGTCGGGCATCATGCGGCCGGTCGTCGCGAACCGTTCGCAGCTCCAGTCAAACGTGGTCCATTCGAGCGTGAAGCCGAAGCGGCGGCCCGCCGCCTCGAGCACGCGCATGCCCTCGGGCACGACTTCCTTGCCGATCCCGTCGCCCGGGATCACGGCGATGCGATGTTTCATAGTCGGTAGCCGGTAGCCGGTGGCCGGTAGCCGGTAGCCGGCGGCCGGCGAAATATTGGGGAGCCTGGGTGCCTGCGGCACCGCAGGCACCCGTGGATCCTTAGAATGCGAAGCGGAAGCCGAGCTGCACGATGCGCGGCTGGTAGGCCACGTTCCCGTTGAACGACGGCCGGCCGTACTGCGCGTTGCTCTGCGCCGTCGTGTACGACCCGTAGTTGGCATGGTTGAAGATGTTGAACACCTCCGCCATGCCGTCCGCCGTCATACGGCCGGCAATCCGGAACCGCTTCTGGATCCGCATGTCCACGCGGTGGAGCGGTTCGCCTACCAGCGCGTTGCGCGGCGCGATCGCGCCGTCCGCCCGCAGCCGCCCCGGACCCCAGGTGCCGCCGGCGGTCGTCCCGAGGTTCCGCAGGTCGCCGCCCCAGCTGGTCGCGAAGCGCTCGCCGGATCCGAAGAAGTAGAGGCCGCTCAACTGGACGCCGTAGCCGGCGTCCCAGATGCCGTTGAAGGTGGCGCGATGCCGCTGGCTCGAGGCGGCCAGCGCGTAGTCATCGCCGAGGTCGGGCGTGACTCGGAACGCGAGCGGACTCCACATCACACCGCCCCGGCCGTCCGGCTGCACGAACACCGGCTCGCCCGGCGAGTCGTAGAAGCCCGACAGCGCGTACGAGGCGTTGGCCTGCCAGCGGTCGCTCATCCGCTTGGTGAACGACATCTCGAGCCCGTGGTAGTTGGTGCGTCCGACCATGAACTCGCCGAGCACCGTGCCCCATTCCGGGAACGGCAGCAGCGCCCGGTTGCTGAACGGGTTGTTCGCCAGCGTCGCGGCGTTGTAGGAGAGATTCATGTTGCGCGCGACTTCCTCGTTCCGCCCGCCGGTGAACACGTAGTTCGCCTCGACCGCCATCACGCTGCCAATCTGGCGCTGGACGCCAATCGACACCTGGTGGCTCCAGCCCACCTCGTGCAGCGTCTCCATCCCTTCCTCGCTCGGCGCGGGAATCTCGATGGTGATGGATCGACGGAAGCAACCCGGCCGGTTGCCGTTCTGGTCGCAGGCGTTGGCCAGCACCTGTTGATAGGTCGGCTTCGGCCCGTTGAACGGGTTGACGGCGAAATCGGCGCGCCCGTCGTTCAGGATCTGCGGAATCGTGGTCCGCGTCCACAGCTCCGACTGATGGGCGGCGTCGCTCTCGAGCTGCGTGTAGAAGATCCCGTAGCCGCCGCGCACGACCGTCCGGTCGTTCAACTGATAGGCGAAGCCGAGCCGCGGCGCGATGTTGTTCGCGTCGTGCGGGCGATTGCCGGAGAGCCACGGCCTCAACTCGATGTTCTCGCCGAGCACGCCGTCGTCGAGGTCGTAGCGCACGCCGAGATTCAGCGTCAACCGGCGCGAGGCCGCCCAGTCGTCCTGGAACCAGAACGCGAAGACGTTGCGGCGGCGCTCCATGCCGTGGTCCCCGAACGACTCTTCGTACCGGGTGATGAGCGGCGACAGCGGCGCCAGGTTCCATGTCGAGGCGTCGTTCCACACCGGGAAGAGCGCCTCGACGTTGGCCGGCGGCCGCGAGTTGCTCACGTACACGCCGGTGCACCGGTTGCACCAGTGCAGCCAGTTGCCGTACCACTTGAGGTACTCGCCGCCCGTCTTCACGTCGTGGCGGCCCAAGGCCGTGTAGGACAGCGTGAAGTCGTCACGAATCGACCAGATGCGCTCGAAGATGTCCTGCGGCGAGTTCGAGGGCGTGCCGATCGTGTATCCGGAGAAGCCGATATTGACCGAGCCGCCGTCCATCCCCTTCGCGTTCGGGAAGCGCCCGCCCTGCCACTTGGCGTCCGGCAGCAGCGCCCAGTGGAAGTTCGAAAAGCCGCCCTTCAACTGGTTCAGCGTGCGATCGTTCAGCACCCAGGCCTGCTGCAGCCACACCTGATCGCTCTCGCGGCGGATGCTTTGCGACGACGACGGGTGCAGTGCGGCGCCGCCGGTATTCTGGTTCGGAATGAGCTGGTGGTAGCCGGAGTACCGCACCGTCAGGTGCGACTGCGGCGTGAACTGCGCGTCGCCGCGCACGCCGCCGGTGTGCTGCGTCCGTTTACCCGACAGGTCGATGTTGAAGCTCGGGTACGGACTGTTGAAGGTCACCGTCCTCGGCTCGCGCTCGTACTCGTAGTTGCCGAAGAAGTGAATCCGATCGCGCCGGATCGGACCGCCGAAGGTGCCGCTGAGCTGCTGATCCGAGTACGGCAGCACGCGCCGCTGGATGAAGTCCTCGGAGTTGAGCTTGTCGTCGCGGAAGTAGCCCGAGAAGGTTCCGGCGGGCGTGTTGGTGCCCGACTTGGTGATCGCGTTCACGATCATCCCCTGCGACCGCCCCTGTGTGGCGTCGAACCGGTTGGTGATGAGCTCGAACTCCGCGATGGCGTCGCGGCTGTAGCGCGGCTGCTGCTGCGAACAGCAGATGAGCTGCGTAATCTGCTGGCCGTCCATGTTCACCTGGAAGAAACCCTGGCGATCCTGCGGCACTTCGCTCGCCGCGTTCGTACGGCTGCCCGGCGCCAGCAGGCTCAGGTCCATCCAGTTGCGGCCGTTGACCGGCAGCTCCGACATCTGCCGCGGATCGATGTTGCCGCTCACGGTGGACGAGGTCACCTCGATGAGCGGCGCCTCGCCTGTGACCGTCACCGTCTCCTGCACTCCCGACACGCCCATCTCGAGGTTCAGGCTCACTTCCCGGCCGAGCAGCAGCTCGATGCCGGGCCTGACGACCGTCGCAAAGCCGGAGAGCTCCGCCGACACCCGGTAGACGCCGGTCCGCATCGGGATGCGATAGACGCCGTTCTGGTCGGTCACGCCGACAAACGTGGTGCCCGCAGCTTCGTGCGTCGCGGTCACGGTCACGCCGGGAAGCACGCCGCCCGTG
Organism: Acidobacteria bacterium RIFCSPLOWO2_12_FULL_68_19; assembly: GCA_001767525.1. Lineage (GTDB taxonomy): Bacteria > Acidobacteriota > Vicinamibacteria > Vicinamibacterales > UBA2999 > MELF01. The sequence goes on along the minus strand of MELF01000040.1, from coordinate 894 downwards.
TTGTCACGCACGGTGCCGGCGAGCGTCGCCTCCTGCGCGTAGGCGAGGAGCGGGAAGGCCAGTAGTGCGAAGAAGGTCACCCAGGCAAGACGTCCGACTTTCATCTCAGAACTCCTTGGTGGCAAGGACACCGTTTCGACGCCGGAGGTTACGAAAAACTGCTGAAAAACCGGGAGATTATACAGGGGCACGCGACTAGGCGCCCCTGAGGGCTCGATCAGTCAGTCGGCTGATCGTTGACATCCGATTTGGCGTGCCCTCGGACTGAGAAATTCCTCGCAATACACGGGCTTTCACGCGCTTAGCGCAGATTTTTTCTCCTGATGCGGCATTTCTCGCTATCATAATGGCCCCTAGGAGGCTGACCATGCGGTTCAGATTGACTGTTGCGGCCCTGTGTGCGGTGCTCTTTGCGCTGCCGGTCTTGGCGCATCACTCCCACGGCAACTATATGGATACGTTCACGGACATGAGCGGCGTGGTCAAGGAAGTGCACTTCGTCGTGCCGCATTCGTGGGTCTATGTCGAGGTCAAGGATGCGAGCGGGCAGCTCCAGCTCTGGGCGCTCGAGGCGACCGGCCGTACCGGCCTGGAGCGCATTGGCGTGACCCGGGAATACCTGAAGCCGGGCGACGCCATCAAGGTGCGGTGCCATCCGCTGCGGGACGGCTCCCGGGGCTGTCTCCTCGGCTTCCTGAAGGCGACCGACGGCAGCGTCAAGGACTGGGACGGCAACAACGCGCCGGCGCCCTCGGACTTCTGATTCGCGTCTTGATCCCCAACCGGTAGGTATCCAGGGGAAGCCGCCGGCCGTGTCGAGCCATAAGTAAGTGTTACCGAGCGGCGCATCGTCGCGCCATTAATGGTGTTACCGAAGGTGCAGGGGTTTTGAGA
>MELF01000039.1 GCA_001767525.1 Acidobacteria bacterium RIFCSPLOWO2_12_FULL_68_19 | reverse complement strand
CCGCCTCTCAAAACCCCTGCACCTTCGGTAACACCATTAATGGCGCGACGATGCGCCGCTCGGTAACACTTACTTATGGCTCGACACGGCCTCGCGCGCAGACACTAGAGGCGACCCCAACACCCGCCTCTAGGTTGCCTTGGGCCGGATGGGGGCCGACACGTCACCGTTGCGGCTGATCCTGTGCCGGAGCCTGGGCGCCACCGCGCCCCCTCCCGCCCCGTCCCCCGATGGTGACCGGCGGAAGGCGATTCGAGTAGATCTCGCGGTACCGGACGTGTTCGCCCTGTGCGTCGAGGAACCCCAGCGACTGGATGAAGAGCCCGGGCTCCGGTGCGTCGGCCGGCACGGTGCCGTCCAGGATGTACAGGCGGTTCTCGTGGAGGTAGATACCGGCGTGCGTGATGGTCCCGTCGGCGTTGGTCAGATGCAGCTGGTGGCCTTCCACCAGGTCGATGTAATGCCACGCGTCATAGGTCACCTTCGCGCCAGGCTTCTGCCGGAAGAGCTTGGTCGCGGCGTACTGAATCGAGGCCATGATGTCGATCTGCCAGTAGACCGCCTGGCGGAACGACGGCGGGTGGTTGAGCGCCGCGTACTGCTTTTCGGCGTCCCGGTAGTCGATCACGGTCACCGAATAGCGTTCCCGTCCGCGTGGCGCCGAGTAGACGCGTCCGGGAAAGACCATTCCGTACTCCGAGGGCCAGGTGATCTCCCGCACCTGGGGTTGTCCGGGCAAGTTCACGGTGAATCCCTCTTCGCGATTACCGTACTCAATCCATTCCTGCGCCGAGGCGGGGACCGCGAGGCAGATGACGAGCGACGCCGGTGCGAGCAGCATGAGACGCATGAGAAGATCCTCCCGCGAAGCACCAATTATAGGTAATTTCTGGCGGCCTCGACCCGGGGGGAGTGCTCGAGTTGAGCGCTTCCCCCCAACGCCGAGGGTGCGCTCGACGAAGGGAGCTGACCGCAGGATGAGCTCCTTATCGCACAAGACGTCCTCGGCGCCAATAAGGGTCAGACACAGGGAGAACGAGCCGCGCCAGGGATGGCCGGTAGCGGGAGTTCAGTTCGCCCGCGTCGCCGTCCAGTTCGTGGCCGGTCCGCCGCCGCGCAGGTTCCCTTCGATCCGGTTCCCGTCCACGCGTCCGGTGTACTCGGTCGTCCCGACGACGAAGCGAATCTGATCGCCCCGCAGCCGGCCGTTGGCAAGCGGCTTGGCGTCGAGCGCCCCCTTCACCATCTGGTACTCCTGTTCGAGCATCAGCTCGCCGTCGCCGAGCCGCCACTTGCCGCCGACCTTCGCCGGGACGATCCACAGGAGCGCCGTGCACCACGCGCTGCAGTTGCCTTCGATGGTGCGCGTCTCGTCGGGCGTCCACCCCTCGATGCCGAACGTGTTCGACACGATGCGGCTGCCGGGGCGCAGGTCGAGGAACTTCGGGCGGAGCTGGAGCATGTTGCTCGGGAGCAGGAAGAGCGCCATCACGCTTGCCTTGGAGATGTCAGCCTCGTACATGTCGCCCTCGACGAAGGCGGCCCGACCGGCGAGGCCGGCGGCGGCGGCGTTCCGCGTGGAGAGCGCCACCATCTTCGGGTTGTATTCGACGCCGAGGGCCCGCGCGCCGCGCCTGGCGGCGGCAATCACGTTGCGCCCGTCGCCAGACCCGAGGTCGATGACGTAGTCCTGCGGCGTGACCTTCGCCATGTCGAGCATCGCCTCGACGAGCTCGGGCGGCGTCGGCACCCAGACAACGTCCTTGCCGGCCTGGCCGACTTGCGGGACGAACTCCTCCTCGGCCGGCTTCGACGCCCCCTGAGCCGCCGACGCCTGTGGCGAACGCGCCTGGACCGTGGCCGTCACCGCTGCCAGCGTCATCACACCGACTGCCGCCAGGGCGCGGCGGACCCACGAAGACACCGTCATGCTGCTCCTCCCACCATGTGCATACGTCCGAGGGCCACGATTATAGCGTCACCCGGTCCGCCCGATCCTCATCTGAAACCAGCCACGTGCTCGCCTTTGATATCCCGATGGCTGCGACGCCTCGCCCCTGGCTGGTTGGCCGTATCTGCTTGGCGCGCGCTCCGCGCGCCTGGGACTGCGATGCGGGCCGGCAACGAGTACACGATTCGCGTGTGGGGCCGCATCGCGGTCCAGGCGCCGCCTCGGCGACGATGACCGACTAGAGAATCACCCGGTGCCCGCCGCTGTGGAGGTAGTTCATCGCCTGCACGGTGAGCAGCACGGCGAAGTCCTGACGCGCCTGCTCCTCGGGCACCGCGAGGCGGAGCTTCAGCTCCCGGCAGCGCGCCACCATGTCCTCCAGCACCTGATCGATCGTGTACTGGTAGATGCCGGTCCAGCTCGACACGAGGCGCCGCGTCGGCCGGCGGATGCGGGTGATGAACTGCGCGGCGGTGATGTTCCCGGCACACTCCGGGGCGTCGGAGAAGAGCCGGCGGAGATCGCGGTCGTAGAAATTCGGGTAGTCGAGGCCGTAGTAGCGCCGCTTGTTGCGGTAGTGCCGCCGCAGCGTCTTGCGCAGCCGGCGGAGCGGCTCCACCTCGACCGGGTTGTCGATCTTCGGCGGCCTGGCGCGGACCGACGCCATCAGTTCGTCCATGTACTCGAGCTTCTTGAGCGCGGGCCATTCGGCATAGCGCGGCTGCCACTGGCTCGTGGGCGTCAGCCAGACGGCAAAGGTTTCCGCGAAGTCCTCATCGGGGTGGCTCTGGGCGTACCAGGCATCGAGGTGGAGGACGTAGCTCTTGCTGTACGGCTTTGGCGTATAGGACTCGGGGTAGGGCTTCGACGGCGACCCGAAGATGCGCCGCCGGTGCCGGCGCAGGCGCAGGCGGTATGCGTTGTCGATCGCGTGCCCCGACTCGTGCCGCAGGATGCGCATGCACGACTCGTGCTCTCCGCCTTCGACCTCGAGCATCTGCGCTTCCTCGAGTCGGGCGAGACGCGGGTGGGCGAGGTAGAAGGGAATCGCGATCGCCGTGGCGCCATCGGGCGTGAACCATTCGTCCGACAGGTAGAAATGGAGCGGACACTGCAGGCCGTGCGAGTCGAGCTCCGTCCGAATCCGTGCAAGCCGCTCCGCCAGCGTCCCTTCGATCTGGAGCGGCAGGTCCGACATGCGGACGTCGAGGAGCTGCTCATCGTCGAGGTCGGCCCAGTCGTGGCGGAGAGGCAGACGCGGCACCAGGAGGCATCATAAACTAGGGGTTTGCGAATGGTGTGTTGCTCCGGGCCGCAGGGGCCCAGGGACGGAGCGGTCGGACCTGGGTGTCGTCTTCGCCGTGTCCCTGTGCTCCTGTGGTTCGTTGCCGTGACGGTGGTGGGTATGACAGGAGCGCTCGTGGGGCAGGCACGCCACCGTGCGACGGTGGACGCGAAATACACGTGGAATCTCGCCGACGTCTATTCCGATGTCGCCGCATGGCGGGCGGCCCGGACTCGGGTCGCGGCGGAGGTGCCCCGGGTGAGGGAGTTCGCCGGGAAGCTCGGGTCGTCGGCCGAGACGCTCGCCGATGCGCTGGAGGAACGGACGCGGCTCGACAAGCAGATCGCGCGCCTCTACGTCTACGCGAGCCTGCTGGCCGACGAGGACACGCGCCTCGGCGAACCACAGGGGATGCAGCAGGCGATGCAGCAGCTGCACGCCGAGTTCAACGCGCAGGCGTCGTACCTGGAGCCGGAGCTTCTCCGCCTCGGCAGCGAGACGATCGAGCGGTTCCTCGCCTCGGAGCCGCGTCTGGCGGTCTATGCCTTCTACCTGCGCGACATCGTCCGCCGCGCGGCGCATACGCTGACCGGCGCGGAGGAGAAGCTGCTGGCGGACGCGCAGCCGCTGGCCGCGTCGGCCTCGAACATCTACGGCATCCTGGCGAACGCCGACTTCCCCTATCCGACGATCACGCTGCGCGACGGCCGCCCGGCGAAGGTCGATCAGGCCGGTTACGCGGAACTCCGGACGCGGCCCGATCGCCAGGATCGGCAGGCGGCGATGGCGGCGTTCTTCGGCGCGCTCGGCGCGTTTGGACGCACCTTCGGCACGACGATGAACTCGAGCCTGCAGAAGGCGGTGTTCTACGCCAAGGCGCGCAAGTACGGCTCGACGCTCGACGCGGCGCTCGACCGGCCGAATATTCCGGTGCCGGTGTACATGCGGCTCGTCGACGGCGTCAATCGGCACCTGCCGACCTTCCACCGCTACCTGCGGCTGCGCAAGCGGATGATGGGGATTACCGACGACCTGCACTACTACGACCTGTATGCGCCGCTGGTCGCGTCGGTGAACCTGCGCTACTCGCCGGAGGAGGCGCAGCAGCTCGTGATGAAGGCCAGCGCGCCGCTCGGCAGCGGCTACGTGTCGGTGCTCGCGCGGGCGTTCGCCGAGCGGTGGCTCGACTGGTTCCCCGCCGACGGCAAGCGCTCGGGCGCGTACTCGAACGGCGCCGCCTACGACGTGCATCCGTACATCCTGCTCAACTACCTGGGCCAGTACAACGACGTGAGCACGCTGGCGCACGAGCTGGGGCACACGATGCACAGCCACTTCTCGAACACGCGTCAGCCGTACCCGCTCGCCGACTATCCGACCTTCGTCGCCGAGGTCGCCTCCACCTTCAACGAGGCGCTGCTCATCGACTCCATGCTGCGGGAGATCACGGACCCGCCGACGCGGCTCTCCCTGCTCGGCAGCTATCTCGAGAACATCAAGGCGACGGTGTTCCGGCAGACGCAGTTCGCCGAGTTCGAGCTCCGGATGCACGAGATGGGCTGGCGCGGCGAGCCGATCACCGGCGAGGCGCTGGCGAAGCTCTATCTGGACATCACCAAGCGCTACTACGGCCACGGCGAGGGCGTGCTCTTTGTCGACGACTACGTGGCCAACGAATGGAGCTACATTCCCCACTTCTACAGCGACTTCTACGTGTTTCAGTACGCCACCTCCTTCACGGCGGCCGAGACGCTGGCGGCGCGGGTGGTTGCAGGCGACGCCGCGACCACCGCGCGATACCTGGCCTTCATCGGGTCGGGTGGGTCGAAGTATCCCATCGACCTGCTGAAAGAGGCCGGGGTCGACATGACCACCGACGAGCCGCTGGAGGTGACGATGCGGACGATGAACCGCATCATGGACGAGATTGAACGGATTCTCGCCAGTCGGTAACTGGCCCTGGAACCCGGAACCGTTGCCGCCTGCCAGCCTAGCCCGCACTATTCATGAATCAGTCGTTCACGCTTCTCGGTGCTCGGTGCTCGGTTCGTGTTCACATTCCCTTCGCGGGTTCGCGGTTCAAGGTTCGGAGATCTCTGGCTCGTCCTCGCCGGAACACCTCGAACCGGCTCGAAGGTGACCGACAAACGGCAGAACCGAACCGGAACACGAACGGAGAAGAGAGAACCCAGCAGTGTGAACGGAGAAGAGAGAACCCAGCAGTGTGAACGACGCGTTCGTGAATAATCCAGGCTAGAGGATCCCCTTTCCGAACGCCGATAGCGCCAGCTCCGTGGCGAATTCGGCCGTCGTGTTGCGCAGGTCGAGCGTCGGGTTGATCTCCGCCAGGTCGAGTGCCACGAGCCGGCGCGAATCGGCCACCATTTCCATCACCATGTGCGCCTCGCGGTAGTCGAGCCCGCCCTTGACGGGGGTGCCGACGCCCGGTGCGAACGACGGGTCGCACACGTCCATGTCGAACGAGACGTGGATGCCGCCGGTCCCGTCGGCCGCGAGCGCGAGGGCCCGCTCGGCGACCGACGCGATGCCGTCGCGATCGATGTCCTTCATCGTGAAGACGTGGACGCCGGACTGGCGGATCCGCTCCTTCTCCCGCTCGTCGAGGTTGCGGATGCCGACGAGCACGGTGTGCTGCGGCAGCACGGACGGCGAGAAGCCGATCGAGGCGAGCTCGGCCGGTTCGTTGCCGAGCAGCGCCGCCAGCGGCATCCCGTGTACGTTCCCGCTCGTCGTCGTGTCGGGGGTGTTCATGTCGCCATGGGCGTCGATCCAGAGGAGGCCGAGCGGCCGCGAGCACGTACGCCGTACCCAGGCGGCGCTGGAGGCGACCGATCCCGCGGCGAGGCTGTGGTCGCCGCCCAGGACGAGCGGCAGGGCGCCTGCATCGAGCGACTTGAGCGCCAGGTCGAAGAGCTTGTGGCAGACTCGTGCGATGTCCTTCGCGTACTTCTTGCGCGTGTCGGCCGGGCGCTGCGTTTCGGGAATCGGGGCGGGCAGGTCCCCCTTGTCGACGACGGTGCGCCCCAGCGCCGCGATCTGATCGCCCATGCCGGCGATCCGCAGGGCCGAAGGGCCCATGTCGACGCCGCGGCGGCCGGCGCCGAGGTCGAGCGGCACGCCGATGATGTGAACCGGTTTCATGGTGTCCTACCCCGCACTATTCATGGCTCAGTCGTTCACGCTTCTCGGTGCGTGGTGCTCGGTTCGTGTTCACGGTCGGTTCGCGGGTTCGCGGTTCACTGGTCGGAGGTTTCTGGCTCGTCCTCGCCGGAACATCTGGAACCGGCTCGACGGGGAACGACGAATGTCCGCTGTCTCGTTCAGCGACGTGTCGCGACGGGAGTCGTGCAGGTCTGGCGCCCATACTGCGAGTCTACGTTCCCACGTACTCCGCCGCCCGCGCGCCAGCGGCGCGCCCATCGGCAACGCAGTCCGGAATCCCGGTCGCGCGGAAGCCGCTGCCCGCCAGGAACAGCCCGGGAATCGATGCCGCCCGCTGTTCGATGGCGGCAACGCGCTGCAGGTGGCCCACCTCGTACTGCGGAGCCTGGCGCGGAAAGCGGTAGACCCGCGTGAGACCCGGGTCGCCGGTGATCTCGAGTACCTGGCCGAGTACGTTCCGGGCGGTGGCGACGAGCTCCTCGTCCGGCCGTTCGACGCGGTGAGGGTCGCGTCCGCCGCCGAAGAACGCCCGGAGGAGTGCGTGACCGGCCGGGGCCCGTCCGGGCCATTTGGAGGTCACCCAGGTCGCCGCAAGGAGCGGGACCTGTTCTACCCGCGGCACCACGAATCCGCTCCCGTCCAACGGGTGGCGGATCTGGTCGCGCCGGTAGCCGAGCGCCACCGTGGCGGTCGAGGCGTAGGGCACCCGGTCGCAGAGTCCCGCCAGCGTCGCGTCGAAGCGGCGCACCAGCTCCGCAGCCGCCCACGCCGGCACCGCGAGAACCACCGCGCGCGCGCGCAGCGTGGCCGGCGGGCACTCGACGATGAGGACGTCCTCCCGGGCGACTGCGGTGGCGCGCGTCGACAACCGTACGCAGTCGGCGCCCAGCGCCGCGGAGACCGCATCGACGAGCTCGCTCATGCCGCCCGGGAGCGACAGGAATGCGCCGCCCGGCGAGGGCCGCACGCGCCGCGCGCGCAGCGACCGCAAGACGCTTCCGGTGCGCTGCTCCGCGTCGAGCAGCCGAGGAAACAGCGTCCGCATCGACAGCCGCTCGGCGTCGCCGGCATGAATGCCGGCGAGGAGCGGCTCGGCGAGATAGGCCGCCGCTTCCTCGCCGAATCGCCTCCGGACGAAGGAGGCAATCGACTCGTCATCGACCTCCGCTCGCGGGATCGCGATCTCGCACGCCATCCGGAGCCTGCCCGGCCACGTAAAGAGCGATGAGGCGGCCAGAGCCGTGACGCTGATGGGGAAGCCGAGGAGGGAACCCTCCGCGAGCCGGCGAAGACGGCCGTCGCGGAGCACGTAGGCGCTGCGTGGGAGCAGCGTTGGCACCAGCCGGTCAGCAAGCCCGAGCTCCCGGCAGAGATCGATTGCGGCCGGCTTCTGGACGAGCAGCGCGTCGGGACCGCCGTCGATCACCCAGCCATCGATCCGATCGGTGACGATGACGCCGCCCGTCCGCGGCGCCGCCTCGAGGAGTTCGACGTCGATGCCGCGCCGCCGCAGTTCGTAGGCGGCGGCGAGCCCCGCAATCCCGCCGCCGACGACGACCACATCCTTGAGCCTGTCGGTCATGGCGGGTTCATCTCGCCCGCCGCGATGCGCTGTGGACGTACTGCGCGAGCATCTGGACGTGCTCGACCGGCGTCATCGGCAGGATGCCGTGCCCGAGGTTGAAGACGTGTCCGGGGCGCCCGCCGACGCGCGCCAGGATGTCGTCGACCTGGCTGAACATCCGCTCGGTCGGACCGAGCAGCACCGTCGGGTCGAGATTTCCCTGAACTCCGCGATCGAGACCGATACGCTCCCACGCCACGTCAATCGGGATCCGCCAGTCGACGCCAATGACGTCGCCGCCCGCCTCCCGCAGCTCGCCCAGGATGACGGCGGTGCCGGTGCCGAAGTGGATGGTGGGCACCCGGCGGCCGACCGCGTCGAAGATGCGCCGCGTGTGCGGCAGCGCGAACTCGCGGTAGTCGGCCTGGCTCAGCACGCCGACCCACGAGTCGAAGATCTGGACCGCATCGACGCCGGCTTCGATCTGCGCCACGAGGTACTCGGCGGCGGCCGCCGCCAGGCGCTCCGAGAGGCGGTGCCACGCCTCCGGATGACCGTACATCAACGCCTTGGTCCGGGCGAAATTGCTCGAATGGCCGCCTTCGATGGCGTACGACGCCAGGGTGAACGGCGCGCCCACGAAGCCGATGAGCGGAACGCGTCCCGCCAGCTCCCGCTGCACCAGCTTGATCGCGTCGAGCACGGGCGCGAGCGCCGCCCGCGGCTCGAAGGTTCGCAGGCGGTCGATGTCGGCCGGCGAGCCGATCGGCCGCTCGAGCTGCGGGCCCTCGCCCTTGACGAAGTCGAAGGGGAGTCCCATCGGCTCGAGCGGCAGCAGCAGGTCGGAGAAGAGGATCGCCGCATCGACCTCGATGCGGCGGATGGGCTGGAGCGTGACTTCAGCGGCCAGCTCGGGCGTCCGGCAAATCTCGAGCAGCGAGTGTTCCTCGCGCAAGGCCCGGTACTCGGCCATGTAGCGCCCGGCCTGGCGCATGAACCAGACGGGCGTCGCGTCCACCGGTTGGCGCCGGCATGCCTCGAGAAAGCGGAGGTTCGCCACGCGCGTCAGCCGAGCAGCTCGCGCGCGAGCGTGACCAGCTCTTCCAGCCAGAGCGGCTTGTAGCGGAGCTCGGCGCCAAGCTCCTGAATCTCGGAGGCCTGCGTCTCGTCGAGGTAGTAGTCGCCCGTCACAATCGCGACCGGCGTATTGGTGAGACCGGGAATCGCCCGGATGGCGCGCAGGAACTGGAGGCCGCTCGTGAGCGGCATCCGCAGGTCGAGGATGATGGCGTGCGGCCGATGCGCCTGCGCGAGGCTCAGTCCCTCATCGGCCGAGAGCGCCGCCCACACCTCGAATCCTTCGAGGCGAAGCATTCGCGAAAATGTGTCCGTCACGCTCACGTCGTCGTCGACGATGAGCACACGAGAAGGGGTAGTGCCGTTTCCGGAGGGCACGGCCCATTGTGGGACCGACGTGATCAGTCGTCAAGGCGGTACGCCCGTCTCATGCTATATTCAGCCGGTTTGCGCCGACTCGGGAGGTTTCGTTGAGCCCAATCCTGCTCCGACCCGTTCGAGAGCAACTCGAGCACGATCGGGTCGTTCGCCTGCTGCAGGCGAAATACAGGAGAAAATTCGAGGTCGCCATCAACCCTGGAAGCGAGCAGATCGCTCCTATCACGGTGGGGCAGTTGCCCTGGTACCCGGACCTCGTTCTTCAGGCTCAGGAACGCGGGCGGAAACTGCGCGGTGTCGTGGAGGTGGAAACGGCGGAGTCAGTCAACAACCTCGAGGCGATGTCGCAGTGGGCGGCATTCGCCCGGCAGCGCGTTCCGTTTCACCTGTACGTGCCAGCCGCCAGCATCGACGTCGCGAAGCGTTTGTGCGGAGATCTTCAGATCCCGGTGGCCGAGCTGTGGGCCTTTCACGCGGTCGGCGATCAGATGCGCTTCACGCTCGTGCAGCGGTCTTCGCGCACGTCCGAGGACAAGAGACGGGCCGCTTCGGGACGCGCCCGGACGAGGTCGGCCCGGCGTCCGGCCGCGGCGGGCCGCTCCCACGCCGGGAGGCCACGGCGGCGAACCGTGGCGGCGTCGCGCGGCACGGGGCCCAAGAAAGGCGCCGCACGCAAGAGCACGTCACGCCGCTCCCGGCAGAAGCGCAAGTAGCCCGTGCCCTTCCTGCGCGTGATCCGCGACAAGCGTGGGTATGAGACCACGTACCTGATGCACTGGTACCCCGAAGGGAACCGCCAGCGGTCGCGCATTCTCTACGTGTTTCGCACGCCCGGCGGCGTGCGCGTGGGGCGGGAGGCGCTCGCGCCAGACGTGCTGGACGACATCGAGGCACGGCATCCCGGCATCGCGTTCGACTGGAAGTCGGTCGTCGCCAATCGGCAGTTCGTTGAGAGCGCGCCCGAGCCGCGGCGTCGCAAGCGCCGCGCGGAGGACGCCGCCGCCGCGGCGCCGCAGCCCGGCCCCGCAGCCGCCGACGGCGCGACACCTGACGTCGCACCGGCAGCGCGGCCTTCGCACCCGCCGATTCCCTCCGCGGTCGAGGGAGCGACGCCGGATGAGCAAATCGCCTTTCTGGGGCAGTGGTACCCTCTCATTCGCGGACGGATTCCGCTCCGGACGACCGATCCCGTTCGCCTGGAGGCGCTCACGGCGCTCGCCGAACGGTTGAATCCGGCCGCGTGGACCGACGCGGATCAGATCGCGGCGGGGCTCGAGCACGCGGCCGAGGCGCTCGAACGACTTTCGCGGGTCTTCTCGCGGCGGCGCCGGCGGTCGCGGCGGGCGTCGAACCGCGCGGCCGCGCCATCGGCCGAACCGCCCGCGACCTCCGGTTGATGGACTGGCTCGCGCCGGCGGTGCTCAGGCTGACGGACCTCGGGCCGTGGGCGCCCGTCCTGTTCGTCCTGATCTACATCGTCGCCGCGCTCACGCTCGCGCCGGCCTTCTTCCTCACCGTGGCGGCGGGCGCGATGTTCGGGGTGTGGCGCGGCAGCGTGATCGTGTTCGTCGCGGCGTCGCTCGGCGCCTCGGCCGTGTACGGGCTGGTGTCGCCGTTTTCGCGCTCGCGATGGATGGGGCGCATCACGGGGAACCGGCACGTGGCCGCGGCGCGCGCCGCCATCGTGGACAACGGGCTGTGGATGATGTTCCTGTTGCGCCTGTCGCCGCTCGTCCCGTATACGCCGCTCAATTACGCGCTGGCGCTGAGCGGTGTGCGGTACGTGGACTTCCTGACGGCGCTCGTTGGGATGATTCCGGCGATCGTCATGTACACGTACTACGGCAAGGTCGTCGGCGACGTCGCGGCGCTGGCCGCGGGCGTGTCGCCGCCGCGAGGTCCCGAGTACTACGTGCTCCTCGTGACGGGGCTCGTCGCGATTGTGGTGTCCACCACCATGATCACTCGTGCGGCGCGGCGGGCCGCCGAGCGGCAGCAGCGGCATCCATGATCCACTCCACGCGGTCGTCGGCGGCGCGGAGCAGGTGCGCCGGCCACCGCAGCACGTCATCCGGCAGATCGAGCGCGGCACGCACGGCCTCGGCTTTGCCAGCGCCGGCCACGATCACGACGATGGCGCGCGCGTCGAGGAGCGCACGTGGCGTGAGCGTGATGCGCCACGCACCCAGACGGGCGACCCGAACGGCGGCGACACGCGCGTCGCGATCGTCGAGCCTGCCAGTCAAGAGAGGGTCCCCGGGAAAGAGGGACGCGACGTGCGCGTCTTCGCCCAGGCCGAGCAGCATCGCGTCGAAGAGGGCACCGGCGCGGCCAGCCGCGGCGAAGCCGGCTTCGATTGCCGCCCGGTAGTCGACGGCGGCCGCCGTCGCATCCGGAAGTTCAGCGCGGACCCGGTGCACCTGGGCGGGAGGAATCGGCGCGCGCCCGACGAGGGCGCGGGCCGCCATGCCGAAGTTGCTGTCGGGATGGTCGGGGGGCACGTGCCGTTCGTCGCCCCAGAACAGATGCACCCGTTCCCAGTCGATACGCGTCCGCCACGGACGGTCGCCGTCGGCGAGCATCTCGTAGAGACGCTGCGGCGTGCGTCCGCCGGTCAGGCAAACGAGCGCCGCGCCGCGAGCGGCCAGCGCCTGCTCGACGAGCGCAGTGACGCGCTCGGCCGCGAACGCCGCGACCGCGTCCTCATCCGCGCGGACTGCCACGAGCGGCATGTCGGGAGGGCGAGCCGCTACCGCCCGGGGCGCAGGAACTGTGCCTCGATCGCGAGAATCTTGGCCAGTCGTCGCCGGTGGCGCTCCTCGCTGGAGAACCTGGCGCCGAGGAAGGCGGCCGCGAGGTCGCGCGCCAGCGCCGGACCGACGACGCGTGCGCCGAGGCAGAGCACGTTCATGTCGTCGTGCTCGACCGCCTGCTTCGCCGTGTAGGTGTCGTGGCACACGGCGGCGCGGATTCCGGCGAACTTGTTCGCGGCAATCGACGCGCCGGCGCCGCTGCCGCAGACGATGATGCCGCGCTCGGCGCGGCCGTCGCCGAGCGCCGCCGCCACCGACGCGGCGCAGTCGGGGTAATCGACGGCGGCCGTCGAGTGAGTCCCGAGGTCGAGCACGTCGTGGCCGTCGTCCCGGAGTGACACGGCCAGGTCGCGTTTCATCTCGAATCCGGCATGGTCGGCCGCCAGGGCGATACGCATGGGGCTATCTTAGTCGGTAGGCGCTAGCCGGTAGCCGGTAGCGGGTAGCCGGTAGCGGGAGCTTGGAGATTGGGAGTTGGAGGTTGGCAGGCTGCTATAATCCGCCTATGCGAAAGCCCGCTAAGTGTCTGGCGACGGTGGTACTTGCGCTCGCCGTGACCACGGGAGCGCCCTCGGCCGAGCAGCAGAACTCCCAGCAGCCGACCTTCCGCGTCTCGGTCGATCTGGTCACGACCGACGTGATCGTCCGCGACTCGCGGACCGCGCAGTTTGTGTCCGACTTGAAGGTCGATGAGTTCGAGGTGTACGAGGACGGCGTCAAACAAGATCTGGTGTCGCTCGTGCTGACGCACGGCGGTCGCGTGTTCAACGTGCAGGCGCCGCCGCCCGCGCCGGTGCAGGAAGGGATCATCCTGCCGGCGGCGCGACCGACCAACGACGCCGCGGGGCGCGTCTTCCTGATCTTCATCGACGACCTGCACCTCGATTTCCGGCTGACACCGCGGACCCGCGATCTGATGCAGCGCATGCTGCGCAACCTGGTCCACGAGGGCGACATGTTCGGCATCGTTTCGACGGGCACCTCGTCGATCTCGGAGCAGCTCACCTACGATCGCCAGGTGCTCGAAGCGGCGGTCAGCCGCGTCACCGGCGGGGGCCTGCGCCCCGAAGACATCATCAAGACGGTGCAGACGTCCCAGGGACCCGCGGAGCTGCGCTACCGGGCGCACGTCGCGTTCTCGACGGCGTATCAGTTGATGAAGAACCTCGAGCAGTTGCGGAACCGGCGGAAGGCGGTCATCTACATCAGCAGCGGCTACGACTTCAATCCGTTCGTGACGTCGCGCCTCAAGTACCAGGCGGAAATGTTCGGGTCCGGCGTGGAGGACGCGGATCTCGATCCGTTCACGAACCCTCGGATGCAGGGACAGCAGTTCGCCGAGGCGGATCTCGTCCGTGAGCTGGCGGAGCTGACGCGCGCCGCCAACCGCGCCAACGCCACCTTCTACACGATCGACCCGCGGGGCCTGGTCGCCGGCCCCGACCTGGATCAGCAGGTAGAGACCCAGGAGTGGCAAGAGCACGTCCGGGAGACGCAGGACAGCCTGCGCGTGCTCGCCGAGCAGACCGGCGGCATAGCCGTCGTCAACCAGAACGACTTCGACCGCGCGCTCAAGCGGATCGACGCGGAGACGAGCGATTACTACGTGCTCGGGTACTACTCGAACAACCCGGACCCGCTCAAGCGAACCCGGCGTATCGAGGTGAAGACCAAGCGCGAGGGCTCGCAGGTCTGGTCGCGCACATCGTACACGCTGCCGCGGCCGCCCACGACTCAGTAGCTCTCCGGGGCGCGGACGACGGCGTCGAACTGGGGGCGGATCTCCTCGAAGACGCGCATCACCTCCGAGACCGACCGCGGGATCCGGCGCATCTTGGGGTAGAGCCATCCCGTGTCCCGATAGAGCGCATGATCGGCGATGCGGCTGCAGGACAACTGCTTCGTCCGTACGTCTGCGGCCGCCGCCTGCCACGGGATGATGCTGATCCCGAGCCCGTGCCGCACCATCGCTTTGATAATCTCCACGTTCTCGGTCTCCATCACGATCTCAGGCTCGATCCGCTCCCGCGTGAAGAACTCCTCGACGAGCCTGCGGGTGATCGAGCCGGTCTCGAAGAGGATGAATGGCTGCCGCGTCAGGTCGGCCGGCCGGACCGCCCGCCTCCTGGCGAGCGGATGGGCCGGGTAGGTGACGAGGAGCAGTTCCTCCCTGAGCACTGGCACGGAGACGAGGTCGCTGATCTCGCCGGGTACCGTCACCAGACCGAGATCCGCAGCGCCCGAACGCAGCAGCGCGGTCGAGCGTTCGCCGCTGCCGACCGCGATCTTGAGGTCGAGCTGGGGATGCCGGCGCCGGACCTCCGCGAGCAGTGTTGGGAAGACGTAGAGGCACACGGTCATGCTGCCGACCAGGCGCATCGTGCCGCGCAGCGCCTCGCGGGTGTCGCCGATGGCCGCGACCGTATCCTCCAGATCCTGAAAGACGCGGTGGCTCAGTTGCAGGAGCGACTCGCCGGCCGGAGTGATCCGGATTCGGCGGCCGATGCGGTGAAACACCGACTCGCCGAGCTCCGCCTCGAGCAGCAGCACCTGCCGGCTGATCGCCGACTGCGAGACGTGCAGCTTATCGCCGGCGCCGGTGAACGAACCGGTCTCTGCGATCGCCCGGATGATCTCGAGTTGTCGGAGGTCCATGCCCCCCAGCATACATATGCGGAGCGCATGGGTTCAAGGCGAGCGATAAGGAGATCGGAGGCTACCCGCGATGTTTCGGTGTTTTCTCGTTGCGTGAGGCGGCGGAACGCTCGGCGAATCCGTTGAGCGCCTTCTGGGTGCGCTCGACCGCCTCGTTCAGGTACCGCTTGTCCAGTTCCACGCCGACGAAGTTCAGGCCAAGCTGTGCACAGGCGACGGCGGTCGAGCCGAGGCCGAGAAACGGGTCCGCCACGAGGCGGATACCCGCAAGGCCGTGGAGCCGAAGACACATCTCCGGAAGCCGCGGCGGAAACGTGGCGGGGTGGGGGCGGTCCTTCTCGCGGTTCTGGATCGTCTCGTAGGGAATGAACCACGTGTTCCCGCGACAGCGCACGCCGGAGGCGGCCGTGCGCCAGCGGCCGACGTTAGAGGGATCCTGGTAGCGCACGCCGATCGCCCGCCGGTCGACCGGCGTGGCGCCGCGCGGGGTGAAGTGGAACACGAACTCGTGGCAGTCGTGAAGGAAGCGGCGACTGTTGATCGGCTTGTAGTGTCCAACGGCCAGGTCTTGGTCGAGTTGCGCACGACTGCCGGCGAGGGCGCGCTCGATCGCAATCGACTTGATCCAGTGGATCGTGTTCTGCAGCCGGAGGTGCTGCCGCGCGGCCTGGGCGACGTCGAGCGCCGTCCACGGGTCGGTCGGCTTCGCGCCGACGTTCAGGAACAGCGAGCCGTTCGGCCGGAGCGCCGCCGCCGCCCGCCGCACCCACTCGCCGGTCCAGCGTAGGTACTCCTCCCGTGGGATCGAGTCGTCATAGCTGCGGTACTGGACGCCCAGGTTGTAGGGAGGCGAGGTGACGATGACGTCGACGGCGCCGGGCGCAAGACGGTCCAGGACCTCCAGGCAGTCGCCGAGGAAGAACCGGTAGGTCGCGCCGCGCGCTCTGATCGAGACTTCCGGGTCGGGTAGACGGGGCACCACGGCGATTGTACCGCGCGGGTACAACCGCCTTGCTGCTCAGGAGGCCTTGGCCGTGAGCGGGACAGCAGGTCCCGCGACGCCCTCGGCCGGGATGGTGTGATTGCGTCGGTGGCTGTGCAGGTCGCAGCCAGTCCCCTTTTCTTCAACGTACGTAAGCTCGCGGCTGGTCGCGACCTCACGGTAACGGCCGATCACGCAGCCGCATGTCAGCGTCCGAAATCCCAGGAGCCGCACCAGACTCATTGAGTTAAGTCCCTCTCGGGGATGCCGGCCAGCAAGTTCTGTGCCGTCGAGCTTCATGCTGCGAGAAAGGCGGATCGTGCTGATCTGTGTTCCAATTCCTTCGGAATCCCCGGGGAAGTAGGTTCGGTACCTGCAAGGGTTCTCGCTCCTGGTGTGGCTCACATGCACCAGCACTGTGGCGCCGGACCGACAGCATGGATCGACTTTCAACGGATTGGAGTAGTCTCGTCTATGCGACCGTCGTTCCCGGCGATGGCTGCCGTTCTTGGGCTCGGCGCGGCCGTCGCCGCGCAGATGGACGCGGATGTCGGCGCACAGTTGATGCGAGACTGGTCGGTGAGGGCGGCGCTCGATGCGGCGCGCGCCGATGAGCCCCGCACCATCGCCGATCAGACCCGGCTATGCGAGATTCCGGCGCCTCCTTTCAAGGAAGCCGCTCGGGCCGAGGCCTACGCGGCGGCGTTCCGCGCCTTGGGCCTTCGGAACGTGCGGACCGACCGCGAAGGCAATGTGCTCGGCGAGCGGCCTGGACGCGCGGCACACCCGCATTTGGTCTTCAGTGCCCACCTCGACACAGTATTTCCCGAAGGAACCAGCGTGACCGTCACGCGGCTCGGATCGCTGCTGCGGGGGCCGGGTATCGGCGACGACTGCCGCGGGTTGGCGGTGGTGCTCGCGGTCGTCCGCGCGATGAACCGGGCTCGGGTTCGGACTCCCGGCACCATCACCTTCGTCGGCACGGTGGGAGAGGAGGGCCTAGGGGATCTCCGGGGCGTCAAGGCGCTTTTTCGCGACACCCTCAAGGACCGCGTCGATCGGTTCGTCTCTGTGGACGGCGCCGGGCTCGGGATCACGCATCTGGCGGTTGGGAGCCTCCGTTACCGCGTCACCTTCGCCGGGTCCGGCGGCCACAGCTATGGCGCGTTCGGCATCGCCAACCCGATCCACGCGCTCGGCCGTGCGATTGCCGGCTTTGCGGACGTCCGATCCTCGTCGGACCCGAAGACTACGTTCAACGTCGGCCGTATCGGCGGAGGCACGTCGGTCAACGCGATTGCCGCCGAGGCGTGGTTGGAGGTGGACATGCGTTCGCCGGATCCGGCAGCGCTCCACGCGCTCGAAGGGCGTTTTCAGGAGGCGGTCGACAACGCGCTCGCGGCTGAGAACGCCCGCTGGGACAACCGGGGGCAGCTGTCGGTCGCGCGAACGCTCGTCGGTGACCGGCCGGCCGGGGGCCTGCCGGCGGACGCCCCGATCGTAGCCGCCGCCCTGTCGGTGACGAGGGCGCTCGGACTCACGCCGGAGTTGACCGAAGGGTCTACGGACGCAAACCTCCCAATGAGCTTGCACATCCCGGCCATTACCATCGACGCGGGCGGCCAGGGGACTGGCGCGCACTCGCTCGAGGAGACGTTCGATACCACGAACTCGTGGCAGGGGACGCTGCGGGCGCTGCTAGCCGCGATCGCGCTGGCGCAGTAGGAGCGCCTTGAAGCTCTCGAGTTCCACGGCGCGCTGGCGCGCCGCAGCCACCCGCGCCCGGACGATGCGAAAGAGGAAGGCGGCGTGGAGAGCGCCCAGGGCGACGAACTCCGGAACCGTCGGTTCAGCGAGGATGAGGAGCGTTGCCAGCAGGTTGACTGCGGCGGCGCCCGCAAACACTACGGAGAAGAGCGGATCGACACCGCCGCCCGGCAGCGCCGGCCCGACCGCCATCGAGGTGGTTTCCCACTGCGGACCGTCCTCCCGCCCCTCGTACTGCACCTGGAGATAGCGCCCGATCCGCTCCGCGCCCACATGCAGCGCGTGGACCGCCTCGAATCCGCCCACGAGCACCGCCAGCGAGAGCAGCAGGGCGAGCGGCACGTCGCCAAACAGCACCAGAACCACGGTGAGCGTGGCCCAGAGGGCGCACGCCACCGGCGCGATCACGATTCTCGCGGTGCCGCGTGCCGCAATAGTGCGCCGCAGCGCCGCGTACTCGGCGGCGCGCAATGCGGTCGCCTCCGCATGAAGCGGTTCAGACACCTCCGCTGGCACTCTTCTTGGTCTTGCCGGGCAGCGAGGGACGGGTGACGTCGCGCACGTGCGTACGTTGAGGGTAACCGGGGGCCCCCGGGTCCTGTCAAAAAGCCTTGAACGTTACAGATTCTTTGCTACAATGCCGACACATCTCGTAAGGGTTTATTTCACATAGGGTTGCCCCGTGATCCGAGCTTGGCTCCGCTGGAACCTTCGCCTCCACTGTGCGCTTGGCGCTCTGCTGGCTGTCCTGCTGCCGAGTGTCGCGCGAGGCCAGACCACGCCGCCGCGCGGCCCGAGCGAGTCGCAGCCGGCGCTGACGCTGCCTGATCCGGCGGTCTCGTCGGCGGTGTCCGCCAGCCGCCCATCCCGAGTCACTCACGTCGTTCGGCCCGGAGAAACGCTGTCGGCTATCGCCCGGCGGTATGGCGTGGCCGTCGCGTTGGTGCGAGAGTGGAACGGGCTTCAGGGCGACGGTATTCGCGCAGGCCAGCGGCTGACCGTTTACGCCGGCCGCAGCGCCGCGGCGCCGCGGCCGGCGTCGCGGCGGGCAGCCCGCGCGGCCGCCCAGGCGCGCGCCCTGCGCGAGGCGCAGGAGCCACGGTACAAGCTCGACGAGGCTGGCGTCGTCGTGCCCGACCTGCGCGCCGAGGCTGCCATCATCTACAACCCGGAAACGGGACAGGTGCTGTGGGAGGAGAACGCGCAGGATCAGCGGTCGATCGCCAGCATCACGAAGGTGATGACCGCCGCGGTCTTTCTCGAGGACAACCCGGATCTCTCACGCGAAGTCGTCATCCAGCGCGCCGACTCCTATCGCGCGTCGACGACGTACCTGCGCGCCGGTTACAAGGTCACGGTCGACGACCTGTTGCACCTGCTGCTCATTGCCTCCGACAATGCCGCCGCGCGGGCGCTGGCGCGCGTCTCGCCGCACGGCTCGGCGGGGTTCGTCGCCCGGATGAACCAGAAGGCCGCCGAGCTCGGGCTGACGAGTACCTACTATGCCGACCCGTCCGGGCTCCTGTCGGCCAACGTCTCGACCGCCTATGAGATGGCCCGGCTGATTGCCTACGTGGCAAGCGATCATCGGATCGCGGCCATCATGCAGAAGGCCGAGCATACCGTCACGGTGGGACGGCGCCGCATCACGGTGCACAGCACGAACCAGCTCGTGATGAAGGGCGATGTCGACGTCCTCGGTGGGAAGACTGGATTCATCCGCAAGGCGGGGTACTGTCTGGCTACGCTGCTCCGCCTCCCCCAGGGCGGCCCGCAGATCGCCGTCGTCGTGCTCGGCGCGAAGTCGAACGCCGGGCGGTTCTGGGAGACCCGCCATCTGTTTAACTGGCTGGCGAGCCGCACCAACGATCTGTTCGGCACGCCGCTGGAAGCTGCGGGAAACTAGTACTGCTCGAGACGCGATGAACCGAGGCGTCCCGCCCCACGTCCTTCGTGAGGGTGACGTCTCGCGTTACGTGTATCCCCGTTGCATCGCTGCCGCGTCGAGCGGCAGCGTCGCGAGACCATCCACCACCGGCATGACGGGGCGCCTGGCGCGACGCCCGTCGTACGCCTTCAGGTACCGCGTGCATACGTCGCACGCGTAGACACGGTACTGGCCGTCCGGCGTCGCAAAGGAGGTGATGCGCGAGCGGTCACCGTTGCGGCAGAACGGGCAGGTGAGCGGCTCGAACTTCCACTGGAGTCCGCACCGACCGCAGATCAGATGACGCTCGGCCGCCGGCGTGATGACCGCCAGGTCGGGTTCGCCGCCGCACAGCAGACAGTACGGGTGCTGCCAGATGGCGAGTTCCGGACGCCGCTGCACCGCGTCGGCGCAGCGCGAGAGGAACGGCCGCAGTGCCAGCGTGAACACCTGCTCGAACGTCTCCGTCCCGGCCTGGATCGCAGTCGCGGCGCCCGGCGCTCGCAGGGCGCGCGAGGAGGCCGCCGCCGGGGCGGTCAGGGGCTTTTCGGCGCTCGACCGGTACCAATCGCCCATCATCGAGAGAAGGGCTGTATCGCGCCCGAGCGTCTGCACCTTCTGGAAGTTCGCCTCGTCCAGCGCGTCGAAACGGCGCAGGACCTCGGCGGTCTGCCGCACGACGAGGCGCAGATCCGTCAGCTCGATTGGAATGTCCTCGAAGCGAAGCAGCGGGCGCGCCTCGGTCTGGTGGTCGGTGAGCACGCGGGCGTTGAAGTCGAAGCAGGGAAAGGGGATCCGCGGCTGAACGCGTCGCTGGATCTCGAGCAGCTCGAGATGCATGTCAACGGCGTCCGCCAGTTCGGGTTGCCGCGCCTTGAGCGCGCGCAGCTCGACCGATTCCCTGGATTCCGAGCGGCCGGCGCGTGGGTGACGAACGGCTGAATCGGCCACTGGGGCGATCATATCAAGGCCTGGGCCTGATAAGGTTGGGCCGTGCGGATCCTGATGGTCGCGTCCGAAGCGATGCCCTTCGCGAAGACCGGCGGGCTCGCCGACGTCGTCTCTGCGCTGCCGCGCGCGCTGGTGCGGCTCGGGCACGCGGTCGACGTTGTCATCCCGCGGTACCGCGGGATCACGGCAGGCGACCGGGTCGCCCGCGTAGCGGTTCCCCTCGGCACGAGCGTCACCGACGCCGATATCTACGCGGTCACCTCGGCCGGCGTGCGGACTCTGTTCGTCGATCACCCCGCGTACTTCGACCGGGAGTGCCTGTACGGCGTCGGCAACGAGGACTATGCGGACAATGCGGCGCGGTTCGCCTTTCTGGCGCGGGCGGCGGTCGAATGGGCGGCTGCGGCGGGGGAGCGCTATGCGGTCGTACACGCACATGACTGGCAGACGGGACTCGTGCCTCTGCTGCTGCGGCACACGATGGCGGGTGCCGCAGCGTTCCGGGGCGTGCCGGCGATCTTCACGATTCACAACCTGGCCTATCAAGGACTGTTCGAGACGAGCTGGTTGCCGCGGCTCGGTCTCGAATGGGAGCTGCTGCACGTGGACGCGATCGAGTTTTGGGGACGCATCAGCTTCCTGAAGGCTGGCATCGTGTTCGGCAGCCGCATCACGACCGTCTCGCCGCAATACGCCCGGGAGATCCAAACGCCCGAGTTCGGCTTCGGATTCGACGGCATCCTGCGGAGCCGCTCGGCCCATCTGAGCGGCATCCTGAACGGGATCGATTACGATGAATGGGATCCGGCGCGGGACCGTCACCTGCCCGTGCCGTACGACGCGTCGAGACTCGACGGGAAGGATGCAGCCAAGCGGCTGGTGCTGGAGCTGGTCGGATTGCCGGCCGATGACGAGGGCCGTCGCCGACCGCTCGTGGGGATGATCTCGCGGCTGGTCGACCAGAAGGGGTTCGACCTGCTGGCGGATCTCGGCGACGAGCTGCCGCGACTCGATGCGTCGTTTGTCCTGCTCGGCAGCGGCGAACGGCGATATGAGGATGTGTGGCGGAACCTGGCGGCGCGTCATCCGCAGCGGATTGCCGTCAGGATCGGCTTTGACGAGGCGATGGCCCACCGCATCGAGGCCGGCGCCGACGTGTTCCTGATGCCCTCGCGCTTCGAGCCCTGCGGCCTCAATCAGATGTACAGCCTGCGCTACGGAACCGTCCCGGTCGTGTGCGCCACCGGAGGCTTGTGCGATACAGTCCGGAACGTCGACCCGGCCACCGGCGAAGGGACGGGCTTCACCTTCGGCGACTGCTCTCCGCCGGCGCTGCTGGCGGCTCTCCGCCGGGCGCTCGACGCGTATCGACACCGGCCGGTCTGGCGGCGGATTCAGGCGGCCGGCATGGCCCAGGACTTTTCGTGGGAGTCGTCGGCCCGGCAGTATGCAGCGCTCTACGAAAGAGCTTACAATAAGTAAGTCACCTGAAAAGAGAGAAGGACATGGCCTCGGACAAACTGAAGACCCTCACCGACAGTACGTTCGATCAGGAAATCAGGAACGGCGTCACGCTGGTCGATTTCTGGGCGGAGTGGTGCGGTCCGTGCCGGCGGATCGCGCCAATTGTCGAGCAGCTCGCCGGGGAGTACGAGGGACGCGCCACGGTTGGCAAGCTGAACGTGGACGAGAACCCGAGTATCCCCGGACGGTTCATGATTCGCGGCATCCCGACGCTGCTGCTCTTCAAGAACGGCCAGCTCGCCGAGACGCTGGTCGGCCTCGCGCCGAAGGAAGAGATCGCGCGCCTCATCGACAAACACCTCTGAGGACACTGCGACGTGGCCGACCAACGCGTGGTCATCATCGGGTCGGGGCCCGCCGGGCTGACGGCGGCGCTCTACGCGGCGCGGGCGAACCTGAAGCCGCTGCTCATCGAAGGCCTCGACGCGGGCGGTCAGCTCATGCTGACCACCATGGTCGAGAACTGGCCTGGGTACCGCGACGGGATCCTGGGCCCGGATCTGATGGTCGAGATGCGCGCGCAGGCGCTGCGCTTCGGAACCGACGTCGTCGAGGGGAACGTCACCTCCGTCGATCTTGGTCAGCGGGCGCTCTCGCTCGTGCTCGACTCGACGCGCCGGGTCACGACCGATGCACTCATTGTCGCGACCGGGGCGTCGGCGCGGTGGCTCGACATCGGCTCCGATCGCAAGTTGTCGGGCCACGGCGTCTCGACCTGCGCCACCTGTGACGGGTACTTCTTCCGGGGCAAGCCGATCGCGGTCATCGGAGGCGGCGATTCCGCGATCGAGGAGGCGATCTTCCTGACGAAGTTCGCCTCGAGGGTCACCGTCGTCCACCGCCGCGACGCCCTGCGTGCATCGAAGATCATGCGGGACAAGGCATTCGCGAACCCGAAGATCGAGTTCGTCTGGGACTCCGAGGTCGTCGAGATCAAGGACGTCGGCCGTGGCGAGGTCACGGGCATCATCGTCCGCAACGTGAAGACGGGGCAGCTTCGGGACGTGCCGCTCGACGGCGTGTTCATTGCCATCGGCCACACGCCGAACACCGCGGTCTTCACGGGGCAGCTCGAACTCGATGGCAGCGGCTACATCGTGACCCGCCACGGCACCCGTACGAGCGTGCCTGGCGTCTTCGCTGCCGGCGACGTCCAGGACCACGTCTATCGGCAGGCGGTCACGGCCGCCGGATCCGGCTGCATGGCCGCCATCGACGCCGAGCGGTATCTGGAAGGGATGCCGGAGCACGCCGAGGCGACCGGGGCGCCCCGGTCGGTCGAGGCGCACCCGCCGCGCTGACCGGCATGTCTGGTGAGATCCGGCAGTTGCTCGCCGTCATCGACGCCGCCTACGACCGGCGCTCGTGGCACGGCACCAATCTGCGCGGGTCGATCCGCGGCCTGACGGCGCGGCAGGCGGCGTGGCGTCCGTCTCCGCGGGGCCACAACATCTGGGAGCTGGTCGTGCACACGGCCTACTGGAAGTACGCCGCGCTGCGCAGGTTGACCGGCGCGCGGCGCGGCTCGTTTTCCCTGAAGGGATCGAACTGGTTTGCCCGCGGCGCCGAGGCAGACGAGCACGCTTGGCGCGACGAGGTGGCGCTGCTCGATCGCATGCACCGGTCGCTGCGCGGTGCGGTCGCGAAGCTGTCCGCCGCCGATCTCAGACGTACGCCGCCTGGCAGCACCGTCAGCGGGTTCGCGCTGCTGTCAGGGGTCGCGGCCCACGACCTTTATCACGCGGGTCAGATTCAACTGCTGAAGCGGCTCGGACCGCGCGCGCGCTGACGAGCGGGCGTGGCGGACGTCCCGCCTCTACTCGATCCAGCCGCCCCCGACGACCAGGTCCCCGTCGTAGAAGGCGACCGCCTGGCCGGGAGTGACGGCGGGCTGTGGATGCGTGAAGACGAACTCGGCGCGGGCTCCCTCGAGCGCGCGCACGTATCCGGGTCCCGCCCGGTGCCGGTGCCGGATCTGCGCCGCGACGGCCAGCCATGAGTCCGGCGGCGCCGTCGAAATCCAGTTGACGCCGGACGCCGTCAGGGTCGTCTGCTCGAGCGCCGACCGCGGACCGACCGTGACCGTGCCCGCCGGCGCGTCAATCCGGAGGACGTAGAGCGGCCCGGGCGCCGAGAGACCGAGTCCCTTCCGCTGGCCGATGGTGAACCGGTGGATGCCGTCGTGGGTGCCGAGCACGCGGCCCCGCTGGTCGACGATCGCGCCGCGCTCGGCCACCTCCGGGGCCGCCTGTGCCACAAACGCGGCGTACTCACCGTGCGGCAGGAAGCAGATCTCCTGGCTGTCGGGCTTGTCCGCCACCTGAAGGTCGAGTCGGCGCGCCTGGGCGCGCACCTGGGGCTTCGACAGTCCCCCGACGGGAAAGTTCGCGCACGCCAGCTGCTCCTGCGTCAGCGCGAAGAGGAAGTACGACTGATCCTTGTCCGGATCGGCGCTGCGCTTGAGCAGCCACCGCCCATTCGGGTTCCGATCGACGCGCGCGTAGTGGCCGGTGGCCACCTGCTCGGCGCCAAGCCCGCGCGCCCGGTCGAGGAGCGCGGCGAACTTCAGATCGCTGTTGCAGTGGGCGCACGGCAGCGGTGTACGCCCGGCCGCGTATTCCCGCACGAAGTTCGAGATGACCGTCTCCTGGAAGCGGCGCTCGAAGTTCACGATGTAGTGCGGAATGCCGAGCGCGTTGGCCACCCGGCGCGCGTCGTGCAAGTCGTCGAGGGTGCAGCAGTTGCCGAACGAGCGGTCGCCGTCGGTTGCCTGCCCCGAGCTCGTCGAGGGGTACAACTGCATCGACAGACCGATGACCTCGTGGCCCTGTTCGGCCAGCAGCGCGGCGGCGACCGACGAATCGACGCCGCCCGACATGGCGACCACTATGCGCATATCATGCGGCGGGAAAGCTCGGGCGTCTGGCTGTGGCCGAGGTCCAACGCCCAGAGCCCGACGCCCGCCGCCCAAAGCCCAAAGGCCGACGCCCAGAGCCCATTCAGGCCCGCGCGGGTGTCCGCGTCAGCGTACGAAGCTTCTCGACGATCCCGGGAAGGACCCGGATCACCCGATCGATGTCCGCTTCGGTACTTGCCGCGCCAAGGCTGAAGCGGATGGAGTTCTGGGTGCGGTGCGGAGGGAACCCCATCGCCTTGAGCACATGCGACGGCTCCAGCGTCCCCGACGAGCAGGCCGAGCCGGTGGAGACGGCAATGCCCTCGAGATCCAGCGCAATCAGGAGCGACTCGGCCTCGACCCGGTCGAAGCTGATGTTGGTCGTGTTCGCGACGCGCGGCTTCTGGGCGCCGTTTCTCGCGGTCCCGGGGACGGCGCGAAGAGTGCCGTCCTCCAGCCGGGCGCGCAGCGCGGCCAGGCGCGCCGCCTCCTCGGCCAACGTCGATCCGGCAACCACGGCCGCCGCGCCCATGCCGACGATGCCCGCGACGTTCTCGGTGCCAGCGCGGCGGTTCCGCTCCTGCTTGCCGCCGGTCAGAACGGGCAGCAGGCGCACTCCCCGGCGGATCCAGAGCGCCCCCACGCCCTTCGGTCCGTAGAACTTGTGGGCGGAGATCGAGAGCAGATCGACGCCGAGCGTCTTGACGTCGGTCGGGATCTTGCCCGCCGACTGGACGGCGTCGGTGTGGAACACCGCGCCGCGCGCGTGCGCCAGCCGGGCCAGTTCGGCAATCGGCTGCACGGTGCCGATCTCGTTGTTGGCGTGCATCACCGAGACGAGCGCTGTGTCGTCGGTGAGCGCTGCCCGCATGACGTCGGGCGACACGATCCCCGTCTCGTCCACCGGGAGGAGCGTGGTCGTCCAGCCTCGACGCGCGAGCGCCTTCAGCGTGTTGAGCACCGCCTCGTGCTCGATCGCGCTGGCGATCAGGTGGCGTCTGCCGGACCGCTCGAGCGCCTCGGCGGCGCCCCGGACCGCGAGGTTGTCGCTCTCGGTGCCGCCGCTCGTGAACACGACATCGGCGGGATCGGCGCCGAGGAGCGCCGCGACCGCGCTGCGCGCGTCGTCGAGAATGGCCTTGGCGCGCTGGCCGAAGTGGTGCACGCTCGACGGGTTGCCGTACTCGTCCCTCAGCACCCGCAACATCGCCTCGGCCACGGCCGGGTGCAGGGGAGTTGTCGCGTTATGATCCAGGTAGACGCGCTGCACGAGCTGCCTCTCCAGGCATCGTAGCATTCGGGCTAAGTCACAGCAATAAAACGGCTAGACTTTGATTTCTTCGCGCCGATATACTCTGTGGGCTCCGGCCGAGGCGGACCCCTGAGTCACGACATCGGATCGTGAAGCCCCTATTCAGGCCCTTCGGGGTGGAGGAACGCGACATGTGGAAACGTGACGAAGCAGTGAAACCGACGAGCGGCCCGGGGACCTCGACCGGATCGGCCGTCCAGAGTCAGCTTGGCGGCAGCCCGTCGGCTTCGCAGCCCGAGCCGCGGCAGCACGGGAGGGAAGTCGTGAATATTGGGAAATCGGTCGTCATCAAGGGCGAGCTGAGCGGCAGCGAAGACCTCACCATCGAAGGGCAGGTCGAGGGCAAGATCGAGCTGAAGGAGAACGTGCTGACCATCGGTCCGAACGGCAAGATCAAGGCGCAGGTATTTGCCAAGGCGCTGATCGTGCAGGGCGAGGTCCACGGCAACATCAGCGCAACGGAAAAGGTGGAGATTCGCGACGGCGGCTCGGTCGACGGCGACATCATCTCGCCGCGGGTGGCGATCGCCGACGGCGCGCATTTCCGCGGGAGTGTCGACATGCAGCGCAAGGGCGCGCCGCAGCCGGCCGTCCAGCCACGATCCGCGTCCGCGGCGCCCGCGCAGGCGCAGACCCCCGCGGCGCAGGTGGCGCAGCCCGCCGCGCGCTGAACCGCCGCAGTCGGGATGGGTGTGGTCGGTGGTTTCTCTTTCCGATCTGTTCGCCCGTCGTCGTAAGGAGGACCGGAACGGCGACGGGCCCGTTCATCCCACGAAGGTTCTGGAACGCTTTCTCGCGGGTCTGGCCGGCCGGCCGCAGCCGGTCCTGCTCGACCTCGGTCCGGTCGTCGGCACCAACGTGACGTTCTTCGGCGAGGAGGTCGGGTGCAAGATCCTCGTCGAGGACCTCTCGAAGGACATCGACCGCTACGTGACGGAGGGGAAGCTCGAGGAGCTGCCGGCCTTCTTCGACACGCGCTTTCCCCAGCAGTCCGAGGCCATCGACGGGATCCTCTGCTGGGACATCTTCGACTATCTCGATCGCGCCGGGATGGAGCGGCTGGCCCGGCAACTGAAACGCGTGCTGCGGCCCGACGGCGTGCTGCTGGCGTTCTTCAGCACGGCCGATCCGAGGGCAGGCGTCCGGCCGACCTATACGAAGCACGTGGTCGTCGACCGGGCGCACCTGGAGTACCGGCCGTATGCCGGGAGCCGGCCGAAGCAGCGGCCGCTCCTCAATCGCGACATCCAGCGGCTGTTCGAGCCGCTGCGCATCACCGAGAACTTCCTGCTGAAGACCAACCTGCGCGAAGTGCTGTTCCGGAAGCCGCCCCTCTCCTCCCGCGTTGCGCCCGGGCCGACCGCCGGGTAGGCCTCCGAGCAGCGACGCCACCCGAGGGCGTGGCGAGTTTACGAACCGGCGCGTTTGCGGTTAAATCCCAATACGTAGATTCGTCCATACGCCGATTCGACTCCGATGGCGCGTCCTGTCATTGCCCTGCTGACCGACTTTGGGAGCAAGGATCATTACGCCGGCACCATGAAGGGCGTCGCGCTCGGAATTTGTCCGGAGGCGACCTGCGTCGACATCACCCACGAGATACCGCCGCACGACATCCTGGCGGGTGCGCTGGAACTCGCCGCGTCCTACAAGTACTTTCCTCCGGGCACCGTGTTCCTCGTGGTGGTCGATCCCGGTGTCGGCTCGGCGCGCCGGCCGCTGGCCGCCGAGGCGGGGGCGTACCGGTTCGTCGCACCCGACAACGGCGTGCTGACGCTCGTCTTCCAGGAGACGCCGGCCAAACGGGTGGTGGAGCTGACCGAGCGGCGATACGCCCGCCCGACCGTCAGCCGGACGTTCGAGGGACGCGATCGGTTCGCGCCGGCCGCGGCGTGGCTCGCCAGGGGCATCGACCTGAGCGGCCTCGGCCGGGCGCTGGCAGCGTGGCAGGTCCTGACGGTGCCGGCGCCGGTGGTCGGGGAGACGGACGTGGTGGCGGAGGTGCTGCGCGTCGACCGGTTCGGCAACCTCGTGACCAACGTCGACCGACCGACGTTCGAGCGGTTTGCGGGCAGCGGCAGGATCGAAATCGTGGCGGGAACGCAGGCGGTCGACAAGGTGGTGGCCACCTATGCCGACGCGGCGCCTGGGTCGCTGTGCGCCCTGTTTGGCAGTTCCGAGCAGCTGGAGATCGCGGTGAACGGCGCCAGCGCCGCCGAGCGGCTGTCGCTCGCCCGGGGCGCCCGGATCACCATTGCCCGGCGCGCGTAGGCCGGACCCGTTTGGACCCGGTGCCGCACCCTGTGGTACGTTGTCCGGGATGGTCAACTTTGACCTGACCGAAGACCATCGGCTGCTCGAGCAGTCAATCCGTGAATGGGCCGGCAGGGAGGTGGCGCCGCGTATCCACGATCTGGATCGCGCGCACCGTTTCGATCCTGGCATCCTCCCTCAGATGGCGTCCCTCGGCCTGCTCGGCATCTCCATCCCCGGGGACTACGGCGGCGCCGGCATGGACTATGTCGCGCTCGGTGTGGCGTGCGAGGAGCTCGAGTACGTCGATACCTCGCTCCGCGTCATCCTGTCGGTCCACGCGGGGCTGAACTCGCTCACGCTCCTTGCGTGGGGTACCGACGACCAGAAGCAGCGCTATCTCGTGCCGCAGGCGCAGGGAGCCAAGATCGCCAGCTACGGGCTGACCGAGCCGGCGGCCGGGAGCGACGCGCGGGGCATTCAGTCGGTGGCGGTCAGACGTGGCGACCGGTACACGATCACCGGCGAAAAGATGTGGATCTCGCTCGCCGATGTGGCCGACACCTTCCTCGTCTTCGCCTGGACCGACCTCGACAAGAAGAAGCAGCGCGACGCCTCGGGCATCAGCGCGTTCATCGTCGAGCGCGCGTTCAAGGGGTTTTCGAGCGGCACGCTGAAGGAGAAATGGGGCATCCTGGCGGGCAACACCGGCTTCTTCAAGATGGACGAGGTCGAGGTGCCGCGGGAGAACCTCGTCGGCCGGGAGGGCGAAGGATTCAAGATTGCGATGTTCGCGCTCGACCAGGGGCGCTACACGGTGGCCGCCGGCGCCACCGGGCTCATCCGCGCCTGCCGCGACGCCAGCGTTCGGTACGCCACGACACGCCAGGCGTTCGACGTGGAGATCGGGCGGCATCAACTGGTCAAGGAGATGATCGCGCAGATGGAGTCGGACTACCAGGCGGCGCGCCTCCTCTGGCTGCATGCCGGGTGGCTGAAGAACGTCGGCCGGCGGAATACGAAGGAGACCGGCCTGGCGAAGTGGTTCGCGACCGTGGCCTCGGAGCGGGCCGCCAGCGACGCCGTGCAGGTTCACGGCGCCAACGGCTACTCCGACGAGTATCCCGTCGGGCGCTTCTACCGCAACTCGAAGGGCGCGGTCATCTACGAAGGAACGCGGGAGATTCACAAGATCATGCAGGCGGACTACCTGCTGGGCTACCGGACCGATCGGCCGACGCGCTGCGCGCTGCCGGCCTGGGAGGGGAGGGCGCAATGACGGTCATGCGAGCGGCCGATTCCGACGTGATACAGACCGAGGCGAACCATGTCCGCTTCATGGATTCCGATCTGTCGCTCGATTTCCTGCGCGTCGTCGAACAGGCGGCGATCGCCTGCGCGCAGACGATGGGGCAGGGCGATCGGCACAAGTCGGACCAGGTGGCGGTGGAAGCGATGCGCCACGAGCTCGACTCGGTGCCGATCGACGGCACGATCGTGATTGGCGAAGGGGAGCGCGACGAGGCGCCGATGCTCTACATCGGCGAAAAGGTCGGCGCGGCCTGCAAGGCGTCGAACGGCCGCGTGTGTCCGCACGTGGACATCGCCGTTGACCCCCTCGAGGGGACGAACCTCTGCGCCACCGGGGCGTCCAACGCGATCGCGGTGCTGGCGGCCTCGGAGCGCGGCGGCCTGCTGCACGCGCCCGACCTCTATATGGAGAAGCTGGTCGTCGGCCCCAGTTCGAAGGATGTGGTCGACCTCGACGCTCCCGTTCGTTTCAACCTGCGCGCCATCGCGCAGGCGCTCGGCCGGCGGGTCGAAGACCTCGTCGTCATCGTCCTCGATCGGCCGCGGCACACGCAGCTCATCGACGACATCCGCGCCACCGGCGCCCGCATCCGGCTGATCGGCGACGGCGATCTGTCGGCGGGGATTGCCGCCGCCGTCGTTGGCAGCGGCGTGCACGCGGTGATGGGGATCGGGGGCGCGCCCGAGGGGGTGCTCACGGCCGCCGCCATGCGCTGCCTGAACGGGGAGATCCTCGCGCGGCTCGTCGTCAGCAAGCCGGAGGACGAGGAGCGGTGCCGGGCCATGGGGATCGCGGACTTGAAGAAGGTCTACCGGGCGAAGGATCTCGCCTCGGGTGAGCGCATCATCTTTGCCGCCACCGGAGTCACCGACGGCACGCTGATGCGCGGCGTGCGCTTCTTCGGAAACGGCACGAGGACGATGTCGCTCGTGATGCAGACGCACCCGCACATGATCCGGTTCATCGACAGCATCCAGGTCGACACGTCCAAGAACATCAAGATCCGGTTCTAGGCTCTGGGTGCATTCCTGGAAGCGTAATCAGACGGCGATTACCGCCGCCGCCTTCGTCGGCTTCACCGGTTTCACCCTGGTGATGCCGTTCCTGCCGCTGTACATCCGACAGCTGGGCGTCACCGACGTCGGCGACATCGCGCTCTGGACCGGCATGACGCTCGGCGTCTCGCCGGCGATCGCCGCGCTCACGGCGCCCCTCTGGGGACGCGTCGGCGACCGATTCGGCAACAAGCTGCTCGTGCAGCGCTCCCTCATCAGCTTCATCGTCGTCATGACGGCGATGGCGTACGTGACGAAGGCCTGGCACCTGTTTGCGCTGCGGGCCGTTCAAGGGTTCTTCGCCGGCTATGGGCCGCTGACGCTGTCGATGGCGGCGCTGTCCGCGCCGCGCGACAAGATGGCGTTCGCCATCGGCACGGTGCAGACGGCTCAGCGCATGGGGCCCGCCATCGGACCGATCATCGGCGGTATGCTGGCGCCCGTCTTCGGCCTGCGGAACTCGTTCTACGTGGCGGCGGGGTTCTACTTCGTGGCGTTCGTGATGATCACGGTGATGTACGCGGAACCGCCTCGCCAGCCGCGGACCGACGAGCCGCGGGAACGCACCCCGTTCGCGTCGATTCTCGCCTTCGAGAACTTCCTGCTCGTGATGGTCGTGCTGTTCGGCCTCCAGCTCGTCGACCGGAGCTTCGGGCCCGTCCTTCCGCTCCACATGGACGCACTCGGCTACGCGGCGGAGGAGGTGCCGGTGGTGGCGGGCGTCCTCTTCTCCGTCCTCGCATTCACGACGGCGCTCGGCAATCAGCTCTCGAGCCGGTTGCTGAAACGGCATTCCCCACGCGTCGTCATCGCGTGGGCGGTGCTCGCCGGAGCCGCCGCGCTGAGCGTCTTCACCGTGTCCGCCGCGCTGTGGCTGCTCGTCGCGTCGCTGGTTGTTGTCGGGCTGTGCCTGGGCACCGCGATCACCACGGCGTACACCGCTGGCGGCGCGGTGCTGCCGACCGAGGTGCACGCCACCGGGTTCGGGTTCCTGACGAGCGCATCCCTGACCGGGGTGGCGATCAGCCCGGTGCTCGCGGGCCTGCTCGCCGCCCACAGCATTCGGGGTGTGTTCGTGGCGGCCATTGTCGTCCTGGGCGTCCTGGCCGTGGTGGTTCGGCGTGTGATGGTGGAGCGGAACCCGCCGGTGGAACCGGCACCGGCGGTCGAAGAGAGCTGAGCCCGACGGGTAGGCTTTCACTCCTCGATCTTCCCCTTGTGCTTCCGTCGCCTCCACGGCCGCTTCGTCTTGTCCTGGTGGACGCCACCCGTTTGGCGGGGGAGCGGTGTGCGGGGCAGCGCGCGCTTCTGCGGCCGTGGCCGCCGGGGAGGCATGAGGCGTCGGATGGTATCGTAATGGACCGCGTGTTGCCGTGCCGGATCGCCACACCATCGCGCCGCCGAAGACTGAACGCGCCGCGCTCGTCGGACTGGTGACGGGCGCCGCCCGCCGCAGCGGGGCTCCGCCCGAGCGGATCGACCCGGGTCATCTCCTCGACGAGCTGGCCGGCCTCGCAGAGGCCGCCGGCGCGCGCGTCGTGCTGCGAGTCCTGCAGGAGCGCCCGAAACCGGACCCGGCCACCTTCATCGGCAGCGGCAAGGTGACGGCGCTCGCCGCGGCCTGCGCCGAAGCGGGCGTCGATGTGGTGATCTTCGACAATGAGCTGACGCCGGCGCAATTGCGGCAGCTCGAAGAGCGGCTCGACCGCAAGGTCCTCGACCGGACGCAGCTGATCCTCGACATCTTCGCCCGTCGCGCGCGCACGCGTGAGGGAAGATGGCAAGTCGAGCTGGCGCAACTCCGGTACCTGCTGCCGCGGCTCGTGGGGGCTGGCACGGCCCTGTCCCGTCTGGGCGGCGGGATCGGCACCCGGGGGCCCGGCGAGACGAAGCTCGAGACCGACCGCCGCCGCATCCGCACGCGTATCCAGGCGATTCAGCGCGAGATCGACCACGTCCGGCAGCGCCGCGCGCAGCTGCGGGAGCGGCGTCAGAAGCGATCGGTGCCGACAGTGGTGCTCGTCGGCTACACCAACGCCGGCAAGACGACGCTCTTCAATCGGCTGACCGGCGAGCACGCGGCGGCCTCCGACGCGCTGTTTGTGACGCTCGACCCGCTGCTGCGCCAGGCCCGGCTGCCCGATCGCCGGGAGCTGCTCGTCTCGGACACCGTCGGCTTCATCGATCGGCTGCCGCATGCGCTGGTCGCGGCGTTTCGTGCCACACTCGAAGAGGTGGCGGAGGCGGATCTGGCGTTGCACGTGATCGACGCGAGCGCGTCCGAGCGCGATCGTCACATCGCTGCGGTACGGCGGGTGCTGGAGGAAGTGGGCGCGGCGGAGGTGCCCGTGCTCGACGTCTACAACAAGGTGGACACGATTCCGGCGGACGAACGTCGGCGGATTACCGACCGCGACCCGGCGGCGGCGCTCGTCGCGGCCAGGACCGGCGAAGGGGTCGACGAGCTCGTCCAGATGGTGGCGTCCAGGCTGGCGCTCGACACCCGGCGAATCACGATCGCCTTCGACGGCGACAACGCGTTCGATCGCGATCAGATCGCGCGGCTCTACCGGGTGGCGCGCGTCGTGAGCCACGTCGCCGCGAACGGTCGCGTCGTGATCGAGGCGGACGTCCCCCGGCGCTACATCGCGCGACTGACGACCCCGACGCCGGCGGAGGAAGGTGTTGATGGGCGGTAGGCGTCTGACACTGGCGGTCGCCGTGACGATGCTGGCGGCGGCGTGCGCCACCAGAACGGCTCCGCCCCTGCCGACCGTGCTCACGTACCCCGATTTCATCTACCCGGCGGTGCCGCGTGAATTGGCCTCGACCCGTCAGGCCCTGCGCGTCGATGAGGGATGGCGCTTCCTGCAGAATGACGATCTCGCCGGCGCCGAACGCGAGTTCGTCGCCGCGTTGAAGGGCAGCCCGGGACTCTATCCCGCTCGGGCCGGGAGCGGCTATGTCGCCCTGGCGCGGCAGGCGCTGACCGAGGCGCTCGCCGCCTTCGACGCGGTTGTCCAGGCGGCGCCGGCCTATGTGCCGGCGCTGGTCGGCCGAGGTCAGACGCTGCTCGCGATGCAGCGTGAGGCCGAGGCCCTGAAGGCGCTCGAGGCGGCCCTCGCCGTCGAGCCTGCGCTGGCCGACGTTCGCCGGCGCGTGGACGTGCTGCGCTTCCGTGGTCTGCAGGAGGTCATCGAGGCGGCGCGGGCGGCCGCCGCTGCGGGCCGTCTGGACGAGGCCGACCGCGCCTACGCGCAGGCGCTCGGTGCGTCGCCAGAGAGCGCCTTCCTCTATCGCGAGCGCGGCCAGACGGCGCGGCGCCGGGGCGAGGCGAGCGCCGCCCTCTCGCATTTCCGCCGGGCGGCCGAGCTGGACCCGACCGATGCCTCGTCGCTCGTGCAGATTGGCGAGCTGCTCGAAATGCAGCGCGACTTTTCGGGCGCCGAAGCGGCGTATCGCCGTGCCTTCTCCGTTGAGCCAGCCGCGGAGCTCGGGGCGCGGATTGCCGAGGTGGCCGCACGCGTCCGTGAGGCGCGGCTCCCGGCCCAGTTCCGCGCAATCGAGGCGGCCGCGAGGATCGCCCGGGGCGAGCTCGCCGCGCTGCTTGGCGTGCGGCTCGAAGAAACGATTCGGGAAGCGCCGGCGCAGGAGGTCGTGATGACCGACGTCGGCGGCCACTGGGCGGCGTCCTGGATCACGCAGGTGGCGCGGGCGGGCGTGATGGAGCCGTTTGCGAACCACACGTTCCAGCCCGACGGGCCGGTCACGCGGGCCGACCTGGCGGGCGCCGTCAGCCGTCTCGTGGCGTTGCTGGCGGTCCGCCGCCCGGAGCTGCGGCCCTCTCTGAGCGCGAAGCCGCGTATCGCCGACATGCCGCCGGGGCACTTGAGCTATCCGGCGGCCGCGGCGGCGGTCGCGTCGGGCGTCATGTCACTCGTCGATGGCGACCGGTTCGAGACCGCACGCCCCGTGTCAGGCCGCGAGGCGGCAGACGTGGTCGGCCGGGTCCGGGCGCTCGCCGCACCCTAGTCCGCCGTGGGCCGTCTCACGCTGGCCAACCAGCTCACGATCTTGCGGATCATGCTGATCCCGGCCTTCGTGCTGCTGGTCGTCTACGGCTATCTCGGCTGGGCGCTCGTGACGTTTCTGGCCGCCGGGACGACCGACGCGCTCGATGGCCTCATCGCGCGGCGGACCGGGCAGCGCACGGCGCTCGGGGCGTGGCTCGACCCGATGGCCGACAAGCTCCTCCTGGTCACCACGTTCGTGGTGCTGACACTGCCGGCCGTTCCGTTGACCAACCACGTCCCACTGTGGCTGACCGTGTTCGTGATCAGCCGCGACACGGCGATCGTCGGTGTCGTGGCGATCGTCAGCCTGGCGATCGGGCCGCGGACCTTCAGGCCCTCGATATGGGGCAAGCTCGCCACCGCGACCTACATCGTGACCAGCGTGGTGATCATGTACTACAACTACCGCCGCGAACAGGCGCTCGTCGTCGATATCTTCCTCTGGGCCTCGCTCGCGCTGACGCTCATCTCTGGAATCGACTACTTCATCAGGCTGCGGCGGCTGATCAACGAGCCGGCGGAGTAACGGGACAGCGCCCCTCGCCGCCAGGCCCGGCTAGATCGCCAGCTTTCGCTTGAAATACTCGACGGTCTTCAGCAGCCCTTCCTCGAGCCCGACCTGTGGCTCCCAGCCGAGCAGCGCCCGCGCGCGTGTGATGTCGGGACGGCGCTGCTTCGGGTCGTCGACGGGAAGCGGCTGATACACGATGCGGCTGTGCGAGCCGACGAGGCGGATGATCGTTCGGGCGATCTGCTCGATCGTCACTTCATAGGGATTGCCGATGTTCACCGGCTCCCGCGTGTCCGCGTCCATCAGTCTGAGGACGCCGTCGACCAGATCGGAGACGTAGCAGAAGCTGCGCGTCTGCGTGCCGTCCCCGAAGACGGTGACGTCCTCGTGGCGGAGCGCCTGGGTCATGAAGGCGGGAACCGCCCGGCCGTCGCGGAGGCGCATCCGCGGCCCGTAGGTGTTGAAGATGCGGACGATCCGCGTGTCGAGGCCGTGGTGGCGGTGATAGGCGAGCGTGATCGCTTCGGCGAAGCGCTTCGCCTCGTCGTAGACGCCCCGCGGACCGATCGGGTTGACGTTCCCCCAGTAGGTCTCCTTCTGCGGGTGCTCGAGCGGGTCGCCGTACACCTCGGATGTGGACGCCAGCACGAAGCGAGCGCGTTTGGCGAGCGCGAGGCCGAGCGCGTTGTGCGTGCCGAGAGAGCCTACCTTGAGCGTCTGAATCGGCAGCTTGAGATAGTCGATCGGACTCGCCGGGCTCGCCCAATGGAAGACGGCGTCCACGGCGCCGTCCACGCGGATGTGGCGGGTGACGTCGTGCTCGATGAGCTGGAACGCGCCCTCGTGCAGGTGCCGGATGTTGGCCAGATCCCCGGTGATGAGGTTGTCGATCCCGACGACCACGTGGTCGCGTTCGAGAAGGGCATCGGCGAGATGGGACCCGATGAAGCCGGCGGCGCCGGTAATGACGATTCGCATGAGTCAGGAGGCAGGGAGGATGCGTCAGTATGCAACGCCGCGCTGGAAGAGTCCTCGCACGAGCGTGAGCCACATGATCTTCAGGTCGAGCGCCACGGACCAATTCTCGATGTAGTACAAGTCGTATTCGATGCGTTTCTCGAGGGACGTGTTGCCGCGCCAGCCGTTGACCTGCGCCCAGCCGGTGATGCCCGCTTTGACCTTGTGGCGGAGCATGTACTGCGGGATGCGGTGCTTGAACTGCTCGACGAAGTAGGGACGCTCGGGTCGCGGACCGACGATCGACATGTCGCCCCTGAGCACGTTCCAGAACTGCGGCAGCTCATCCAGGTCGAGCCGGCGCAGCCACCGGCCGACCCGTGTGGTTCGAGGGTCGTCGTCGCGCGCCCAGATCGGGCCGGTGCCGTCCTCGGCGCCCAGGTGCATCGACCGGAACTTGTAGACCGTGAACGCCTTGCCGTCGAGTCCCATCCGCTCCTGCCGGTAGAACACCGCGCCGGGCGAGGTCAGCCGGACGAGCGCTGCGATGATGGCGAAGGGGACCGCAAGGACGAGGAGGGCCACGACCGACAGCGTGACGTCGATCGTTCGCTTGATCCACGCATTCACGCCCTGCAGCGGGACGTCGTTGATGTTGATGATCGGCAGCCCGTCGAGGTCCTCCAGGCGGGCCCGGAGCGCGATGAACTGCAGCAGGTCCGGCACCACCTTGACGTCGAGGCACTCGCGGCTCGTGACTTCGACGAGATCCAGGAGCTTGGAGTGCTCTTCCAGGGGCAACGCGACGTACAGGTGATCGACGCGCTCGCGCTGGGCGATCTCGCCGGTCTCGCGGAGCGTGCCGAGGAGCGGCAGGCCGCGGTACCCGATGTGGTCGCCGCCGGCGCGGTCGTCGACGAACCCCACCACCTGGTATCCGAGCTCGCGGTGCTGCAGGATCCGATCGGCGACCATGCGACCGAGATCGCCGGCGCCGGCGATCAGGATCCGCTTCAAGCCGATGCCGGCGCGCCACCGGCGCTCGAGCAGTTCCCGGACCGCCTCGCGCGAGCTGTAGGTGAAGAAGACGTTGAGAGCGAGGAAGAGCGCCCAGACGACCTGCGAGACCTGATAGGCGCCGCGCACCCGGGTCTCTTCCGACGCGTAGTACGCCTGCACGTACAAGGTGCAGATCACGCCAAGGACCACCGCGACGATGCTGCCGACGAGAACCGCGAAGAAGTCATCCACGCGCGAACGGCCCCGGCGCAGGCGGTAGACCCCCTGGAGCTGGAATGCCAGCGGCGTGAGCACCGCGATGAACGGGAGGACGTTCAGGTACTGTTCGAACGGAGGATAGCCGTACCGGACGGGAACCAGGCCGCTCTCGAAGCGAATCCCATACGCCAGCACGAACGCCCACATCGCCAGAACGGCGTCCGAGGTGACGTAGAAGGCGACGAGCAGACGGTTGTAGCGTCTTACCATCGTGTTCCGGCCGGCGCCGCCACTGTTTCTTCGATGACCCCGCGCAGCCGTTCGACGTGCCGCTCCCGGGCGAACCGGGCGGCGCCGGCGCGGATGCGCGCCGGGTCGAAGCGCAGGCGCGAGGCCCGCTCGAGCGCCGCGGCGAGGGCGCCGGCCTCCGGCTCGGCGACGAGCACGCCGTTCTCGCCGTCGATCACCGTCTCGAGGGCGCCGCCTCGGGCGAGCGCCACCACGGGCCGGCCGCACGCGTGGGCCTCGATCGGCACGATACCGAAGTCTTCTTCTCCCGGCAACAGGACGGCGAGGGCACGCCGATACTCCTCCCGCACCGCCTCGTCGCTCAGCCGGCCGAGGAACTCCACGAGCGGACCTGCGCGCGCTTCGAGCCGCCGCCGATCCGGCCCGTCCCCCACGATCCGCAGACGGGCGCCGGCGCGGGCGCACGCCTCGATCGCCAGGTCGATTCGCTTGTACGGCACGAGCGCCGACACGACCAGGAAATGGCTGCCTGGCGAGACGTCGGCGGGGTGGAAGAAGACCGTGTCGACCGGAGGGTATACGACCGTGGCCACGCGATTATAGTATCGGTTGATCCGCGCCGCAACGTGTGCGGAATTGGCGATGAACCGATCCACCCGCGAAGAGGTCGCCGCGTCCCAGCGCGCCAGCCGCGCGAGGACGGGACGGTAGAACCAGCGGCTCGCCACGTAGCCGACCCTCGACGGGCCGAAATACGCGTCGAACTGATCCCAGGCATACCGCATCGGCGAGTGGCAGTAGCAGAGGTGCCGCGCGCCTCCCGGCGGCACGACCGCCTTGGCGGCGCAGTGGCTCGAGCTGATCAC
The DNA here is from genome assembly GCA_001767525.1 of Acidobacteria bacterium RIFCSPLOWO2_12_FULL_68_19. GTDB lineage: Bacteria > Acidobacteriota > Vicinamibacteria > Vicinamibacterales > UBA2999 > MELF01. The sequence continues at coordinate 81,065 of MELF01000039.1, read as the reverse complement.
GAGATCGTACGGGGCCAGATTGAACCGCTCGATCGCCAGCGGGAAGAGTGGGAGGTACTGCCGGTAGTGCGCGTCGGCGCCGGGGAGGCGCTGGATGAAGGAACGCGTGATCCGATGGCGCTCGATGGTGGACGACACCGATCCAAGCCGGTGGTAGAGCGTGAACACGTCGGCGTCGGGATAGAGTTCGCAGAGCGCCTCGAGCACCCGCTCGCCCCCACGCATGCCGGTCAGCCAGTCGTGAATCAGCGCGGTGCGCATACTTCGGCGTAGAGCGCGCGCGTTCGGACGACCGAGCGCTCCCAGGAGAATTCGCGGGCGCGCGCGATACCCCGTCCGCGCAGCTCGGCGCTGAGCGCCGGACTGCCCAGCACCCGCTGCATGCCGTCGGCGATCGATTCGACATCGTATGGGTCCACGAGAAGGGCGGCGTCGCCGGTCACCTCCGGGAGCGACGACACGTTCGAGGTCACGACCGGCGTCCCCGACGCCATCGCTTCGAGCGGCGGCAGCCCGAACCCCTCGTACAGCGACGGAAAGACGAACACGGCCGCCAGCCTGTACAGGATGGCCAGCGTCTCGTCCGGCTGGTAGCCGAGGAACCGGACGTGCTTGTGGAGCTTGTAGCGATGCACGGCGCGCCGCAGCGCCGGCAGCTTCGAGATCTCGTCGCCAATGATGAGGAGCTTCACCTCCTCGAAGCCGCGATGCCGCAGCATGTCGAACGCCTCGATCAGCCGGACGAGGTTCTTGTGAGGCTTGATGTTCCCGACGTACAGGACGAATTCGTGGTGGAGCTGAAAGCGCTCGCGGACGCGCGCGACCTCCTCCTCGGACGGCGCCATGCCGAATCGTTCGTCGATGGCGTTGTAGACGACCACGATCTTCTCCGGCGGCACGTTGAAGAAGTGGATGATGTCGCGCTTGGACGCCTCGGAGACCGTCAGGATGCGGTGCGACCGCCGCACCGCGCTCCACATCGACGCGCGAGCGTAGACGTACGCGGCCCGGTTCGGCAGATACTGCGGGAACATCAGGTGGATGCAGTCGTGGATCGTCACGACCGAGCGACATTGCGTCGCCGGCGGCAGCACGTAGTGCGGCGCGTGAAAGACATCGGGGCGTTCGCGCCGCAACACCCAGGGCACGTGGAACTGTTCCCGGATGGAGTAGTTCGGCGACCGCTCGAGTACCGTCCGGAAGTTCGGCCCTAGCTGCCGGTCGATGGCGAGGTCGGCTTCGTGGCAGAGTAGGACGTACTCGCTGTCGCGGTCGATGCGGGCCAGGTGCCGCAGGAGGTTGCGGGTGTAGGTGCCGATGCCGAAGTCGTGCAGCTTTCGCGCATCGATCGCCACGCGCATGAACTCATCATACAGGGGCTACCGCTCCCACCCGGGCCAGTCGAGCCGGTGCTGACGCCGGAGGCCGCGCATCACCCCGGGATACACGCCCTGCCGGCGCGCCGCTTCGGCCGCCTGCGTCAGCTCTTGTCGAACCGTGGCCGCGTTCGTACGCACGACGCGGAGCCACTCCTCGCAGTTGTACGCCGGTGAGGTGCCGAGCCGGACGTCCTCGGGCCCGAACACCGCGAACCATGGGCGGTCGCCGGTCGTCGAGGCGCGGGCGACGCAGGCGGGGGCATACCGGGTCCACAAGGCGTCGAGCTCGCCGGCTTGGCGCGCCGCCGCTTCGAGCGCCGCGCTGTAGGCCTGCGTCCCCTGTTCTCGGATCGCGGCGGCATCGGAGGCCCCTTCCATCACGCGATTCAGTCCCTGCAGCGGCGTCGACGTCGCCCTAGCCGTGCGGCCGCCGAGCAGACCGGCGGCATGATCGACGGCCACCGCGAACGCCAGGCCCTGGCCGCCGCGCTCGGTCACCCGCATCGAGTTGACGCCGATGGCCACCCCACGGCGGTCCACCAGCGGCCCCCCGCTGTTGCCGGGGTTGATGGCCGCATCCGTCTGAATCAGCGTGACGTCGCCCGTGCTGCGGACGGCGCTCACGATCCCACGCGTGACGGTGTTGGCGAGCACCCCGAACGCGGAGCCGATCGCGACGACTTCCTGTCCGGCCCGGACGTCCTTGAACGAGCCGAGCCGAAGCGTGGCCTGCAGCGGACTGGGGTTGAGGACTTCGAGCAGCGCAAGATCGGTCCCGGTGGAGAGGCCCGCCACGCGCGCCGCGTAGGTGAGACCGCCGGCCTGGAGCTCGACCGCCAGCTGCCGGTCGACCACGTGCGCGTTGGTGAGGACGAGATTCGGTCTGATGAAGAACCCGCTGCCGCGGGACGTTCCCGCCCGGATCGACACGACCGCAGGAAGGCTTTGCGCGACGACGTCCTCGAGCGTCACGGGTGGAGGAGCCGGCGCCTCGGCGCCCGTGGCGACGACCGGGCGCTCGGCCCCAGCGGCGACCGCTGGCGTGGCCGCGAGCGGCGCGTTCCGAGGCAGATCGGCCTGCACCACCGGCGGGGCGAACGGTGCCGCGGCGTCGGAGAGCACACCCGGCGGTCCCGCGCTGTCGGCGGCGTCGGGGGAGTCGCGGACGAACCACAACGCGAGCACGAGCGCCGCGCCGAGCACGAGCCCGCTGGCGACGAGCGCCCCGCCGCGGGCGCGCGACAACCTGCCTGCCTGCCGCGACAGGCCGTCCGCGGTGCCAGGCTCGGTCCGCCCGACGCCGCAGCGGCACTGCGCGACGCGCCGCGGCACGCGGCGGCCGCACTCCGGGCACTCCCACACGAAACTCTCGGACACGCTCATCGAATCGACCCTGGGGGATCGATCGGCATATCGGGCAGGCGACCCCGGAACTTCAGATAGGCGCGCAGCCACCACGCCCACCGGGGATGGTGCTTCGCGTAGAAGGCCATCTGGCTGCGCCGGTACGCCTCCTCAGCGGCAGCTGGCCTCGACGCTGCCGACCGTCCGCGCAGATGAATCACCTCGGCCTCCGGCGTGAAGAGCACCCTCCGCCCGCGGGCACGAATGGCGGCGCAGAAGTCGACGTCCTCCGCGTAGAGGAAATAGCGCTCGTCCAGGAGCCCCACGGCATCCGCGTCGGCCCGACGGACGAGCAGGCACGCGCCGCTGACCCAGTCGACTTCACGCGGCCGGGCGGTCAGGCGCCCGACGCGGGCGCGCGCGAACGGCACACCGCGCTGACTGCCGACGACCAGCGCCTTCTGGCGGAGTTCCGCCCACGGGCCGATCATCGACCCGAAGGACAGCTCCGGGCGCCCGTGCTCGTCGAGCAGACGAGGGCCGACCACCGCGGCGTCGGGTCGCGCGTCGAGGACGCGCGTCATGGCGTCGAGCGCGCCTGGCATGACGCGGGCATCCGGATTCAGCAGCAGCACGAGTTCTCCCGACGACCGGCGGATGCCGACGTTGCAGGCGCGTGCGAAACCGAGGTTCGCGCCCGCATCGACAACCCGGATATCCGGCCAGTCGCGGCGCGCCTTCAACGCGGTCCCGTCGGTCGACGCGTTGTCGACGAGTACGACGTCGTGGCCGGCCGACGGCGGGTCTCGGGCGAGCGCTTCGAGACAGCGCTCGACCGCGCCGACCGAGTTGTACGTCACGACGATGATCGAGAGGCGACTCATGACGCTGAGGACACGAGGAGATCGAGGATCTTCGTCGCGCAGTCGCGCCAGGAGTATCGCCCCAGCACCCGCCCGGCCGCGTCGAGGATGCGGGCCCGCTCGCCGTCATCGTCGAGGAGCCGCTCGATGGCCTCCGCCACGAGCGCGGGATCGGGCTGCGCGACGTAGAGCGCCGCGTCGGCGTACACCTCGCGCGCCACCGGCGTGTCGAGGACGACGCTCGGGACACCCGCCCCCAGCGCTTCGAGCGGCGTGAGCCCGAAGCCTTCGTATTCGGACAAGAACACGAAGACGCGCGCGGTGCCGTAGAGCTGCGCCAGCACGCCGTCCGGGACCCACGAGCGGACCGCGATCCTGTCGGCGACGCCGGTGCGATCGACGAGGCGGTCGATGTCGACACGCGGGGTGGTCCGGTTGTCGCCGACGATCTCGAGGCGCGCGTCCGGGCGCCGCCGCGCGAGCCGGCCGAATGCCTCGACGAGCTCGGGCACGTGGCGCCGCGCGAAGAGGGAGCCGACGTAGAGGACGGCTGGCTCCCGGCGGACGTCGGCCCGCAGCGCCTGCATCCGATCGACGCCGGGATAGATGACCTCGATCTTCGCGTGCGGAATGCCGAGGCGCCGGCCGATTTCGTCGCGGGAGAACTCGGAGGTCGTCACCACGCGCGCGGCGCGGCTGGCCGAGAGGCGTGTCAGCAGCCGCCGCCGCATCCCCTCCCGCCAGGGGAACCATTCCGGATGCGCCACAAACGAGACGTCGTAGATCGCGACCACCATCGGCACGGGGCACCGCAGCGGGCCTGTGTACCCCGGCGCGAAGACGACTTCGGCGCGGGCGTCCCGAACGAGGCGGGGCAAGGTGAGCTGCTCCCACGCCGACGATCCGCGCCGGGCGTCCGGCGCCAGCAGGATGAACTCGTGCGATCGGGCGGCGGGAAGGTCGTTCCACGCCGTCATGACGCCCTCGAGGAACCGTCCGACGCCGGTCGGCTGCCCGTGGAGCTCCCGGCCGTCGATGGCGATGCGCACGCTACCGGTATGATAGCCTCAGCAGTTTCGAGTACATGGAGGCGGATGAAAATCGCGGTTGTCGGCACGGGGTACGTCGGGCTCGTCGCGGGCGCCTGTCTGGCGGAGAGCGGCAATGACGTGGTGTGCGTGGACAAGGACGAGGCGAAGATCAGGGCGCTGCGCCGGGGAAAGATGCCGTTCTACGAGCCCGGTCTCGAGGAGTTGGTGCGGCGCGGCCGGCACGAGGGGCGGCTGACCTTCACGGCAACGCTGCCGAAAGCGGTCCGCGATTCGACCATCATCTTCATCGCCGTCGGCACGCCGGCGGGCGAAGACGGCTCGGCCGACCTGCAGCACGTACTCGCGGTGGCGCGGGACATCGCCCGCGCGATGAACGGGTACAAGGTCATCGTCAACAAGAGCACCGTGCCGGTGGGCACGAGCGAGCGCGTACGGGAAGTGGTCCGCCGCGAGACGACGCATCCGTTCAGCGTCGTGAGCAACCCGGAATTCCTCAAGCAGGGCGCGGCCGTCGACGACTTCATGAAGCCGGACCGCGTCGTCATCGGCGCCGAGGATCCGCGAGCGGAGGAGTTGATGCGCGAGGTCTACGCGCCGTTCACGCGCACCGGTGCGCCGGTGATGGTGATGGACTGCGCCAGCGCCGAGCTGGCGAAGTACGCGGCCAACGCCATGCTCGCCTCGCGGATCTCGTTCATGAACGAGGTGGCCAACCTGTGCGAGCTGGTGGGCGCCGATGTCGATTACGTGCGGCAGGCGATTGCGGCGGACCGTCGGATCGGCTCGTCGTTCCTCTTTCCAGGCATCGGATACGGCGGCAGCTGCTTTCCAAAGGACGTCCAGGCGCTGATTCACTTCGCCGCGCAGAAGGACTATGAGTTCAAGATCCTCCGTGCCGTGGAATCGGTGAACGCGCACCAGAAGACGCGGCTGCTCGCGAAGATGCGCGCGCACTTCGGCACCCTGAAGGGGAAGACGGTGGCCGTCTGGGGCCTGTCGTTCAAACCGCGGACCGACGACATGCGGGAGGCGCCGGCGTTGGCGCTCATCGACGGGCTGCTCGCCGCCGGCGCGAAGGTGCAGGCCTACGATCCCGAGGCGGTCCGTGTGGCCAAGGGCATCTTCGGCAGCCGGGTGACGTTTGCGTCGGGAAACTACGAGGCGCTCAGAGGGGCCGACTGCCTCGCCATCGCGACGGAGTGGAACGAGTTTCGGCGGCCGGATTTCGCGCGGATGCGCAAGCTGATGCGTACGCCGGTGGTCTTCGACGGACGCAACATCTACACGCCGCAGCAGATGAAGCAGAACGGATTCACGTACTACTCTATTGGGCGCGCCGCATCGTAGCGTGATTCTGGTGACCGGCGGTGCCGGCTACATCGGCAGCCACAGCGCCAAGGCGCTCGGCCGGGCCGGATACCGTGTGGTCGTCTTCGACAACCTCTCGGCCGGGCACCGTGAGGCGGCGCTCGGCGCACAGCTCGTCGAGGGGGACGTGCGCGACGTCGGCGCGGTGCGGCGTGCGATTCGCGAGAGCGGCGCCGACGCCGTGATGCATTTCGCCGCCTGGCTCGATGTGGCCGCCTCGGTCCGCGATCCCGTCGGGTACTACCGGAACAATCTGGTCGGCGCGCTGGCGATCCTCGAGGCGATGGCCGCGGAGGCGTGCCGCCAGTTCGTGTTCTCGTCGAGCTGCGCCGTGTACGGCGAACCGGTCGAGCTCCCCCTCCCGGAGACGCACCCGACCGCACCGGTCAACGCCTACGGACAGACGAAACTCGCGGTGGAGCAGGCGCTGCCGCACTTCGAACGGGCGTACGGGATCCGGTCGGTCAGCCTCCGGTATTTCAACGCCGCCGGGGCCGACCCCGACGGTGAGCTCGGCGAAGACCACTCACCGGAGTTCCATGTGATCCCCAGGGCGCTCGCGGCGGCGCAGGGTGGAGCGCCGTTCGAGATCTTCGGCGAGGACTATCCGACGAGGGACGGGACGTGCCTGCGCGATTACGTGCACGTGACGGACCTCGCCGACGCCCACGTGCGGGCGGTGGGTCATCTGCAGGACGGCGCGGCCTCGACGACCTACAACGTCGGGACCGAGCGCCCCTCCTCGGTGCGCGACGTGCTCGCCGCGGTGGAGCGAGTGGTCGGGCGTCGTGTGCCGACGAAGACGGCGCTGCGCCGCCCCGGCGATCCCGCGGCGCTCTTTGCGTCCTCGGCGCGTATCCGCGAGAATCTCGGGTGGGTCCCGGCGCGTCCCGGCCTCGAGACGATCGTCGCCGACGCGTGGCGGTGGCATGAGGCGCACCCTCGCGGGTTCGCCATGGCCGCCCGGCGGAGCGGGCGCTGATGTCGCGGCTGCGGGGCATCCTCGGCGATCCCCTGCTGTCGGTCGTGATGCCCGTCTTCAACGAGGCCGGCACCATCGAGGAGATCGTCCGGCGTGTGCTGGCGGTGCCGCTGCGCATCCAGCTGGTCGTGGTCGACGACGCCTCGACCGACGGGACGCGAGAGAGGCTCGAGCGTCTTCAGGGGGAGCTCGGCTTCACGTTGGCGCTCCAGCCGCGGAACCAGGGCAAGGGCGCGGCGCTGAGGCGCGGCTTCGAGGAGGTACGCGGCGACCTGGTGATCGTTCAGGATGGGGATCTCGAATACTCGCCGGAAGAGTTCCCGATGCTCATCGATCTCATCTGTCAGGGCCGGGCCGACGTCGTCTATGGCTCGCGGTTCCTCGGCCGGCATCGGGTGTTCCTCTTCTCACACTACCTCGGCAACCGGCTGCTGACGCTCGTGACCAACGTCCTCTACAACACCATGCTCACCGACATGGAGACCTGTTACAAGGTGATGAGGGTCGAGGTGCTTCGCTCGATCGCGCTGCGGTCCAACGGGTTCGGCATCGAGCCCGAGCTGACGGCGAAGATCTTCAAGCGGGGATACCGCGTCTACGAGGTGCCGATCACCTACGACGGCCGCGGCTACGAGGAGGGCAAGAAGATCGGATGGCGCGACGGGGTTGTCGCCCTGTGGGTGCTGCTGAAGTACCGGTTCACGGAGTGAGCGTCTTCTTCCGGCTGCTCGAGTACGCGCGGCCGCACCGCGCGAGGCTGGCGGGCGCGCTGGCGGCGATGGTGCTGTACGGCGCCGCGTCGGCCGGGGTGGCGGCGCTCATCCAGCCGATCTTCGACGAGGTGCTGCCAAGCCGGCAGCGCCTGGCGCCCATCGCCGCGGCGATTCTCGGGATCTACCTGCTCAAGGGCGCCGGCGCGTACCTCTCCGGCTACCTGATGACCGACGTCGGCCAGCGCGTCGTCCGCGACCTGCGCAACGTCCTGTTCCGGCACATTCTCGGCCAGTCGGCCGCCTTCTTCTCGTTCCAGACGACCGGCCGCCTGATGTCGCGGATCGCCAACGACGTGGGGCAAGTCCAGCGCGCGGTGTCGGAGACGATTGGCGACCTCACTCGCGAATCGCTGGCGCTCGTCGGCTTTGCCGTCCTGCTGTTCTATTACGACGCCCGGCTGGCGCTCGTCTGCCTGACGGGCGCCCCCCTCGTGGTGTACCCCCTCGTGCGGCTGGGGCAGCGCATCCGGCGGACCGCGCGCCGCAGCCAGGAGGCGCTCGAGCAGATGTCGCACGTGAGCGCCGAGGCGATCACCGCCCACCGCATCGTGAAGGCGTTCGGGGCCGAGGGGCGGGAGACGGCGAAGTTCGAGCGCGCGGCGCAGCATCTGTACCGCACCAACATGAAGGTGACCGGCGTCGTCTCGGTGCTGCCGCCGGTGATGGAATTCATCGGCGGCGTCGCGTTCGTCGGCGCCCTCGTCTATGGCACGCAGGAGATTGGAGCGGGGCGGCTGTCACCGGGCGAGTTCACCGCCTTCGTGGCGGCGCTCTTCATGATGTACGCGCCGGCGAAGAAGCTGAGCCGCGTCAACGCCGACCTGCAGCAGGCGATGGCTGCCGGCGAGCGCATCTTCGAGATTCTCGATTCGCACAACGAAGTGGAGGATCGGCCCGGCGCCGTGGCGCTCGCGCCGTTCGGCCGGCGGATCGAGTTCCGGGACGTCGGGTTCTCGTACGGCGGCGACGGGTCCTCGACCCTCGACGGCGTGAGCTTCGTCGTCCACCAGGGACAGATGCTGGCGATTGTCGGCAGGAGCGGCGCCGGCAAGACGACGCTCGTCAACCTGATCCCGCGCTTCTACGACGTGACCGCGGGGGCGATTCTCATCGACGGACGCGACCTCCGGGACGTCACGCTGGCGTCGCTGCGCTCGCAGATTGGCATCGTCACTCAGGAGACCGTGCTGTTCGACGAGACGATTGCGGCCAACATCGCCTACGGGCGGCCGGAGGCGACGCGGCACGAGATCGAAGAGGCGGCCCGCGCGGCGCACGCGCACGAGTTCATCGTCGGACTCGAGGGGAGCTACGATGCCATGATCGGCGAGCGGGGGCAGCGGCTCTCGGGCGGGCAGCGGCAGCGCATCGCCATCGCCCGGGCGATCCTCCGCGACTCGCCGATCCTGATTCTCGACGAGGCGACCTCGTCGCTCGACACCGAGTCGGAGATGCTGGTGCAGGAGGCGCTCTCGAACCTGATGCGAAACCGGACGAGCTTCGTCATCGCCCACCGGTTGTCGACGGTGCGTCGTGCCGATGCGATCGTCGTGCTCGAGCGCGGCCGTATCGTCGAATCGGGGACGCACGACGAGCTGATGGCACGCGGCGGCGCGTATGCGAAGCTCTACGAGCTGCAGTTGCAGGAAGAAGCCTCGGAAGTCGAAATCTGATGATCAAGTCGATGACCGGCTTCGCGTCGCTGACCCACGAGGACGAACGCGCCACGATTTCTGTCACGCTTCGCGCGGTCAACCACCGCTTCCTCGATGTGCAGCTCCGGCTTCCCCCATCGCTGGCGGACCTGGAACCGCGCGTCCGGACGCTGCTCCAGAAGCGGCTGGCGCGGGGCCGGGTGGAGCTGGCGATCACGGTGCAGTTGCGGACGGCTGCGGCGCCGACGGTCGAGCTGAACATGGAGTTCGCGCGCGCGCTGTCGGCGGCGCTGGACGAGGCGCGGCAGCGCGGACTGATCTCCGGGACGCTCGCCCCGGGCGACCTGCTGCGGCTGCCGCAGGCGATCACGATCCGGGACCGGGTGGCGGAGGCCGATCCCGCCCTGGAGGCACGGCTCGCGGCGAGCGTGGAGGCGGCGGTGGAACAGGCGCTCGCCGACCTCGATGCGATGCGGGCGCGCGAAGGGACGCACCTTCGCGCCGATCTCGAGGCGCGCCGGCTCACCCTCGCGACGCTCGTCGAGCGGCTGGCGGCGGCCTCCGATGAAGGGCGCGGCGCGCTGGAGCGGCGGCTGCAGGAACGGATCCGCGAAATCAGCTTCGAACTGCCGGTCGATCAGGCGATGATTGCCCAGGAGATCGTCCGCGCGGCAGGGCGGTCCGACATCAGCGAGGAGCTCACGCGGTTCCGCGGCCACCTCGCGCACTGGGAGGCGCTCGAGGCGGGCGACGAGGCGTGCGGCCGCAAGCTCGACTTCCTGCTGCAGGAAATGAACCGCGAGGTGAACACGATCGGCGCCAAGGCGGACGGGCTGCGCGTCTGCGAGCTGATCATCGCCACGAAGGCGGAACTCGAGAAGATGCGCGAGCAGGTGCAGAATGTCGAGTAGGCCGTTCGACGCCGCCCGGGGCAGGCGCGGACTGCTCTTCATCGTGTCGGCGCCGTCGGGCACGGGAAAGACCACGCTGGTCGAGCGGCTGGTGCAGGTGGTGCCGAACCTGAAGATGTCGCGCTCCTACACGTCGCGGCCGGCCCGGGCAGGTGAGCAGAACGGCGTCGACTATAATTTCATCAGCCGCGAGCGCTTCGACGCGATGGTGCGCGACGGGGCGTTCCTCGAGTGGGCGAGCGTCTTCGGCCACTGCTACGGGACGGCGGCTGCCGACACCGACGCGCTCCTGGCGGCCGGGCACGACGTCGTGCTGGTCATCGACGTCCAGGGAGCGCGCCAGGTCCGCAGCCGCGGCATCGAGACGGTCGGCATCTTCGTGCTCCCTCCGTCGGCGGCGACCCTCGAGCAGCGCCTGCGCGGCCGCAGCAAGGACTCGGAGGATCAGATCCGGAGGCGCCTCGAGGTGGCGTGCGGCGAGGTCGACGAGTTCTCGCAGTACGAGTACCTGGTGGTCAACGACGATCTGGAACCGGCGGTCGGGCGGATGGCGGCCATCGTACAGGCGGAACGCGCCCGGGTGAAGGTCATGCGGCGCCACGCCGAAGAGATCATAGAGACCTTCAAGGCCCCGCCTCCGGGGGCCAGGACCTCGGGAAAGGCGTGAGCGCAATCATGGAACGAGCACCGAAGGAGAACCGGTTCGAGTTCGTCGTCACGGCGAGTCTCCGGGCCCGTCAACTGCTGGCGGGCGCCGAGCCGCGTGAAGCCGGCGAGAAGAAGGTCACCATCGCCCAGCGGGAAGTGCTGCGACGGAAAGTGGAGAAGCTGGAGGAACGGGAATAGGGGCGAGTGATGGCACTCATCGCGCTCGGTGTGACCGGCGGCATCGGCGCTTACAAGGCCGTGGACGTGTGCCGGGGCCTGCAGCGCCACGGCCACGACGTCGTCGCGGTGATGACGCGGTCGGCGGCGCGGTTTGTCGGCCCGGTGACCTTCGAGGCGATCACCCGGCGGAGAGTGGTCACCTCGCAGTGGAAGCCAGGGATGAACGCGGAGATCGAGCACATCGCCATCGCCGACCAGATCGCGCTGCTGCTCGTCGCACCGTGCACGGCCAACGTGATCGGCAAGTTCGCCGCCGGCCTCGCCGACGACTTCCTGAGCTCCCTGTACCTGGCCACGCGCGCGCCGGTGCTCGTGGCGCCCGCGATGAACTCCAACATGCTCGCGCACGACGCGGTGCAGCGGAACCTTCGCACGCTGGCCGCGCGCGGCGTGCGATTGGTCGAGCCCGGCGAGGGGTACCTGGCGTGCGGATGGATCGGGAAGGGACGGCTCGCCGAATCGTCCGACATCGTCGCGGCGGCGCTCGCGATGCTCACCCCGGTCGATTCGATTCTGCGTGGACGCCATGTGGTGGTCACCGCGGGGCCGACCTATGAGGACATCGATGCGGTGCGCTACGTCGGCAACCGATCGAGCGGCCGGATGGGATTTGCGCTGGCCGCCGAGGCGCGGCGGCGGGGCGCGCGGGTGACGCTCGTGGCCGGCCCGACGGGCCTGGAGCCTCCCGGGGCCGACGAGATCGTGCGGGTCCGCAGCGCCGCGGAGATGCACGCCGCGGTGATGGTGGCCGCCAGCCGGGCGGAGGTGGTGATCATGGCGGCGGCCGTGGCCGATTACACGCCTTCGTCGCCGGCCGCGCACAAGGCGCCGAAGGCCGACGCGCCGCTGACGCTGAGGCTCGAGCGCACGCGCGACATCCTGGGCGATCTCAGCGGGACGGCGTCGCGCGCGGCCTCGGGCACGCCGCTGCTCGTCGGTTTTGCGGCCGAGACCGGCGATGCCGCGGCCAAGGCGCGCGAGAAGCGGACCCGCAAGGGGGTCGACCTGATGGTCGCCAACGACGTCGCGCGGCCCGACGCCGGCTTCGAGGTCGAGACCAACGCCGTCACCCTCATCGATGCGGAGGGAGAACAGGAGCTTCCCGTGCAGTCGAAAGAGCGCGTGGCGGCGGCGATTCTGGACCGCGTCGAGCAGTTGCTGCGCACCCGCGCGGCTTCGCCGGTGCGCGCGTAGATGGCGTCCGAGGACCTCAGCGCCCACCTGGAGTTCTTCGGCGAACTGGGTGTCGCCGGCGTACGGCTGGAGCCCGACTGGCGGGACCGGCCAGCGGCCGAACCTCCCCCGTCAGCCGCGCCGGCGCCGGCGCCGCCACCCCAGGACCTCCCGCCGCCGGCCGAGACGCTGGAGGCGATTCGCGCGGACCTCGGGAACTGTACCCGCTGCAAGCTGCATGGCCTCGGACGTCGGCAGATCGTCTTCGGCGTCGGCAATCCCGATGCTCGGTTGATGTTCGTGGGCGAAGCGCCTGGCGCCGACGAAGACCTCCAGGGGGAGCCGTTTGTCGGGCGCGCGGGGCAGCTCCTGACGAAGATCATCGAGGCGATCGGACTGCGCCGCCAGGACGTCTACATCGCCAATGTGATCAAGTGCCGCCCGCCGAACAACCGCAATCCCGAGTCGGACGAAGTGGAGCAGTGCGAGAGGTTCCTGTTTCGTCAGATCGACACGATCAGGCCCACGGTGATCGTCGCGCTCGGCAAGTTCGCGGCCCAGTCGCTGCTCCGGACGACGGACCCGATCACGCGGCTTCGCGGCCGTGAGTTCAGATACCGCGACGCCATCCTCATGCCGACGTATCATCCCGCGTACTTGCTGCGCACCCCGTCGGCCAAGCGCGAGGTCTGGGGCGACATGAAGCGAGTCAGGGAGATACTGAAGGGGGAGTAGCGTCCGCCGTTACCGTTCAGCGGGTCAGCGTCGTCCCGGCCCACTCCTTCCCCTGCTCACGAGCCACAGCGACACGGACACACAGAGGTGTAACAGAGGTGTACTCGTGTACCGTTTGGTCAGAAGATCTGTGAAGGCGCCCGTCGTCCGCGATGCTCTGTGGTCCGCCGCCGGGTTGGACAGGCCCGAGGTGCACCGTCGCGGGCGCGCACGGATCGCATCGACACATCGCGGGATCGGACCCACCCGCTAGACAGAGGCCTTCCACGGTGCGCCTCATCTCCGTCGCCGTCCCGGTTCCCCGGCTGGATGCACTGACCTACAACGTCCCGCATCGTTTTCCGGATCTGCCGCCGGTGGGCGCCCGGGTGCGCGTGCCGGTCGGCACACGCACCCTGGTCGGCTGCGTGATCGGTCACGACCCGACGGCAGGACCCGACACCGAAACGCGCGACGTGAAGGAGGTCCTCGATCACGAACCGTTCCTGCCGGCCGCGATCGTCGAGCTGTGCAAGTGGGTGGCGGAGTACTACATGGCGGGCATCGGCGACGCGATTGGCGTCGCCCTGCCGCCGACGTCCCGCCGGGTGTCCGGCTACAAGACACGGCGGATCGTCGCCGCGACGCCGCACCTGGGGTCAGACCCCGGAAGCCGGGGTCTGACCCCACAGCAGCGCGAGGCGCTTGGGATGCTGGCGGCAGCGCCGGCCGGACTGCCCGCGTCGGTCCTTCGGGACCGCGGCGTCGGCGCCGACGTGCTCCGCCGACTGGCGGTCCGCGGGCTGGTGGCGATGCGCGCCGAGCGCGACGAACGCGACCCTTTCGGGCGCGCAGCTCTGGCGGACGTTGTCCGGGACACAGACCGGGCGCTCACGGGTGAGCAGGACGCGGCCCTGGCGACGCTGTCCCGGCTCGCCGAGACTGGGACGTTCCAGGTTGCGCTGCTGCACGGCGTGACCGGCAGCGGCAAGACGGAGGTGTACCTGCGGCTGGCCGAGCAGGTCTGCCGGCTGGGGCGGCAGGTGCTGCTGCTCGTGCCCGAAATCGCGCTCACGCCGTCGGTCGCGGCGCTCCTGCGGTCGGCGTTCGGCGAGCGGGTGGCGATTCAGCACAGCGCGCTCTCCGGAGGCGAGCGGCACGACCAGTGGCAGCGGATCCGTCGCGGCGATGTCGATGTCGTCGTCGGCACGCGCTCGGCGGTATTCGCGCCGCTGGCACGAACCGGGCTCATCATCGTGGACGAGGAACAGGACAGCTCCTACAAACAGGACGAGACGCCCCGGTACCATGGCCGCGACGTCGCCATCGTCCGCGCCAGGGCCGAAGGGGCGCTCGTGGTCCTCGGTTCGGCCACGCCCTCGCTCGAGAGCTACCAGAACGCGGCCGCCGGGAAGTACACGCGGGTGACGCTCGAGCGCCGGGTGCTGGACCGGTCCCTCGCCGGCGTGCGCCTGGTGAACATGCGCGAGGAATACGCCGAACAGGGCCCCGAGGTGATCGTCAGCCGTGCCCTGGTCGCGGCGATCCGAGATCGACTCTCCCGCCGCGAGCAGGTGGTCGTGCTGCTCAATCGCCGCGGCTATTCGACGGCGGTCTTCTGCCGGCAGTGCGGCGACACGTTCGAGTGCCCGAACTGCAGCGTCTCGCTCACCGTGCACAGGGCGAGCGGCTTGTCCCGAGGGGCGCCGCCTCTCGGCCGTGCTCGACACGATGCCGAACGTGTCGAAGAGTCGAGACGGTGGAAGGCCCGCTGTCATTACTGCAACTACTCGAACGACGTGCCCCGGGCGTGCCGGAAGTGCGCCGCTCCATACCTCGAGCAGGCGGGCGTCGGCACCGCAAAGGTGGAGCAGCACCTGATCGAGCTGTTCCCGGAGGCGCGCGTGCGCCGGGTCGATCGCGATTCGGTGAGGCGAAGGGGTGCGCTCACGACGGTGCTGTCGAAGTTCGCCGCCGGGGAGGTCGACATCCTCGTCGGCACGCAGATGATCGCGAAGGGACACGACTTTCCGCGCGTAACGCTCGTCGGCGTGATTTCGGCCGATATCGGCCTCGGTCTGGCGGACTTCCGCGCCGCCGAACGGACGTTCCAGCTGCTTACGCAGGTGGCGGGACGGGCCGGACGGGGCGAGCGCGCCGGCGAGGCGATTGTCCAGACGCTCTATCCGGAGCACTACAGCATCCAGGTCGCCTGCCGCCAGGACTATGCGACGTTCTTCGAGCGCGAACTGGCCTACCGCCGAAGCATGCGCTACCCGCCGGTTGTGGCCCTCATCAACGCGGTCGTTCGCGGGCGGACGTTCGCCGACGCCGCCGGCGCCGCCGCAACGCTCGTGCGTGAGCTCGATGCGCCCGCCAGAGATGTGCCGTTCATCGTCCTGGGTCCGGCGCCGGCGCCGCTTGGCCGGCTGCGGGGCGAGCACCGCGTGCAGTTCTTCCTGAAGGGGACCCGCCGTGCGGCGATGCGCTGCGCTCTGCGGGATGCGCTGGCCGCGCACCCGCGGCTCGAACGTCGCGTGACCATCGACGTAGATCCGCTGAACGTACTGTGAGGACTTACGGCCGCGACACGATGTCGAGCGGTTCGAGCGGGGCCGGCGTGAAGCAGAGGACGAACATCACGAACGCGAAGCCGGCCAGCCACATTCGCCCCCGGTCGAGCGGAACGTGCTCGTCGATCGTGCGCGGATGCCTGGGCCCGAACGCGAGCAGCATCACGACGGTCAGTACCGTCCACACGGCCCACGAGCTCGACACGAACGTGAGTCCGACCAGCACGCCGACCGTGCCGAACGTCACGATCGTGCTCCTGCGCCCGAGCACCGCGTAGGCAATGTGCCCCCCGTCGAGCTGGCCGATGGGGAAGAGATTCAGCGCCGTCGCCAGCAGGCCGAACCATGCGGCAAATGCCATCGGGTGCATGTTGATCGAGTACCCGTCTGGGGGCGAGCCCCAGAACAGCCAGGCCGCCGCCTTGAACAGCAGCGGCTCGCCGAGCTCCACGAACCCGCGCGTGTCGCTCGGCAGCGCCGAGACCCGCGAGAGGCTCATGCCGATGAGCAGCACCGGCACCGCCACCACGAAGCCGGCAATCGGGCCGGCGATGCCGATGTCGAACAACTGGCGCTTGACCGGGATGATCTGCCGGATACGGATGAAGGCCCCGAGCGTCCCGGTGAGCGGCAGTGGCGCTGGCAGGAAGTACGGGAGCGAGGCATCGACGCCGTAGTACCTGCACGCGTAATAGTGGCCGAACTCGTGCGCCCCGAGGATCGCCAGCATCGAGGCGCTGTACCAGAGCCCGTTCACGATGATCTCCCAGCGCGACAGGTCCAGCGTGCGAGCTCCGAAGTCGACGTGGAAGCTGGCGAAATGGTCGGCGCCGACGAGCATCGTCGACGCGACGGTCATCAGGAACAAGATGATGTGGCGCCAGGGGCGCGACGGCCGAGAGGTCTCGTGCGGCGCCGCGTACCCCGGCTCGAGGGGTGACGACGAGGGGAACCCGTTTTCCGGGTCGTGGGACGCAGAAGAGCCCATGCGGGCCGGTTACGCGATATTCTGGAGGTCTTTGCCAGGCTTGAAACGGATGGTCCGGCCTGGCGGGATGCGCACTTCCTTGCCGGTCCGTGGGTTCCGGCCGATGCCGCGCTTACGGGGCTTCACCTGAAAGACCCCGAAACCGCGCAGTTCGATCCGGTCGCCCCGCTGCATCGACAGCCGCATCGCGTCGAAGACCGCATCGACCGCCACCTCAGCCTTGACCTTGGTGATATCAGCGGTCCTGGAAACCTCGTTGACGATGTCGACCTTGATCATGCGCTGGGGACCCCTCGGGGCAAGAACTGTAACTACTATAGAGAGAATCACTTACGCTGTCAAATGACTCCTCGTGAGCCGGGTCCCGCCCGTGGCCGGCGCTTGCCGGCGGTCGTTCTCGTCGGCCGGCCAAACGTTGGCAAATCGACGCTGTTCAACCGGCTGATCGGCACGAGGCGGGCGATCGTGGCCCCTCTGCCGGGTACGACGCGCGATGTGATTGCCCATCCGGCGGAGTGGCGCGGCGTGTCATTCGAGCTCGTCGATACGGGCGGCTTGTTCGGCGCGAGCGCGGATCCGCTCCACGAGCTGGTTGTCGCGCGCGGGCGGCGCGCCCTGGCCGGCGCCGACGTGCTGGTCTTCGTCGTGGACGGACGGGAGGGACTCGTCCCCGCCGACCGCGAGGTCGCGCACGTCGTGCGGACCGCCAGCGTGCCCGCGGTGCTGGCCGTCAACAAGACCGACGACCGCCGGGCGAAAGGCGGCCTGCTGGAGTTCGCCGAGCTCGGCTTCGATCCGATGTTCGAGGTGTCAGCCGAGCACGGCGAGGGGACCGGCGACCTGCTCGACGCGATACTGGATCGGCTGCGGCCCGCGCCGGTGGCGGCCGGCGCGCCCTCCGCCGCTGCCGAAGTCAACGTGGCGGTCGTCGGGCGGCCAAACGCAGGCAAATCGTCACTGGTCAACCGCCTGTTGCGGGAGGAGCGGATGATCGTGAACGAGGCGCCCGGTACCACCCGGGATGCGGTGGACGCCGTCCTCCGCTGGCATCGACGGCAGTTCCGAATCGTCGATACCGCCGGCATCCGGCGTCCCGGACGAGTTGCCCGGGCCGGACAGGTCGAGGCGGTCAGCGTGACCATGGCGCGGCGGGCGATTGAGGCGGCCGACATTGTCGTGCTGGTGGTGGATGCGAGCGTCGGCGCGACCGATCAGGATGCCGCCATTGCCGGCGAGGCGGACAAGGCGGGAAGAGGCATCATTATTGCCGCCAACAAGTGGGACCTCGTGACGGGGCGCGGTTCCGGATTCGTGAAAGCGTTCGACGAGGAGCTGCGCCGGCAGATGAAGTTCCTCGACTATGCGCCAGTCCTGCACGTCTCTGCGCTGACCGGCGAGCGGACGCCGCGCCTGCTCGAGGTGATCGACCGCGTGACGGCGTCGCGCACGGCCCGCGTTCCAACGCCGGAGCTGAACACGTTCGTCAAGAAGGTGACCGCGGCGCACCCACCGCCCACCCGGGACGGCCGGGACGTGCGGGTGCTGTATGCGACGCAGGCCCGGGTTGCGCCGCCGACGTTCGTCTTCTTCACGAGCGGCGCCTCGGAGTTCCATTTCTCCTACGAGCGGTTCCTGGTGAACCAGATTCGGGACCGGTTCGGCTTTCTCGGCACGCCGATCCGGCTGCACGTCCGCCGGCGCCGTGGGAGCCCGCGGCGCAGGTCGCGCCCGGCACGCCGTACGTAGCATCCGGCGCCGGACCGCGGATTTCCAGACTGCTATACTTGGGCGGTGACTCCGAAGCTGTACAAGGCGGCGGACGTCTGCGAGGCGACCGGACTCCAGCCATACGTGCTGCGCTCCTGGGAGAAGGAGTTCCCCGGGATCGGTGTCCAGAAGGCGCAGGACGCGCCGCGCCTCTACCGCGAGTCGGACGTCGAGTGGGTGCGGCGCATCAAGGAGCTGGTGTTCGGCGAAGGCCTGACGCTCGCCGGCGCCCGCCGGCGGCTCGAGGCGGCCCTGCCTCGGCCGGCCGCCGAGACGCAGTCCGATCTGGACGAGGTGCTCGACACCCTGGGCGCCGATGCGCGGACGCGGATCGAGATCGTGCGCGGCGGACTGCGGTCGATCCTCGAGGTGCTGTCCAGGCGGGCAGGTGCGATGCCGGTGCCGGAACTCCCGCAGAACGGGGCATCCGAGCCGGCTCGCCGCGCGCCCGCCGGACGAGGCCAGGGCCGGCCGGCGTCGAGCCGCCCGGCGCCGGCAAGAACGGCCAAGCGGGTGGCGGCGTCGAAACGACGCCACACGGAGCCGAAGGGACGCGGCAAGCGGAAGCGCGCAAGCGCCTGACGGGACGTAGCGCAGCCTGGTAGCGCACCTGAATGGGGTTCAGGGGGTCGCGAGTTCGAATCTCGCCGTCCCGACCACTTACACCGATGCGATTGACGCGCCTCGTGCTCTCGACCGCGTGCGCCGTTCTCACGGGGACGGCAGCCTCCGTCGCGCAGGACGCACCGATCGTCATACGCGCCGCCAGGCTCATTGATGGCCGCGGCGGCGTGCTGCAGAACGCTGCGGTCACCGTCGAGCGCGGGCGGATCACGCGCGTGGATCCCCGCTCGAGCGCACCGGCCACCTATGACCTCGCCGGGCTCACGCTGTTGCCCGGCATGATCGACACACACGCCCATATCGTCGCCCACTACGGCCGGGACGGCCGTGCGTCGAACGACGGCGAGAGCGAGGCAGAGCGCACGCTTCACGCGCTGCAGAACGGCTACGACACGCTGCTCGCGGGATTCACGACGGTACAGAGCATCGGCGCGCCGCTCGATCGGGAACTGCGCGCCGCCGTCGAGCGCGGGGCTCCAGGCCCGCGCCTTCTCACGTCGCTCGAGCCGTTGACCGACCCGGCGCTGGAGGCCGGCGAGCTGCGCCAGCGCGTCCGGAAGCTGGTCGCCGACGGCGCCGACCTCGTCAAGCTGTTTGCGTCGAGGAGCATCCGTGAAGGCGGCGGCCAGACGATGAGCGACGAGCAGGTGGCGGCGGTGTGCGGCGAAGCCAGGGCGCTCGGCAAGCGCTCGTGGGTGCATGCCCATGCGGCGAGCGCGGTGGCCGCGGCCGCTCGCGGAGGCTGCTTTGCCGTCACCCACGGCTTCTACGCCACGAGAGCCGAGTTCGCCCTCATGGCGGAGCGCGGCGTGTACTTCGAGCCGAACATTGGCGTCGTGATACAGCAGTACCTCCGGAACAAGCCGCGGTATCTCGGGATTGGCAACTTCGACGAGAAGGGGTTCGCGTTCATGGAGGCCGCCGTCCCGGTCAATCTGGCGGCGTTCAGGCAGGCCCTCCAGCAACCGAAGCTCAAGATCGTCATGGGGACCGACGCGGGCGCCGGCGCGCACGGGCGCAACGCCGACGAAGTGGTCGCGCGCGTTCGCGAGGGCGGGCAGCGTCCGACGGATGCAATAGCCGGAGTCACCTCGCTCGGCGCCGAGGCGCTGGGGCTGGGGGATCGCATTGGAACGATCGCGCCCGGCATGGAAGCCGACCTGATTGCCGTCGACGGCGACCCGCTCGTTGACATCACTGCCCTCCGCCGCGTGCTGTTCGTGATGAAGGGCGGGACGATCTATCGGAACGTCGCCCGTCGCTAGCGCCTTCCCTGCTGGACGAGCTGGCGTGCTAAGCTCACCCGATTGTCTGCTCCACCCTATGGAGGCGTCATGGTGCTCAGATATCCCTCTTGTCAGATGGGGCTCGTCGTCATCATTTTGAGTTGGCTGGCCGTACCGCTGGAGGCGGCGACGCTGGTCGTCGACCAGGACGGTCAGGCAAGCGCCACGAGCTGTGGCGCCGCACAGTCGGCATTCAGCGCGATCGGTGCGGCGATTGCGGCGGCCGCGAACGGCGACACGATCGTGGTGTGTCCAGGGACTGGGCCCTACGACGAGCAGGTCGTCGTCAACAAGGCGCTGACGATCAGGGGGTTCGCCCAGACCGAGGCGATCATCGGACCAGCCGCGGTCGTCGCCAACACGACGAGCCTCTACAGCGGGGCGCCGATTGCGGCCCTTGTCGTCGTGACCGACACGAGCGCGACATTGACCAATCTGGTCGTCGACGGCAGTGACGCGGGCCTGGGCGGGAGCGGTTGTGGCGCCGTGCCGAATCTCGTCGGCGTGTTCTACCGGAATGCCTCGGGCACGCTCTCCGATTCCACGGTGCGCAATATCCGACTGGCCCCAGGGCTGGAAGGATGCCAGGCGGGCATCGGCGTCTTCGCCCAGAGCGGGGGAGGCGGGCAGTCCAATCTGGTCGTCGACGGCGTCAGCGTTCGAGGGTTCCAGAAGAACGGGATCGTCGGCAACGAGACCGGGACGACGATCACGGTGAAGAACTCGGTCGTGCAGGGCGACCCACCGAACAACGTGGCCGTCCAGAACGGCGTCCAGATCGGTTTCGGGGCGACGGGGACAATCACCGAGAATCGCATCCTGGAGTTGATCTATTCGCCATGCACGCATCCGTACGAGCCGGGTGGCGGATGCGATACCGGCGCCTCCTTCGGCGTGATCGTCTTCGATGCGGGTGACGGTCTGCAGATTTCCAGCAACACGATCGGGAACACGCAGGTCGGCGTCTACATCGGAGGCGGGATCATCGGGCCGGGCACGCACGGCACCGAAGTGGTGTCGAACCTTGTCGCCGCCACGCATGTCTTCCACGGGATCGTGATCGTGGGCGGCGGCAACACCGTCAACAAGAACATCATCACGAGCAGTGACGGCGTCGGGGTCTTCCTGTCGGGCGACGCCAATCTGGTGATTTCCAACCGCATCCAGGAGGCGATGATCGGCGTCTGGGATTTCAGCGGTGTCGGCAACAGCTATCCGACGAGCGGCGCCCGACCGAACCGCATTATCAACGTCACGCTGCCGACGGCGGGCGGATCTCTGGCCAGCCTGGCGGCTCGGTCGTCGTCCTCGGATGCGAAGAAGCCCGCGCCGATGGCGCCGCTCGCGCGGCCGGGCCGTTTCTAGGCGGACTGTCGCGCAGGCTGTGCGATATCTGGTGACCGCGCGTGTACGGCCGGGGCGCCGTGAGGCGCTGGCGCAGGCCGTCTGGACGCAGTCGCTCGGCATGGGATCGATTGCCGGCGACGAGTATCTGCGCGACATGGCGCACGCCAGAGAGCTGGCCGACGGGCGCGTGAAGTGGGTGGAGGTGTGCTTCTGTCCGACGCCGCTGGCCGAAGAGCGTCCCTACTGGGAGGAGTACTTCGATCTGGTGACGGTCAAGGATGCGCATGCGCGCACCACGTGCCGAGACGAGTCGGGGCGCGAGACGTGGGCGTGCTGCGACTGCGACTGCACCGCCCGCCTGGAGGCATGGCTTGCGAGGCAGGGGAGGCCGTTCGAGCCCTGAAGTCGCCGGTTTCGGTGTACATTAGTGTGGCGTGCTGATCCCCATCCTCACGGTTGCGATGGTCCTGCTGGGCGAGCGTGCCGCCTTCGCCTACGTCGATCCGGGCACGGGGAGCCTGCTCTACCAGACCGCTTTGACAATTGTCCTGGGGCTCGGGCTGGTGTTCCGCCGCGTGCGCGGGTCGATCGTGCACTTCGTGAAGCGGCTGGGCGGTCGCGGCGGCGATGGTCGGGGGTCAGACCCCGGTGACGAGTCCACTCAAGGTTCTTGAGGCCGCTTCGAAGGCTTGAGCCGACTCGTCACCGGGGTCTGACCCTTACGCGGCGGGTCGTCGTCTCTGCGTGGCTGGGCCTCGCGCTCGCCGCGCTCTTCTTTTATCCGCTCGCCGCGGCAGTCACCTTCGACATCTATTACCTCCAGTGGCAGACCGCCGATCTGGCCGAGACGGCGGCCGTGCTGGCGGTGCTGGCGACCGCCTGTGCGGGGATCGTGTTCGCCGTCTGGCCGCGTTCCACGCGGCTTGCCACCGCCACGCTGGTGCTCATCAGTATCCTGCCGCTGGCGTCGTTTGCCGCCGGCCTGTCGCGGCAGCTCCCGTACCAGGAAGCGCTCATCGCGATTGGCGAAAATCGCGCGCTCGATCTCGGCGCGTCGGTTCTGGTGGCCGTCGCGGCCGCGATGACGCTCCTCCTCTGGCCGGCGGTGTTCGGCCGGTGGTTCCGCCGGCTGCTCGTGCTCGTCTCGCCGGTGTCGCTCGTCGTGCTCGCGAATCTCGGTGCATCCGTCGCGCGGGCGGACGTCGTGGTGCGGATTGATCGGGAGCCGGCCGTCACCGCCGCCCTCGAGCGGACGTGTGCACCGGTGCTGGCGTTGCTCTTCGACGAGTTGTCCTTCTCCTACGTGTACGACGACGCTGAGCGTATCCGGCGCGAGTTGCCGGCGCTTGGCCGGCTCGGCTCCCGGGCGACGCACTACCTGTCGGTCGGCGCGCCGGGGCGCGAAACGCGAGACGCGCTGCCGTCGTTTCTCGCGGCCCGACGCGTGCGTGAGATCGAAGTGGACGACGGCGGGTTACTGGAGCGCCAGGACGACGGCTCGCTCACCCCGTTTCGGGCTGCCACGCCGGACGGCCTCTTCGGCACGGCGCGCCGCCTGGGGTTCCGGACGGAGATGGCCGGCTACTATCTCGCCTATTGCGACATGCTGGCGGAGCTGGCCGATACGTGCCGTTCGCGCAGCTTCTACAACGTCTCGGCGCCGGAAGCGTTCTCCCTCTTCGATCCTCTGCGGACAACGTTTGTTCTCTGGCCGCGTCAGCTCCCGTTCGGTCTGCTGAAGAATCCGCCGTTTGCTGCGCATCAGCGGGAACTCGTCAATGAGCTGGTCGCATTCGCCCGCCGGCCGACGACGGAGCGGCCGCCGGTATTCCGGTTCGTCCACTTCAGCGTGCCGCACCTCCCGTTCGTGTTCGACGCGGAAGGGTACGATCCCCCGTTCGATCCACTCCAGACATCGCCCGATGCGGCGTACGTCCGCCAGGTGGAGTACGTGGACCGCATCGTAGGAGATCTCGTTGCCGTCCTGGAGCGCGCCGGCGTGTACGACCGGACGACGCTCGTCGTGCTGGCGGATCACGGATACCGATTCGGTGGACGCGAGCGCGACCCGCTGCACATCCCGTTCATCGTCAAGAAGCCGGGGCAGGCCGTGCGGGAGGACGTCCGCACCGGCCTCCAGGGGGAAGTCCTGCTCAAGGACGTGCTCGAGGGCGCCTGCTCGTCCGGCGCCTGAGCGATATCGGCGAGCCGGCATGCACCGGGCAGACTGCGGGCGGCTCGGACGGCGTTAGCCAATAGAATCACGTTCGTGCGCGTGGCGCTCCGGACCGCTCTCCCCGTCTCGATCGTTTTGTTGGCCATCGTCCTCGGTGTGGCGCCCGCGGCGCCCGAAGCCACCGAGGAGTGGTTCTCCACCGGACTCTATCCGCGAGTCCAACAACTGCTGACGCCGCTCACGAACGCGGTTCCGTTCGCGCTGTTCGACCTGCTGACCGGGGTCGCAGCCGTTGCGCTCGTGGGTGTCCTCGTTGGCGGGGCGCGTCAGGCGTGGCGGATGCGCCGGGCGGCGCCGATGCTTCGAGCGCTCGCGCGGGTCGCGGTGGGCGCCGCGCTCGTCTACCTGATGTTCCTGCTGCTCTGGGGATTCAACTACCGCCGGGTGCCGATGACCGAGCGTCTGCTCGTCGAGCCAGGCGCGCCACTGCCGGAGGCGGTGGTGCAGCTCGGCCTCGACGCGGCCGCGCGGTTGAACGCGCTGCACGAGGCGGCGCATGGTTCCGCCTGGCGCGAGCCGCCGTGGCAGGATGCGGCGCTTCGACAGGCGTTCACGGCGGTGCTGCGGGGCCTGAGCGACGCCCCGCCCGCTGTTCCAGGGCGCCTGAAACGAACCGTCTTCGGACCCTACTTCCGGTGGGCGAGCATCGACGGTATGGTCAATCCGTTTGGGCTCGAGGCGTTGGCCAATCCGGATCTCCTCCCGTTCGAGCGGCCGTTCGTCGCGGCGCACGAGTGGGCACACCTGGCCGGATATGCCGACGAAGCCGAGGCGAGCTTCGTCGGCTGGCTCGCGTGCATGCGTGCGGGTCCCGGGGCGCAGTACAGCGGCTGGTTGGCGCTCTTCTGGCAAGTCAGCAGTGAGGTGAACGAGCCGGAGCGCGCGCGACTCGCCGCCGCACTGGAGCCAGGTCCGCGCCGGGATCTGGACGCAGTGGTCGCGCGCATCCGCCGGAGTGAGTGGCCGTGGCTGCAGCAGGCCGGATGGAGGCTGTACGACCGGTATCTGAGGGCCAACCGCGTCGAGGAGGGCGTCCGCAGCTACGGGGCCGTCGTCACCCTCGTGCTCCGGGCGCGTTTTGCCGACGGCTGGATGCCGGTCAGGCGAGGGGGCGGCTGAGGCAGGCCGGAGCAGCGGAGCGAAAGGGTCTCTTCGCCACCACGCGTTCGTGAATGATCCGGATCAACTCCCGACCACCCGTGTCGCGGCGCGGCGAAGGCGGTCGTGGACCGCGCGCCAGAGCCCCTCGTCTGTCTCCGGGCCCTGGGCGACGATCAGGTCCAGTTGCGCCGCGTCGAGCTCGCGGAGCGCGGCGTACAGGCGCGAGGCGACCTGCCCGGGGTCGCGCTCCGATCCGAGATCCGCAATGACGACGGGCAGATGCCGAACGGGAAGGGCATGTTCGCTCGTCGCGAGCAAGCCGACGCGCCGTCCGGCGGCGACGGCCTCGGCAATCGCCTCGACGAGCGCCGCGCGAGTGGACGCCGAGCGGCCGTCGTACAGTGTCATTGGGGTTCGCGGCGCGTAGTGCCGATCGAGAAGACCCGGCGAGGCCATTGCACCGCTCGCAGCGGCACCCGGCGGGCGCACCCTCACGGACGGAACTACGCCGCGGAGCGCCTCTACCGTGACGGCGCCGGGTCTCAGCACGACCGGCGGATCCTGCGTCAGGTCGAGGACGGTTGATTCGACGCCCACAGAAGTTGGACCCGCGTCGAGCACCATGTCGATGCGCCCCCCGAGATCGTCCACGACGTGGATGGCACGTGTCGGGCTGGGTCGCGAGAAGAGGTTGGCGCTGGGAGCCGCGATCGGCAGCCGCGCGGCGACGAGCAGCGCGTGCGCGACCGGGTGCGCGGGGACGCGGATCGCCACGGTGTCGAGTCCCGCGGTCACGTCGGTGGGTACGGCCTCGGCGCGAGGGAACACGAGCGTCAGTGGACCCGGCCAGAACCGCGCTGCGAGGTCGCGTGCGGCGTCGGGCACGCGCGTGACGAGCGCGGCCGCCTCCTCGAGCGCGGCCACATGAACGATGAGCGGATCGTTCGGGGGGCGGCCCTTGACCTCGAAGAGGCGAGCCACCGCCGTGCGATCGAGCGCATGGGCGCCCAGGCCATAGACGGTTTCGGTGGGAAAGGCCACCAGGCCGCCGCGGCGCAGGCAGGCGGCGGCGCGAGCGATCGCCGTGCGATCCGGCTCGACAGGGTCGACAATGAGGATTTCGGTCACCATCACTACGTTATCCTGTGGCGGTGCAGTTGGGCCTTCCTTTCGAATCCGACCGGCCGCTCTCCCTGGAATCTCCCGAACCCACCGCATCCGGTGAACGTACTGCCCCCGCGGTTGAGTTCTATTTCGTGCGGCACCGGCGGGCGCGGCGCTACGTGCTCCGGGTCGACCACGACGGCCGCGTGCGGGTGACGATTCCCCGCGGCGGGTCGAGGCGAGAGGCGGTCGCCTTCGGCCTGCGGTATCTCGACTGGATCGGCGGTCAGCGGGCGCGCCTCGGGCACCCGGCCCTCGGAACCGAGGAACGGCGCAGAGTGAAGGAACAGGCGGCAGCGGCGCTCACGGCGCGGGTGCGGGCGCTCGCCGCCGAGCATCGGCTGCAGGTGTCGCGCGTCAGCGTCCGCGACCAACGGACGAGGTGGGGCTCGTGCGGCCGCGACGGCCACATCTGCCTGAATTGGCGCCTGATGCTGATGCCCGCCTGGGTGCGTGACTACGTCATGATTCACGAGCTGATGCACCTCAGGCGGCTCGACCACTCGTCCGCGTACTGGCGGCTCGTGGCCGACGCCTGTCCCGATCACGAGCAGGCGCGGCGGTGGCTGCGCGAGCACGGACCATCGCTGCGATAGCGTCGCGCACCTGGAGGCACGCCTGCCTCCAGCAACTGCCAACTCCCAAGACTCCAAACTACCAACGAGAGTCAGGATTGTGCGTGCATGTGCCGTAATCGCACACGAGGCGTGCGGTTCAGGCCCTTGATCGTGCCAATTGCGCTCTCCTGTGCGGGGTGGTCTCAGGCTCTAAGGTGTTGCGTGTCAATACGTTCCAATCTATGGCCCGATGCGGGTCGGGCGGATTCGCCGGTCTGGCTGTGGGCTTGCTCAACCGTGGCGTCGAGGAGGGCCAATGGCGATCCAGCGTCCCCGGCTGTATGTCATAGACGATGACCGCGCCGTGCTCTCTCTGGTCGGCACGGGCGTGAGCTGTCTCGATGTCCTGCGGGCGCTCCGGAGCGTGAGCCCGCAGTGCGAGGCGGTGCTCATGACGGGCTGGGAGACGCTCAGCGCTGCGCTCGAGGCGCTGAAGCAGGAGTACGGGGGAGATCTGCACGCGACCCTGCCGGGAGCGATGGAGGTGGTCGGGTCTGGGGTGCCCGCACCCCTCATCGAAGTGCAGCGCGAGCACATCATCCGGACGCTTCAGCTCGCCAGGGGCAACAAGGCGGTCGCGGCGCGGCTGCTCGGCGTCAGCCGGCGAGCCTTCTACCGGCAGCTCGAACGGCACGGCCTGCACGAGCGTGTCTCGCAGGCACGCCGCGCCGAAGCGGTGCAACTCGGAGCAGGATAGCGCCGTGGTCATCGACAGCTCCCTGCACCGCCCGACGCGTACCAGCGTGCTTGTCGCCGACGACACCGAGAGCGTGCGGCTGCTCTTCGAGAAGCTCCTGACGGCCGAAAGGTATCACGTCATCAGCGTGACCGACGGGCTCGCAGCGCTCGACGCCGCGCGCCTCCACCGGCCCGACGTCGTGCTGCTCGACGTCGGCATGCCCGGGATGGACGGCATCGAGGTCTGTCGGCGGCTGAAAGCCGAGCCGGATACGCGCCTGACGCCGGTCGTGCTCGTCACCGGGCTGTCGGAGCTGCAGGATCGCATCAAAGGCATCGAGGCCGGCGCCGACGACTTCCTGTCAAAGCCGGTTCATCCCCACGAGCTGCGCGCCCGCGTCGCCTCCCTCTCGCGTGTGAAGCATCTCATTGACGCGCTCGATTCCGCCGAGGCTGCGTTCATGGCGCTCGCCCTGACGATCGAGGCGCGGGATCCGACCACGAATGGACACTGCGAGCGTCTGGCGGCGCGCGCCGTGGTGGTGGGGCGCGCGCTCGGGCTGGCCTCGGACGATCTGGATGCCCTCCACCGCGGCGGGTACCTGCACGACGTCGGGAAGGTGGGCGTTCCGGATTCCGTGCTGCTCAAGACGGGATCGTTGACGGAGGCGGAATTCACCCTGATGAAACGGCACACCGAGATCGGCGACTCGCTCTGCGCGCCGCTGCAGTCGCTGCGGCACGTGCGTCCGATCATTCGCTCGCATCACGAACGGCTCGACGGCGGAGGCTATCCCAACGGGCTGCGCGGGGACGAGATCCCCGTGCTGGCGCAGATTGTCGGCATCGCCGACGTCTACGACGCCATGACGTCCGACCGGCCGTACCGCGGCGCGCTCGACCCCGAGACGGCCACCGAGTTCCTCGTGAGCGAGGTGGAACGGCGCCGATTCTCGAAGCTGTACGTCGAAGCGTTCCTCGACACGCTCCAGACGAACGCCGCGCTGCTGGCGCAGTGACTACCCGCCGCGGGTGTGCATTTCGAGGTGCGGATCGCGCCGGAGCGTATCGACAGGGATGAGGGGAACGCGGTCGCGGGCGGTCAGCCGATCCTCGGCGCCGCGATCGCGTCGATCGTGCCAGGTGGCCCGGATCATGCCGGCAAGCTGAGCGGCGGAGGCGCCGCCCCGCAAAGCCCGGCGGAGGTCGAGGCCGCCCTGGGCGTACAGACAGAGATACCAGAGCCCGTCCGCCGTGAGGCGGCTGCGATCGCAGGCGCTACAGAACGGTTGGGTCGTCGACGAGATCACTCCGAAGATCGTCCCGTCGGGCAATCGATAGCGGTCCGCCGGCGCCGACGAAGGCTCGGCGGCCGGCAGAATCGCGCCGTAGGCGCGTGACAGCTCCTGGAGTATCTGCGCGCGTGGCACGACCCGGTCCATCGACCAGTGGGTGGCGCCGCCGACGTCCATGTACTCGATGAACCGCACTTCCGCGCGGTACTGCCGGCAGAACTCGACGAGGTCCACCAGCTCGTCGTCGTTGATGCCCCTGATGACGACCGTGTCGATCTTGATGCCGGGGAAGATCGGCGCGGCCGCCGCAATCCCCGCGAGAACCTTGTCGAGGTCGTCGGCGCGCGCGAGGTCGCGGAAGCGGCCGGGCCGGAGCGTATCGAGGCTCACGGTGAGGCGGTGGAGTCCGGCGTCGGCGAGCGCCCGGGCCTGTTCGGCGAGCAGGACGCCGTTGGTCGTCATGGCGAGATCCGTGATCCGGGGCCGCGCCGCCAGCGCGGCGACGAGCGTCGGCACGTCGCGCCTGACCAGCGGCTCGCCGCCGGTGAGGCGGATTCGGTCGACGCCGAGGTCCAGGAAGACGTCGACGAGCTGCTCCATCTCCTCGAAGTGGAGGATGTCCTCGCGCGGCAGCCAGACGTACTCCGGCTCCGGCATGCAGTAGCTGCACCGCAGGTTGCAGCGGTCGGTCACCGACAGCCGCAGGTTGCGCAGCGGACGCTGGTGCTGATCGAGGATCACCCGGCTCATTATTTCAGATCGCTGACAGAGGCGTGCCGTGTCGGGGCAGGAAGGGGAATGCCGTGCGCTGTCGCTCGAAGCGGGCGCTCCAGCGGCCCGGAATCGGCGTCGCGCAGCCCGGGCACGTGCCGGCCGGCGTGAGGCGATAGTCCTCGATCAGATATCCGCATCGCGTCACGAGGCGCTCGCCGCACCCGTGGCAGTGCGTATGCTCCAGGTCGCCCACCCGCCCGGGCGCGTTCCCCGCGTAGACGTAGCGGAGGCCCGCGTCCCGGCCGATCCGCGCGGCCCGCTGCAGCATCCCCGGTGTGGTGTCCGGCGGGTCCGTCATCCGGTAGTCCTGGTGGAACGCCGTGACGTGCCACGGAATGTCGACTGACACGCCGGCGACGAACTCGGCGAGTCCGACGAGCTCCGCGTCGCTGTCGTTGAAGCCGGGCACGAGCAGCGTGACGATTTCCACCCAGACGTCGTGGCGGTGCAGCCAGGCGATCGTGTCGAGAATCGGCTGGAGCCGACCGCCGAGCTCGCGGTAGTGCTTGTCGTCGAAGCTCTTGAGGTCGACCTTGTAGAGATCGATGTAGGGCCGAAGGTACTCGAGCACGCGCGGCGTGCCGTTGCCGTTGGAGACGAACCCGGTGACGAGTCCGTGCGCCCGTGCCTCCCGGAAGATCTCGACAGCCCATTCGGCCGAGATGAGCGGCTCGTTGTACGTGGAGACGACGATTCGAGCCCCGTGGTCGAGCGCATTCCGCACGAGCGCCGCCGGCGTGACGTCGCGCAGCGGCGCCACGGCCTGTGGATCACGCAGCGCCTGGGACGTCACCCAGTTCTGGCAGTAGCTGCAGTGCAGGTCGCAACCGAGCATGCCGAAGCTGTAGGCGAGCGATCCCGGATGAGCGTGGAAGAACGGCTTCTTCTCGACCGGGTCGCACTGCACGCCGCCGACGTATCCCCACGGCACGTGCAGGCGTCCGCCCTCGTTGTAGCGCACTTTGCAGACGCCGCGAGCGCCCTCGGGAATCGGGCACTGGTGGCCGCAGGCGTAGCAGCGCACGCGGCCCTTCTCGATGGGCTCGACGAGCTCGGGCGCCGCCGGTCCCGTCCGGGCGGCGAGCAGCTGTTCGAGGGTCGGCATCTCCTATTGATCGTACGATATCGGTCAACGGATGGCTTCGATTCCACGCCCGGTCCGGCTGCTCGGCTGGTCGAGTCTCTTTACCGACGCCGCGACGGAGATGATCTATCCGCTGCTTCCCGTGTACCTCTCACGGGTGCTCGGCGCGGGCGCGCTGTCGCTGGGCGTCATCGAGGGGGTGGCGGAGGCGGTGAACAGCCTGCTGAAGGTGGTGTCCGGGTACCTCTCCGACCGCTGGACACGGCGCCGCCCCATCGTCATTGCCGGGTACCTCCTGTCATCGGTGGCGCGTCCGTTCGTTGCGGTGACCGGCAGTTGGCCGCAGGTGCTCCTCGTCCGCGCGCTGGACCGCACCGGCAAGGGGATCCGCGGCGCGCCGCGCGACGCGATGCTCGCGCGGTTTGCCGCGAAGGGAGATCGGGGCCGCGTGTTCGGGTTCCACCGCGCGATGGATCACACCGGCGCGATCGTCGGGCCGCTGGGGGCGTCGGCGCTGCTGCTCCTCGCGCCCGGCGACTACCGCCTCGTCTTTGCGCTCACGATCGTGCCCGGCGCGGTCGCCGTAGCACTGCTGTTCCTGGTGCCCGAACCCGGCCTTCCGGCGGCGGCCGAGCGGCGCGACGGGACGCCGGGTCCGCGCCCTACGTACGTAGGGCGGGTGCCGCGCCTCGATGAGAAGGAAGCGCGGCGCGGGCCCGCCGGAACACTCCCGCGACAGCTCTGGACGTTTCTCGCGATTGTGTTGCTCTTCAGCCTGGGCAATTCCGCCGACGCGTTCCTGTTGCTCCGCGTATCGGAAGCCGTTGGGAGCGTCGCGTACATCCCGGTGCTCTGGTCCGCCTTCCACGTCGTGAAAGCGTCGCTCGCCACCTGGGGCGGGTCGCTCTCGGATCGTCTGGGACGCAAGCAGGTCATCGTGATGGGCTGGCTCGTCTACGCGGTGGTGTACCTCGGTTTCGCCGTCTCGGATGGCGCCGCGGCGCTCGTCGCCTGGTTTCTGGCCTACGGCGTGTACTTCGCGCTGACGGAGGGCGCCGAGAAGGCGCTCATCGCGGACCTGGCGCCAGCCGATCGACACGGCGCGGCCTTCGGGTTCTACAACGCGGCGCTCGGTGTGGGTGCGCTCACGGCGAGCGTGGCGTTCGGCCTCCTGTACGAGCGCGTTGGCGCCGGCGCGGCGTTCGGCGCCGGCGCCGCGCTGGCGGGCACGGCGGCGATAGTCTTGCTGATTGCCCGAGTCGACGCCCCGGCGGATGCTAAGATCGCAAGTTCAGATGTCCCGCATTCTGGTCACCAATGACGACGGCGTGCATTCCGACGGGATAGACGCACTGGCCGAGGCGCTCGCGGCGCTCGGCGAGGTCACCATCGTGGCACCGGTGCAGGAGGCGAGCGCCATTGGACACGCGCTGACGCTCCGGCATCCGCTGCGGCTCGAGCGGCTGCGGCCGTCGGTGTATACGGTCGACGGCACGCCTACCGACTGCGTCAACGTCGCGATTGCCCACGTGCTGCACGGCAAACCGGACCTCATCGTGTCCGGGATCAACAAGGGATGGAACCTGGGCGACGATGTGACCTACTCCGGGACGGTGGCGGGCGCGCTGGAAGGAGCGCTGCTTGGGATTGCCAGCCTTGCCGTGTCGGCGCAGAACAAGGACAACCAGTTCGAGTTCGGCTCCGCAGCGCGCGCCGCCGCGACGGTGGCCGAAGCGGTGCTCGAGCGCGGGATGCCTCGGTTCACGTTCCTCAACATCAACGTGCCGTTCGGGCCGTATCGGGGATTTCGAGCCACCGTACAGGCGCGGCGGAATCACGTGACGGTGGTGAGCCGGCGGGTCGATCCGCGGCACCGAGCGTACTTCTGGATCGAGGAAGGGGAGAACGAGTGGGAGGCGCACGACCGATCGGACTACGAGGCCGTGCGAGACGGCTACGTCTCGGTCACGCCGCTCGAGCCCGACATGACGGCGCACGAGGCGCTGCGGTATGTCGAGGGGCTGCCGCTCGTGAGCCCGGTCGAAGTACGCTAGACTGGACTGCGCGGTCGGGGCGTGGCTCAGCCTGGTAGAGCACTCGGTTCGGGACCGAGGGGTCGGAGGTTCAAATCCTCTCGCCCCGACCACTAAACCGCCTAAGACGTTCGGTTCTTGTCGGTCCTTGACCGCTGCCGAACGTCCTTCTCGGTCGGTGTTGAGCCCATTTTGAGCCCACCGGCCGTGTCTCCACAGCCTTGGTGCATTCCCGTCTGGAATCGTCCGTCAGAGAGCCGCAGGACCGCCCCTACGCGGCTGTGACGGCGGTCGGCGTTCGTACCGATTCTGGCCTGCGCACGTCCTGCCGAACATGCAGAAGGACGCGGCGGCGTTGGGTGGGTTGCTGTACGGACGATAGAATTTCCGGCCTCACAGTTGCGAGCCCGCCAACGTTTCCACTTGACTGCCGCGACTGGCCTCGTGAGGTCAAAGGGCGGTGCCATTACGCCGGGACCTTACGCCGGGACCTCTACGCAACAAGCAGTCTTGCCCGACGCCGACTGCGCGGCTGGTCCTTCACGACGATCTGGACGTCGCTGCCAAGCAGCACCAGGAATCTCACGAGGCGATCGAGTGAGAAGCCGGTCAGCTTGCCGCGCCTAAGAGCTGAGACCTTCGGCTGGTCGACTTCGAGGACGGTGGCGGCTTCAGCCTGGGTGAGTTTCCGTCGCTCGATGATTGTCGTGATCTTGTAGGCCAGTTCCGCCTTCGCCGCCGCCTCTTCTGGTCGGGCATATCCGAGATCCGCGAAGACGTTGCCGCTGCCGACGACGTAGTCTTTCTTCGTGGCCATTTTCAGTGCTCCCGCTTCTGGTCCAACTCCGCAGCTCGTTTCAGCCGCTGTCGCACCAACTCGATGTCTGATTGCGGCGTCGCGATACCCTTCTTCGACTTCTTCCGGAAGACGTGAAGAACGTACACCCGCTCGGCGAACCGAACCGTGTACACGGCTCGGTACGTGTCGCCGCGATGGTCAGCGACGACTTCCAGCACGCCTGGCCCTAGTCCTTTGAGCGGTTTCGCGCCCGCGTACTTCTCACTGATCTGTGCCAAGTAAAGCGCGTAACCGACCTCGTCCTGAACGTCCTGCGGACACGCCCTGAGCGTCGCCCGCGTGTCGCCGAGCCAAACCACCGGCTTGGGCGATGGCTGCGTCAGTTAGACATTATATGCTAGATATAGCATATCACGCAAGACGAGTGCTGAAGGAAGTTCAAGGCTCCGGGGCGTCATGGGTGTCCGAGTTCGCTGCGGGCTCAACCTGCCGCAGGATCTTGAGATTCGGGACTGCTCCCAGCAGAAGGGCAGACACCTTCGCAAAGCTGTTCGCGGTACTCGGACGGGAGCCCCAATGAAGAACGTTGCGTGACTCTCGGACGACGTGCGACCAGTTTGCCACTTCGGCGAGCTGCGGTGGCCGAACGCCCGATGCTGCGCGGTTCGTGGCGGTCCTTCACCGGTGCCGATCGTCCCTGTCGGCTGCTGGCGAGCACGGCGGGAGCACACCGCCAGCTTCGATGGGCCCCCGTTCGCCTCACGCGCGCTTCACTTCGTCGGCTCGAGCCTGGCGATCGTAATCGTGTCGCCCTTCAGGTCGCCGGTCAGCCTCACGGCGGCGCCGGCGAACTGCGGGAGCGCCTTGAAGTCCTGGTTGGCGATCCTCAGCACCTTGCCTCCGGTCACGAACACGTACGCACTTCCCGCCTTCACGCACATCAACGTGCAGTCCCTGTCCGAGCCCTTCTTGCCGCGATCCGTCATCTTGTCGTGCGAGAGCCCGCACGCGGCGTCGCTGATCGTGCCGGTCCAGGTCTCGGCCGCCGAGAGGCCGCCGCCAAGCGAGAGCCACGCGGCCAGGGTCCCCACCGCCAGTGTCGTCCGCATCGTCTTCTTCCTCCCTCTCCTGTGCGCGCACGCCGTCAGGACATCCTGAAGGTGCGCCGCCATCAGCAGTGAGTGTCGCGAGAAGGGCGGACATTACACCCGCGGCGACCGCTCGGGAGACCGCTATGATGGGACGGGATGGAGCCGTCACTGCTGGCGCGGCTGCGTCGGCGCGATCCGGCCTCGCTGAAGGCGGTCGTCGATGACAATGCTCGGCGGCTCTACCGGGCGGCGCGCGGCATGGGATGCG
This sequence comes from Acidobacteria bacterium RIFCSPLOWO2_12_FULL_68_19, assembly GCA_001767525.1. Lineage (GTDB taxonomy): Bacteria > Acidobacteriota > Vicinamibacteria > Vicinamibacterales > UBA2999 > MELF01. Next base: position 46,238 of record MELF01000039.1, on the reverse strand, counting down.
GTCGCGACGAAGCCGACGATCTCGTGCAGGAGGTGTTCGTCACGTTCCTGAACGGGCTCGATCGCTTCGAGGGCCGCGCGGAAGTCCGCACGTGGCTGTTCGGCATCCTGCACCACAAGATCCAGGAGCGCCGCCGGATGCAGGCGCGTGAAGAGCTGCACGACTCGATCGATGAGATCTTCGAGTCTCGGTTCGATGCACGGGGGAATTGGACGCGGCCGCCGGTCGAACCCGATCGGGAGGCCGCTTCACGGGAGGCGGGAGCGGCAATTCGGGACTGCCTCGACGGCCTGTCTCCGCTGCAGCGCGCGGTGTTTCAGCTCCGGCAGGTCGAGGATCTGTCAGCCGCCGAGGTTGGTAAGATTCTGGGGCAGACGATCACACACGTAGGAGTGCTGCTGCACCGAGCGCGTACGAGACTGCGCGCGTGCCTGGACGGAAAGGGCTGGACGTCGATTCCATGATGACCTGCAAGGACGTCTCACTGCTCTTGTCCACCGGGCAGCTCGACGACGCGCCGCTCTCCCGGCGGCTGGCGGTTCGCCTGCACCTCGCGCTGTGCCGGCACTGCACCGCGTTTCGACGACAGCTCGAGCGGCTCGCGCGCGCGGCAAGGGCGGCCGGGCGCGAGTTCGACAGGGAACCTACATCTGATTTCGAGTCGAAGGTTGGGAAACGGCTGGAATCGGAAGGGTAGCGGCAGCAGTGGCGCGATTGCGCCACCGAATTGGGCCGTTTGGTGTATTGCCGCCGATTCGATCAACCGATCATGATTCCTCAGGGGCCTCCAGATGGCTCGGCGTGTGCGTCGGTTCTCTGGAAGGCCAGGAGACGCGTCACTCTTCTGCTGCCGGCCGCTGGCCGATGGGCAACAATTGGAGTATGGAATCGCAGAAGCGAAGGACCAATAGCTCGTTCGGGACGGCGCTCTGGGTGCTTCTGGCGGCGGCAATCCCGATCGTCGCGCGTGCGCAGCTCACAGACGTCGCGCAAACCACGCCTGGCGTGCCCGGCGGCGCCATCAACCGTACCCTCGAGCAGCAGATTGGCAGCGGCCGCGGCGATGACGCCACCGAAGGGTCGTCGCTCTATCTGATCGCACGCGACCCGGTTCGCGCCATTCGGCGCGGGCGCCAGGTCTTCCAGCGGAAGTTCACCGCCAGACAGGGGCTCGGCCCCAGAGTTACCGCCTCGTCGGCCGGGAACATCCGGGAGAACGCGGCCTATGGCGCGGGTCTGACCGACAGTTGCGCCGCCTGCCACGGCCGTCCACGCGGTTCGGCCGGTGTGGGCGGCAACGTCGCGACGCGGCCCGACAGCCGCGACGCGCCGCACCTGTTCGGGGCGGGGCTGGTGGAGCGGTTGGCCGACGAGATCACGGGCGAGCTCAGGAGCATTCGGACCAAGGCGACGCAGCAGGCCCGGCAGTCCGGCGCACCCGTGACACTCCCGCTCGTCGGGAAAGGCATCCAGTACGGCTCGATCCAGGGGCTGCCCGATGGCCGCGTCGTGACGACGGGGGTAGAGGGAGTGGACCCTGACCTTCGCGTGCGCCCCTTCTTCGCCCACGGGGGCGAGTATTCGCTGCGGGCGTTCGCCGTCGGCGCGTTCAAGGATGAAATGGGCCTCGAATCGCCCGATCCCGTGCTGTGCCAGGCGACCAACCCGGCCGGGTCGATCAGAACGGCGAGTCCCGCGGGGATGGTCTTCGACCGGGCGCTCGACTCCGTCAAGCGGCCGCCGTCGTGCGACGCCACCCATGATGGAGACGGGGACGGGGTTGCCAACGAGATCGACCCGGCGCTGCTGGACTACCTGGAGTTCTACCTGTTGAACTACTTCAGGCCGGCCGTCGCTGAAACAACCAGCCGCACCAACGCCGGGCTCGCCCTGATGCGCCGGATCGGCTGCACGAACTGCCATGTCCAGAACCTGACGATCGAACGTGACGCCCGAGTCGTCGACGTTGACACCAGGTTCGATCCCAGGCGGGGTATTCTCAACCGGCTGTTCGCCACGGCGACGCTCTTCGTCACGACCGTCGGCGACAACCAGCCGTTCCCGAAGATGCTCCCGTCAGGTGGCCGGTTCACCGTGGAGAACATCTTCACCGACTTCAAGCGTCACGATCTGGGGCCGGCGTTTCACGAGCGCCAGTATGACGGCACGATCGCCACCGCGTTCATGACCGAGCCGCTGTGGGGCGTCGCCAGCACGACGCCGTACGGCCACGATGGGCGCAGCATCAGCATTGAGGAGGCGACGCTCCGCCACGACGGTGAGGCGAGAGCCTCCAAGCAGGCGTTTGCCGCGCTCAGTGAGGACGACAGGCGGAAAGTGCTGGAACTGCTCGGCACGCTAGTACTCTTCCCCCCCGACGACACGGCTTCCAATCTGAACCCCGGCCGGCCGAATGCCACCAACTCGCACACGCCGTCCGAGTTCGGCAGCATCGATCTGGGAACGCTCTTCAAGACGCCTGGCGGACCCGAGTAGGCGCGGACCTCTTCAGCCGGTCACCACGTCTTCTCCGAGTCGCCGCAGCGGCCGTCGGCGGGCGGCGCCGATCGCTTCCGCCCTCATAAGACCCTTTGGATCAGTGACTTGCGTAGGGATACGTCCGTTCGCCGCGGCCGTAGCGGCGCCAGCGCTGGCAGCGGCGAAAGGAGTCCGCCGCGGATTGCGGTAGCGGACGTATAATCCGGGCAATTTTTCGGGCGCCGATTATCGCCCACCGGGCATCGGGAGAATCGACAGCCACACGACAGACGACTCCAGAGGAAGGCGCCGGCGAGAAGAGGGAGGAACAGATGAAACTCCGTTGGAGCGTGCCGTTGTTGATCGTAATGACGACTGTGGTCGGTCGGGCCCAAGCGCCGACTTCCACCAAGGTTATGACAGCGAGCGGTCCCGTGGTGATCACCGCGCTCGGGCATGCCAGTGTGCAGATCGAGCTGGGCGCGAAGGTCGTGCTCGTCGATCCCGTAAGCGGCCAGGCGGATCTGTCCCGTGCGAAGCCGGCAGACCTCATCCTCGTCACCGACATTCATCCAGACCATTTCGATCCGGCGGCGGTGGTGAAGCTCCGTAAGCCCAAGGCCCCGGTGGTCGTCCCGCCGGCCGTGGCGGAGACACAGAAGATCCCGGATGTCGTGGTGATGGGGAACCGGCTGATGCGCACCAACCAGGACGCGCTCGCCGGCATCACGGTCATCTCCGTGCCGGCGTACAACGTGCAGCGCGGGCCGGCGCCCGGGCAGCTCTACCATCCGCAGGGGCGAGGCCAGGGGTACGTCGTCGCCTTCAGCGACAAGCTGGTGGCGGTGCGCGAAGGGAAGGCCGCGCAGGTGTACGTCGCGGGCGACACCGAGTGCGTGCCTGCCATGGCGCAGTGGGTGAAGAACGTCGACGTGGCGCTCGTCCCGATGAACCTGCCGTACACGATGACACCGGCCGAGGCGGCGGAGTGCGTCAAGGGATTCCGGCCGAAGATTGCGATTCCGTACCACTACATGGGACAGAAGCCGGAGGAGTTCGCGGCGGCGCTCAAGGGGCAGCCGATCGAGGTGCGGCTGCTCAACTGGTATCCGACAGCGAAGTAGGAGTTCCCGAATGGTCGGCCGGTCGAAGCTGGTGATGGTCGTCGGCGTCGTCGCCGTGGGGCTGGCGAGCGTCTGGCTCGCGGCGCGGCTGCTCGAGGCGCAGGCTCCGGGCGGCGAGGCGTCTGCTCCCGGACGCTTCGCGCCCTACACGGCGCCGCGCACACCGGACGGCCGGCCGAACCTGAACGGCATCTGGCAGGCGCTCACCACGGCCTACTGGGATCTCGAGGCGCACGGCGCCGCGCAAGGCGCCTTTCCGCAGTTGCTCGGTGCGTGGGGCGCCGAACCGGGCGGCCAGAGCGTCGTCGAGGGCGGCGTCATTCCGTATCGTCCCGAGGCGCTCGCCCGGCGGCGCGCGAACTTCGACACCCGGACCACGGCCTCGGTTCCTGGCGACGGCACCGACCCGCCGCTCGGCGACCCCGAGCTGAAGTGCTGGATGCCGGGCGTGCCGCGCGCCATGTACCTGCCGTACCCGCTGCAGATCGTGCAGACGCCGGACGCGGTCCTGATGACGCACGAGTTCAACGGCACCTCGCGGATCGTGCGCATGAACGGGCCGGAAGAGTCGCCGGTCGACAACACCTTCTTCATGGGCTGGTCGCGCGGACGCTGGGACGGCGACACGCTCGTCATCGATGTCACGTCGCTCAACGAGCGGAACTGGCTCGACCGGGCGGGCAACTACTACAGCGCGACGGCGCACATCACGGAGCGGCTGACGGCGGTCAGTCCGTATCACATCTCGTACGAGGCGACGATCGAAGACCCGGCGGTGTTCACGCGTGCATGGAAGATCAGTTTTCCTCTGTACCGGCGCATGGAGCCGAACGTCCAGCTGATGGAGTTCAAGTGCCAGCCGTTCGTGGAGGAGCTGCTGTACGGACGGTTCACCAAGAAGGGCGGGCCCGACTCGCCCCGACGGAGGCAGCAATGAGCGGTCGACAGCGGGTGTCCCTCGCAGTCCTAGTGGCGGCGCTCGTGGTCGTCTCCGGGCTCGCCGCAACGGGGCGGCTGAGGTGGCTGCGGGACGGCGTCACGACGGAGCCGGCGGCGGGCGAGGCATGGACGCCGCCCCGGACGCCCTGGGGCGACCCGGACCTCCAGGGGATCTATAACTACGGCACCAGCACGCCGCTGCAGCGCCCACCGCACCTGGCCGACAAGCCGGTCCTTTCGGATGAAGAAGCGGCGCAGTTGCAGAAGGAGCTCGCCTACCGGCTGGACCGCGACCGGCGCGACGGCGGCCCGCAGGCCGACGTGTCGCGCTCGTACAACGACGTCTGGATGGACCCGGCGCGGATGCGCCTCACCTCCGACAAACGGACGTCGCTCATCGTCGATCCGCCGAACGGCCGGCTGCCGCCGCGGGTGCAGCGGACGCTCACGCCCGACGAGCAGCGGGCCCGGGCCGAGCAGGATCTGTCAACCCGGCGCTTCAACACCGGGTTCATGGAGAGCTACCGCGACATGGACGTCGGCAACCGCTGCATCATCCGGCGGCGGAACGAAGGGGGTGGCCACCCCTACATGCCGGCGATCTACAACAACATGGCTCAGATCTTCCAGGCGCCTGGCTACGTGGTCATCTACTCGGAGATGATCCACTTCTCGCGGATCATTCCGGTCGACGGCCGGCCGTTCCTGCCGGAGAACGTCGAAACGTGGCTCGGCGACCCGCGCGGGCGGTGGGAGGGAAACGCCCTCGTCGTCGAGACGCGCAATTTCCTCTCGTCGGCCGAGGTGGGCCGCACCGGCGTCGTCTACGGGAACGCGAATCCGAAGACGTACCGCATCGTCGAGCGCTTCACCCGTGTGGCGCCCGACCGGCTGCACTACGAAGTGACGATGTCGGATCCCGAGACGTGGACACAACCGTTCACGATTCTCGTGCCATGGAATCTCACCGACGAGCAGATCTACGAGTACCAGTGCCAGGAGACCAACTACGACATGTACCACTGGCTGCATGGCGCCCGCGAGCGGGAACGGCGGGGCGAGCGGTTCGATCCGAACGCCCCCGACGCCCGCGCGGGCGACGGGGAAGGCTGACGTCGTCTCCGGCGTCGGTGTGATGTGTCCGGTTTCAGCCGGACACTGGAGAGACCTGGAGGGTAGTCCCGATGCGCATCAGAGTAGTTCTCATCGCCGCCTGTAGCGTGCTCGTGACCGCAGCGGCGCCGACATGGGCCCATCACTCGTTTGCCTCGGAGTTCGACGCCAGGAAGCCGGTGAAGTTCCGAGCCACCGTCACGAAGATGGAGTGGATCAATCCCCACTCCTGGATGCACATCGAGGTGAAGAAGCCCGACGGCACCGCCGAGAGCTGGATGATCGAGGCGGGGTCGCCCAACAGCCTGTTCAGACGGGGCATCAACAAGAACACGGTCAAGCCCGGGATGGAGGTCATCGTCGACGGCTATCAGGCCCGGGACGGATCGCGGCGGGCCAACGGACGCGACGTGACGCTCCCCGACGGGCGCAGGCTGTTCTTCGGCACGTCGAGCGCGGACGCGCCTGGGGTGGATTCGAAGTAGGACGGGTGCTGCGCCCTTCGACGGCGCTCGGGGTGTTCCGAGTGGCGTCGAGGGACGGAGTGGACCCGCCGGAGGAGGATTCAATGTGCGCGCAGTGGTGGTCAGTGAAGTACGTGGTCGCGGTGATGGCGGTCGTCGTGCTGGCCGCCGGCTGCAGCAACGGCAACGGGAACGGCACTGGAGCTGCGCCCGCGGCGCCGGCGCCGGCGCAGGAGCGGGGCGGACAGGACGAGTTCGGCCCCTACGACCTGGTGGAGAACTGGCCGCAGCCCCTGGCCGACGGTCCCGACGGCGTGAAGCACGAGGGGTGGACGTGGGGATCGACCGGCGCCGTGTGGGCGGAAACGCCGGATCGCATCTGGATCGCCCAGCGCGGTGAGCTGCCGCTGCCGAAGGGCGCCAAGCCGTGGACGCCCTACGGGATGCTGAATCCCTCGCGCGGCAACGCCACGGGCAACGGCGACGGGCTCAGCGCGACGTGCGAAGCGGTGGAGAAGCGCGGCTGGGAGCGCCGCTGGCACCACTCGGTGTTCGTCGTGGACCGCGACGGCAAAGTCGTGCAGGAGTGGCCGCACCTCGAGAAGATGTTCGCCGAAGACCGCTGCGGCCGCGGTCCGCACAAGATCAAGATGAGCCCGTACGACGCGGAGAAGCACGTCTGGATCATCGACGACCAGCAGCACGTCATCTGGAAGTTCACCTATGACGGCAAGCTCGTGCTGACGCTCGGCACGCTCGGCAAGCGCGGACGCGACAGCGGGAAGCTCTTCGACCGGCCGACCGACATCGACTGGCTGCCCGATGGGACGTTCTTCATCAGCGACGGCTACGGCGGGACGCGCGTGGCCAAGTTCGACAAGGACGGCACGTTCCTGACCGACTGGGGCACGGCGCCGAAGGATCCGAACAACCCGGGGCCCAACGAGTTTGACACCGTCCACAGCATCGCCATCAGCAAGGACCGGCGGCTGTTCGTCGTCGATCGCGGCCACCGCCGGTTCCAGGTCTTCGACGAGAACGGCAAGTTCCTCGACATGTTCTCGACCGGCCGGTACTCGTCGCCCTACTATCACTTCATCTCCACCGATCAGTACGTGTGGGTGGGTGATGGCGGCACGAACCGGATGCTCAAGTACGACCTGAACGGGAACTATCTGTACGGGTGGGGAGGCCGCGGCGGACAGCCGGGCCTGTTCAACGGCCCGCATCAGATCTCGACCGATCAGGACGGGAACCTGTACGTCGCCGAAGTCTTCAACGGGCGCGTGCAGAAGTTCCGGCCCAAGCCGAACGCCGACCCGGCCAGGATCGTGGGCCAGGAGGCGCGGTTCACCGCCGGAACCAACTGAACGAACGACCGGCGGTCGCACGTGCGCGTGGGCGCGCACGTGCGACGACTCTTCAACCGAAATCCAGGGCAAGTCGTCGGAGGCGCACCTTGATGGAACTGCTGCGAGCGGCTATGTAGCCAGGTCTTCCAGGTCAAGGCGGGAGACGCGGGTTCCTCGGCCGCAAGGAGGCATGATGGCCCAACTCGTCGCGCGTCTCGTCGTCGTCGTCGTGTCCTGTGTGTTGTTCCTGCCGTCGCTCGCATCGGCCCAGGCCGAGACTGGCAATATCGCCGGGGTCGTGCGCGATCCCTCGGGGGCCGTCCTCCCGGGCGTCACAGTGGAGGCGGCCAGTCCCGCCCTGATCGAAAAGGTCCGCGTGGTGGTCACCGACAGCCAGGGCCTGTACCGGATCGTCGATCTTCGACCCGGCGTCTATACCGTCACCTTCACGCTGCCGGGGTTCAGCACGTTCAGACGAGAAGGCATCGAGCTGACGACGACGTTTACCGCGACGGTCAACGCCGAGATGCAGGTGGGGAACGTCGAGGAAACGATCACCGTATCCGGGGTCGCTCCGGTCGTCGACGTGCAGAACGTCGGGCAGCAGACGACGCTGACGAAGGAGACCCTGGACGCGATTCCCACGAGCCAGCGGCCGTCGCAGCTCGTCAGCCTCATCCTGGGCGCCGATACCGGCGGCGCGAACTTCCACGACGTGGGCGGCGTCGGCACCGACCGGGGGTTCTTCGGCGTCCACGGCCAGCGCGCCGAGGATATGACGTTCAACTTCGGCGGCATGGACAGCCGCGTCTTCAGCGGAGGCGGCTTCCAGTACAACTCGCACACCTTCCAGGAAGTCGTCGTCGAGACCGCCGCGGGCAACGCCGAGTCGACCACCGGCGGTGTGCAGATCAACGTCATTCCGCGCGACGGAGGCAACATCTTCTCCGGCAGCATGAGCGCGGAGTTCACCGGGCCGAAGCTGACGAGCGACAACGTCGACGACGATCTCCGTCGTCGTGGCCTGAGGTCGGCGCCGTCGGTCAGGGAGTACTACGACGTCGGCGGCGGGATCGGCGGCCCGATCCGGCGCGACAAGCTGTGGTTCTTTGCCTCCGCCCGCTGGGAAGATCGGTCCCAATATCAGGTGGGCAACTACTACAACAAGCTGCAAGGGACGCTCTTCTACGAGCCGGACCTCAGCCGGCCCGCCTACGACCGTACGTTCTCGAAGGATGTTGGTCTTCGCCTGACCTGGCAGTCGGCGCAGCGGCACAAGATCGCTGGCTCGTATACCGTCCACCCGTCCTGCCAGTGTACCTTCGCGATTCTGGAGCAGGTGAGCCCGCTGTTTGCGCCCGAGGCGACGGCGGAGCACCATTACGACCCACAGAGCCTCGGTGTGCTGAGCTACACCTATCCGGCCAGCAACCGCGTCCTGTTCGAGTTCGACTCGTCCAGGAGCCAGTACTTCCGGAATCAGACGCGGCAGCCAGAGACCGGGTTCGACGCCATCTCCGTGACGGATCAGGCACTGAACCTCATCTACGGCTCGCGCCGGACCGGCTACCAGACGCTGCACGACACCCGCTGGCACGAGCGGTTCGCCATGTCGTTCGTCACCGGCACCCACAACTTCAAGGTGGGCGTCGACCTGAACCAGTTCAGGCAGGGGCGCGAGGAGTACAACAACGCCGACATGGTGAACCAGGCGATCTCGTACGTGTTCCGCGACCGCGTCCCGAACTCGGTCCGGATCCACACGGGACCGTGGGGGCCGTACCAGGAGGCGCATGAGAACGCGGTGTACGCCAACGAACAGTGGACCATCCGGAGGCTCACGCTGAACGTGGGTCTGCGCTACGCGGTGTACGATGCCACCGTTCCGGCAATCCACCTGCCGGCCGGTCCATACGTGCCGGAGCGGGACCTGCCGGAGGTGAAGCACTCGCCGAACTGGCAGAACCTGAGCCCGCGCCTCGGCGCCGCGTACGACCTGTTCGGCACCGGGCGGACGGCGCTCAAGGTGGCGCTCGGCCGCTATCCGTTTCGCAACACCGGCGTCGCGGTCAATCTCCCGGTCGCCAACATGTCCCAGTTCACCGACCGGAGCTGGAACGACGCGAACCGGAATTACGTTCCGGACTGCAACCTGCTGAACCCGCTGGCCAACGGCGAGTGCGGCGCCTGGAGCGACCGGACGTTTGGGGGCACGAGGCCGAGTGTCCGCTTCGCCGACGACGCGCGGGAGGGCTTCAACCTGCAGAACTACAACTGGCAGGGGTCGGTGCAGGTGCAGCACGAGGTGCGGCAGAACCTCGGGGTCAACGTCGGCTACTTCCGCACGTGGTACGGCGGCTTCCAGTTGATCGACAACGAGCTGGTCACGCCGGCCGACTTCGACCCGTTCTGCATCACGGCGCCGACCGACAGCCGGCTGCCGTCCAGCGTGAGCGGCAACCGCTTCTGCGATTTGTACGACATCAAGCCGGCCAGGTTCGGGCAGGTCAGCAACGTGCGCACGCAGGCGAGCAACTACGGCGACATCAGCGAGTTCTTCGACGGCGTCGACATCGCCGTGAACGGGCGGCTGTGGCAGCGCGCCAGCCTCCAGGGCGGCGTCTCGATCGGTCGCACGGTGACCGATTTCTGTCTGACCGTCGATTCGCCGGGCGCGGGCACGAACGCGCCGGGGTCGCTCATGGCGGGAACGCCTGAACAAGGAGGCGGGCTGGGGACCAACTCGCGAGACACGCGGCCGGGGTTCTGCCGGGTGAGCCGGCCGTGGGGGAGCTCGACGCAGGTGAAGCTCCAGGCCGTCTATCCGCTGCCGTGGGACTTCCAGGCGAGCGCGATCTACCAGAACATCCCGGGGTTCCCAATCCGGGCGACCTACGTGGCGAGCAACGCCGAAATCGCGCCGTCGCTCGGCCGGAACCTGGCGGCGTGCCCCGCCCCGACGGGCGCGTGCAACCAGAACGTGACCTTCGATCTGATCCCGAACAATGCGATCTATGGCGAGCGGATCAAGCAGATCGATCTGCGCTTCAGCCGTTTCATCAATCTGGGCGGGAGCAGCCGCGTTCAGGCGAACTTCGACGTCTACAACGTGCTGAACGAGAACACGGTGCTGAACGAGAACACCCGCTACGGCCCGACGTGGCGGAACGCGATCCAGATCATGGGCGGACGCGTGATCAAGATCGGGGCGCAGTTGACGTTCTGAAGCTGGCTGGTAGCTGGTAGCCGGTAGGCGGTAGCTGGTAGGCGGTAGCTGGTAGGCGGTGGCCCTTTGAACGTGGCCACCGCCACCGGCTACCTACCGGCTACCACCTGAGGGAGGGCATGTGCCGACGCGCAGAGAGTTCCTCGGAAACGTAGCCGGGGCGACGTTGGGTCTCGGGATGCTGCAGACTCCGGCGCCCTCCCGCCGCCGCGTGACGATTGCCGGGCGCCGCGCCACCGTGATCGACGTGCACGCGCACACCTTCGTGCCGGAGGTGTGGGAACTCGTGCGCAACACTCCGCTCGCCGCCGCGGCGAAGAACAACCTGACGGGGCCGATCGCCCTTGGCCCGGGGATGGCGGCCCGCCTGGCCTACATGGACAAGGAGGGGATCGACTACCAGGCGATCAACGTGAACGCCTGGGGCTACTCGGCGGCCCGCGCCCTCGCCACCGATCTGATTCAGCTGCAGAACGAGAAGATCGCGGAAGCGGTGGCGACGCACCCGGATCGCTTCGTCGGGATGGCCACGGCCGCATTGCAGCACCCCGACCTGGCGGCCGAGCAGCTCGACGTCGCCGTGAAGAAGCTGGGGATGCGCGGCGCGGCCATCGGCGGGAGCGTCGAGGGGCAGGAGCTCTCGGATCGGAGGTTCGATCCATTCTGGGCGAAGGCGGAGGAGCTCGGCGTGATGCTTTTCATGCATCCGCAGCAGGCACCAGGGACGACCGAGAACCCGCGCTTCCAGGGGAAGGGAGGTCTCGGCAACACGATCGGCAATCCGCTCGAGACCACGGTGTTCCTCTCGCACCTGATCTTCGAAGGCACGCTCGACCGGTTTCCCGGCCTGCGCATCTGCGCGGCACACGGCGGCGGCTATCTGCCCTCGTACCTCGGGCGCTCGGACGCCCGGTGCCGCCGCGGTCCAGGCGGGGACTGTCCCAGCAAGGCGCCCAGCGAGTATTTCCGCAGAGAGCTGTTCGTCGACTCGATGGTGTTTCACCCGGACGGCCTGCGCCATGTGGTCGCGGAAGTCGGCGTCGGACAGATCGTCTACGGCACCGACTATCCGTTCGACTGGCCCGTGGGAATCGATTTCATCCTGGACGCGCCGTTCTTGAGCGAAGCGGACAAGGGCGCCATCCTCGGCGGCAACCTGACGAAGGCGCTTCGCATCGCGGCCTGAACGGCTCCGGGTTCCTCTTGCCGGTTGGCAGTCGGTCGCGCGTAGCTGGTAGTATTCCGTGGCTACCGGCTACCGGCTACCGGCTACCGGCAACCAGCTACCAGCTACGGGCTGTCATCTGAGTGGGAGCGCATATGCCTGATCGTAGAGAGTTCATGAGGAATGTCGCGGGCGCCGCGGCAGGTGTCTTTGTCGGAGGGAACGGGCTCGCCGGCGCGGGCCAGGCGCCGGCCGGCGGCCGGCGCCGGGTCACGCTCGGCGGCCGTCGTATCACGGTCGTGGACATGCACGCGCATCACTTCATTCCCGACGTCATCGACATCGTGCGAGGCACGCCGCTCGAGGCCGAGTTCAAGAGCCAGGCGGCGACCAAGGATCGATATCCCGGACCGCACTGGCTGCAGTACATGGACCGCGAGGGCATCGACATCACGGCCCTCAACATGAATCCATGGTGGTACGCGGCGGACCGCGACCTGGCTCGCCGGATCTGCGATTTCCAGAACGAGAAGACGGCGGAATGGGTCAAGCGCAACCCGGACCGGTTCGTGGGAATGGCGACCTGCGCCCTGCAGCATCCGGACCTGGCCGCCGAGCAGCTCGAGTACGGCGTGAAGAAGCTCGGTTTCCGCGGCGCCCCGATCGGCGGCAGCGTCGAGGGGATGGAGCTGTCGGACCGGAAGTTCGACCCGTTCTGGGCCAAGGTGCAGGAGCTCGACGTGGTGCTCTTCACGCATCCGCAGGCGGCGCCGGGGACGACGCAGAACCCCCGCTTCCAAGGGAAGGGGGGCCTCGGCAACACGATTGGCAACCCGCTCGAGACGACCACCTTGCTGTCGCACCTGATCTTCGAAGGGACGCTCGATCGCTTCCCGGGCCTGAAGATCTGCGCGGCCCACGCGGGCGGCTATCTCGCGTCTTACAGCGGGCGGTCCGATGCCGCGTGCGGCCGAGGCGGCAGCGTGGGTGAGGAGTGCCGGGCGCTCAAGCGGAAGCCGAGTGAGTATTTCCGCACGCAGCTCTACGTCGACTCGATGGTGTTCCGGGAGAACGGCCTGCGCCATCTCGTGAACGAGGTCGGCATCGACCACATCGTCTACGGCACCGACTATCCGTTCGACTGGCCGGTCGGAATCGATTTCATCCTGAAGGCATCGTTCCTGAGCGACGGCGACAAGGAGAAGATCCTCGGCGGAAACCTGATCAAGCTGCTGAAGATCAGGACCTGAGGCGTTGGGCTCTGTCCTTGGGCTGGAGGCGTAGGGCCGCGGGCTTTGGGCCACGGGCACCGGTCGGTCCATGACCCAACGCCTGCAGCCCAACGCCTACGGTCTTTTCGCGTACGTCAGCGTCGCGTTCGTGGACGGCCCGGGCTGCTCGGTGGCGCGCACGATCGTCAGCGTGTTGCCGCTGAGGCTCAGAATGTCGCGCATCTGGTTCAGGGCCGTATTCCACGTGTAGAGCACCAGCCGGCTCCCGTCCCAGCTCGCCTTCGTCCGCCATTTCACGATCGCCGTATTGCCAGACTGGCTGCTCGACGGGGCGTCCCAGATGGTGTCGCCGCCGTCGAGCCTGAAGACCACCTTCATCGGCTGTTTTCCGAACTGGCCGGCCTCGATGGCGATCTCCGTCGCGCTCTGCGTGATGACGATCGTCGGCGAGGGGACGCCCCAGCCGTTTGAGCCGGGGTAATTCGGCGGCACGCTCGAGGCGTGTGTCCAGGTGCCGGAGAAGTTCGGGCGGCCCTGCGCCGAGGCGGCGGCGCCAAGCGCGGCCGGCAAGAGCAGCATGAGCGCAATTGTCTTCGTCATCGCCTGCCTCTCCTGCTCAGTTGCCCGCCGATCCCGACATCGGCAGAAGCGATCGGCCGCGCACCAGGTGCGTCGGGTCGGCGCCAGGCCTCGGGCGGTACTTCTGCGTGCGGCCGCCGAAGACTTCCGCGATGAAGAGATTCCCTTCCTGATCCGCGGAAATCTGGTGCATGGCCCAGGTGTATCCGGGGCGCGTCCCGAACTGGCCGAAGGAGTACTCCACGTGGCCGGTGAGATCGAACTTGACGATCCGGTCGCTGATGCTGTCGACGGCCCAGACGTGCTCGTCGGCGCTCATCATCATGCTGTGCGGCGCGATGCCCGGCCACTCGTCCAGGAAGGTGCCGTTGACGTCGAACACCTGGATCCGCCGGTTGCCGCGATCCGACACGAAGACGCGCGGCGGCGATCCGCCGACCGCGATGCCGTGCGGCGTGTTGAACTGACCCGGACCGGTGCCGCGCGACCCCCACTTGAGGAGCGGCTTTCCGTCCTTGTTGAACTTCACCACGCGGGTGTTGCCGTAGCCGTCGGCCACGAAGAAGGTGCCGTCGGGCAGCCAGTCGATCATCGTGGGCCGCCGAAGGCGCGTGAGGTCGTCGTTGTCGCCGAACTCATCCAGGACGCCGAGCGTCTGCACGAGGCGTGTGCCGTCGTGGGTGAACTTGTAGATCACGTGGCGCATGTCGTCGACGACCCAGACGTGGCGCTCGGGGTCGTACGGACTGATGTAGACCTGGTGCGGTCCCCGCCCCCACTCGAAGAGCGTGTCCCACTGGTTCCACGCCTCGATCAGCCGTCCGTTGCCGTCGACCACCACGATGCAGTTGACCATGTTGGCGATCGGTACGGTGGCCGCCTGCTGGTTGAAGAAGCCCCAGTTGCCGGGGAAGTTCGGCGGAACCGTGTCGGGCAGCTTCAGCTCACCGCGATTGGCCAGGTAGATGCGATTGGGAGACTCGGCGAAGACGCCGCCCTGGGAGCCCCAGATGTGCCCGGGCTTCGGGTACGGGTGGGCCCACGCGGGCCACTTCGGATCGGGCACCTCGTACGGGCCGGTGATGTCGCCCACGCCACCTTTGGCGGATTGCTGCAGCGCAGCCGCCGGCAAGAGGCTGGAGCCGAACAGGACGACCACCGAGGCGACGAGCGAAAGGGGTACCCTGCGCATCTGGACATCCTTTCTACTTCGGGAGGCCGCAGTCTAGCCTGCCGCCGACCCCGGCGCAACCGCACGAGAGCGGCCCTTGCGGACAGGCGTAGAATTGGCGCCAGTCATGGAGGCGAAGGGCGTGATGAAACAGAAGATCATCGGGGTCGCGCTGCTCGTGGCGGTTGTGTCGGCCGAGCAAGCCGGCGCGCAGGAGGCCGGGGCGGTCATCGACGCGGCGACGAAGGCGATGGGGACGGCCGGGCTCCAATCCATTCAGTATTCCGGCGCCGGATCCGTCTTCATGCTGGGCCAGAATCCGCGGCCGGAGGCGCCGTGGCCGCGCTTCCGCGTCATCAAGTACGACGCCAGCGTTCGCTACGACGTGCCCGGGCTCCGGGAGGAACTCGTCCGCATCGACGACGAGAACCCGCCGCGTGGCGGAGGCGCGGGCGGGTTCGTTCCGGCGACGGGTCAGGGAGGGATGCGGCCGATCCTCGGGGAGCAGAGGATCGTGCGGCAAGCGACGCCGCGCACCGAGGTCGGGCAGTTGCAGATCTGGATGACTCCCCACGGGTTCCTCAAGGCCGCGGCGGCCAACAAGGCGACGCTTGCGCAAGCCGGAGGGCGGCGCGCGCTGACGTTCACCGCACTCGGGAAATACACGGTCACCGGCACGCTCACCGACCAGAACCTCGTCGAGCGCGTCGAGACGCGCATCGACAATCCGTTGCTCGGCGACATGGTCGTCGAGTCGGCGTATTCGGAGTACCGCGACGTGGGCGGCGTGAAGTTCCCGGGCCGGATCGTCGATCGGCTGGGCGGCCACCCGACGCTAGACATCACCGTCGGCAGCGTGCGGCCGAACGGCGCGGCCACGCTCGAGATCGCCGCCGCTCCGCCGGCGGGCGAGGGGGGCGGCGCGCTCAAGGCCACGTCCGAGCGGCTGGGCAGCGGCGTCTGGGTGATCACGGCCGGTCTCAACAGCGTGCTCGTCGAGTTCACCGACCACCTGGTCGTCGTCGAGGCGCTCGGCAACGATGCCCGCTCGCACGCGGTGATCGCCGAAGTGAAGCGGCTCGTGCCGAACAAGCCGCTCCGGTACCTCGTGAACACGCACGCGCATTTCGATCACTCCGGCGGCGTACGCGCCTTCGCCGCTGAGGGGGCGACGATTCTCACGCACGAGGTCAACAAGCCGTTCTTCGAGAAGGTCCTGACGCTGCCGCACCGGATCAATCCGGACAGCCTGTCGAAGTCGCCCCGCAAGGCGGCGGTGGAAGGCGTCGGCGCGCGGCGGGTGCTGACCGATGGAACTCAAACGCTCGAGTTGCACCACATCCGAGGCAACCTGCACAACGACGGGCTGTTGGTAGCGTACCTGCCCCGCGAGCGGGTTCTCGTCCAGGCCGACGCGTTCCACCCCCGACCGGGCGCCAAGCCGTATCCGACGCCGCCGCAGTTCACGGTGAACTTCGTCGAGAACATCGAGCGATTGAAGCTCGACGTGGCGCGGGTGCTGCACATTCACGGCGGCAACGACCCGATGGCGGTCGTCGCGAAGGCGGCGGGCCGGCCATGAGGGGCGCGGAATTACTTGACGGTGGGCGAAACGGAGTGCTATAGAGGCGCGTCTGCTGGAAAGGGCACCGTCGGATACCTATCGCGGGCACTAGCGGCGTTACATCGGGGTGTCTCTCGTCATCATAGGAGGGTAGCCCATGGGATCGCGTTCCGCGTGGATCGTCGTCGTCGCCGTCTGGTCCTTGTCCTTCGCGCCTGCATCAGGGTGGGCGCAGGTTGCCGACACCGCGTCCATCGCCGGAGTGGTGCGGGATGCGTCCGGCGGCGTGCTGCCGGGCGTCACCGTGGAAGCGGCCAGTCCAGTCCTCATCGACAAGGTCCGCACGACCGTCACTGACGGCCAGGGCCTCTACCGGATTGTCGACCTCCGTCCGGGTACGTATCTGGTCACGTTCAGTCTGCCGGGCTTCAGCACGCTGCGGCGCGACGGGCTCGTTCTGACGACCGGCTTCACCGCCGCCGTCAACGCGGAGCTCAGGGTCGGCGCGGTCGAAGAGACGATCACCGTCACCGGGGAGACGCCCGTCGTGGACATCTCGAACGTGCGGCAGCAGACGACGCTCGAGCGAGCCACGCTGGATGCGCTGCCGACCACGGGCCGGCTGGCGATGTACGCGCAGATCATTCCCGGCGCGACCTACGGCAATTCCGCCTGGCAAAGCGTCGGTGGGCTCGACGAGCGCGGCAACGCGTTCGGGATCCACGGCAGCCGCTTCGACGACAACGCTCCCGTCGTGGACGGAATCGTCCAGCGACTGCAGGGGGGCGCGATCTTCGTCTTCAACAACCTGACGTTCCAGGAGGTCGTCGTCGAGACGGGCGGCCTCTCGGCCGAACGGGCGACCGGCGGCGTGCAGATGAACATCGTGCCGAAAGACGGCGGCAACACGTTCTCCGGCAGCTTCAGCACCTCGCACAGCAGCCCGGATCTGCAGGCCAGCAACCTGAGCGACGAGCTGCGCGCCCGCGGGCTCCGCTTCGCGTCGTCACTCAAACAGCACTACGACACAGGCGGCGCCGTCGGCGGCCCGATCGTCCGCGACCGACTCTGGTTCTACGGCGCTTACCGGTTCGGCGCGAACCAGCAGTATCAGCAGGGAAACTATTTCAACAAGCTCCAGAACGTGAACGTCAGCACCGATCCGGTCTATCGGGTGACGTTCTACGAACCGGATCTGAGTCGCCCGGGGTTCACCGACGACTACTACCGCGACTACAGCCTGCGAACGACGTGGCAGGCGGCAGCGAAGCACAAGATCGTCGCTTCGTTCCAGGTGCAGCCCAACTGCAGCTGCTTCTGGCCGCTGCTGGAGCTCGGGCCGCAGCAGGGCGTGCAGGGGACGCCGGAAGCCGTCGGCGCGCACAACTACAAGGTGAATTACCTGCCGCTCGTCTCCTGGACGTACCCCGCGACCGACCGGATGCTCTTCGAGGCGGGCGCCTCGGCGAACGTGTTCGACAACAACACGCTGCGGACGGACCCGAGCGTGGGGCTCGACACGATCGCGATTACCGAGCTCTCGGGGAACTTCCGCTACGGGTCGCGCGCGCTCGGGCTCTCCCACGCCCAGGGCTACCGGGTACAGCACAACCGGCAGTACCGCCAGCGGGTGTCGATGTCCTACATCACCGGGGCGCACGCCTTCAAGGTGGGCGGCGACTTCAATGAGTATTCCGAAGGCAGCCCCGGCAAGGCGAACGACTGGAACCAGATCAACGGCGCGCGGTCGTACACCTTCCGCGACCGCATCCCGCAGCAGGTGACGATCTACGCGGTGCCGTTCGAGGCGCTCTGGCGCGCCCGGGACCTGGCGGCCTACGTGCAGGACCAGTGGACGATCCGGAAGCTGACGCTGAACATGGGTGTCCGTTTCAACGTCTTCAACGGCTCGGCGCCGGCGACCGACATGCCGGCGGGCCCGTTCGTGTCGGCGCGGAGCTTCCCCGAGAGGCACGATTCGCCGAACTGGTCCAACGTGAATCCCCGGCTGGGCGCGGCCTACGATCTGTTCGGCAACGGGAAGACCGCGGTCAAGGTGTCGCTGGGGCGATATACCCGGTACCAGGTCACCCTCAACGCGATCGACCCACCGGCGAACAACCAGGCGCCGAGCACGACCCGAACCTGGACCGATGCGAACCGGAACTACGTGCCGGACTGCGACCTCCGGAATTCGGTTGCCAACGGCGAATGCGGACCATGGTCCAATCTGAACTTCGGGCGGATCGTGGGCGGTAACCGGCGTCGCGCCGACGACGCACGGGAAGGGTGGAACGGGCAGGAGTACAACTGGCAGGCGTCGGCGGGGGTGCAGCACGAGCTCGGCCCGAACGTCGCGCTCAACGTCAGCTACTTCCGCACCTGGTACGGTGGGCTGCTCGTGACCGACAACATGGCAGTCACGGCCGCCGACTACGATCCGTTCTGCGTAACGGCGCCGAGGGATCCTCGGCTCCCCGGCGGTGGCGGCAACGAGATCTGCGGTCTCTACGACGTCAAGCCGGCGGCGTTCGGACGGGTCGACAACGTCATTACGCAGTCGTCGAACTACGGCGACCAGACCGAGATCTACGACGGCGTCGACGTCACGTTGCAGGCACGATTCGGGAGCGGCGCACAGATCGGCGGCGGCCTGAGCGCCGGGCGCACCGTCAGCGACACGTGTGCACTGAACGCGCTCCCGCAGGTGGGGGTGAACACGATGTTCGGTGTTGACGTGGCGGCCAACGCGCCCATCGTGCCGCGAACCGGCGCGTTCTGCGACACCGACCGTCCGGCGACGCAGGTGAAGGTGCTGGCCATCTATCCGCTGCCGTGGGACTTCCAGGTGAGCGCCACCTACCAGAACATCCCCGGCATTCCGGTCACGGCGAGCCGGGCGTTCACCAACGCGGAGATCCGGCCGTCGCTCGGCCGCGACCTCGGGCAGTGTCGCGGCGCCGCGACCTGCACGGCCAACGTGCTGGTGGACATGATCCCTCAGGGCGCCGAGTTCGAGGATCGCCTCCAACAGGTCGATGTGCGATTTACCCGGGCGTTCCGCGCGGCGCGGGCACGGATCCGCGCCAACGCCGACTTCTACAACCTCTTCAACGCGGGCGACGTGCTGAACATGACGACACGGTACGCCGGCGCGACCGGCGGGCAGTGGCTGCAGCCGATCCAGATTCTGGGCGGCCGCATGTTCAAGTTCAGCGCCCAGCTCGACTTCTGATCGGACTTGGAGCGACTGATTGCAGAGAAGGTGGACGGGCGCGGCGGCGGTGGTCGCCGCCGCGCGCCTCTGGTCGCGATGGCGCCTGCGGCGCGTGTCCTCTCCGGGAAACGCCGCAGGCACAGCGACTTGCCGTGTCTGTTCGCTCGGGGCCGATCCGCGGTAAGGACCGTTCCGTTCTCGTCGTCATTCCCTTGACGCCAGCCTCCTGGAATGCTATTAAACCGAGCACCCAACTGAAGAGATCCTGAAATCGTCTGCGACGGGCTCCAGGGAGGTCTGAGAGGTCAACATGCAGGTGCGCGTTTTCGGGTTATTGGCGGCAATCTTCGTGGCGGTCTTCGCGATCTGGGTTGGCATGGCCGCGGCGCAGGCGCCCTCCGGCACGAGAACGTTCGATCCGACGACCACGAGTACCGACGCGGCCATCAAGGCGGCGGCCGACGCCGCCCGCGCGACCGCCGCGGCGCGGGCGAGCTGGAAGGCGCCCAGGACGTCGTGGGGCGATCCCGACCTGCGCGGCTACTGGCTGAGCCTCAGCTACACGCCGCTCGAGCGCCCGGTGGAACTCGGCGACAAGGCGTTCTACACGGAGGAGGAGGCGCTCGCTGCGTTCAAGCAGGCGGTGGAGGCCGACGCCGAGGTCGATCCGCGCGAGGTGCACTACGACTGGAAGGAATACGGGATGGACGCGTGGCAGAGCCCTGTCCGCCCGAATCTGCGCACCGGCCTCATCATCGATCCGCCGAACGGACGCATCCCGCCGTTGACGCCGGACGGACAGAAGCGGGTGGGGGCGGCGCGGCGCGGGCCGTTCGTGCTGAGCCGCGGGCTCTACGAGCGCTGCATCACGAGCAATCAGGGGCCGCCGCGCGTTCCGGGGAATCACGACGCGGAGTCGCAGATCTTCCAGTCGCCCGGCTACCTCATCTTCGTCATGCAGTCGAACAGCGACGTGCGCATCGTACCGCTCGACGGCCGGCCGCATCTGCCGTCGGCCGTACGGCACTGGCTGGGCGACTCCCGCGGCCGCTGGGACGGGGAGACGCTGGTCATTGAGACGACCAACTTCCATCCGCAGCGCGAATGGCGCGGCGCGGCGGAGAATTTCCATCTGGTCGAGCGGCTGCGGCTGGTCGACGAGAAGACGATCGAATACACGTTCACGGTGACCGATCCGACGACCTGGACCCGGTCGTGGACGGCGGAAGTGCCGTGGCCGCGGATCGAGCCGGGGTTGTTCGAGTTTGCGTGTCACGAGCAGAATTACGGCCTGATCAACGTGGTGCGGGGCGCCCAGATCAGGGCGCGCGAAGCGGCCGCTCGGGGCGGGCGCCCGGCGCGGGCGGTACGGCGGACGGACGAATAGCGGACGAAGAGCAAGGTGCACGCTAAAGGCGTGCACGACTCGTATCGGCGGACGGCTTTCATTCATTTCGGTTGCTTCTTGTGCCTCAGGGGGAGGGAGCCCATGGGTCGGTCGCGCATCGCGTTGGTCCTCATTCTGGCGTCTCTTGGTCTACTGCCGTCTGTGGTGTGGGCGCAGGGCAGCATTACGGGCACCGTCCGTGACAGCTCCGGGGCGGTCCTGCCCGGCGTCACGGTCGAAGCGGCGAGTCCGGCGCTCATCGAAAAGGTGCGCAGCGGCGTAACCGACGGTCAGGGCGTGTACCGGATCGTCGATCTGCGTCCCGGGCCGTATACCGTCACCTTCACACTTCAGGGGTTCAACACGTTCCGCCGAACCGGCATCGAGTTGCGCGCCGAGTTCACGGCGACCGTGGACGCCGAGCTGATGCTCGGCACGGTGGAGGAGACGATCACCGTGTCCGGCGAGGCGCCGCTCGTCGACACCCGCAGCGCCCGGGCGCAGACGCAATACGCCGCCGAGACGCTGCAGGCCCTGCCGGGGACGGGGCGCCTCTCGACGCTGATTTCGGTGCTGCCCGGCGCGGTGCTGAACAACGAAGGGGACCGCGCCTCCGGCAACCTGAGCGACCGGTCGCAGACCCGCTTCGCGATTCACGGCGCGCCGAACGCGCAGCCGGTGATCGACGGCATGAACACCGAGATGGCGGCGTCCAACACCGGGGTGTTCGTCTGGAATCAGATCAACTTCCAGGAAGTGGTCGCCGAGACGAGCGGCATCGGCGCGGATCGGGACACCGGCGGCATCCAGCTCAACATGATTCCGCGCGACGGTGGCAACACCTACTCCGGCATCCTGCAGCTCGCCTATTCCGGTCCGGACCTGCAGAGCAACAACATCGGCGATGAGCTGATCGCCCGCGGGCTGAGCGGGTCGACCCGGGGGCTCGCCTCGATCAAGAAGTTCTACGACGTGTCGGGGGGCGTCGGCGGTCCGATTCGGCAGGACCGGCTCTGGTTCTTCGGCGGCGCGCGCCGGAGCGTCACGCAGCAGTACGCGGCGGGCATCTACTGGAACCGGCACACGCAGCCGGCGAGCCTGCTGTACGACCCCGATCTGAGCCGGCCGGCCCACAGCGACGACTCCTATCGTGACTACAGTCTGCGCCTGACGGCGCAGGCCACCGAGAAACACAAGGTCGTCGTCGGCGGTTCCTTCCAGGCCAACTGCAACTGCGTGTACGCGCTGTTTCGCCCGCAGGGCGGACCGCTCGTCACGCCCGAGGCGGCCACCGAGCACGCCTACGAGCCCGATTACAACGTCACCACGACATGGACGTACCCGGCGACCAACCGGCTGCTCGTCATGGCGTCAGGAGGCGTCAATCACATCTCGCAGACGAACCGGCGCGGCGCAGGTGTCGACGAGAACAGCATCCAGATCACCGAGCAGTCGCTGGATCTCAAGTACGGCGCCGCGTACGGGGCGACGCTGGGCGGGTCGTCGTATTCGACGATCCCTCGCACCCAGTACCACCAGCAGTTCTCGGTTACTTACGTGCCGGGATCGCACAGCTTCAAGACGGGCGTGAACATCCGGACGGTGAAGACCGGCAACAACGACAAGTACGGCCGGGACCTGTTCATGGCGAACCGCGCGATTCTCTACACGTTCCAGAATCAGCGGCCCGTGTCGCTGCAGCTGCTCGCCACGCCGCACCACTTCGAGGAGGTGGCGCACGACGTGGCGGTGTACGCGCAGGACCAGTGGACGATTCGGCGGGCGACGCTCAACCTCGGGCTACGCTTCAACGACGTCGACATGTCGAGCCCGGAGCTCACGCTGGCGCCGGGCTTCTTCGTCGGCGAGCGGGTGGTGCCGGCGGCCGAGCACATTCCGCACTGGCGGAACCTCAGCCCCCGCGTCGGCGCGGCGTACGACCTGTTTGGCGACGGCCGGACGGCGATCAAGGGGTCGATCGGGCGCTATCCCGACGTCATCCGCGTGTCGCCGGCAAATCCGGCGAACCAGTTCTCGCTGACGACGAACCGGACGTGGAACGACACGCTGCTCGGGGCCGGGGACCCTCGGAGCGGCAACTTCAGACCCGACTGCGAGCTGCTGAACCCGGTGGCCAACGGCGAGTGCGGCGCGTGGTCGGACCAGAACTTCGGCAGGCCGCGGCGATCGACCCGCAACGCGCCCGACGCGCTCGAAGGATTCAACGATCAATTCCACAACTGGCAGGCGTCGGTGAGCTTCCAGCACGAGCTGCTGCAGGGACTCGCGCTGAACGTCGGGTACTTCCGGACGTGGTACGGCGGGTTCCAGGTGACGGAGAACCAGGCGGTGCCGGCGAGCGCGTACGATGCGTACTGCATCACCGCACCGACGGACCGCCGGCTGCCCGGCGGGGGCGGCAATCAGATCTGTGGGTTGTTCGACGTGAATCCGGCGTACTTCGGTCGCGTCGACACCGTTGTGACCCAGGCGTCGAACTACGGGGAGCAGACGCAGGTGTACGACGGCATCGACATCACGCTCAACGGCCGGTTCGGGCAGGGGGGCCAGTTCTCCGGTGGGGTGAGCATGGGCCGGACGGTGACCGACAACTGTCTCCTCAACGACAACGCTTCGCTCGCCAATCTCCCCACGGCCGGGACCAATCCGAACAGTGCCTTCCTCAACGTGGCCGCGCTCCCGGCAACCTCGACGGTGCCGCGGAACTCGCAGTTCTGCCACGTGACGCCCCCCTGGTCGTCGGGCACCCAGGTGAAGTTCCTGGCGGTGTATCCGCTCCCGTGGGATTTCGAGGCGAGCGGCATTTTCCAGAACAGCCCGGGGATTCCGATCACGGCGAGCTACGTGGTGACCAACGCCATGGTGCGGCAGGCGCTCGGGCGCAATTTCGCGGCGTGTCCGAGCCAGGCTGTCGCGACGTGCAACGCCACGGTCCGGACCGAGCTCGTCCCGCCGAACACCATGTTCGAGCCGCGGCTGACGCAGGTCGATCTGCGCTTCTCGCGCCTGTTCCGGCTCGGGGGAACGGCGCGCGTGCGCGGCACCTTCGACGTCTACAACGTGTTCAACGCCAGCAGCGTGCTCAGCATGACGCCGACGTACGGTCCGGCGTGGCTCAATGCCGCGCAGGTTCTCAGTGCACGGCTGTTGCGGGTCGGCGCGCAACTCGATTTCTAGGTCGCAACCATCCGCGACTGTGGCGGGAGAAGGTAGAGGGGACGTGATGAACATTCGGTCGACAGGGGTACTGGTCGCCGCGGCGCTCGTTGCCGCAGTGGGCTTCGGATGCAGGGCGTCAGGGCCGGCGGATGGGCCTTCGGCAGGGGTGGCGCGCACCGAGGACGGCAAACCGAATCTGAACGGCATCTGGCAGTCATTCACGACCGCGAACTGGAACATCGAGCCGCATTCCGCCGAGGCCGGGCTCCGTCCCGAGATCATGGGCGCGTACGGGGCGCAGCCCGGCGGCCAGGGCATCATCGAGGGTGACGCGATCCCGTATAAACCGGAGGCGGTGGCCAAGCGCGACGAGAACTTCAAGAACCGGATGATCACGAAGATCACCAACGACCCAAGCCGGTTCGACAGCGGGGATCCGGAGCTGCAGTGCTTCCGGCCGGGTGTGCCGCGCGCCAATTACATGCCGTTTCCGTTCCAGATCTTCCAGGACGTGAACCAGATCCTGATCGTGTACGAGTACAAGTGGGCCATGCGGCCGATCCACATCGATCCGCAGATGGAAGCGCCGGTCGACTCGTGGATGGGCTGGTCGAACGGCAAGTGGGAAGGCGACACGCTCGTGGTCGACGTCCGCGGCTTCAACGGCCACACCTGGTTCGACCGCGCGGGCAATTACGCGACCGACGCGCTGCACGTCGTGGAGCGCTGGACGCCGCAGGGACCGAACCATCTGCAGTACGAGGCAACAATCGAGGATCCGAACGTCTTCACGCGGCCGTGGAAGATCAGCTTTCCCGTGTACCGCCGCCTCGAGCCCACCGTCCAGCTTGTCGAGTTCAACTGCGTCCCGTTCGTCGAACAACTGATGTACGACCCGCTGGGACTCTACTTCCCGCCGGGAACGGGGCCGGACCGGGACTGAGGAGGTTAGGTACATGGGGAGTGCGATTCTGCGAAGCGTGCTGGGCGTGATGCTGGCCGCGATGTCGGCCGCGTCGGTGGCGGTCGTGATGGCGCAGGCGCCGTCGGGAGCCACGCCCACGCTGAACCTGGACAACACGGATGCGGCCATCAAGGCGGCGGCCGACGCGGCGAAGCGGGACGCGGCCCTCAAGAACTACGCGCCGCCCCGCACCGCCTGGGGTGATCCCGATCTCAGGGGCGTCTATCTGACGGCGACCTACACGCCGCTGCAGCGCCCGCCGGAGCTGGCCAACAAGCCGCTCTACACCGAGGAGGAAGCCGTCGCTGCTTTCAAGAAGGCCGTGGAAGCCGACGCGGAGGTCGACCCGCGCACCGTGCACTACGACTGGAAAGAGTACAGCATGGACGCGTGGCAGGGGGGCGCCCGGCCCAGCCTGCAGACGTCTCTCATCATCGATCCTCCGGACGGGCGGCTGCCGCCGCTGACGCCCGAAGCGCAGGAGCGCCGCCAACTGGCGGCGGCGGCGGCCAAGAAGCGCAGCCCGGCCGCGGGCATCCTGACGTTCGGCAACACGTACACGCGCTGCATCCTCGGCCTGGGCGCCGGTCCGCTCGTGCGCGGCGGCAACCCCGGCGCCGATTCCGCGGCGGCGGCGGCGGGCGTGACGGCGGAAGTACAGATCTTCCAGAGCCCGGGGTACGTCACCCTCGTGATGCAGTCGAACAACGACGTGCGCATCATTCCGCTCGACGGCCGGCCGCACGTGTCGGACAAGATCCGGCACTGGTACGGCGATCCGCGCGGACGCTGGGACGGCAACACGCTCGTCGTGGAGACGACCAACTGGAAGGACCGCCGGCCGAGCGTCAACTTCCAGGGCGCGACCGACGCGATGCACCTCGTGGAGCGGTTCACGCGCATCGCGCCCGAGACGATGCAGTACGAGTACACGATGACCGATCCGAAGACGTGGACCAGTCCCTGGACGGCGAGGGGCGAGATGCCGCGGGTCGAGCCGAACCTGCTCTACGAGTTCGCCTGCCACGAGCAGAACTACGGGATGATCAACGTCGTCAGAGGCACGCAGATTCGCGAGCGCGAGGCGGCGTCCGGCGGCCGGCCCGCGCCGCAGCGCGGCGGCGGCGGCGAGTAGCGACACCGGCGACATGAAGTGTCCGGCCATGGCCGGATCAGGAGGAGGAGCACGAGACATGCGAATTCGGATCCTCCGGATGTGGAGCGTGCTGGGGGTCGTGGGTGCGCTGGCAGCAGGCGCGGTGGTCCTGACGGCGCAGCAGGGGACCTCGACCTCCGGTGGGCGCGTGGCGGTACCAACGGCGAACGACACCGAATCCGCAATCAAGGCGGGCGCGGAGGCGGCGCGACGAGAGGCGGAAGCGCTGAAGAACTGGACTCCCTCCAAGACGGCATGGGGCGATCCAGATCTGCGCGGCGTCTGGCATCTGGCTACGTACACGCCGCTCCAGCGTCCTCCCGAACTCGGCGAGAAGGCGTTCTATACCGAAGAGGAGGCGGTGGAGGTGTTCAGGCGCCGCGTGGAAGCCGACGCGGAGGTCGACCCGCGCACCGTCCACTACGACTGGAAGGAATACGGGATGGACGGCTGGCAGGGCGGTGCGCGGCCGAACCTGCGCACATCGCTCATCGTCGATCCCTCCAACGGGCGTTTGCCTCCGCTGACACCCGAGGCGGAACAGCGGCGCGCGGCCCGGGCCGCCGCGGCCAAGCTGCGGGATCCCGCGGCGGGCGTCCTGACGTTCGGCAACACGTACACCCGATGCATCCTCGGGAACGGCGCCGTGCCGCTCGTCCGTGGCGGCAATCCAGGCACCGAAGGCTCGGCCGCGGGCGTGACGGCGGAGGCGCAGATCTTCCAGAGCCAGGGCTACCTGACAATCGTGACCCAGTCGAACAACGATATTCGCATCATTCCGCTCGATGGCCGTCCGCACGTGTCCGACAGGGTCAGGCAGTGGTACGGAGACGCCCGCGGACGGTGGGAAGGAAACACGCTCGTCGTCGAGACGACGAACTTCAACGACCGGTCTCCGTCCCAGAACTTCCAGGGTGCGAGCGATGCCCTGCACGTGGTGGAGCGGTTCACTCGGGCGGGTCCCAATACGATGCGGTACGAGTACACGATGACGGATCCGAAAACCTGGACGAAGCCGTGGCGGGTCGAGACTGAGATGCCACGGGTTGACCCGTCGGTCATCTTCGAGTTCGCCTGCCACGAGCAGAACTACGGCGTGATCAATGTCGTCAGGGGGACCCAGATCCGAGAGCGCGAAGAGGGGGCCCGTAGGCGATAATATAGTCCTAGCGGCGCTCCCAGCGGGGCGACGCACGGTAGGCTGGCCATAGGTAGATGAACGAACGAGGAAGGAGCACCAGATGCGGATCACTGTAAGGGCTTTTGGCGTGGTTGTCGCGCTCGGTCTACTCCTGGCAGCGGTGCCAGTTCGCGCGCACCACTCATTCGCGGCGGCGTTCGACGAGAATCGCCCGATCAACCTGGAAGGGAAGATCACCAAGGTTGAGCTCGTCAACCCCCATTCCTGGATCTGGATCGACGTCGTCGGCCATGACGGGAAGGTGGTGAACTGGGGCATCGAGGGCGGCCCTCCGACGAATCTGCTGCGGAACGGCATCACAAAGAACAGCTTGCCGGTGGGTTCGGATATCAAGGTGTTCGGCTACCAGGCCAAGAGCGGCGAGTTGAAGGGCGTCGGCGTGTTCGTGGAGTATCGCGACGGCCGGAAGGTCTTCATGGGCGGCTCTGCGCCGGGGGCAGACGGCAAGCCGACGCGCTGAGCCCCGGGCGGGCAATTCGGGCAGGGGGGTCCTGACGCCTCTGGTGTCGGTCCTCGAGTGGCTCGGGAACACCCCCTGGAGCGTCGCGCTCCACGAGTCGCGGTACGTCTTCCTGGTCGTCCTGACGGTGCACGTCCTGACGCTGACGGTGCTTGTCGGGACGGCGGTGATGATCGACCTGCGCCTCCTGGGTGTGGTCATGACGCGCGTCCCCGTGTCGGAGGTGATGTCACGGCTCCTGCCCTGGAGTGGCGTGGGTTTCGCCGTGATGCTTGCCTCCGGCGCGCTGCTCTTCTACGCGGCGCCGCTGCTCAGGTACCAGAACGTATTCTTTCGCCTGAAGATGGCGGCGCTCCTGCTGGCGGTGGCGAACGCATGGCTCTTTCACCACACCGTCTACCGCCGCATCGGTCAATGGGACCGCGAACGGGTCCCGCCAGACCAGGCCCGCGCGGCGGCGGTCGTCTCGCTCGCGTTGTGGGCGATCACCATCAGCGCCGGCCGGATGATGGCGTACCAGGACTACTGGTTCGACTGACGACGGTATGAGCCTGCTGGAATTCTGCCGCTGGCTGCAGTACTCCGCGCCGCTCGTCGAAATGCGGGGTTCGCCCTGGTTCTTCCCGGTGATCGCGACGGTGCACCTGTTCGGCCTCGCCATCATCGGAGGCGCGGTGCTGCTCGTGGACCTTCGGCTTCTCGGATTCGGCGTGCGAGGGACGCCCGTGGCCTCGCTCGTCCGCGACGCGGAGCGCTGGCTATTCCGCGGACTGTGCGTTGCGATTCCGACCGGGATCCTTCTGTTCATGTGTTTCGCCACGAAGTACTACTACCTGACGTTCTTCTGGGTAAAACTCACCGCGCTTGTCCTGGTCATTGTCTTCACGTTCTCGGTGCACCGCAGGGTGGCCCTCGTGGACGACTCGCGCGTGAACCCGGCGTGGAGCCGGGTTGTCGCCACGGTGTCGCTCTCGCTGTGGACGGTGGTGGCGCTCGGGGGGCGCTATATCGGATTTCCCTAGCCTCCACCTGGTCTGCGGTTGCGGCGCGAAGGGAGGCCATCATGCGTGCACGCCCTCTCGCGGGTTTCGGCGTCGGACTCTTCCTCTTGTGGCTGCCCGCCGCCGCCGCGGCCCAGAGCAGTATCGCGGGCGTTGTGCGTGACGCCTCGGGTGCGGTACTGCCCGGCGTCACCGTGGAAGCCTCGAGCCCCGCGCTCATCGAGCAGGCGCGCACCGCCGTGACCGACAGCCAGGGCGTCTACCGGATCGTCGACCTGCGTCCCGGCACCTATGCGGTGACGTTCACACTGCAGGGCTTCAGTGCGCTGCGGCGGTCGGGGATAGATCTGCCGGCGGAGTTCACCGCAACGGTCAACGCCGAACTGTCGGTCGGTACGCTCGAGGAGACGGTGACGGTCACCGGCGAGGCGCCGATAGTCGACATCCGCAGCTCGCGCGCGCAGGTGCAGTTCCAGCAGGAGACGCTCCAGTCGCTGCCGGGCACCGGCCGGTTGGCGACCCTGTCGGCAATCATTCCTGGGGTCACGCTGCGGCGCGAGAGTGACCGGGGCGTCGGCGGCCTGAGCGACCGCACGCAGACGGCCTACAGCATGCACGGCGCACCGGAAGCGCAGCCGGTCGTCGACGGGATGAACCACCAGATCGCGAGCCTCACGTCCGGCGTGTACGTCTACAACCAGATCGGGATCCAGGAAGTGGTCGTCGAGACGAGCGGCGTCGGCGCGGACCGCGATACGGGCGGCATGCAGCTGAACATGATTCCCCGCGACGGCGGCAACACGGTATCTGGGATAGCGACCTTCGCGTATGTCGGCCCGAGCCTGGAGGCGAGCAACATCAACGAGCGGCTGCTCGCCCGGAACCTGGATCCGAAGCGCATCGGCTCGATCAAGAAGTTCCGGGATTCCGGGGGCGCAGTCGGCGGACCGGTGCGGCGCAACCGGTTCTGGTTCTTCTTCGCGGCGCGTGAAGGCGTGACGCAGCAGTTCGCCGAGGGGGTCTACTATAACAGGCTCACGCAGCCCGAGTCGCTCCTGTACGAGCCCGATTCGAACCGGCCGGTTCACAGCGACGACTACAGCCGCGACGCCACGCTCCGGCTCACGTGGCAAGCCGCGTCCAAGCACAAGGTCGTTCTGTCGGCCTCGTTCCAGCCGAACTGCAACTGCGTCTTCAATCTGCTGAATCCGGGCGTTCGCCGCACGCCCGAAGCGGCGGGGCCGCACCACTACGACCCGAATTACGTGCCGAGCTACGCCTGGACGTATCCGGCCACCAACCGCCTGCTCGTCGAGGCAGGCGGCTCGGCGAATGTCATCAACCAGCACGACAAGCGCGAGCCGGGCTTCCCGCCGACCAACATCCAGATCCTCGACCAGGGTCTCAACTTGATGTACGGGAACATTCCAACCCGGACGCTGCCGCGCCGGCAGTACCAGGAGCGGTTCGCTGTGTCGTACGTGACCGGTTCCCACAGTCTCAAGACCGGCCTGAGCGTCCGGCACGTGCGGATCGGCGACATCGAGAAGCTCGGCTCCGACCTCTGGATGCACAACGGCTCGATCAACTACCGATTGCGAAACGGCGTGCCGAATCAGGTGACGATCACGGATGCGCCGTGGAACTTCGAGGAGTCGGTGCGCGACGTTGCGATCTACGCGCAGGACCAGTGGACGCTGGGCCGCCTGACCCTCAACCTCGGCGTCCGGTACAACGACGCGAGGGCGTCGACGCCGGAACAGGTGCTCGGCACCGGGTTCTTCGTGCCGGAACGCCGGTTCGCCGCGGTCGACGACGTGCCGCACTACCGCAATCTCAGTCCGCGGCTCGGCGTCGCGTGGGATCTCTTCGGCAGCGGCCGGACCGCGGTGAAGGCATCGTTCGGCCACTATCCCGACCGCGTCATCCAGGCCTCGGCCAATCCCGCCGTCAACCTGACGCGGAGCACGAACCGCAACTGGACCGACACGAACCGGAACTTTCAGCCCGACTGTGATCTGCTGAATCCCGCCGCCAACAGGGAGTGCGGCGCGTGGTCGAACCTGAACTTCGGCAAGGCGAACGTGGAAACGCGTTACGCCTCGGACGCCCAGCGTGGTTTCAACGAGCAACTCCACAACTGGCAGGGTTCGGTGTCCGTCCAGCACGAGCTCGGTCCAGGAATCGGCCTCAACGTGGGCTACTTCCGCACGTGGTACGGCGGCTTCCTGGCGACCGACAACCAACTCGTGGGTTCGGGCAACTACGACCCGTTCTGCATCACGGTGCCCGACGATTCGCGGCTGCCGAATCGGAACCAGCAGCTCTGCGGCTTGTACGACGTCAGGCCGGCGGCGTTCGGGCTGGTGGACAAGCTGGTGACGCTGGCGTCCCACTACGGCGCTCAGACGCAGGTGTTCAACGGCGTCGACGTCACCGTGAATGCGCGTGTCGCCGGCCGCGGACAGTTATCCGGGGGCGTGAGCATCGGGCGCACGGTGACCGACAACTGTTACCTGAACGACGAACCGTCGCTCACGTCGCAGATATTCCCTGGCGTGCCGGCCCTGCCCGACACGTCGATGGTCCCGCGACTGCCCGGGTTCTGTCGCGTTGCGCCACCGTGGTCGTCCGGGACGCAGGTGAAGCTGATGGCCGTCTACCCGCTTGCGTGGGGCATTCAGACGAGCGCCATCTATCAGAACGGTCCCGGGATACCGATCACGGCCAGCTACGTGGCGAGCAATGCCGCGATCGTGCCCTCGCTCGGCCGCAACCTCGGCTCGTGCCGCGGCGCGGCGACCTGCAATGCGAATGTGACGGTCGAGCTGCTTCCGCCCAACCTCTTGTTCGAACCTCGGCTTCAGCAGCTCGATGTGCGGGTGTCCCGGATCATCCGGCTCGGCGCTACGCGCAGGATGCGTGCGGACCTCGACGTGTACAACGTCTTCAACGCCAGCAATATCCTGAGCATGAACACCACGTACGGCGCAGGATGGCAGGACGTGCGGCAGATTCTTGGAGGCCGGCTGCTGCGGGTCGGCGGCCAGTTCGAGTTCTGACGGTCGCCCGTGCGCCGGGCCGCGCGAGATTCGGCGATCGGGCGGCGCGAAGCTGTAATCGCGCCCGCGCGCGCCCCGCACCGCTTTCCGTACGGAGAATGCAATTCCTGCATCTCCGCCCACCGCTGCGTCGGGCGGCCGCCAGGCGGCTGTCGCGCCCTAACTCACGGTCGGTCCACGACTTATCCGCAACGACTGACAACGGGAATACCTCTTGCCATATCCGGGGCGGCTCTCCGCCGGAGGATTGGCTATGCATCTAGTTCGAGTCCGCTTGCTGCACCTGATCGTGTTCGCCGCTGCGGTCGTCGCCGCCGGATGTGGTGACGGCGCTCGCTCGTTGCCTACCGCGCCATCAGCGCTGCCGGTACCAACGGCGCAGCGGATCGATGCCCCATCAGACACCCTCGCCTGGACGACTGACGAATTTGTCGCGTTGGGCGGCGGAAACAACCACGGCGGCGCGTTCAACAACGGAAATGGCGGCGGCAAAGACGGCAGCGGAAGAGGCAAGGACAAAGAGAGGGTGGACGACACTGACGATGCCGACGCTGGCGGCGACGGCGACGACGACCATGGCGATCGCCGGAACCTCTCGGGCTTCGTGACGGCCGTCGGCGCTGATTCGATTACGATCCGCGGCGTCATCGTGAAGATCACGCCGAGCACGGTGATTCGGCACGGCCACCGCCGCCTCAGCCTTGCGCAGATCGCGGTTGGCGATCACGCCCAGGCCAAGGGGCTGATAAGCGCCGACGGGACCATGATGACCGCGACCGAGATCAAGGTCGAGGATACCGGGAACGACAACGACGATGAAGAGGTGGAGCTGAGCGGTGCCGTCGCCGATCTGAGCGGCACGTGTCCGAGCGTGACGTTCAAGATCGGGACGACGACGGTGGCGACCAGCGCATCGACCACCTTCGCGGGCATCGCCTGCTCGGCCCTTGTCAACGGCACGCGAGTCGAGGTCGAGGGAACTCTGAGCGGGACGACGCTCACGGCGACCAAGGTCGAGCTCGATTAGGTTCGAGCGGCTGTGGCGTCAGGCTTCAGACCTGGCGCCACCGCAGGAGCCGGCGCTCCAGGCGCTCGGCGAGCGCGAACAGGGCAAGCGCGAACGCCATGATGATCGCGATGAGCGCGAGCGTCAGCGCGGCGTTGTAGGTGCTCTGGGCGAACTGAAGCAGGTAGCCAAGTCCTCGGCTGGACGCCACGAATTCGCCGACCACGGCGCCCGTGAAGGCGAAGCCGACGGCGATTTTCAGGTTCCCGATCACCCAGGCGGTGATGGACGGAATGTAGACCTCCCGGACGAGCGCACGGCGCCCGCCCCCGAGCGTTTGCACGCGCTCCACGAGCCGGCGGTCGACTTCCTTGATGCCGCTGTAGACGGCGAAGAAGATCAAGACGGCCACGAGAATGAGCGCCAGCGCGACCTTGGAGGCCAGGCCGATGCCGAGCCAGATGACGAACAGCGGCGCAAGGATCACCCGAGGGATGGCGTTGAGCAGAATCATCAGCGGCTCGAGCAGTTCGGCGACAACCGGCAGGAGCGCCGCCGCGAAGCCGAGCACGATGCCGAGCGCCAGTCCTCCGAGCAGCCCGGCGGACGCAGCCGCCAGCGTCGCTTCGAGGTGCATCCAGATCTCGTCCGTGCCGACGAGCGATACCAGCACGGCCGCGACGGCCGACGGCGGGGGCGCGTAGAACGGGTTCATCCACCCCGCGCGCGAGGCCCATTCCCAGCCGCCGAGCAGAACGATGAGCGCGAGCCCCCGCCGGACCGTGCGCCTCGCACCGTGCGTCATCGTTCGTCCTTCGCAGATTGTGTGGGAGACTCCTCGCCAAGGTCCTGCCACAGTTGCTGAAGGAGCGGTCCGAAGGCCGCATCCGACCGGGAGTCGAGGACGTGCCGCGGCCGCGGAATGGGAACCGCCCGGCGCGCCTGGACGGTGCTGCGCTGGCCGCGCGAGAGGACGTAGACGGCGTCCGAGAGGCTGATCGCTTCCTCGAGATCGTGCGTGACGAGGAGAACCGTCAGGCGCTTCCGCTCCACCCAGCCGAGCAGCTCCTCGGTAATCCGCACGCGGACAATGGCGTCGAGCGATGCGAAGGGCTCGTCCATGAGGAGCAGCCGCGGTTCGAGCGCGAGCACCTGCGCCAGGGCGACACGCTTGCGCTGGCCGCCTGACAACTGCCGCGGGTACCGATCGCCGAGGCCGTCCAACTTGAGGAGCGCCAGCCACTCGTCAGCGGTCCGTGCCGCGGCGGGGCGAGCCATGCCGCGGATGCGGAGCCCCAGCGAGACGTTCTCACGTGTGGTTCGCCACGGCAGCAGTGCGTCTTCCTGGAAGAGAAATCCGACCTCGGTCGGCGGCACGGCGAGGTCGATCGTGCCGCCGAGCGGGTAGAGCAGCGTGGTCACGGCCCTGAGGACGCTCGTCTTGCCGGAGCCCGAGGCGCCGATGAGGCTGACGAACTCGCCTTCGGCGACATCGAGGTCGACGTTCTCGAGGACGGGCGGACCGCCGTAGGCGATCGTCAGTCCGCGAATGCGCAGCACTAGCCGGCCAGCGCCGCCGTGTCGATGACGGCGTTCAGATCGACGCGTCCGGCCTCGAGGATCCCGGCGATTTCCTGCGCCCGCGCGACCCGGCGGGCCGCCTCCACGTCGATCGTGACGTGTTCGGGATAGAGCGACCGTCGATAGCGTTCGATGATCGCCGCGAGCTGACCCGCGTCGCTGCCGGCGACGAGCGCCTGGGGGAGGGCGGCCACGATGTCCCGCACGGGAATGGTCCTGGTGTCCTGCAGGCCCGCTTCGAGCGCCGCCCCGAGCCGCCGCATTTCCGCCAGGCGGCTGTCGCGTTCCGCCGCGCGCACCGCCACGCCCATGAACTCGTAGGGACCACCGAGGTGCCGCTCGGCCTCCTCGATGTCCATGAAATTGACGACCTCACGGCCGCCCGCGGCGGCGATGAGCGTGAGCGCCGGCTCCTGCAGCATGGCCGCATCCACCTGCCCGATTCGCAGCGCGTCGAAGACGTTGGTCCCTATCGTGGCAAAACGGACGCGGGTCGAGACGACCCCGGCTCGGTCCAGCAGGAACAGGAGCAGCGCATGGTCGGCGTTGCCGAGGCCGGAAATCGCGACGGTTCGATTCTCCAGGTCGGCCACGGATCGGATGTCCTCGCGGCGCGCGGGTGAGGTCGCCAGCGCGAACAACGGCAGTCGTCCGGTCGAGACGAAGCGGCGTATGGAGGCCCCGTTGGCCGCCGCCTGCAGCGCCACGTCGAACGAGGTGCCGGCGTACTCGACCGAGCCGCCGACGAGCGCCTGCATGGCGGCGTTCCCGCCGCGGGTGTACACGAGCTCGACGTCGAGCCCCTGGGAAGCGAAATGACCACGGGCCCGCGTCACCTCGTACGGCACGACGCACAGCAGTTGGCCGCAGAAGGCAAGGCGCAGGGGAGCGGCCTCGCCCGGCTGGCTGCAGCCGGCGAGCGTCAGGCCGCCGGCGAGCGCCGCGAGGCCCTTGAGCGCCGTGCGCCGGTCGAACGGTTCGACGGGCTCGCCGCGATCGGAGGCGGGCACCGGGCCCTCGAGGTCCGGGTTGGTGGCTTCGCAGCAGCCCATGATCTGTATGCTACACGGGGCGCGGAACGTCCATGACGAAATATCGAACCGAGTTCGTCGGGACCGCAGGCAAGCGCTGGATCCTAGAGCGTCACGACGAGCGCGGCGGTCGCCGCGCTCGTCCGGTGTATCGGCCCCGACGATGGCGGGTCAGCGTCCGGCCTGAGCAGCCGCCCGCTGCGCCATCCGCTCCTGCATCTGCCGCGTCAGGTGTGGGGTGATGCCGAGCATGCGCTGGACGACCATCAGCTGGGCGCGATGATGCATCTCGTGCTCCTTGGGCGAGAGGAGCATCTCGAAGCGCGATTTCGTGGCCGGCTGCGTGCCAGCCGGCATCGTGACCTGCTCGGCGAGAAACTGTTCGCTCAATCCCGCGAGGTACGAAGCAAACTCGTCGCCTCTGGCCTCGAGCAGCGCCACGATCTCCGCCTTCGTACGGGGCTTTGCCTCCTCCGCGCCGAGTGGCTGGATGATCGCCATGAAGTTGACCGTTTGCAGGTCGGTGACGCGGCTCCGCTGCAGCTCGAGCTGAATGGACGGCGCGACCGCGATGTGCACGAGCATCTGCGCCACGGTGCGGCAGTCTGGGGCGGTGCGGAAGTCGTACTTGCTCTCCGGAATGTCCTTGGCGAGCTGAAGCGTGTTGCCGCGAACCTGGCGAAAGCTGGCGGCCAGTTCCCTGGGCCCGTAGTACGTCATCGTTGTCCTCCTGATGGGTTGCTGTCTGGGAGCTCGAGTCGCGGGACGAGCAGCTCGTCCCGGACGAGGTCGGCGTGCTGTTCCTCGTCGTGGCTGGCGAGGATCACGAGACGGGGTTCGGTCCGGCCGAGCTGGTTGAGCCACCGGAGTTGATCGAGCACGGCGGCCTCGTCTTCAGTCACCCACGGCGCGTCCTTGCCCCGCATGAGGCGGACGCCGTCCATGTGCCAGGTGGCGTCACCGATGAGCAGATACTCTCGGCCGGACGCGAGCGCCACGTAGACCATCTGCGAACCCGGGGTGTGACCGGCGGCCTTGACGAGCGCCACGCCGGGCGCAACAGGAAGATAGCGCTCGTAGTCGACGACGATGTAGCGGCGAGCCTGGTCCGGGGTGAGCTGAATCTCCGGCATTTGCGGCTTCGTGCGGAGTGCGCCGACCTGCGTCCGTGTCAGGATGGTCTTCGGCGCGAGCGTGTCGGCCTCGGGCGAGTGCACGACGCCGGCGATGTGGTCGCCGTGCTCGTGAGTGACAAGGATGAGGCGTGCGCCGCCGACGGCCCGCTCGACCTCGGTTGCTGCGGCGGCGTCGTACGGCTCATCGACGCCACGACCGAAGAACCGATGGACGGCGGCGTCCATCCCGGCATCGACCATCAGATACGAATCGGCATAGACGACCTGAAACGCCGTGCGCGCCTGCACGCTCGGAAGCGGCGGCGCGTCTTTGACCGAAAAATTCTTGGTGCGGCGGCTCTCGGCGAACCTGCGGTAGTTCAGCCGCAGAGGCCTGGGACCCGGGATGAGTGCGGCGACGCGGCGGATGTCAGCGATGTCCGCCGTCCAGCTCCCGCCCGCTTGGGCCAACGCTTCGGTGGGCGCCAGAGAGAGAAGGGCGGCGAGGAGCAGCGGGACAGGATTGAGATGCGGCATCGGATCGTCCGAACCCAGAATAGTAGCCTGAACCACCCCGTCCCGCCTCCTGCGGTCCACCTCGGTCGATTCGGTTACCATCAGCCTCCATGTGGAGCCGCCGTGCCTTTCTGCGGACGTCGACCGGCCTGGGCGCCGGCGTCCTGACGGCTCGGCCTGCGGCGCCCGATGCTGTCGGGCGATCGGCCGAAGCGTTGGCGGCTCAGACACCAGAGGCGAGCGCGCAGGAGGAACCCTACTGGCGCGCGGTCCAGGACGCCTTCGCCGTCGATCGCACGACGGTCAATCTGAACAACGGCGCCGCGTCGCCGAGCCCGCGCGTCGTGCACGAGGCGCTCGTTCGCCATGTCGAGGAGGCGAACCGCCGGCCAGTCGAGTACGGCCGGGTGCTCGCCGAGCGCGTGGAAACCGCGCGCCGGGCGCTTGCCGCCGAGTTCGGGTGCGATCCCGAGGAGATGGCCATCACACGGAATGCGACCGAGGCGCTGCACATCGCGCAGGCCGGCGTGGACCTCCGGTCCGGCGACGAGGTGGTGACGACGGACCAGGACTACCCGCGGATGCTCTGGATGTGGGACCAGCGCGCGCGCCGCGACGGTATCGTCGTCCGGCGTCTTCAGTTTCCCGTGCCGACCACCGCTGCGGATCTGCTGCGGCGCATCGAGGAGGCGGTGACGCCTCGGACGAAGGTGCTGCACGTCTGCCACATCACCAACGTCACGGGCCAGCTCTTCCCGGTTCGTGAGTTGAGCCGGATGGCCCGCGATCGAGGCATTCTGACGATTGTCGACGGGGCGCAGGCGGCCGGGCACATTCCGGTGAATCTCGGCGAGCTCGACTGTGACGTCTATGGGACGAGCCTCCACAAGTGGCTGATGGCGCCGCTCGGCACCGGATTTCTCTACGTCCGGCGCGAGCGCATCGAGCGGCTCTGGCCGCTGCAGGCCACGGTCGCCGGCATGCGCGGGAACATCCGCAAGTTCGAGGACATCGGCACGCAGCCGGCTGCCGCACGCGCGGCGCTCGTTGAGGCGCTGGAGTTCCACCGGACGATTGGCGTGGAGCGGAAGGCGGCACGCCTCCGACATCTGACGCTGCGCTGGGCCGAGGCGCTTGGCGCGCATCCCCGCGTGCGGCTGCTCTCGAGCGTCGAGGCGGGGCAGACCTGGGGACTGGCGACCGTCGCCATCGACGGCGTGAACGCGGCGACCCTGGCGCCGACCCTGCTGGAGAGGTACGGGATCGTCGTGGGGGCGGCCGTCAGTCAGGGACTGCCGGGCCCGGTGTTTCCGTTCAGCGGGCTGCGCGTGACCCCTCAAGTCTGCACAACGCTCGGCGAGATCGACCGGTTCGTGGACGCCCTGCGGGATGTGCTCAGGACCTAGCGAATCGCCATCTGCTGCGTCGTCCAGCCGTCGGACCGCGTCCAGCGCTGCACCTCGAGGCCGCGGCGTTCCGGGCACGCGTCGGATGAATGTGAAAGCCTGCCGTCGGCCTCGAGCTGACGGTGCCACTCCCAGAACGAATCGCTGAATCGCACCTCACGAAGCACGTAAGGCTGGCTCTCGGCCGTGTTCCCCTGGGCGGCTGGCACGAACTCGTACACAACGGTGGCCGGGTTCGGGGCCGCACTCTGGAGTGCATGCACCTGGAATGTGCCATCCGACAATGTCATGACCGTCGGTCCTGCCGCGGGGAATGGCTGCAGGCGGCTCAGATCCGTGCGCGGCAACACTATGTACAGGAGGGGGTCGCCGTCCGGACAGTCGAGGCACTCGGTCATACTCCCGGGAGGCTCCGGCGAGTGTCCATTCGGGTGTGTGGCATCGAGCACGGCAAAGAAGTTCGACTGGCGGCTGTTGCTGATGCCGGAGATAAACAGGTGTCGTCCGTCGGGCGAGGGCGTCGCACTTTGAATCCAGCCAGAGTTGACGAAGGTCCCGGCGCGCGTTCCATCCGCATTCAGGTTGACGAGGAGGCTCGGCCACCATGTGAAGTGATGAACGAGCCAGGCGATCCGCGTCCCCGTCCGGGTCTTGTAGGCGGTGGCTGTCACGCCAGGCCAGGGCGGCCCATATTCGCCGTCCCGGAAGTGAAAGCGGTCGTCAACGACTGCCCTGAAGCGGAGGGCGCCCTCAGGGGTGAAGCTGACGAGCTGCCCGGCCTCCTGGCTCGCTTGGGGACGCCTCACCCGCAGAGCCGCCGTCAGCTCCAGGCTGCCGTCGGCATTCAGATCGCCGACCGAGCTCCACAAGAGGGGCTGCTCGATCACGTCCAACGACTCGCGATACGTCCAGCGGACGCGTCCGGAGGCGTCGAGGGCGCGCAGTTCGCCGCCGAGGGCCACGAGCTGCGCGGCCGGCTCGCTCGCACGAGCCCATCCCCAGACGCCGGCCAAACTCGCGAGCCCCGCCGCGATGATGGCAGCGACCGTCTTCAGCCATCTGCCCCGGGACGGCTCCTGCTGCGAAGCAGCCGCAGGAGCAGCGCCGGCGCCCGGTACCGGAACAACGTCCGACTTCGAGGCGCCGCCGTTGTGCAGCCATCGCTCCAGCTCATCGACGTACGCGAAGACTCGTGACGATTTTCCGCCCGGCAAGCGATGAACGGGCAGTCCCCGCGTCTGTTCCCAGCGTATGACGGTGCGAACCTCACGGCGCAGGTACTTCGCGATCTCCTTCCACGAGTCGAGTCGCCGTCTCTCGGACACCGATTGATTCTCCCGCACAGACTTGATCGGGAATGCGAGCACTAGCATAGTCCAGATCCTGTGGTTCGGGGTTCTAACGAATTCGTAATATCAGGCCCAGAAACCAGCGAATGTCACGCTTTGTCATTCCTGATCCGTTGTCGCGAGACCGCGCCGAAGCCTAGCATTCAGCCGCGCGGAGTCATTTCTGTTTCGTCACGCCCAAACCGTCATTAGCCTTCGTGCGTCGCCCCCGACGGTATGGCGCTGCGCCGGAGCCTGGCGTCAGGTGGACGGAGGCTATAGCCCACAGACCGCTCGTCGCCTGCTCGTGGCGAACAGCGGCAATCCACGCGGCGCGCTGACAGCAGCAGCGTATAGGAACCATGAGCGCGGCCCGGGCCTGCCGGAACATGCGCGGTCATCCCGCGACACGCTACGAAGTACCCATGAAGCCCTTATTTCTCCGGAGAACTCATGCGCGGAACTTGGTGGTTCGGCTCTCGTAAGGCACGTCCGGCAGCGGTCGTTGCCTACGCCGTAGGGGCCGCGGCGACCTGTAGCCTGCTGATCTCGGTGCGCGCATCGGCGCCGACGGTGCCGTCGCACGGCTGGCTCGCCACCGGAAGCATGGCGAGCGGCCGCGTCGGCGCGGCGGCGACACTGCTCCCGGACGGCAAGGTCCTCGTGACCGGTGGACTCTCGGCCGCCGGCGTGACCGCGACCGCTGAGCGGTTCAGCCCGGACGCCGAGGCGTTTCTTGCGACGCCGTCGATGGCCGACGCCCGGGCGCACCACACGGCGACGTTGCTGGCCGACGGACGGGTTCTGGTGGCCGGCGGGACGGGGCCGGACGGTCGCGCGCTCACTCGAGCTGAGGTTTACGACCCCGCGGCAAACGCCTGGGCGAGCGCCGGGCCGATGAACGTTCCGCGGTCGGCGCACTCCGCGACGCTGTTGCCGGACGGCACCGTCCTCGTTGCCGGCGGCGATGACAACGGGCTCGCGACGGATACCCTCGAGATTTTCGACCCGGAAACCTCCACGTTCGATGCGGCCGGCGGTGCGTTGAGCGCTCCGCGCATGTCGCACGCGGCAGCCGCACTGCCGGACGGCCGGGTGTTGCTCATCGGCGGCCACGACGGCAGCCATGCGCTGGCGTCAGTCGACGTTTACGATGCGCCGACGGATACGGTTGCCGCAGGCCCGCCGCTCGGACTGGCTCGAGCCGGCCACTCCGCAACCACCCTCCTCGACGGCCGCGTGCTCGTCGCCGGCGGTGTCAACGACACCAGCGAGCTGGATTCGGCCGAGCTCCTCGACAGCGCCGGCACCGGGTTTAGCGCGGCTGGGAGCAGGATGGGCGTAGCCCGGCAGCGCCACCTTGCGGTTCTGCTGCCGCACAACAACGCCGTGCTCGTCGCCGGCGGGCTTGCCGGGGGCGCGGCGGCAGCGGCTGCGGAGCTGTTCATTCCGTGGGAAGGCGCGACCGGCGCTTTTGTCGCGACGGGTGCGCCGGGGGGGGCGCGCGCGTGGGCCGCGGGCGCGGCGTTGAGCGGTCCGGCGACCAACGCCGTGCGAACCGGTCCCGCCGACGGCCTGCTGCTGCTGGCCGGGGGGAGCGCCTCGGCGAGCGGGAGCAATCCAACGCCCGACGCCGAGCTGTTCGGGTTTGCCACGGTGACGACCGACAAGGGCGACTACATGCCGGGCGAGACGGTGACGATCCGGGGCGGCGGCTGGGAGCCGTTTGAAACGGTCACGCTTCTGCTGCGCGAGTCGCCGTCCACGCATGCCGACCGGACGTTGACCGCGGTCGCCGACGGGGCGGGCCGGATTGCCGACAGCAGTTTCCAGCCCGAAGGGCACGACCTCGGTGTGCGGTTCTACCTGACCGCCGTCGGGTCGAGCTCGCAGGCGCAGACGACGTTCAGCGACGGGACGTTCACCATGAGCATCGGGGCGCAGAACCCAAGCCCGGTGACTCCTGGCACCTCCGCGTCGTTCCCGTTCACCCTGTACGCGTCGCCATCGTCAACGCCGTGCTATGCCCCGTACAAGAGCGTGTCCGGGCTTCCGAGCGGCGTCACGTGGTCGATGTGGTCCTCCTCCTTCTACTTCTACGGGTCCATCACTTCAGGTGTGAGTCTCTACGTTCCGCCGACAACACCGCCCGGTTCCTACACGTTCACGGTTTCGATTACCGGTTATCCGCATTCGTACTACTCCTGCGGCTATTTGACCGCCAGTCAGACGGCGACGCTCGTCGTCGGTCTTCCGCCTCCGACGATTTCCAGCCTCTCACCATCGGCGGCTGGCGCGAACAGTTCCTTCTCTCTCGTTGTGAACGGTTCCGGATTCGATTCATCGTCGGTCGTGCGCGTGAACGGGCAGGCGGTGGCGACGACGTTCAACAGCTCGACGCAGTTGGCCGGTGCGATCTCCGCGGAAACGTTCGCCGCAGGGACCCACGACGTGACGGTCTTCAACTCACCGACCGGCTTGACGTCGAATACTGTCCTGTTGACGTTGACGTCGCCCGTCGTCACGTTGAGCTCGATTTCCGTCTCGCCGGCCAATCCGATCGCGACGCCCGGGTCGACCGTGAGCTTTTCGGCCGCGGGGATGTTCAGCGACGGGTCGCAAGGTCCGCTCACACCCGAAGGCGGAAGATGGGCCGTGGCCAACCCGATGAGCGCTCGGAGTTGGGCGATGGCTGCGACCAGAGGAGACGGCCTGCTCTACGTGGCCGGCGGGAGCGACGGGGTCAGCGGCGCGACGAACCTGGTGCAAGCGTACAACCCGTCGACCGGAACGTGGAGCACGAAGTCCTCGACGGGATACATCGGAAGTTATCAGGGGACCGCTGTCTCGCCCGGCAACGGCCTGATCTATGTCATTGGCGGATGGGACTGGCCCTTGAGCGGCCTGCCGACGACCAGGGTGCAGGCGTTCGACGGAACCACATGGACGAACAAAGCTCCGGTGCCGCACTTGAGCGCGTGCTCCGTGGGGGGGGCCATCAACGGGCAGATCTACGTTCTGACAGCGTGCAACGGCTCGAGCGGGTATTACAAGCAGTTCGATCGCTACGATCCGTCGACGAATTCCTGGACGGCCATGGCTTCCCCGGGCTATACGCATGCCTACGGCGCCAGCGGCGTCATCAACGGCAAGTTCTATGTGGTCGGCGGCCGCCACTGGACCGGCTCTACCGATTTCGTTACCCCCTACCTCGAAGTCTACGATCCCGGGACGAACACGTGGTCGATGGGCGTCTCCATGCCGACGGCGTTGTACGGCATGGGGGCCGATGTGATCGACGGCCGCCTGATCGTCGTCGGGGGGAGCGACGCCACCAATTCGCGGCGGACTTCCGCGTTCGCGTACGACCCGGTGACCAATTCCTGGAGCACGCTCCCGCCGATCACGAGGGCGCGAGAAGGCGGGCTGCAGGCGGTTGCGATAGACGGAAAGCTGTACGCGGTAGGCGGGGATGTGACCTCCGGCGTCACTGGCACGCTGGAGATCTTCAGCAGCAATCAGGTCATCTGGTCGAGCAGCAACACGTCGGTCGCCACGATCGACAGTGGAGGCCTGGCGCTCTCCGCCGCCGTCGGGACGAGCACCATCGCTGCCAGGAGTGTCTCGACGCCGACGGTCGCGGGCAGCACGCTGCTGACAGTTCGGGCCGACACGGCAACGGCCGTCGCGTCGTCGTCGAACCCGGCGACCTACGGCCAGTCGGTGACCTTCACCGCCACGGTGAGCTCGTCGGGCGGCACGCCCGTCGGGACCGTGACGTTTCGGGACGGGAGCACGGTCCTCCAGAGCGGCGTGGAGGTCGGTCCCACGGGACAGGCGATCTACAGCACGGCCACGCTCGCGGCCGGCACCCATACGGTCACGGCGGAATACAGCGGCGGCACGAGCTACAACGCGAGCACGTCCGCCTCGTTGACGCAGACGGTCAACAAGGCCGTGCTGACCGTCACGGCCAACAATGCGAGTCGCACGTACGGCGAGCCGAATCCTGCGTTCGGGTTCACCTACACCGGATTCGTCAACGGCGAGACGCTTGCCACGAGCGGCGTCAACGGCGCACCGTCACTGACGACGACGGCAACGACGGCCAGCCCAGTGGGGAGCTATCCGATTACGCCGTCGCTCGGGACGCTCGCGGCCGGGAACTATACCTTCGCCTTCGGCAACGGGACGCTCACGGTGATCCAGGCGAACCAGACACTCACGTTAGGGGCGCCGACGCAGTGGACGTACAAGGCGAATCTGCCGGGGCCACAGACCTCGCCGGCCTATGCGGCGCTGAACGGCGTGGTGTATGCCGCGGGCGGCTGGGATGCGGCGCACCTGTGCAGCTATTTGACGACGCTCACCGCCTATGACCCCGGCACGAACACCTGGAGCAGCCGGGCGGCGATGCCGACGGCGCGCGAGGGAGCGCGGGCGGGGGTGTGGAACGGGAAGGTGTATGTCGTCGGCGGCTCCCTTGGCTGTGGACCGCTGACAGGCGCCAATGAGGCGTATGACCCGGCGACGAACAGCTGGAGTGCACGGGCTCCCATGCCCACGGCTCGGTCGAGCCACGGCGTCGGCGTGGTGAACGGCGTGCTCTACGCGGTGGGCGGCAACAGCGGCACCCTCGTCCAGGCGTATGACATCGGGGCGAACACGTGGAGCACCAAGGCGCCGATGCTGGTGAGCCGCGCGGGCGCCGCCGTGGCGGTGGCCAACGGCAAGCTCTATGTGTTCGGGGGGATTGACTATTCCGCTAGTCCGGCGGTGATAACGGCGTCGGTGGAGGCGTACGACCCGGCGACCAACAGCTGGAGCCTGCGGGCGCCGATGCCGGCGGTTCGGCTGGGCGCGGCGGCCGTGGCGGCCAACGGGCGGATCTATGTCATTGGCGGATCGGGGACAGGGCTGCTCGCCTCGGTGCT
This sequence comes from Acidobacteria bacterium RIFCSPLOWO2_12_FULL_68_19, assembly GCA_001767525.1. GTDB lineage: Bacteria > Acidobacteriota > Vicinamibacteria > Vicinamibacterales > UBA2999 > MELF01. The sequence goes on along the minus strand of MELF01000039.1, from coordinate 1,286 downwards.
CACCTACGATCCGGTGGCGAACCAGTGGGCGCAGTTGCCGCCGCTCACGACCGCGCGGACGTCGGCGGGCGCGGCGGTCGTCGGGACGATGTTGTATGCGTTTGCGGGCTTCAATGGCGATGCCTACACGCCGAGCAGTCATTTCCGGAGCCTCGAGGCGCTCGACCTGGCCCAGCCGTTGAGTGACAAGACGTATGGGGATCCCGACTTCTCGGTGCTCGGAACCGCCAGCTCGGGCCTGGCCGTCACCCTCACCGCGACGGGCGCCTGCACGATCACGGGGGCCACAGTCCACCTGACTGGCGCGGGCAGTTGCACGATCACCGCCTCGCAAGCGGGAGATACCAATTACAACGCCGCCCCGGACGTCTCTCGGACGTTCAACATTGCCCAGGCGACGCTGACGGTAACCGCGGACAACAAGGCGCGGGTCTACGGCGACGCCGACCCGGCCTTCACGGCCAGCTTCAGCGGCTTCAAGAACGGGGAGACGCTGGCGACGAGCGGGGTGACGGGCGCGCCGGCGCTCGCGACGGCGGCGACGCCGACGAGTCCCGTGGGGAGCTATCCGATCACGGCGGCGCTGGGAACGCTCACGGGCGGGAACTACAGTTTCGCGTTCGCCAATGGGACGCTGGCGGTCACCAAGGCCGTGCTGACGGTGACGGCGGACAACCAGGCGCGGAGTTACGGGGACGCGAATCCGCCGCTGACGGCCGGCTACAGCGGCTTCAAGAACGGGGAGACGTTGGCGACGAGCGGCGTCACGGGGACGCCGGTGCTCGCGACCGCGGCGACGGCGACGAGTCCCGTGGGGAGCTACCCAATCACGACGGCGCTGGGAACGCTCGCGGGCGGGAACTACAGTTTCGCGTTCGCCAACGGCGCGCTGACGGTCACCAAGGCCGTGCTGACGGTGGCGGCGGATAACCAGGCGCGGGTCTACGGCGACGCCGACCCGGCTTTCACGGCCAGCTTCAGCGGCTTCAAGAACGGGGAGACGCTGGCGACGAGCGGCATCACGGGGACGCCGGTGCTCGCGACCGCGGCGACGGCGACGAGTCCCGTGGGGAGCTACCCAATCACGACGACGCTCGGGACGCTGGCGGCGGGCAACTACAGCTTCGCGCTGCTCGACGGAACGCTCACGGTCAATCGGCGGCCGGTGACGGTGACCGCCGAGGCGAAGTCGAAAGTCTACGGGGAGGCTGACCCGGCGCTGACCTACGCGGTGTCGAGTGGGGCGCTGGCGGCGGGCGACAGCTTCACGGGCGCGCTGGCCCGGG